>NZ_CP138992.1:2265000-2865000 GCF_044595335.1 Polaribacter sp. R77954
ATGTTGATTATCTTTGAATTTTATGAAGCAGTTTTTTCTCATTATATTTATAAGTTGTAGTGCCATTTCCTTTTGCCAAGAAAATGATAATCAAAATGATTTTTTCTTAGCAGAGAGCTATTATAGGCAAGGAGAATATGAAAAAGCAACTCAGATTTATAAAAAACTGTACGATAAAAGTCCGTTTAACACCACCTATTTAAATAGATTAATTACCTGCTATCAACAAACAGATAAATTTTTGGTTGCCCAAAACTTATTATCTGAAAAAATAAAAAAAAATCCTACCCAAAATTATCTCTATGTATTTTTAGGTCATAATTTTGAAAAACAACAACTTAACGAACTTGCAAAAGTGAATTACGATATAGCCATCAATTCCTTAGATGTTTCTGCTGCTTATGGAGGAATTATAGGAAGACTTTTTAAAGATTATAACAAATTAGATTTTGCCATTTTAGCCTATGAAAAAGCGATGCAGCAAAACAAAAACTCCAATTACAATTTTCAAATTGCTCAGATTTATGGAGAAAAGGGTGATTTTAAGCAAATGTTTGAATATTACATTAATTTAATTGATAAAAATGGGAGTTATTTAAACTTAGTGCAACGTTATGCAAGTAGATTTATTACTGATGATGCAGAAAATGAAACCAATATTTTATTCCGAAAAACCTTATTAAGAAAATCGATAAGTAAGCCTAAAGAAGAATGGAATATGCTGTTAAGCTGGCTATTTGCGCAGCAAAAAGATTATGGAAAAGCGTTGATTCAAGAAAAAGCTTTGTATCAAAGAAATTCTACTGATTTATCTGAAATTTTTAGTTTAGGTAAACTATCTTTTAACAATAATGATTACGAAGCTGCCCAACAATGTTTTCGTTTTATTGATGAAAAATCGACGTTAAAAGAAGAGAAAATTGAAGCTAATTTATACATTGCTAAAATTGCAGTAGCCACAAAAAATAAAGACATAGAAATTTTGTTTCGGAACTTATTTAACAAGTTTGGAAAAAATCAAGAAACAATAGCTTTACAAGTAACATATGCAGATTATTTAACTTTTAGTAAAAGCGAACCTGAAAAAGCAACTACAATTTTAGAAGAAGCATTAACCTATTCAAAATCGAAATTTGAAAAAGCCAGAATAAAATTAAAATTAGGTGATGTTTTAGTGTTTAGAGGTCGTTTCAATAAAGCTTTAATTTACTTTTCTCAAATTCAAACCCAATTAAAAGGGTCTGAATTGGCACAACAAGCACGTTTTAAAGTAGCACAAACAAGCTATTTTAAAGGAGATTTTGATTGGGCAAAAGCGCAACTAAAAGTATTAAAAGGTTCTACAACACAACTCATAGCCAATGATGCTGTAGATTTATTTCTAAAAATTACAGATAACGAACCTGTAGATTCTATTCCATCAGGATTAAAACAGTTTGCAAAGGCAGAGTTGTTGGCTTATCAAAATAAAAATGAAGCAGCTTTGCAAGAATTAGAGGGTTTATTATCACCTAAAAAAACAACAAAAACAGAATTATTTGTAGTAGCAAAACCTGGCGAAGTTATTTATGATGATGTATTGTATTTACAAGCAAAATTATTGATTAAACAAGAAAAATTTTTAGCAGCAATTGCAAGTTTAGAAAAAATTATTGCTGCAGATAATCGAGGTTTTTTAACTGACGATATTTTGTATTTAATAGCAGAAACCTACAATACAAAACTTGATAACATCGAAAAAGCGAAAGAATACTATCAAAAAATAATTTTCGAACATCCTTCAAGCATTTATTTGGTTGATGCACGAAAAAAATTCAGAAAATTAAGAGGAGATACAATTTAGTTTGTCGTTAATGGTTGTTTGTTATTTGTTAAAAAAAATTAATGGCAACTTTACTATCAACTAAAAACCAATAACTAAAAACCAACTATGTACATATACAACGTAACTATAAATATAGATGATACTGTTCATAATGAATGGTTAACTTGGATGGAAACCCATATTTTAGAGGTTTTAAACACTGGCAAATTTACTTCAGCAAAGCTTACGCAAGTTTTGGTAGAAGAAGAAATGGGTGGCAAAACCTATGCTATACAATACACTACAAATTCGCGTGAAGATTTAGAGGCGTATTACTTTGAAGATGCTGAACATCTACAAATTAAAAGCTTGCAAAAATTTGGCGATAAAATGCTAGCTTTTAGAACAGAGTTACGTTTAATTAAAGAGTTTTACCCCACAAACACCAAAAATTGATTTGAATTTATTTTTTTACAAAAACAGAAAAGTAATTTTAGCAGTAGCCATATTGTTGCTAATTATTGGTATTATAATGGCCTATTTTTATTGGGGTGTTGAGCCACAAGAAACCATTTCAGGTGCATTTTGTGGTATTGGTTTATCCATAGCTATTTTTTCTTTATCACTAAAGAAAGGATAACAATATTAAAAACTAGCACCAACACCTACAGAAAAAGTAGCTATTTTAGAAACCCCAATTTTAAAATGTTCATAACCAGATAAAATTTGATAATTTTTGATGTGATATTTTAGCAACAATTTTGTTTTATAAACCTCTTCTTGATTAATGTTTGTCCATTTATGACAAAAATCTATACTAATTGGCTTTACAACAAACAGCTCTGCTCCTAAACCCATACCAAAACCAGATTTATCTACATCACTACCAACATGCATTATTCCTAAACCAAACCAAGCATCAAAACGCTGGGTTCTAACTCTATGATATTTTAATAATGCAGAATATAATGAAAACGATTCGTGATGATTTTGCACTTTTTCAGTCAAATACAAATACTCTAAATCTAGCGCAAAACGTTTTAAAAATCGAAAATTTACCCCAAAATTATTTCCATATAAATTTTTATTTTCTCTCACAAAAGTATTTGTAATATCTAACCTTGTAATATTATAATTGGTAGAATCCGTATAAATAAAATTACCATAATTGGGTGTTTTATAACTATAATTTGAAATTTCTGCATCGTGCATTCGTCCATTTTTTTCAAAAACAGATTCAATGGCAACTCCATAAAATGTATGAGCAGCTATACTCCAAATAATCCTAGCAAAGGGGTTAGAAATATCATCACCAAAACGATTTCTATTACTTCTATTACTTCTAGTTGTGGTTGTTCTTTTCCCTGTACTTCTAGTAGATTTTGTAGTTTTTAAACGCTCTTTTCCTTTTTTTAATTTTCCTTCTTGGGCAAAAGCACAGCAATGTGCGCCAAACAATAAAAGGATTACAAGCAGTAATTTTTGTAGCATTTTTGGTCTATTTTTTAAATCACTTATCACCAATAATTATGCCGATTTTAACTGTATCTTTGTTTTAATACTAAATTCATAGCTATGATTTTTAGTATACTTTACATGTAATAAATGATAGGAAGATATGTCTGTAAAAGCAAAAAAACATTTAGGTCAACATTTTTTAACGGATGAAAGTATTGCAAAAGATATTGCTGATGCTTTAACCGAAAACGGTTATGAAAATGTCTTAGAAATTGGTCCTGGAATGGGCGTTTTAACCAAATATTTATTACAAAAAAAGCCAAAAGTTACCGTTTTTGAAATCGATACAGAATCTGTTACCTATTTAAAAGAAGTTTTTCCTGTAGAGCAAATTCAAGTAAACACATCTAAAGAAAAATTTGAAATTATTGAAGGTGATTTTTTAAAATGTAACCTCCAACAAATTTTCTACCATAAACAAGTGGCTATTATAGGCAATTTTCCGTACAATATTTCTTCTCAAATTGTTTTTAAAGCAATAGATAACAGGGCAATAGTTCCAGAATTTGCAGGTATGTTTCAAAAAGAAGTAGCTATGAGAATTGCAGAAAAAGAAGGCAGTAAAGTATACGGAATTCTGTCTGTTTTAACACAAGCTTTTTTTGATGTCGAGTATTTATTTACAGTACCTCCTACTGTTTTTAATCCACCACCAAAAGTAGATTCTGGTGTAATTCGATTTATAAGAAAAAAAGATTTTACACTACCTGTAGATGAAAAATTATTCTTTCGTGTGGTAAAAACCGCTTTTAATCAACGTAGAAAAATGTTGCGCTCTAGTTTAAAAAGCTTCAATCTTTCGGATTCTTTAAAAGAAGACCCTATCTTTGCGAAGCGACCAGAACAACTTTCTGTTTTGGAGTTTATTTCACTCACCAAAAAACTCTCATAAAATGGCATTTGAAATTACAGATGAATTTTTAGAAAAGCTTAGTGAGCTTATAGAAGCAAACAACGAGGCAGCAATTACCAAACTGTTTAAAGAGGTACATTATGCAGATGTTGCAGAGGTTTTAGACGAAGTAAATTTTGACGAAGCTATTTATATTATTAAACTATTAGATAGTGAAAAAACATCTGAAATTCTTACAGAACTAGAAGATGATATTCGTGAAAAAATTCTTAAAAATTTATCAGCCCAAGAAATTGCAGACGAGATTGGCGAAATGGATAGTGATGATGCAGCTGATATTATTGGAGAACTCTCTGATGAACGCCAAGCACATGTAATTAATGCTTTAGATGACGATGAGTTAGCTGCAGATATTAAAGAATTATTATCTTACCAAGATAATACTGCTGGGGCTTTAATGGCCAAAGAACTTGTAAAAGTCTACGAAACTTGGACAGTGGCTGGCTGCATGCGCAGAATTAGAGGCCAAGCCAAAGATGTTACTAGAGTGCACTCTATTTATGTGGTAGATAAAGAAGATAAACTAGTGGGCAGATTGTCTTTAAAAGATCTAATTATTTCTAAATCCGATCAACACATAGCAGATATTTTAAAAACAAAAGTTGATGCCGTAAATGTACATGAAGATGATGAAGAAGTGGCTAAAATTATGGCAAAATACGATTTAGAAGCCATACCTGTTGTTGATGATAATAATGTTTTATTGGGTAGAATAACCATAGATGATATTGTTGATGTATTAAAAGATGAAGCAGAAAGAGATTACCAATTAGCAGCCGGTTTAACAGAAGATGTAGATTCTGATGATAGTATTTTACAATTAACCAGAGCTCGTTTGCCTTGGTTATTTTTAGGTTTAATTGGCGGAGTTGGGGCTTTTTTAATTATGGAAGGCTTTCAGGGTGTTTTTGCAAAATATGCAGCCCTATTTTTCTTTACTCCTTTAATTGCTGCCATGGCTGGTAATGTTGGTGTACAATCTTCTGCAATTATTGTACAAGGCTTGGCTAATGATGATGTAAAAGGAAGTATCAATAGCAGATTGATAAAAGAAATGTTGTTGGCTGCTTTAAACGGAATTATTTTAGCGTTATTTTTATTCTTATTTGTTTGGGCTTACGAGGGTAAAGTAAACACTGCTTTAGCAATTTCTTCATCTTTGGTGGTAGTTATTATTGTAGCTGGTTTAATTGGCACTTTTGTTCCTTTGTTTTTAAACAAAAGAGGCATTGACCCTGCAATTGCAACAGGACCGTTTATAACTACGTCTAATGATATTTTCGGAATTTTGATTTATTTTTTAATCGCAAAAATGATTTTAGGAATTTAAAAACATTTTACCTAAATCATAACTAAAGTTGTAATTTTTATCTTAAAAGTTATTTGTAAGAAAAAAGGTAGACATCATATCTACCTTTTTTAACAGCTTTCGTTCTGTTGCAATCTTCTAATTATTATTTATTTTCTATAATTTTATCAAAATCTTTAATTTCTTCATTAAACTCTTCAATTGCATCTTTATGTAAAGTCATGTATTGGTTTATTGTGTCATCCAACTTTTCTTTTAAATCGTCAAATTTCTCAAAAACCTCGTCTAAATTTTCCTTCATCTCGTCATCAGAAACATATTTTTCCGAAATTAATTCTAAATACTCTTTTTGAACATTTGCAACAGCTTGCAAAACTTCTTCTGTTTGTAACCAATCTGGAATTGTATTCCTTAAATTAGCTACTCTGTAATTTAAACTTTCAATTCGTTCTTTAGTGTTTGCTTTGTTTGTATTTCTAATGCTTACCAGTTCGTTATTTACAGTTGTAAAATCCTCCCAATCATCAAAACCTACAACCCCATTTATATCTAAATCATATACAATTGGTGTTGCTCTATCTTTTAGTTTGTAGCTGCGTGTTTTAATAAGATTTTCATCAACATCTTCATTTTTCAGTTCAATATCTACATTATCCTTTTCTACTTTTATGGCTTCACCAATTTCTTGACTATCTGTTGTTGTTTTCTTTTTGGGATTATTACAAGACAGCAACATCATATTTGATATTGCTAACATCATTATTATTGTCTTTACCGAATTTAAATTCATAATTTTCATAATATCTCTATTTTAGGTTCATTACAAAATTATGTGATTCACAAAGTGTTACTTAACGTAAATGGTTTATATTTTTGCTCATTAGTAAAACAAAAATTATAAGGATTAAATAAGAGCGCTATTTCCTTCCAAAATCCGCAGGAATTTCTCCCCAAGCTTTAGTTTCCCATTTTAAAATTGGGTTTTTAAAAGTATTGGCTTTAAGCCAAGATTCTGCTCTTTTAATAAGTTCTAGCAAATCTTTATTAGAAGCATCAAAAGTAACATTGGTTTTGCATTTTTTTTGACGAATCCAGCTCATCGCAATTTTAGAATCAGAATAAATAGGAATATTTTCTTTGTTTTTACTCTTTAATAAGGCAATTCCATGAACTAAAGCTAAAAACTCACCAATATTATTTGTCCCTTTTTGGTAAGGTCCTTTTCTAAAAATTTCCTTTTTATTGTGTGTAAAAACACCCCTATACTCCATTTTACCAGGATTTCCAGCACAAGCAGCATCTACAGAAATACTTTCTAAGATTGGTTTTCCAAATTTAGCCTTTTCAGAAGAGGATAATGTTTGAGTTTTAGTGTTTTTACCTTTATAATCTTTATACAATTTTGTTGATGCTATTTCAGCCTCATTTAAACTGGTAAAAGATTTGTATTCTGCACCTTCAAAGCCATCAATTTGCCGTTTGCAAGCATTCCAAGCAGTAAAAACACCTGTTTTTCTACCTTTCCAAACCACATAAAACTTTTTTTTAGGCATTTTCTGATAAAATAACTTCTTCAATTACTTTAGGAAAGTACTGTTGTTCTAAAAGATGAATTTTACCCGCAATTATTGCTGGAGTATCATCTATACTAAGTTCTGTTTTTGCTTGAAAAATAGTAGCTCCTTCATCATAATTCTCGTTTACATAATGAATAGTAATTCCGGTTTCTGGCTCATTATTAGCAGCAACTGCCTTATGCACATGCATTCCATACATCCCTTTTCCACCATAATTTGGCAACAATGCAGGATGAATATTGATGATTTTATTAGGAAAAGACGCAATAATTTTTGCTGGAATTTTCCATAAAAACCCAGCCAAAACAATATAATCAGCCTCTTTTTCTAAAAGGTTAAGTATTGTATCTGAAAGAATAAAATCTTTTTTATCAAACAATAAACAAGCAACATTTAATCTTTTGCATCTTTCAAAAACCTTGGCACGTTCATTGTTACATAACACTTTAGTAACCTTAGCGGTTTTAGTATGATTAAAAAACTTTATAATGTTTTCTGCGTTCGATCCTGAACCAGAAGCAAAAACAACAATACGCTTCATATCTACATTTCTAGGCTACAAAAAAAAGAATAAATATTAACAAATTGATGATTTTTAAAGGGAGATTAATTTTTTTTATTTACTTTTAGTAATCATTTTTTGGACAAAAATTAGTTAGAATTATAAAGATTCGTATTTTTGCGCCGATTTAAATTTTAAAAAACACAAAATTATGTCAGACATTGCATCAAGAGTAAAAGCTATTATCGTAGACAAATTAGGCGTAGACGATAATGAAGTAACAACAGAAGCTAGCTTCACAAATGATTTAGGAGCAGATTCTTTAGATACTGTTGAGTTAATTATGGAGTTCGAAAAAGAATTCGATATTCAAATTCCAGACGATCAGGCTGAGAACATAGGTACAGTAGGTCAAGCAGTTAGCTACATAGAAGAAGCAAAAAAGTAATATTTATATGCAGTTAAAACGAGTTGTAGTCACTGGACTTGGCGCATTAACGCCAATTGGTAATAATATTGAAGAATATTGGAACGCTTTAATTAACGGAGTTAGTGGAGCAGCACCTATCACACACTTTGATGCTGCCAAGTTCAAAACTCGTTTTGCATGTGAATTAAAGAACTTTACGGTTACCGATTTTATCAATAGAAAAGATGCCCGTAAAATGGATAAATTTACACAGTATGCAATGGTAGCCTCTGATGAAGCTATAGCTGACGCTGATTTAAATTTAGACGAAATTAACAAATTACGTGTTGGCGTAATTTGGGGAGCAGGAATTGGAGGATTGGAAACATTTCAAAACGAAGCCATTAATTTTGGCGCTGGTGATGGAACTCCAAGATTCAACCCATTCTTTATCCCTAAAATGATTGCAGATATTGCTCCTGGAAACATTTCTATTAAAAATGGTTTTATGGGGCCAAACTACACCACAGTATCTGCCTGTGCATCTTCTGCAAATGCCATGATAGATGCACTAAACTATATTCGATTAGGACATTGTGATATTATTGTTACTGGTGGCTCTGAAGCAGCTATTACACAAGCTGGGGTTGGTGGTTTTAATGCCATGAAAGCACTATCTGAAAGAAACGATGATTGCAAAACTGCTTCTAGACCTTTTGATGCAGAACGTGATGGTTTTGTTTTAGGAGAAGGTGCTGGTGCTATTGTTCTTGAAGAATATGAACACGCAAAAGCAAGAGGTGCAAAAATTTATGCAGAAGTTATTGGAGGAGGAATGTCTTCTGACGCTTATCATATGACTGCTCCTCATCCTGAAGGAATTGGTGTTATAGCAGTAATGAAAAATTGTTTAGAAAACGCTGGTATTAACCCAGAAGATGTAGATCATATCAATACACATGGTACTTCTACTCCTTTAGGTGATGTTGCAGAACTTAAAGCAATTTCTGAAGTTTTTGGTGAGCATGCAAAAAACATCAACATAAATTCTACGAAATCTATGACTGGCCACTTGTTAGGTGCTGCTGGTGCTATAGAATCTATAGCTTCTATATTAGCTATGCAACATGGTATTGTACCACCTACAATAAATCATGCCAATGTAGATGAAAACATTAATGCTGAATTAAACCTTACACTTAATCAACCTCAAAAAAGAGAAATTAAAGTAGCAATGAGCAATACATTTGGTTTTGGAGGTCATAATGCTTGTGTGGCTTTTAAGACGTTAGAGGATTAAAAGAATGAAGTTAATTCCTAAAATAGTTATAAAGCGACCACCTAAAAATAAAGAAGATAGGGCTTTATATTACGAATTAAAGGAACTTTTAAACTTTACCCCAAGAAACTTAAACAAATATAAAAAAGCATTTACCCATAGATCTGTACAAATTTCTGATGAAATGGGAAATCCTATAAACTATGAACGTTTAGAGTTTTTAGGCGATTCTATTTTAGGAGCTGTAATAGCAGCATATCTCTTTCAAAAAGTACCTTCTGGATCTGAAGGTTACCTTACCAAAATGCGCTCTAAAATTGTGAGTAGAGAACATTTAAACGATTTAGGGAAAGATTTAAATTTAATTCGTTTTGTAAACAGTAATGTAGACGAGGCTAATGTTGGTGAAAATATTCACGGTAATATTTTTGAGGCTTTAATTGGTGCTATTTACTTAGACAAAGGCTATAAATTCTCTCAAAAATTCATCTTTGAAAATGTAATTTTACCTTATGTTGATATTGAAAAACTAGAAGGCAAAATAACCAGCTACAAAGGATTAATAATTGAATGGTGTCAAAAACAAAAAAAGAAATATAAATTTGACACTTACGAAGATACTGGCAACGACTCTGTAAAACACTTTAGTGTTAAAGTAAGTATTGATGGTGAACAAATTGCCAAAGGCAGAGCAACTTCAAAGAAAAAAGCTGAGGAACAAGCCTCTAAAAGAGTATATTACGCTTTTCAAAGCCAAATTTCGGTAAGCTAAACACGATAACGTTTTCGTTAAAATAAATTTAAAACTCGCAAAGTATTAGTAAATTAGCAGCGTAAAATACAAAGTAAGAGCTAATTTCTATTTATGCAAATTCACTCATTAGGCTTAAATATATGTGAAGAAGAATATTCTTTAATAGGAATTCATACCACGTTAGAAGATTACAAGCTTGCCTATGTATTGAACAAAAATTTAGGAACTCGCTTTTACAAATCTAAAGAAGATTTAAGTTTCGGAAAGATGAAACAACAAGCATCTTTTTCAATATTTAATTATTCGAATAAAAAATACGATTTCGAATGGTTTTTAATAGCAAATAGTTCAAAAAGAGAAAATCAAGCTGTATCTAATGAACTTTTATTAAGCTCAGAAACTAAAACCTATTTAATTCCTGAAAAGAAAAAAGTAGATTTTTTTGTAAAAATTACAGGAAACGTAAAGTATAGTTTTGTTGTAGAAACTATACAAAAAATCAAAACAATAAATCAAGTAATTACATCTTATTCAATAGATAAAAACACCTTAAAATCGAAAGATTTTTTAATATTTTAAAATATGCCACATAACAATAAAACAAAAATAGTTGCAACCTTAGGACCAGCAATAGATAGTAAAGAAAAAATGAAAGAACTCGCTGAAGCTGGTGTAAATGTTTTCAGAATTAATTTCTCTCACGCAAACTATGATATTGTAAAGCAAAATGTAGATAGAATTAGAGCTATAAATGAAGAAAATGGCTACAATATTGCTATTCTTGGAGATTTACAAGGCCCAAAACTTAGAGTTGGGGTTATGGAAGATGGTGTTGAATTACAAGATGGAGATACTTTTAAATTTACTACAGAGGAGTGTATAGGTACTAAAGAAAAAGCATTTATGACCTATCAACGTTTTCCAAAAGACGTTAAAGTAGGAGAACATATTTTAGTAGATGATGGTAAATTACTTTTTGAAGTAGCCTCTACCAATAAAGAAAACGAAGTTATTGTTAAAGTACTTGTGGGTGGCCCTTTAAAATCTAAAAAAGGAGTGAACTTACCAAACACGGCTATTTCTTTACCTGCATTGACAGAAAAAGATATGGAAGATGCCGTTTTTGCTATTGGACAACAAGTAGATTGGATTGCTTTATCGTTTGTTAGAACACCAGACGATTTAAGAATGTTACGAGATTTAATTGCTCAGCACTCTGATTACAGAATTCCAGTAATTGCAAAAATAGAAAAGCCTGAAGCCGTTAAAAACTTAGACGCTTTAATACCTTATTGTGATGGTTTAATGGTGGCTCGTGGCGATTTAGGTGTAGAGATTCCTATGCAAGAAGTACCTTTAATACAAAAGAAATTAGTAAGAAGAGCTAAAAGAGCAAGAATTCCTGTAATTATTGCTACGCAGATGATGGAAACAATGATTGATAATTCTGTACCAACAAGAGCAGAAGTAAATGATGTTGCCAACTCTATTATGGATGGTGCAGATGCAGTGATGCTTTCTGGAGAAACTTCTGTTGGAAAACACCCTTTAAGAGTAATCCAAAAAATGTCTGAAATCATTAAAAGTGTAGAAAACTCTAGAATGATTAAAGTACCTCAAGAAGCACCACATATTAGAACCAATAGGTTTATTACAAAATCTATTTGTCATCATGCAGCAATGATGGCTAACGATACTGGTGCATCCGCTATTTCTACATTAACCAATAGTGGTTATACTGCCTTTCAAATTTCATCTTGGAGACCTAGAACACACGTTCTAGCTTTTTCTACAGAAAAAAGAATTTTAGGAAAGTTAAACTTACTTTGGGGAGTTAGAGCTTATTTTTATGATAAAAACTTAACTACAGACGATACTGTTGAGGATATTAATCGTATTGCCAGAGAAAAAGGGTTTGTGAAGCCTGGAGACTTAATTATTAACTTAGCATCTATGCCAGCAGAAGCAAAAGGTATGGTAAATACATTACGTGTTACTGAGATTGAGTAGTTTTAAGTAACTAAAATATTAAAAGCGTTTTGACCACAATCAAAACGCTTTTTTTTGCCTTAAATTTTTAATTTTTTGCTAATAATAATGGCATCATTCGTTACAAATGGCATTGGCATCATTGCTTCTGATCTTGGTTTTAGGTTAAAGTTTAGATTTGTTAACAAATCATAAGATATTTCATTTAAGATAAAATCTACCTTTTGCGTTGCATCTACTGTAAAAGACAACACCAACTCTGTATCTGAATTTGCCATATAATATCTTAAAAACGTACCATTTTTAACTGTATAATTTTCGCCTTTTAAAACCAATGCATCATTTACTTTAAATTGCTTTAAAGTAATTTTATTCTTAGTAATAAACTCATACTTATTCACCTTTCTTTTAGGGGTAACAGTTAGCTCTAAGAACCGATTTTTACCAATAATGGTATCTATATCAATTACCATATTCGATGATTGTAGATTTCTAAAATCAGTTTTTTTATGATATTTAAAACGTGTATTATATTTACTCTTAGTTTCTGCATTGGCAATACTTCCTTTAGTTGAAGACTTGTCAAAAATTTGTTTGGTATAGCTATCTAAAGTTGTATTGTAAGTTCCAAAATAGGAAGTTTTTTCATCAGAATTTTCAATATATACAATACTATTGGGTTTTTTATTATCCACAGAAAAATCACTGAAATAAAAAGCATACGCAAAGAAAATAATTGTAAAAAATCCACTTAATTTTAACATCCATTTTGCTTTCTTTTGATGAAAAGTAAACACCATTAGTCCAAAAACTAATGCAATTAACAACCCGCTTATAAATATATTTTTTAACCCCAAACCAACAGGAAACATTTTTATTAACGGAGCAAAAATATATAGGGTTGGTATAGATAAAATAGTACATAAAATACGTTTTGAACGAGCTTCTACCTCCATAAAAATAGATATCGCTACAATCAATAATGCACTAAAAACTGGGATAATAAAAAACCCTGCACCTTTTAACAAACTACCGATTAAAAAATTAATTATTAACCAAATAAAAATTGGAGCTATAAGTAAATTTGTAGTTTTTTCTTCCTTTTTAAAATAACTATATACTTTTAGTAAAATCCAAAGATTTAAGAATACAAAAGCAATAATATAGGTATAGCCATTATAGGTAAAACCATGTAATATATCTTGATACTGAGGATGATTGATAAGCAACAACTTCCATAAATAAAAAGAAACGCCACTGCATGAAACAACACCTAATAAAAATGGAATAAAACCTTTTAAGCTTCCTTTTAGAGTGATTTTATTCTTCATAAATCCAAAAAATAACAACACTATAAAAAGAATCGTGGCAACAATCAACATTGGAAATACCCAAGAATAAGGATAGGTTAATAATCTAGCAAAAGGGAAATTTACATAAACAAAATCTGCATCAGAATGCAAATCATTTAAATTAGAATTGGCAAAATAATTAAGCGATGTGGTAAAATAATCCGCTTGATGTAAAAGCGTTTCTCTATCTAAACGCTTATAAGTATCTTGAGCTGTATGATAATCGAAATGATCGCCTATAAAAGCAAAATTGAAACCATTAATATTTGCATCTTCTCTAAATACAGTTAAATCTGTATCATTTGGTAATTTTTTATAAATGCTGTACATTAAAGAATTGGCAGCAGGAAAATTAGGTTTCGCAGCTAAAAACTCAGACAGTAGTTTACTATTTTTTCCATTAGTCTCCATCAACATATAACTTGGCCCACCACTACCTCTAGCCTCAAAATTTAAAACTAAACCAATCTCTTTAGTCCAAGAATGCGCATCTACAAAAGCCTGAGCACCTAATAAGCCCAACTCTTCAGCATCAGAAATAAGAATAATAATATCGTTTTTAGGTTGTTTATTTTTTGCCAAAAACGCTCTAATACCTTCTAAAATTGTTACTACTCCAGAACCAGCATCACTTGCTCCTTTAGATGAATGAGGGTTAGCATCGTAATGTGTTAAAAGCAATAATGCTTTACCATTACCAGAACCTTTAATTCGTGCTAAAATATTTTCTGCAGTTGTACCTGCAATCCATTTTTTATTGATTGCGGTTTGGGTTTGAATCTCGGTAGTTAAACCCATTTTACTAAATTCATCAACAATATAATTTTGAACATCTTTGTGAGCCTCACTTCCTGTAAAATGTGCTTTTTTACTAATTTGTTTAAGGTGATGCAAAGCATTATTTAAAGAAAAATCTGTTTTTAATGTCGTTTTTTCTTTTGGTAAGCTGGGTTTCATATCATAAAAACTCCAATAAATAACACCAATAACAATAAGTACAGATAAGACAGATGATAGTTTTTTCATATTAAAAATCAATTTCGATAAAAATAAGAAATTAAAAAAAAATTAACGTTATTTTTGAATGAAACAAAAAAAACGCTACATTTAAAGAGAATAAAATTAAAACAATAATGGGAATTAAAAGCTTTCAAGGAAAAAGAGACGAGTCTCAAGGTAAAACAGAAGAACAAATTTTGGTTTCAGACTACATGACCACTAAGTTAGTTACTTTTAAAGCAGAAGATTCTTTAGATTACGTAATTAGCCAATTGATAAAATATAAAATATCTGGAGGCCCAGTAACCAATGATAAAAACGAATTAGTGGGTATTATTTCTGAAACAGATTGTATAAAACACATTTCTGAAAGTAAATACTATAATATGCCTTCTGATACCAATAATACTGTAGGAAAATATATGGTTAAAGATGTGGACACCATAGACAAAGACATGAATATTTTTGATGCAGCTTTTAAATTTATCAGTTCTCATAGAAGAAGATTTCCTGTAATTGAAAATGGCAAACTAATAGGGCAGCTAAGCCAAAAAGATGTTTTAAAAGCGGCTATTAAAGTAAAAGGGAATACTTGGAAGTAGCCTTTTGCTTATCATTTTTTTTGTTACAGCCTCTTTTTTGAGGCTATATTTGGTAAATCTGTAATAATAATTTTCTGTTTTTCAGTGCTTTGCAATGCTACAATTTTGGAATAATTATAGTCGGGAATTTTAAAATCTATGGCTTTGTGTTGTACTCTACCAGCTACAGTAATTTTCTCGCCAATTTCTATAATAGCTTCTTTATAACGCAGTTGTTTATTAAAGCCAAAAAAACCAGTACTTTTTATGTTGTAGTGCCTTAATAGTTCTTCAAATTTTGGTGATGGTTTTTTAAATGAGCCAGATGTTGTTTTTTTATCAACCACTACATGACATAAAAAATTTTGGGGATATTGTTGTAATTCAACCAGAGCATATTCACCATTTTGTTCTAGTAAAAACTCTTGAAATCGTTCTTCTTCAATTAAAGTTTTCCAAGAAGATGAATCTTCATCTCCAGTTTCTTGCTCTATTATAATTTGATAAAAAACGCATTTTCGTTTGCTTAAAGGTGCTAAAAAAGGTTCATTTATAGATATGGTTTTGCCTGTAATTCTAGAAAATTGATTGCTTTTTAAACTAATTATTTTTTTATCAGTCAATTTGGTAAGTATTCTTTTTACCTTTTGTTTTGCGCTAAAATACCAAGCTAATGTACCTACTAGAATAAAGACAACCACAAAACAAATAGGAATTATCACTGTTTTATGGTTTAATATATAATTAAAAACATGCTCTACATTCATGGTAGAAATAATAAGTTATAATTCTCTTTTAATTAGCAAAAACATTTCATTTTCTAACGCCAAATATCCTTCATCATAAATGTAAAAATAAGTATTACCTGTTTTTGTTTTATAGATTGATGTAAAAAACTGAAAGTCGAAACCCTTATCATATAATTTAGTTCTAGTTACTTTAGTTTTGCCAGAAACGTTTAAATCGGATAATATTTTATAATTTTTTCGAAGCCGATTATTAATATTTCGGATAAGGTTTTTACTGTCTTTATTTACTTTATTGTTGTAAGAATTTCTGCAATAATCTGAACAAAACTTCTTATCTACTCTACCTTTTACAGTTTCTCCACATTCTAAACACTTTTTATTTTCCATCTCACAAATATAGTTAATTATTCGTTTACAAACGACTACAAATACTTACAACCGAAAGTAATTGCTTTAGAACCGAATAAAAAATGGTTGCTGCAAGATCTTTGCAGTGTTAAAAGTGGTAAAAATAACTCAGTATCTCTTTAACAAAACTAAATTATAAATCTGCGTACAATAATAATACGCATAAAAACTTATCTTATGAATACGTTAAGAAACAAAGTACAATTAATTGGAAACTTAGGAAATAATCCAGAAATTATCAATTTAGAATCTGGCAAAAAACTAGCAAAATTTTCTCTTGCAACTAATGAAAGTTATACCAATGCTTCAGGTAAAAAAATTGATAAAGTTGAATGGCACCACGTCGTTGACCATTTGCGAAATTCGACTTTCCGTCCAAAAGCCCATGTCTAGGGGCTATAACGTAAATCCTGTTACCTTAGGAGACTACTTAAAACAGTATAGATTGGCAAACGGTTATACAACTTTTGAACTCTCATTAGAGCTTGATGTTTACCAAACTACTATCTATAAATGGGAAAACAACGAATCAAATCCGAAAGGAAAAAACTTAAACAAAATCATTGAATTAATGGGTTACGACCCAAGAATTCACAAACCATTAAATACAAAATATTATGAACTCAATTAGAAATAAAGTACAATTAATAGGAAATTTAGGAAACAATCCAGAAATCATAAATTTAGAATCAGGAAAGAAATTAGCGAAATTTTCTCTTGCAACCAATGAAAGCTATACGAATGCATCAGGAGAAAAAATAGATAAAGTTGAATGGCATAATCTCGTTGCTTGGGGAAAGACTTGTGACATTATAGAAAGGTATTTGACCAAAGGCAAAGAGATTGCTATTGAAGGTAAACTAACTTCTCGTTCTTATGAAACAAAAGAAGGCGAAAAAAGATATGTTACTGAAGTTGTTGTGAATGAATTGTTGATGTTGGGGAAATAAGTAATTCTTAAATCACTTAAACTAAAAAATCTGGAGTTTGGCTCCAGATTTTCGTTCGTATTTTTTTAAGAATTTTATATGATTTAAATTACTTTTGCCTTTATCAATTCATCATAAAATTCTGCACAAAAAAAGGCAACATCTTGCCTATGCTTTAAAGATAATTTTTCTGTAATTTTTAAAAAATGAGAATCTACAGTGCTAGGTTTAATACCCATTTTTTTGCCAAGAATATGTTTGTCAGTGGTTTCTTGAGCAAGTAAAGTCAGTTCCAATTCTTTTTCGCTTAAATCATTAATGCCATTAATGGAATCACTAAAAATTGAGCGAGTAAATTCATATCTTTTCGTATTTAGTTCTTTCATTATTTTGGATTCATAGTAACCATTTTGAAGTACATTAAGAACAGTATCTTCAAACTCCTTAAAAGTGCAACCTTTGTTTAAAAAACTTGAAAAACCGGCATTTCTTGCTTTTTTCATAATGCGATACGACTCATAGCCTGTATAAGCTATAGCTTTAGTTCTTGGCTCAAAACTTAATAGGTTCTTTACAAATTTAAAACCATCATCGATATCATTTTTAAGGTCTAAATCACAAATAATTAAATTAATGGAGTATTGATGTAAAATAGCATTCGCTCTTTTTAAATTATCTACAAAATAACAATTAGCATTAGGGTATATTTTTAATAGCCACTTTTTAGTACCTTCTTCAATAACATTATGGTCATCAATAATTAAAAAATTCATAAGTTCTATTTTGAATAAGGAATTTCTATTTTCATAGAAAATCCATTATCAGTATTAATATTTGTTTTCCCTTTTAATAAAAGTATTCTGTTTTCAATATTTTTAAGACCTGTTCCCTTTTTAAGATTAGTAGCTCCAACTCCATTGTCTTCATAATTTAATACTAATAAGTTATCTTCAAGAAATACACTTAGATTAGTTTGGGTTGCTTTAGCATATTTTAAATTATTAGTGAATAATTCTTGAATTATACGATATAAATGGGTACTGTAAGGTTCTTGCAGTTCTAGATATGGAGGTTCTATTTTCAAGTCAAATTTCTGGTTCTCATTATTTTTGGGCATCAATTCAAAAATACTGTCCATAAAAATCTCACCATGCATAGGAGTGTCATTTAGCTGATGAGATAAATCTCTAATACTATTGTAAGAATTTAATAGTTGGTGAGATAGAGAAACATCTTTACTTTTAATATTATGTGCGAGTTTTCTTAAATCGCTGGCAATATGATCGTGTAATTCTCTCCCTATACGTGTTTTTTCTTCTTCTTCACTTTTTAAAGAAGCTTCTAAAATCTTTAGTTTTTGGTCTTTTTTTCGCTTTCTAAAATACAATCCACCACCTAAAATTACTAAGAAAATACTAGCAATAGCATAATTAGTTTTAGTTTTAGATTCTTGTAAAACGAGTTCTTTTTGTTGTGCTTCGTTTTCTAATTTTAAGATTTGGTTTTCTTTTTGTTGTGTTTTGTATTTAACTTCAAGATTGTTACTGATAAGAGACTTCTCTTTAGAAAATACAGAATCATTGTACTGTAAGAATTGAGATAAATACTTATTTGCTTTATTTTTATTATTCAAAGCTAAATGAATATCAAACTTAGTTTTGTAAAAATCTCTTTTCAAAGTAATATCATTTATATCCTCTTCATTTATTAGTGACAAAATTTTAGATGCTTTTGAATATTGATTTAAGGCAGTAAATGCTTTTGCTCTATTATAATTTACAATTAATAAATCTCTTGATTTAGGAGCTACATTTTTTAACGAAATATCGTTGTAGAATAAAGCTTTCTTATAGTTTTTCTTTTTGAACTCTAACTCGAAAAATCTTCGATAAGTCTTAACCAATATCCTCTTACTTTTTTTAAAAGAGGGGTGATTAATATTATCATTTAAATAAACTTGAGCAGAGTCTAGTTTATTTTCTTTTATATAGATAGATGCTAAAGAGTTATTTACATAGAGAAGCATAAATTTATCTTTATAAAATTTACAAGTATCTAATGCTTGCAGATAATACCTTTTACTTTTTTCAATATTGTTGAGATCAATGTTAATATTTCCTAGTGAATGTAAAATATTTACTGATTTCCTGTAATCTACATTTTTAGTGTTATTGGCTAAATACAAAGCAGAATCTAAATAAGAAAGTTGTTTATTAAATGTCCCTTTATTTTGATAAATATTTGATAGACCAATGTAGGTATTAATAATTCCTAAATTATACTTTTCTTTTTTAGCAAGTAGTAATCCTTTTTTCATATAAACAAGAGCTGAATCAAGTTTATATCCCATTCTAAATGCAATAGCAGTATTATTAATAGCCTCTTGCCTTAGGGTAAACTTTGCATTTGGATGATTCGCAACTTTTTTAAAATAGTACAAAGCAGAATCAAGTTTAGAAAGTTTTCCAAAATGAATACCTTTTAAAGATAATCCTTTGACAAAATGCTCTTCATTTTTTTGAAGTTTTGAAAGGTTGATGTATTTGTTGATGGCATTATAAGCACTGTCCTTATAATGCAGTAAATCATAGTAATTACATAACAGTTGATGTCCCTTTAAACTTATCTCCAAATTTTTAGACATCCTTAATTTAATACTATCAATTTTTGGATATGTTTTTGTTTTCTGACTTAATAATACAGAACTACAAAACAAAACAGCAACAAAGGCAAACTTCTTTTTCATAATTAAACAGGTAGGTTAGTTAAGGTAAAAATAAAGAAATATAATTTGTCTAAATCGTAATGTTGCTATTAGCCAGTTTTGTGAAGGGAGTTATGTTTGTTTTGTTAAAATTAAAAAATGAACTCGAAAAACACATTATTCTGCGTACTTCTATTATCCGTATTTACCTTTCAAGCACAAAAAACAAAGATTGATGAAGATAAATCATTGAGCGTTTCTGGTTTTGCAAACTATTCTCAAATAAAAAAATATGTAATAGATTTAAAAAAAGGTAAAAAGCTTAAAAAAAAACAAATTGCCCCTGACAATAAGAAAAACCCTAACACAGAGTATTTAGATTTAATTGCTAAAAGTAAAAAAACGAATAATTCAGAAGCATTATATCAGTTTATTATTAATAAAGATCATAAACAATCGGTTGAAGAAGCTATCAAAACAGGACTAGGTTTTATGGAGCCAATTTATAAGTTAGATTTTGAAATGAATGATATTAATGATTTTAAAGGGAATAGTCTGATTAAATATTATTTAATACCAGATAAATCAGCTTCTAGGGAATTACACCGAAAACTATCAGACGTTTTTAATCTTATTAGTTTTGAAGAAACCTGGGATATTTTTACCAAAAAATTTGCAATGCATGCTTCTAAGAAAGCAGAAAATTTTTTAAATGAGTATTTTGAATTTCAAGATAAATTATCTGAAGACTTAATTAAAAAAAAGGTACAACAGGCAGAGGGGAGTTTAAAAGGGTCTTTTGCTGAAATAAGTTCTGTATCTAATGAGATGTCTAAAAATCCAATTCAAAAACTAAAAAATAGTGGTAAATATAGGCTTCATAATAGTCAATATTTTAACGATTTTATTGCTCCGATAAATAAAAAAACTAATAAAAATATCAATTTTATAATAAGTCCTTCTAGTGTTATATACAAGGTGTTTACAAAGGTAATAACAGAACCAAAATTACAACCGCACCACAATTTAAAACTATATGCTAATGAATCTATACTAAAAGAAAAATATAGAAAACAAAGTATAGCTTACGATAAGGTTTTAAAGAAAGAGTTACAAGAAGAATTTAAACAATATGCTATTAGAAATTTGAAGAAAGATTTAGAAATAGCACTGGCAAAAAAGAAAGGAGTGAAGAGTTATAGATTAACCGATGAAGAAGCAAAAAAGATTGAACAAAATACAGCAATGATTGCTAAATATATAAAAGCGAATAATTTAGTAAAAACTTTTAAGAGTAAAAAAGAGAAAGAATTCGCGATTAATATAGCTAAAGAATGGATGAAGAGCGAAAAGAAATTTAAAAATTATTTAAATTTATATAAATCTGCAATGGTGTCATCTAGTCAATATGACATTCTTATATCCAACATAATGCAAGATGTAAAGGATGCAGAAATAGAAACTGTCTCCTATCCTCTCTCATCAAAGTTATCAATGCTAAAGACTTATAAAGAATTTATAAAATTAGATCGAAAAAATTCAGGTAATTCTGGGGCTGCAAGACTATTAGGGAGTATTGCTAAAAAAACATCTATTGGTAAAAACTTGATCAGTCAAGTGAATAATATGACAGCTGGATTTTCTGGAGAAATATCACGAATTAATACGTTTGAAGATTCAAGGAAATTTGTTCAGTTAAAAGCAAAGAAATTAAAAGATGAAGTTAATTCATTATATTTTGATAATAACGATTTGGATTCAAAAATTAAAGGTTACACAGACGTACATATGCAACTTTTACAAGATGCCAAAAAAGGATTTAAATTGTCTATTGGAGAAGGTTCTAAATCATTAGATGATTAATTATGAGGTTCATTATTGTTTTTGTTTTAGTTACGCAACTTGGCTTTTCTCAAAAAAGAGTAGAACTTCCAAGTTGGGTAACCAATACTAATATTAAACATCCAGATTTTAATTCAGATGAATTTGAATCAGGAAGTGTAGTTAGCGTTAAATATAATTCTAAAAAAGAATTAGAAGAAGCGAAAAAACAAGCTGTAATGGATGCCGAATCTACCATTTCAAAAAAGTATTCAGTAATATCTAGAAATGATATCTCTAAGAGAATATTTAATGAATCAGAAAAGAACATTAATGGAAAGATTAATTTCAATTCGAAAGAGGATTACTTTAACCAAGCGATTGTAAAAAGATTAGGTGTTGATCTTATAGGACTAGTTACAAAGTTATTTGTAGACACAAAAAAGAGGACAGTATATGCTGTAGCTGCTTTTAATGTTTACCAAACTAGATTATTACACAAAGACAAAATTGACCAGCTTAATAAGAATATTTCAGAGAACCTTACCATTGCAGAAAATGCTGTATTAAGGTATATAAGGTCGGAAGATGTTACTTATAAAATTGAGGCAATAAGTGCCTACAATACCTCTATCAAATCCATTAAAGAGATGGAAAAAAATAGTACACTTTATAATGTTTTAAACTTAGAACACCACCCCTCAATGAGCATAGTTAAAGTAGAAGGTTTAAGAGCATCTTTACTAAAATCAACCTTAAATTTAAACGATTTTGCATTTACTATAAGTGAAACATTAAAAGGTAGTTTGGGTAAGAAAGATGGCATAAAATTGTATCCTGCTATTTTGAAGAATTATGGTGAGACAACAGAATTTTCTAAATACATAAATAGGCTTTTAGAAAAACATTTGATTGGAAACAACAACTCTTGGCAGGTTATAGGTAAATTTTCTAATAACAAAACTAAATATACGTTAAAAGGCTCTTATGATTTATTAGCTAAAGATTCCATAATAAATTACACTATTGACTTAATTGATAACAAGGATAGTAAATCTCTTTTTAAACATGTTTTTGAATTAAGTAATAGAATTGTAAGAAGGGAAGGATTAACATACAGAGATAAAGACACTGAAAATTTAATAAATAAACAAAAACAAATTGAAAATAATACATTAGATTATACAGGTTATGCTGTAGAGATAAACATATATGAAGATGGTAAACTTCTTTCTCAAGAAAACGAAGTTGTGTTTAAGGAAGGTAAAGAGTACCGATTTACCTTAAAATCTAATAAAGGTGGGTATATAAGGTTAATATATGAAGAAATAGATAAAGATCTAGCACTTTTAATAGACAGTGAGCCATTTAATAAAACTGATGGAAAGTATATTCCTATACCAAATACTATTACTGTTGGACCTCCTTATGGTCTTGAAAAATTACATTTTCAATTTTCAGAACAATCATTTCCTTATGCAAAGCCAGTAAAATGGATAGGCTCCATACCTTTTATTAAAACTAAAAAAATAGAACGAGCTATTAATATTACAAGAGGTATGAATTCTAATGAAAAGAAAATAAGTAGCAATTTTATTCATACTATAGATGTTAGAACAAAATCTTAATATAATGAAAAGATATATTTTATTATTTATATGTACGGCATTCATCTCTTTTACTATATCAGCACAAAAAAGACAAAAGGTAGGTGTTAATAGTAAGTTTAAATACGATCAAATAGCACGTATCAATGAAGTTGTTAATCATTTAAACAAAAATGAATACAACCAAATGGTTGCTGTATTACAACAAGATTTAATTGGTGCAAATTCTTATAAACGACAACATATTTTAAACGAGTTAGCAGACATTTATTCATATCATTTATTAGACATAGAGAGGGCTGTAGAAATAGATAAAGAAATTAGACAACTTGGACAAGTGATAGATCAATCTAATTATAGTATTTCCAGTACAGGGGCACATTATGGCTCTAAAAAGAAAGTTAAAAACATTGTTTTGGCTTCTGTAGAATATAGAAACAAGTATGTCAATGTATCTTCATCAGAAATTTTAAAGATCTCACAAAAACGTTTCGAAAAAAACAAAAATTTGTTGAAAGGAAATAAAAGTAAAGCTAATAAAAATTATAAATTATATAAGTTAGAAAAAGGTATATCCCAAGTAAAAAAAGATTTAGAGGGGGCGTACCAAGGTACAAAAGATTATTATCGTTTATTATCTAGACTAATTCGTTATGAGTATGAAACCTATTTAGTCTCTTATAATAATAATTACATTAAAAGTTATTCTACCTTCTTAAATGGTAATATTACGTTAAACAAAATTTTTTTTAAGGAAATTTCTTTTATTAAACTAAGTGAATATTTAACGGTAGCATATAACAAAACAAAAGATGTTAACTATTTAGAACTTGCGTTTTTATCTATAAATAAGCCTTTCTTAAATATGAAAGAAGAAAATAATAAAATAACTTATAGTGTATTAGTTAATCAAAAAATAGACGCAATAGTAACTGCATATCATAATAAAAAAGAGTATCCAAATTTTTTGTTTTTTAGTTCTTTGAATAAAGCTAGAGTTTTAGCAGAAAAAACTTTGGGAGATAAAGAACTTTTAAAATTTGACACTTTTGAAAGATTACAAGAACAAAAAAATAAATTTGCTCGGTTTCTAAAACAAAAAATACAAAAAAACAATTATTTAGATATTTATGTACAAAATAGTTTTTCTAAAGAAAAAATAGAACTAAAAGTAGATCTCAATGATGAAAAAGAAATTAGTTTAATTACTGAACACAAAACAAGAGGAATTCTTAATAATGTTAAAGATGCCAATGTTTATTACTCTAAACCACTAGCAATATACGTCACAACTATTTTAAAAGATAAAATTACAATTACTAAAGTAATTGATGGAGGGTTAAAACAGCTTATTAATGAAACTCATAATATAGCAAAATTGTTAATTAAATCAGCTGGAGATTTAGGACAAAGCCAATATGCAAGATATAAAAGGGAATTTCTAGGCATTCTTTCTTTAAATGATTTTACTTCTCAAATAAATGATGATATTTATATTTCAGCAAACGATGTGTTTGCTAATTTACCTATTTCTTATTTAATAGATAAAACCGCCATTCGGAATTTGAATATGTTTATGTTTTCTGATCTAAAATCTAAAATTCCACTTGCTGTAAGTGATATAAATATTTTAGGCCTGTTTAATCCTAACCCTATTGATAGACGGAACTTGGTGGGTGCAGAAAAAGAATATACTGTTATAGATTCTATATTTCCAAACAACAATTTGCTTTTTAAACGAGAACAAGCAAAAAAAGAACTTTTAAAACAAAATTTTAATAAAAATATTAACATATTTCATTTTTCTGGTCATGGGCACAATAATAATGACCCTAATAAGGCAGGCTTAGAATTTCTTGGAAAGAAAGAGTTTGAGGGAAAAATTAACACAAATGAATACAACTTACTATCATTATCCGAAATGAAAACAAATAGTTATAAAAATATTAAAGATAAAGAGTTGGTTTTTTTAGCAGCTTGCCAAGTAGGGGTTTCCAGTAATAATGAAGATAATGATGCTGAAATCTCGGGATTAATAAGGCCTATGCTAGCCAATAAAAATGCCATTTTAAGTCTTTGGAACGTAAATGATGATAGTACGCTTGAGTTTGTAGAACTCTTTTATGCTTCACTTAAAAAAAGTGGAAATATTCATTATTCCTTTAAAAGTTCAGTAAAAGAAATGAAAAATCGCTATAGGAACAATACTAATTTATATGCCCCTTTTTATCTAATAAATACCAGTAAAGAATACGTAAATTTTAAATAAAAACAATTAAAATGAAAACAATTAAAATGAAAATCACAAAAATTTTTGCAATTTTGACTATAATTTCATTACAAGCTTGTGGTGGTAGTAAAACAACTATTTCTCAGAATGGTGATAAAGTAGTTTCTTTACCATGTTCCGGGTATGAAATAGAACAAGGCGATGATGATAGCAATTCTATAGCCTCCTCATCAGCTATTAGTACAAGTCTGAGCGCTTCAAGAGACAAAGCTTTATTTGCTGCAAAAAGCGTTTTAGCTTCAAATATCAAATCAACAATTACCTCATTTACACAAAGATATACAAATGACAGAGAAATAGGTAATCAAAGCGAGTTCGGGCAAAAATTTCAAAACATTGGAAAAGAATTAGTAAACCAAGAATTAAATAATACTAGAAAAATATGTGAAAAAACACTGCAAAAACCTGATGGTAGATATCAAACTTTTGTAGCGGTAAAAATTAATACAAATAAAATCTTAAATGGTCTAAAAGAATCCGCTAAACTTCGACAGGATTATGATGAACATAAATTTCAAAAATATGCTGAAGAAGAGATGAAAAAGGCATCCAAAAAAAATAATTAAAAAGAAATTGGATACAACATTTTAGGGTTATACACCTCGAAAACCATTAAAATATGAAAATCAACACTATTATATTATTTCTATTTTGCTTAATTCCTGCTTTTGTGTTATCTCAAGACAAAAGTTTTGAGGCATATAATAAAGAACAGGAGGAAAAAATGGAAGAATTTGTAAAAAAAGAAGATAGTTTATTTACTGCTTTTATTGCCTCAAGAGGTGTCATTGAATTTAAAAAAAAACCTACAAAACCAAAACCTAAAACAATCAGAAAAAAAGTAATTCCTAAAGTAGTAATAATTGATAGTGTTGTAACTCCAAATGAAAAACAGATAATAGAAAAAGACTTATCAAAAAGATCAATACCACCTGCCAAGGGTAAATTAATCCAAGTAGAAGGGTTAGTTCTAAAAGAGTTAACAGAATTGTCAATTGTTTTAAATATTCAAATCACTGGTGGTAATAGAGAGGAAAATATTATTAAAATAAAAGATCATATTTATAGTCATTGGCATTATTTATCTGATCCTAAAACTAATGGTGATACATGGAGGTCTGCTGAAGCAACATTAGCTTTAAAGTACAAAGGTAAATACCCTGGAGATTGTGATGATTTTGCCATTTTATTAGCTTCATTGGCCAGACAAGTAGGTCTTACAAGTAGAGTTATTTCAGGTTTTACCAATAATGCAGGTCATGCCTGGGCTGAGTTTTTGGTAACAAGAAAAGTTTCTAAAAAATCTGTTTTAAATTTAAGCGATTATAGAGTAGATGAAAAAGGGATTTGGGTCAGTCTTGATTGGTTTAGTGGTGCAAAGCATAAAAAATATACAAATAATATTAGGGAGTATAAAGAATAATGAAAGCGATATAGCAGGAAATTTTAAACTTACAGAAAAATTATTTAATACGAATGAAATATTTATTTTCAATTTCTAATAATTCACAACTTAGTGAATTATAAGTATTCAATAGGTTTGTGTCTCTTTATAAATCTACCATAAAATCTTCTGAAAAGAATTTAAAAGATGAATATTTTGTTACAACTGATAAGATTACAGAGTGTTCATTTTGTTCAGATAACATAATTAAACTTAATCTAATAGGACCAAAAAATAATACGACTTGGATAGTTAGTCTTTCTGACATGAAAAATATGGTTGATTTTAAAAATATTATTTCTAATGCTAAGAGTATTGAGTCTCTGTATAATTCTCTAGATAGAAGAAAAGTGAATTATGAAAAACTATTTCGGTATACAATAATATAAAAACAATTATAAATTATTATAGTAATCTTTTAGATGCAAATAGAAATTTCGAAAGGAAACTTTATTTTATGAAAGCAGATATTAATGCAACTTATTAATATATTTTTGATAAACATAAGCAATTATTAGACGTAATAAAATTGTAACAATAAAACTATGAAATATAAAAACATATGGTTTTTAATATTCTTTCTTTTCT
This sequence comes from Polaribacter sp. R77954, assembly GCF_044595335.1. Lineage (GTDB taxonomy): Bacteria > Bacteroidota > Bacteroidia > Flavobacteriales > Flavobacteriaceae > Polaribacter. Next base: position 2,292,527 of record NZ_CP138992.1, read on the forward strand.
CAAATATTTTGTCTTCACAAGACAAGAGTTTTGAAGCTTATAAGAGAGAACAAGAGAGAAATTTTGAAGCCTATAAAAAAGAATACTATGTAGGTTTAGATTCTATTAATAAAGAATTTAATGAATATTTAAAAGATGAAAATGAGCGTTTTAGTGCCTACAAAAACTTGGGTGTAATACCAGAAATCGTAAAAAAAAGAGTTGCTAATGTAGAAAAATTGTACCCAAAGGGATTGGCTAAAATTCCATTAAAACAATCTAAGGCTGAGCTTATTGAAATAAATAAGGTTTGGAAAAAGCAGTTAAAAAATATTAAGGAAAATAAAAAAATAAAAAAAAAAGATTTAGTAATTAAAATTAAACCTTCACCTAAAAATAAAGTGCCAATAAAGAAGCCAAATAAAATTGAAGGTAAGAAGGACCAAATTGTATTAAAAGATTCAGAGAACAAAAAAGAGTTAGAATTAGAACTGGCTGCGAATCGTCCAGTATTTTGTCCATTACCTAATAAAGCTTATCGTATTTCTTCCAAGTTTAAAATGAAAAGAAAGCATCCCATATTAAAAAAAGTAAGAAAACATGAGGGGATAGATTTAGCGGCACCTAAAGGTACTAAAGTTTATGCATCTGCAAATGGAAAAGTAACTATATCTAAATTCAGTAAGAGTGCAGGGAATTTTATAATTTTAAATCATAACAATGGTTATACAACAACTTTTATGCATCTTAATAAACGATATGTTAAACTTGGTGATAAGATAAAACGTGGAGAATTAATTGGTGAAGTTGGAAGTACAGGGTATTCTTCAGGAAATCATTTGCACTACGAGATTCGAAAAAATGGTGATGCCTTCAATCCAGCAGATTTTATAATAAAACACTTTTGATATTGTTCAAAATCTAAAAATCAATTAAAGTAATAGCTTTTACATTAATAAAAAAAGAGATAGTTGCAACCAGCTACCTCTTTGCATTTGTTTATTTACACTTCAAAACAACAATTCTAATCAATTACAAACGACTACAAATGATTAAATCTGGCTATAAAAACTCTTAAAATTTGTAAATCTAAGATTTAAAAGGAAGTAGAAAACCTAATGTTTAGCTTTATTTTTTTATAAAAAAATACAAAAGGTAAACATTACAAATTTTAAGTTTTGCACAATTTAGTAGCATGGAACAAAACAGCTGACATTGTTGAGAAATACGTAACTAAAGGTAAAGAAATTGCTATAGAAGGAAAATTGACATCTCGTTCTTATGAAACTAAAGAAGGTGAAAAAAGATATGTGACTGAGGTTGTGGTAAGTGAACTTTTAATGTTTGCGAAATAGGTACTCAGTTAAAAACGCATAAGGTAAAATACTACCTTATGCGACACTTTCCCATCAAGTGTGTAAGTTAAAACTTACAGGATTAGATTTTTCATAGTTTAATCCTGTTTTCAAATATAGCTAAAAATTGGTTTAAAATAATTCCCCAATTTCTAATCGGCATAGTCCATTTTTTTGTAGACTCCCTCAAAGCTAAAAATACAGATTTAATAACAGCATCATCAGTAGGGTAAGAGAGTTTGTTTTTTGTGTATTTTCTAATTTTCCCATTTAAGTTTTCAATTAAATTAGTGGTGTAAATAATAGTTCTAATTTCTAGAGGAAAATCAAAGAAAACAGTGAGTTCATCCCAGTTGTTTTCCCAAGATTTAATTGCGTAAGAATACTTAGAGTTCCACTTTATTTTAAAGTCTTCTAAAGCAGCTTTAGCTGCTTCTTTAGTAGGAGCAGTATAGATTTGCTTCATATCTTTTGTAAAGGCTTTCTTGTCTTTCCAAACCACATATCTACAAGAATTTCTAATTTGATGTACTACACAAATTTGAGTAACTGAATTAGGAAAAACGGTTTTAATAGTGTCTGTGAATCCGTTTAAATTATCAGTTGCAGTAATTAAAATATCTTGTGTTCCACGCGCTTTTATATCGGTTAAAACGGTCATCCAAAAAGAGGAAGATTCGTTTTTACCCAGCCAAAGCCCTAACACTTCTTTTTTACCATCAACACGTAACCCAACAGCAATATAGATGGTTTTGTTAATCACTTTGGAGTTTTCACGAACCTTAATCCTTTATATTAGAAAGCTTACACTTTCTGTTCTTAATCTCAAATATCCAAACAATTAAATATAGAGCCTCTAAAGGCCTGTTTTTCCAAGCGATAATATCTGCTGTAATTTTATCTGTAATTCTTGAAATAGCTGAACTAGAGATATTAAAATCATATAATTCTCGTATTTGTTCTTCGATGTCTGTGGTACTCATTCCTTTGGCGTACAAAGAAATAATCAAATTCTCAACGCCATCAGCTGTGCTTTCTCGTTTCTTAATAAGCATTGGATTAAAAGAAGCGTCTCGATCTCTTGGAACTTGGATTTGTGTTTCTCCTAAATTGGTTTTGATAGTCTTAGTTCCATAACCATTACGTGAGTTAGGGTTGTTACTTTTTTGATGCCTATCATAATCTAAATGAGCATCTAACTCACCTTCTAATATTTTTTCAACTCCTCGTTTGTGAAGCTGTTCTATAAAACTGGTCAGTTCTGAACCTGTTTTAAATTGTTTTAAAAAGTCTTTGTCGTTTAATAAATCTTCTGGTTTCATAAATAAAAGTGTGTTTATAAATTTAATGATTATTTTATCGTAAAGTTATTTCCGAAATTTTTCCTCATTGAGCAATTGAAATATTGCTCTAGAAAAATTTCAGAATAACTTTACTTACACACTTTTTGGTTTAGTACCCCTTATGCGTTTTTTAAATAGTATAGATTACAACTAATTCAGAAATCTAGAGGTTAATAACTTGTATTTTAAACCCCCTTTTACAGTACAAAAACAATTGGTGTTTAAATATATCGTTTTATTGTTTAGCATCTTTAAGCGCTTCCTGTTGCATTTTTTCATTAGGTACAATAGCAACATTAACACGTCTGTTTTTTGCTCTTCCTTCAGCAGTGGTATTATCAAACTTTGGTTGCGTTTCACCATACCAAAGAGTTTCTAATCTTGTGCTTGAAATTCCGTCACTTATTAAATAATTAGTTACAGATTTTGCTCTTTTTTCTGATAAAAGCATGTTATAATCGTCTTTTCCTGAGCTATCTGTATGACCTACTACTAATATTTTTGTATCAGGAAAATCCATAAATACCTTTGCTAACTTGTCTAAAGTTGCTTTAGATTTTGGGTTGATATTAGATTTATTGGTATCAAAATAAACGCCACTATTTTCATCAAAAGTAACAACAATAGAATTATCTACACGTTCTACAACAGCCCCAGGAATTTCTGATTCAATTTTTTTGGCTTGCTCATCCATTCTTTTTCCAATTAATACACCTGCTCCACCACCAAGAACACCACCTATTACAGCACCAAGCTTACTATTTTTTCCATTACCTACATTATTACCAATAATAGCTCCTAAAAGTGCACCACCAGCAGCACCAATAACAGATCCTTTTTGTTTATTGTTTGCATTTTTTGTAGCCTCACAATTCGTAAAAGTGAAAACAGTTGTTAATGCTAATGCAATTACGTATGTGTTTTTTATTGATTTTTTCATCGTATTTATTGTTTAATAAAGTTCATATTAATTAAAAAAGGAGTTCCGTTTACAATAATTTTCTGTCTCCAAAGCATAGTTGTATCAGTTAATTCTTTTAAATCTATTCTATACCCAACATTATCTTTACTGTTTTTGGGTTTTAACATAAAATCAAAATAGCCAGAAACAGCGTCAACCTCTTGTATTACAAAAATAAAATCTCTTTCTCCAGTATTACAATCTGAATCGTTTATTGTATACACCCCAGTATTATTGTTGGGTACAAATTTCCATGAACTGCCTTCTAAACAGTCTTTTGTAGTATCATTAAAAAATGTAACATTATAGGTACCTGTTTTACTGAAAGTAATCTGGGTTAATGTCCAATTTCCTTTAATAACTTTATGTTTCGTTTTTATATTTTTTGATGATCCACAAGAAAATAAAGCAAATGTTAAAAATAGCATTAATAGTTTTTTCATAAGGTATGTTGTTTTTACAAAGTACGTTTAAAATTAATTATGTTGTGAACTCATAAGCTTGAAAAGATAATCCATTTAAAAAAAGAATTACCAAAATTAAACTATTTTGGTAATTCTAATATATTATACATACAGTATAACGTAATTTTTTGCTAGGACCACAAAAATAGCTTTTAAATTAATTTTGCCACTTTGTTTTCGGTAAAGTAAAATAGAAGCTCTTTAAAATTCGTTTTAAGATAGTTAAAAATAAATATGCTCAGCTAAACGAAACGTATTGGCATGAGCTTCTACAACAATATTAACGTCTTTAGAATACCCACCACCCATAGAACACATTATCGGAATTTGTACGTCGAAACAGGTTTGTAACACAAAACGATCTCTTTCTTTACAGCCTTCTAAACTCATAGACAATTTGCCTAACTTATCTGTTTCAACTACATCTACACCACACAAATAATAAATAAAATCAGGTTTTTCTTGATCAATTAGTTTTGGTAAAGTATCTTTTAATATTGATAAATATTCAGGATCTTTTGTGTCATTTTCTAAAGCAATATCTAAATCTGATTGTTCTTTTACAAAAGGATAATTGCCTTTTCCGTGCATAGAAAAGGTAAAAACAGAAGTATCATTTCTAAAGATTTCTGCAGTTCCATTTCCCTGATGAACGTCTAAATCTACAATTAGAATTTTACGGGCTAAACCTTTATTTTGAAGATATTTTGCTCCAATGGCTTGGTCGTTTAACATGCAAAAAGCCTCACCTTTGTTAGAAAATGCATGATGTGTACCTCCAGCAATATTCATTGCAACTCCATGTTGTAATGCAAATTCTGAAGCCTTCATAGTACCATCAGCAATTATCATTTCGCGTTCTATGAGTACTTCAGATAAAGGAAAACCGATTTTTCTAGCCGCTTTTTGATTTAAAGTGATGTTTAATAAATCAAAAAAATATTCGGGTTCATGTACTGTAAAAAAATGTTTGTTATTGGGTATTTCAGGTTCAAAAAAGTTTTTAGGATTGCAAGTTCCTTCGTACAATAATTGTTGAGGTAGCAAATCGTATTTTTCCATAGGAAAACGATGCCCTTCTTTTAAAGGATGATTGTAAATAGGATGATATGCTATTTTTAGCATTAGCTTACTTGCTGTCCATTTTTAACAACCTTTTCAGGCTCCACAAATGCCAATTTACCATCAGGAGTATCTGTCATTAAAATCATTCCTTGGCTTTCTACTCCTCTAATTTTTCTTGGAGCTAAATTCACCAATACAGACACTTGCTGACCAATAATATCTTCTGGAGCAAAGCTTTCTGCAATTCCAGAAACAATGGTTCTTGTATCTATACCAACATCAACTTTTAGTTTTAAAAGCTTTTTAGTTTTTGCTACTTTTTCTGCTTCTAAAATAGTACCAATTCTAATGTCTAGTTTTGTAAAATCATCAAATTCTATGGTTTCTTTTTGTGGCTCTACTACTTTATTTTCTTGTTCATTTGCCAATTTTGTAGCTTGTAATTTTTCTAATTGAATTTCAATTGTTTTATCTTCAATTTTAGAGAATAATAATTCCCCTTTATTTATTTGATGATTTGCAGGCAATAAAATATCTTTTTCTGTAATATCCTCCCAGGTTAGAGATTTCTCAACTTCTCTCGAAATGACATCTAGGTTTAAAATACCTTTTAATTTAGTTGATGTAAATGGTAAAAATGGTTCAGAAACTACAGCCAATGCAGTTGCAATTTGCAAAGCCACATACATAATGGTTTGTACACGTTCTTTATCAACTTTAATCACTTTCCAAGGTTCTTCATCTGCCAAATACTTGTTACCTAATCTGGCTAAATTCATTAATTCTTGGCTAGCTTCTCTAAACCTGTATCTTTCAATTGATTTTCCAATGATGTTTGGAAACTCTTTTACAGCTGCTAAAACATCTTCATCAACCTCTGTAAAATTATTAGGAGTTGGTACAACACCAGCATAATATTTGTTGGTTAACACAACAACTCTATTGATAAAATTACCAAAAATAGCAACCAACTCGTTGTTGTTTTTTGCTTGAAAATCTTTCCAAGTAAAATCGTTGTCTTTACTTTCTGGTGCATTTGCAGTTAAAGTATAACGTAAAACATCTTGCTGATTTGGAAAATCTTCTAAATATTCGTGCAACCAAACTGCCCAATTTTTAGAAGTTGATAATTTATTGCCTTCTAAATTCAAAAACTCGTTAGCAGGTACATTATCTGGTAAAATATAATCTCTATGGGCTTTTAACATACTTGGAAAAATAATACAGTGAAACACAATATTGTCTTTCCCAATAAAATGCACCAATTTAGTATCGTCTTTTTTCCAATAATCTTCCCAGTTTTTTCCTTCTCTTGCAGCCCATTCTTTAGTAGATGAAATATATCCAATAGGAGCATCAAACCAAACATATAACACTTTTCCTTCTGCACCTTCTACTGGTACAGGAATTCCCCAATCTAAATCACGAGTTACGGCTCTAGGTCTTAAACCATCTTCTACCCAACTTTTTACTTGTCCGTAAACATTAGGTTTCCAGTCTTTTTTGTGCCCTTCTAAAATCCATTTTCTTAAAAAATCTTCATGCTTATCTAAAGGTAAAAACCAGTGTTTTGTTTCTTTTACAGTGGGTACATTACCAGTAATTGCCGATTTTGGGTTGATTAAGTCTGTTGCATTATGACTCGTTCCACAGTTTTCACATTGGTCTCCATAACTTTCTTCGAAACCACATTTTGGGCAAGTACCAATCACAAATCTGTCTGCTAAAAACTGATTGGCTTCAGCATCGTACAATTGTGCAGTAACTTCTTCTACAAACTCGCCATCATTATACATTTTTGTAAAAAATTCTGAGGCAGTTTCATGATGAACTTGAGCTGATGTTCTAGAATAGTTATCAAAAGAAATACCAAAGTCTTCAAAAGATTTTTTTATGATTCCATGGTATTTATCAATAATATTTTGTGGAGAAACACCTTCTTTTTTTGCTCTCATTGGTATAGCCACTCCATGTTCATCTGAACCAGAAATGTAAGCCACATCTTTACCTTTTAAACGTAAATAACGCGCATAAATATCTGCAGGCACATACACACCTGCTAAATGCCCAATATGAATTGGCCCATTTGTGTAAGGTAAAGCTGCTGTAATGGTATATCTTTTTGGAGTACTCATCCTATATCTCTTTATTTTGTAGACTAATTTCGAAGTGCAAAAGTACAAAAAACAAGGTTTTAAAAACCATTGAAAATTGATACATTTACGCTAAATAAAAACAAAGTGAAAAAGATAATTATTCTAATATTATTTACATATGTTAGTCTTGATAATTTACAGGCTCAACAAAAAAAAGATACTATTGTAAAAAAAATAAACCCGATTCTTTTTATGGATTTAGGATTTGGATATGCCAATGGTTCTTTAAAAGGTTTTACTGGTATACTAAGCGTAAATTATCAAAATAAAAATGATGTTTTTACCCTGAGACATATAGGTCTTGCTGAATATGATAATGTGGATTTCTTTCTTGCACTCCCTTTTAATATTGAATATAGAAGATTGGGAGAATATGCTGTTTTGTATGGAAAAAGGTATATTGATGAGGGCACTTCTTACCATTTTTCTGGTGGGTTTTCTTATAACAGTTATCAACAAATTAAAAGTAGCAACATTTTGGCAAGTGAGGCTTTTGTGGGCTTTCCTTTAGAAGCTGGTATTAGTTGGTTTAAAAACAACAAACAAAGATTTAGGTTGTTATATAGTCTACTACCTATTGGAAAACGTACTGGTTTTGGGCGTTCTTTTGGTGTAAAATTATACGCAAACCTTTCAAAAAGATCATTTGTTGGCTTGGGCTTAAGTTTTGGTTTAGGTTGGCATAAAACATACGAATGATGAAAAATATATTTATTTCTTTATTTCTATTGATAGCTGTGCAATTATTAAATGCACAAAAGCAACTTACTACCCCATCTTACTTACAAAAAGGAGATACGATTGTAATTTTGGCTCCTGCAGGGATTTTAAAGCCTTCTCGAAAAGCTGTAATTTTACAAGCCAAAAAACTAGCAGAAAGCTGGGGACTGAAAATTACTTTAGGTAACAACATGTTTAACAATGGCAACCATTTTGCTGGTACTGATAATGAACGTTGTCAAGATTTTCAAGATGCTTTAGATAACCCAAATATAAAAGCCATTTGGGCTGCAAGAGGTGGTTATGGTTCTGTACGAATTTTAGATAAATTAGATTTTACAACCTTTAAAAAACATCCTAAATGGATTATTGGTTATTCTGATATTACTGCTTTTCATAATCATATTCATAATTTGGGTGTAGAAACTTTACATGCAATGATGGCAACCAGTTTAGAGGAAAAACCAAACGAAATAATTGAAACTATTTCCTCTTTCAAAAGCGCGCTTTTTGGAGAAAATTTGAGTTATTCAATTTCATCGTCAAAATACAACAGAACAGTTTCTACAAATAAAATTAACGGACAATTAATAGGTGGAAACTTGGCAATATTAACATCGATGTTAGGTTCAGAAAGTCAATTAAATACAGCAGGAAAAATTTTATTTATCGAAGAAATTGGCGAGTATAAATATTCTATTGATAGAATGTTGCAAAGTTTAAAACGTGCAGGTTATTTTACCAAAGTAAATGCAGTTATTGTAGGAAATATGAGCCTGATTAAAAAGAATTCTACAAAATGGGGAAGTTCTATTGAGCAATTGATTTTAGATGCAATTCCAGAAGATATTCCTGTGTTTTTTAATTTTCCTGCTGGTCATGAAGCTGATAATAGAGCGTTGATTTTTGGGAGAAAAGTTCAGTTGACAGTTGACAATAGCAGTAAAAAATATTCAGTTGTTTTTGTAAATTAACTTTTTATCTCCTCTAAAACTGTATTCGAGATCTCTTTCCCATTTTCATCAATAGCAACAAACCAAACATTTGTGGTGCAGGTTCTGTTAAATACATCAGTATTAGAAGAGCATTTTTGTTGGGTACCCTTTATTAAGAATCCGTTTTCTGTTTTTTCTGCTGAATACCCATATTCGTTATAAAAATCGCCATAGGTATTTTGCCAAAGTTGCTTTCCTTTTTTATCGGTTTTAATTACGTAGATATCGTAATTCCCTTTTCCAAAAGAACTTGTTGAACCAATAATTAAGTAGCCATCATCTGTTGCTAGAATAGAACTGGCTTTATCATAACTTTTTCCTCCTAAACGTTTAGACCAAATTTCGTTTCCATTTGTATCATTCTTGGTTAATAAAATGTCTGTTGTAATTCCATTTTTTAAGCCAATTGTAGTTACTTGTATTGAACCATTTTCTGTTGAGATTTCAGGTTGAAATTTTAGGTTACTTTTCTTCTTGAACCTAATATTTTTAGCTCTACCATAAGTAAGTAGTATTTCTGTAACTCTTTCAAATTGATCTTTAACTATTTTCATAAAAAAGTTGTCAGTTTGTAGATAGGTTTTGTTATACACTTCAACATCGCTAAAATCTTTGTTAGTCGATAATTTGAATTGCAATTTGTTTTCTTTAGACAATTTTAAATCAAAATTTATATCTAATTCTTTGTTGTAATAATTGCCTATTAATCCTTCTAAATCTGATAATGAAACAGGTAACGTATTGATTCTTTTATAATGCATCGTTTTTCCTGAAGGATAATATTCAGTCATTTTATCTTCATAAAAAACAACTTTTAGTTTTGGATTGTTTGTAAAAGAAAATACGTTTATACCTTCAGCAACCATTTCTACAGTAAAATTTTTCTCTTTCCAAAAAGTTTTTCCCTTTTTTTGTAGAATTTCTACAACACTATTTTCATTAGGATAAGTATATTTTCCTAAAATAGTTACCTCATCTTTTAGATTCTTTGCTTCCTGAAATTTTGAATCATATTTCGGTTTTTGAGTTGACGCTGGCAGTAACAACTTTGCTATTCTTTGTGCAATTAAATTAGTACTAATATTACCATTATTACTCATTGCGAAAATGGTGATTTTTTCTTTTGGAAAACGATACGTTTGTGAATTAAAACCATAAGTTCCACCTGAATGATGTACTGCTGTTCTGCCTAGTTTATCTTCTAATTCTAGACCAAAACCATAGGTTTGAATTTCACTATTTGGTATGGCTTTTTGGCTTTCAATTAGCAAAATATTGTTGTTATAGTTTGCACTTTGTACAGCCTTCTCGTAGGTTAATTGGTCCTTTAACGTGGTAAATAAAAAACCTTCTCCATTGGTTTTGGTAACTGTTGGCACTTCCCACCATTCGCCTCTTCCCCAATCAGAATAAGGGTTTGCTCTGTTAGGAATTACTTTCATATAGCGTTCTACAAAAGAAGTTTCATTCATTCCTAGGTTCTCAAAGAATGTTTTAGAGTATTCATTAAAGGTTTTGCCAGTTACTTTTTCAATTATTTTGGCTAATAAGTTGTAGTTGGAATTGCTGTAATGGTAAATACTGCCTGGTTTAAAACCTAAATCTTCTTGTTTTTCAAGTAGCTCTAAAATATCATCATTATCAAATCCAAATCTTTGCCACCAAACATCACCTTCTAAATCTAACAATTCTACATAATCACGAATTCCACTAGTGTGATTCAACAAATGTCTTATTTTAATTTCGTCTTTTACATTTGGATAGATTTTGGTCAAGTATTTTCTAATGTCATCTTCTAAAGATAATTTTCCATTTAATGATAAATCTAAAATCATTAATGCTGTAAATTGTTTTGCAGTTGATGCAATGTTCGAACGTGTTTTTTCATCAAATTTTACCTGATGTTGCAAGTTGGCTAAACCTCGATATTTTTCATAAATAATTTTTCCATCTTTAATAATTCCCACAGCAATTCCAGGATGATTTGGTTTCACTTCAGCTGTTATGATAGAATCAATTTTGGAAAATATACTTTCTTGAGCGTTTAAAAATGTAGCAATAAAAAGTACTACAAATAGGATATTTATTTTCATAACTGTTAGATTGTCTATTGACTTTAGTTTTATTTTATTGAAATGTCATTTCGACCATTACTAAAATCAAAATAAATTTTGATTGAAAGTAGCTAGCAAAGCAAGGAAACGTAGTTGAGAAATCTTTAGTTTTATTATCGGGATTTCTCCTTTCGTCGAAATGACAAATAACGAAATTTAAATTCAATGCAAAGATGGAGGATAACCAAGGTTGAGGCGCTTCAAATCCTGATTTGAGACCTAATTTTGGAGTTCTTTCTTCAAAAAATCTTTTGGTGATAGTGTTGTACTTTTTTTAAAAGCTCTGTTAAAAGTCGCTTTGCTATTGAAGCCACAGTCTAAAGCAATACCTAACAAGGTTGATGTTTTATGCTCACCATTTTTGAGTTTTTCTTTTACGGCTTCTATTCTATAGTGATTGATAAAATCATTAAAATTCATCTCAAATCCTGAATTGATACTATTGGAAACTGTTTTGGTATTGGTTTCTAAAGCTTTTGCAACGTCACTTAAAGTGAGTTGTGGGTTTTTATAAATCTTATCTTCTGTAATTAGTTTTTCAATTTTATTGGCCCATTTATCAACATCAACTTTCTGTACACTTTTGGTTTTATTTGATTGCAAAATTATAGGTTGAATTGATTTCTGAACAAAAAGTGAATCTCTAGTGATTGAATGTGTATAACCGTTGACAGAAATGTAGAAAAAGACCCCAGAAAAACATAGAAAATACCAAAAATGACTTCCAAACTCAGCCCATTGTTCGTTAAAAATAAAGAACAAAATTCTTAAAATTAATAGTGCTAAAAAGGCAATTAAAAAATTCTGAATCCATTTGAATACAATAGCATCAGCATAACTTACCGTGTTAAAAATTTCTTTTTTATACTGTTTATATTGTTGTAAACTTAAAATTAAATAGTAGCCTATAGCAGCAAAACCAAGTAATTGATACCAAGTTTTTAAATCTTTATCACGTCCATCAGCATAAAAATAAAATTCGTCCAAAATGAGTTTATCCACAATAAAAACAATCAAACTATACAAGAGATACAAAAAGCCTGGAATGAAATGAAGCCAATCCTTCTTTTGAAATTTAAACTTGCTATTCAACAAATTTTGAACATAAAAATAGACTACTGGCCCAATAATAAGGACTTGCATAAATGGGACAAAAAATAGTATCTCACTGGTTATTTTTACTCTAGGTGAATACCAACCTGCATAACCCAACATATAAGGGCAAAGATACAAAGCACATAAAAATAATAGCAAACTCAGCCATTTATTACTTTCATTTTGATGAATTAACCATCGTTTCAACAAAACTATAGAGAATACAATTCCGTGGAAAAAGAAAATTAAAAGTAAGCCGCTTTTTTCGTTAAAGCTGAAAGGGAATTCCATTTTATACAATGTTCACAACTTCTTTTTATCAGTAATCTTGAATTAAAACTTCGGTTGGAATATGAAGTGTTACATTCAATTTTCTTATCATTCCCAAAGTAAGTTTACGTTTTTTACTTAAAATTTCGCTAACTCGACTTTTAAACCCAACCACTTCAGCTAGATCCTTTTGTTTCATTCCCATCTGTTCCATTCTAAATTTGATTGCCTCAATTGGGTCTGGCATTCCAATTGGGAATTCCTCATTTTCATATCTGTTAATTAAGATGGAAAGGATTTCCAATTCATCACCTTCATCTGTTCCTTTTTTTGCATCAAAAATTTCCTCAAGCCTATTGATTGCTTTTTGATAATCATTTTCATTTCTAATAGGTGTTATTTTCATAATTAAATCTTATTTGCATCTATTTTGTCGTATTCTGCGTGAGTTCCAATAAATCTTATCCAACATATTTGGTATTCAAAGTTGAATTTTACAATTAAACGATAATTATTCCCTTTAATGTTATAAACAATTCTGTTGTCTTTTAGAATGCTGGCACTTGGATAGTAATTTTTTAATTCATTTATATTGTTCCATTCAGATTTTTCAGTTTCTCTAAACCACGATTTTAATTGCTCTTCACAATCTGCGTGTTTTATCCAAAAATCGCGTAAAGTTCGTTTCGCTATTATTCTCACATTACAATTCTTTGGTACAAATATAGTAAAATGTTACCATTTTGGTAACATTTTACTATATTTTTAAATCTCTAATCATAAACTATACTACCTATTTTGCTGAGATAATTTATTCACTTGAAATAGTACCAAAATAAATAAACATTGCAATATTGAATACACTTACAAAAAATCAGGAATTAAATTCCCTTCTGCTTTATAAGGTTCAAAACGTGCAAACAACTCTTCTGAATACCATTGTAATTCCCTGGTCTTTTTAACCATTTCTGCATGTTTTGGGTTTTGATAAGCGTAGTTCATCATTGCCTCTGCAGAACTCCAAACAGAGAATGTTGCTTGCATTAATAATGGGAATTCTCCAATTCCTTTCGAGAAAACCAACTCCTTATAACCTTCCATCGATTTAGAAACAGATGGCACATATTTCCAAAATTTATGTGCTAATTTCGGTTTTATGGTGGCTCTTGTAATTACGGCTAATGGTTTGTTTTTAGCCATTGTTGTACTGCTTTTAAACGGATTTTGGTTACTCCATTCTCCATGGCTTTTTATGGTTTTCATAAACACAACACTAAAATCAACAGCTTTATTTTTATATTGTTGCATATCTGCAGATTTTACAAAAATTTCTGCCTGTTGTTCTGTGTCAAAAACAGTTACAAAGCCATAAGTAGAAAAATCTGGCTTTATTGAGAATCCATTTCCACTGCCAGTTCCTAAGGGTTTAAAGAAGGTTAAACCCTCAATTTTTTTTACAGAAATTGGTGGTCTTCCCATTCTTGCCAAAGCCTGCCAACAGTTTTTAAACCCTTTGTATTTAAAAAAAGAAATAACTGTAGTTTGGTGCATGGTTTGTTTTTAACAAATTTAATTAAACTCTATTTGATGCTTCTAAAATTTATGTTATAATTCTTAACTTCGTTTTATGGCAGATCATAATGAATTAGGAAAAAAGGGAGAGCAATTGGCAGTTGATTTTTTAATTAAAAACGATTACAAAATCTTAGAAAAAAATTACAGGTATTTAAAAGCTGAAGTAGATATTATTGCTCAAAAAAAAGATGTTTTAGCTGCTGTTGAAGTAAAAACAAGAACCTCGTCTTATTTTGGAAACCCTGAAGAATTTGTAAATCCGAAAAAAATAAAATTATTGATTTCTGCTATTGATAATTATGTGGTTGAACGCGATTTAGAGGTTGATGTTCGTTTTGATATTATTGCCATCATCAACAATAAAAAAGAAATAAAAATTGAGCATTTAGAAGATGCTTTTTTACATTTTTAGCAACTTTTTAATAGCTCTCTCACAAATAAAAACATCTAAATAAATTGAGTTAGACATCAATTTTTGGTTTGGTTTAAATAGATTTTTTTTACCTCATATTAATAGCTTGTTATTGCTAACATTACCGAAAACAAAGTCTTTTTTGTTTTAAAATACTTTCTTAAATAAATAATGTAATTGAGTAATCTTAAATTCGGTTTTAGATTGCTTAATCATAATACAAATGACAATCGCCTAAGAAATAAAAATCGTAATACACTATTAATCAATAGGATTTAAATTGAATTCAACTCAGAAAAAAAGATTTACAGCTTCTCTATAAATTCTTTTACATCTTTAAATTCATTAGGTTTGGCTATAATTTTTTTATTTTTATCTAGTATTATATATGTTGGTGTAGCATATACTTGATAAGTTCTTGCTGTTTTATTTTCCCATTTGTTTAAGCCCAAAACATTGTGCCAACCTTTTAAGTTATTTTTTGTGTATGTTTCCCAAACCATGGCATCATTTTCCAACCCAAAAGCAATTACGTTCATATTAGGTTTGCTGTTCATATAGGTATGTAATTGCGGAATTTCTCGTAAACAGTGAGAGCAACTGGTACTCCAAAAAACCAACACATAATTTTCAGCATCATTTAATGTAGAAAGTTTTAAATTTCGGCCATTTTCTTGCCAAGAAAAATCTGGAGCAATTCTACCCACTTCAATTGCAAATAGCGCTAATTTTTCTTCTTTAAACTTTTTATTCTGCAAAGTAACAGGCAAGTTATTATAATGTTTTTCAAATAGATAGTCTATAATTTCTAAATTTTTTGTTTCCTCAAATTGTTCTATTAAAAACTGAATAATATCTCTTTTGTAGGTAATATCATCAATTTTATCAAGTATGGTTTTTATAGATGTTTTAAACAATGCTTGTTGCTCTTTTTCATTTTCTGTATAATTTATATAAAAAATATAATCTAACATTCTATTGGTAAGAAATGATGAATTTACCAATGTTTTGTTCGAAAAATCCAAACCGTCAAAATACGTTTTTGTAATATTATCTATATACCCATTTATAGAAGTAAAAATTTTTGGTGGATTACTTCTAGAACTTGCTTTTACAAATGGTGCAACATATTTACCTTCGGTTAATTGTGCGTAAATAGCTTGTACTGAATCTACTTTTTTAAGTGCCATGTTATACTCTTTGGCTAAATCTAATGACGGGTTTTTTAAAACAGCAACCTGAATTGAATCTAATTTTTGTTGAACTATGGAAACATCAGACAAAAAATCTGTATAAATTTTATTTTCTGATGATGCCGAAAACGCAATAGATTGCTGAGGATATTCTGGATTAAAAATAAACGAAACATTTTCTTTATTAAAAAAGAAATCTACAAAGCCAGCCCCTTCTAATTTATAAGTTGCTCTGTAAGCCCCAGGTTTTGCTGATGTAGGTAATTTTATCTGAAAACTACTTACAGCTTGTTTTTTTCCGCTAATCATCACAGAATCTGTTTGTATGGTGGTATTGTTTACAAAAACTTGTTTTGTACCTTCTAACCTATATAAAATTACCCAATCTGTTTTTATTTCTGGACTCATAGCGCCTTTAATGGTATATTGAGCATACGAAATTGAAGAAATTAAAAGGAATAGTGCCAGTATTTTTTTTGTCATTTTTTGCTAGTTTTATTTTATTTTCTTTCCAAGAAACGTACCAAAAATACCATTTCTGTATTAAAATGAATATATTGTAACGTTAAATTAAGCAATTATGTGTTTTTCTGATAAAATTATATGGATCACTGGCGCTTCTTCTGGAATTGGAAAAGCACTTGCTATTGAATTATCGAATCAAAACGCTAAACTAATTTTATCGTCTCGAAACAGCAAAGATTTAGAATTGGTAAAAAACAGCTGTAAAAATTCTGATAACGTTACAATTATCACTTTAGATTTAGAAGATTACAACCATTTCAACACAAAAGTTGATGAAGCTATTTCTGCTTTTGGTAAGGTTGATATTTTAGTAAACAATGCAGGTATTAGCCAGCGCTCATTTGCAAAAGACACCCATATTACTGTTGATAAACGTATTATGGATATCAATTTTTTAGGAACTATAGCCTTAACCAAAGCCATGCTACCTCATTTTATTGAACATAAAAGTGGTCATTTTGTAACTACAACTAGTATTGTAGGAAAAATAGGTACGCCTTTACGCTCTAGTTACGCAGCAAGTAAACATGCTTTACATGGTTTTTTTGATAGCTTACGTGCAGAAATTTATGAATACAATATCGCTGTTACATTAGTTTGCCCAGGTTTTGTAAATACTAATATTTCTAAAAATGCCTTAACTGGTGATGGCACTCCACAACAAAAAATGGATGCTGCAACAAATAACGGAATTCAGCCTGAACGTTTTTCAAAAATGATGATTAAAGCAATACAGCAAAAGAAAGAAGAGGTATATATTTCTGGCGCAAAAGAGAAATTAGGGGTATATGTAAAACGCTTTTTTCCAAAAATATTTTCTGTTATGATTCGTAAATTAAGTGTTACTTAATTGCCATTCTCAACCTGATTGGGAATATCATAAAAATAAACACAAAGTGAACACCCACTTTCGTGTGCATGACAGCCAAACAAATCAATCAAAATAATCTAAGTTTTCAAAATAAGAAACAATAGCTTCTTTCATTAAAACAGTTTGCTCGCCTGGTTTTAAGTTTGGCAACTCTGTAAGTGTTTTATAATGTGGCCAACCATCGTCATCAAAAAAATCGAACTCATAATATCCATAAGGTTCTAACAACTTACAAATGGCAATATGCATCAAGTTCATTTTTTCATCTTTTTTAAAAAATCTATGGCCTTGCCCCAATTCTTGTACCCCAATTAAGTAAATGATTCCATCTACATTTAATGCATCACCTTCAGAAAAATCATTAGTTAATTTATTCACTAAAAACTCCCATTTTTCCTTTAAGTTACTTACTTTTTCCATCAGAATTATTTAAAAAGGTAAAGATACAATGTGCATTTTTAAATTGTAAAAATAAGATGTAGATTTACACAAATTATTTAAAATGAATGTTTTCGATATCATCCTTGCAGTTATTTTACTTTTTGCAGCTGTAAGAGGTTTTATGAAAGGGCTTTTTGCTGAAGTAGCAGGGTTAATTGCTATTGTTGCTGGTGTGTTTTGCGCCATTCATTATTCATATTACGTAGAGCATTTTTTAAATGATTCTGTACTACAATGGTCGTACCAAACCAATACAATTGTAGCTTTTGCATTTACGTTTTTAGTAGTAGTGCTTTTTATCATTTTTGTAGGAAAAGTATTGACTAAATTAGCAGATATCACTTCTTTAGGGTTTTTAAATAAAATTTTAGGTAGTGTTTTTGCGGTTTTAAAATCGGCAATAATACTTAGTGTAATTTTTCTCTTTTTTGATAAATTCAATAAAACCATACCTTTTGTAAGTGAAAAAACGTTGGATGAATCTGTATTGTACAATTCTGTGCGCACTATTGTACCTACACTATTTCCTGCAATAATGAATGAAGACAATCCTTCTTTAAAGTTTATTAAATAAGCTTTAAAGCTTATTCTCTTTTTATTGTATTGATTTTTAAAAAATCTATGCATTGAAACTTACTTTTACCTACTTCTGTTTATAAACTATTTTTATGTATTACATAATAAAATTAAATAAAAATATATAAATAATAGATATAGCTTTGCAGCATCAAACAAACTAACAAATGAACGTAGACGTTTTAATCAGCAACCTAACAAACCCTGTTTTGTTATTTTTTGTTTTAGGAATTATTGCTACCGCTGTTAAGAGTGATTTAAAAATTCCTGAATCATCCTCTAAATTTATTTCTTTATATCTTTTATTTGCTATTGGTTTTAAAGGTGGACAAGAACTGTCTCATAGCGAATTTGATAGCGAAATTTTATATTCTATTATTTTTGCAGTACTATTATCTTCTTTAGTACCTATTTATACATTTTTAGTTTTAAAAAGAAAAGTAGGTGTACCTAATGCAGGTGCCATTGCTGCTGCTTACGGTTCTGTAAGTGCTGTAACTTTTGTAACTGCGGTTTCTTTTTTAGAAAATCAAGGTGTGGCTTTTGGTGGACATATGGTGGCTATTATGGCCATTATGGAATCTCCTGCAATAATTGTAGGTGTACTTTTAATTGTACTTTTTGATAAAAATCGAAAGAAAAATAAATCGATACCAAAATTAGTTGCCCATTCTTTTACAGGGGGTAGTGTGTTAATGTTAATAGGAAGTTTAGTGATTGGTTTAATTGCAGATGCTAGCCAGGCCAGAGGAATTGAGCCTTTTACTACTGATATTTTTAAAGGATTCTTATCGCTTTTCTTACTAGAAATGGGTATGGTTACTGCCAGTAGAATTAAAGGATTCAAAAAACATGGTTTATTTTTATTCGTTTTTGGAATTATCGTTCCGCTTTTTAATGGAATGTTAGTGGCTTATTTAAGTGGTTTTATTACAGAAAGCGCAGGAAACCGATTATTGTTTGCCATTTTAGGAGCTGGTGCTTCTTATATTGCTGTGCCTGCTACCATGAAATTGGCAGAACCTAGAGCAGATGCTGGTATTTATATCCCTATGGCTTTAGGGATTACTTTCCCATTTAATATTACGATTGGGATGCCCATTTATTATGCTATTGTACAACTATTTTAAATACCATCTAAATTAATCTAAATCTAGCGTAAAAATATCATCTAAATGTGCTGCACTGTCCATAGATACTTTTAAATCTTTAATAACACCATCTTCTAAGCCATACACCCAACCATGAATTTCTAAACCTGTATCGTCTTGCCAAGCTTGTTGCACTATTGAGGTTTTAGCCAAATCATATACTTGAGCTATTACGTTTAGTTCTACCAATCTATCAAAACGTTTTTGATCGTCTTTTATCTTTTTTAACTCGGTATAATTATCTTTATATACCTCTTTAATATTTCTTATCCATTTATTGATTAAACCCAAAGATTTATTTTGCATGGCAGCTTGCACACCACCACAACCATAATGCCCACAAACTATAATATGTTTTACTTGTAAAGAATTTACTGCATAATCTAAAACACTCAACATATTCATATCTGTATGTACCACCATATTTGCAATATTTCTATGCACAAAAATTTCGCCAGGCAAAGTACCTGTAATTTGGTTTGCTGGTACTCTACTATCTGCACATCCTATCCATAGCACAGGTGGTTTTTGTCTTTCTGCAAGAATTTTAAAATAATTTTCATCTTTTCCATGCATTTCTGCAGCCCAGTCTTTATTATTTTGTAATAATTGATGATAATATGTGTTTTTCATAATGCTTATTAGTATTTGTCTTCTATATTTTTATTGATCCATTGAACGCAATCATCAAAATCATCAAAAATATGTTCTCTTGGAATAAAATCTGGTATTATATCAATCCTTTCCATCATATATTTAGGTTGTTCTTGTAAGCCTACAAACAACACCTCTACCTCTTTATTTTTTAAATCTAATAGGATGTCTTCCATTGCATACAATCCAGATTGATCCATATAATGCATTCTTACCAATCTCATAATAATGGTTGATGCAGTATCTGGAATTTGCATTGCCAATTGTTGAAAATCGCTTGTAGAGCCAAAAAACAAAGGTCCTTTAACGTGTTTTATAAATACTTCTTCTTGTAATTCTTTTGGAAAACTTTGTTCATCTGGCCATGATTTTTCATCTATAGCTTTTACCAAACTTCGTTTACCTGTAATGTCTCCAATTTTTTTCATAAACATTAAAGAGGCAATTACTAAACCTATACCTACTGCATAAATTAAATCCCAAAAAGTAGATAAGAATAAAACTATCAACATGATTAATACTTCTGAACTTACTTTTACAAAACCAAGTTTAATATCTTTAGGTAAATGCGGAATTGCTTTTAATCCTTTATAATCCATAACTCCAATACCCACCGTAATTAAGATACCTGCTAAAACTGCTGCTGGTATTTTAGAGGCTATTGGCCCTAACAAAAGCATAATAAAAAGCAACATTACACCAGCTATCATGCCTGATAGTTTGGTTTTACCACCTGCATTTATGTTTACTACTGTTCGTATTGTTGCACCAGCTCCTGGAATTCCACCAAAAATAGCAGCAATACTATTCCCAATTCCTTGCCCCACCAATTCTTTATTAGGTTTGTGCTTGGTTTTGGTCATATTATCTGCAACCACACTGGTTAATAAAGAATCTATGGCTCCTAAAAGTGATAGTGTGAGTGCTGTAAAAATATAGGGTGATATTGTACTAAAACTAAACGCTGTAATTATTTCCCATTTAGGCACAGGTATGCCACCAGGAATTTCTTGAATGGTTCTATAATCAAGACTAAAACCTACTGCAATACCAGACATTACAATTAAGGCTACTAAAGTACTTGGTATGGCTGTAGTAATTCGTTTAAAACCATAAATGATAAAAATTGTACCCAAAGCTAAAATAAGCTCTAACCAATTGATATTTTTTATTGCTCTAGAAAATACACGAATTGCACCAATAGTACCAGAAGCATTTTTTGCTGCTAAAATTTGTGCTTCTCTATCTATATCTGCAGGTGTAATTTTTGCAGCTCTGTTAATGGTTTCTTTAAAATCTTCTAAAACTAAAATACCCTCTCCAGCTTCGTCTTTTAGAATATTTTCTAAAATTACTTCTTCTGCTTGTGCCTTAAATTTTGCAACAAACGCTGCATCTTCTTTTGGATAATACCCTAAGGATGGCAACACTTGGGTTAATAGAATAATAACTCCGATTGCAGTCATAAAACCAGAAACCACAGGGTAAGGTATATAACGAATGTATTTACCCAATCCTAGAAAACCCAGCCCAATTTGAAACAAACCAGCCAATAAAAAAACGGTTAAAATAGCAGGTAATGCTTTTGTAACATCGCCATCATTAGCAGCTACAATTCCTGCAATAATTACCATACTAACTGCAGTCATAGGTGCAGTAGGGCCAGAAATTTGTGTATTTGTCCCCCCAAAAAGCGCTGCAAAAAAGCTTATAAAAATAGCACCATATAACCCTGCTGTTGGCCCAAGACCAGAAGATACTCCAAAAGCTAAAGCCAATGGCAATGCAACAATACCAGCAGTTATTCCACCAAAAGCATCACCTTTTAGGTTAGAAAAAAAGTTTTTCATTTTTGTATTCGATTGATTGATTCTAAAGAACCAAGTTAACAAATCTATTTTAAATGAAAACTTCTTTTTTTCAATTCTTAAAACATTGTTAGGTGTCTATAAAAATAACAGTATCTAAAAACACAATCTTGTTTAAAATATTACTATTTGTAGTAAACTATTTTATTAACATCTAAGCTGTTAAACCTTTTTTAGTTTCGGTATGTAATGCTTCGTAAATTTCGGCAATACTTGTTTTATTAGCAATACCATATTTGTGTTTGTACTTCTTTTTAATAAACTCGGTAACGTTATCACTATTAAAGTTTAATATTTTTTTTCTTTTTTGTCCTAAAATGATAAAATCTGGATTAGATTTTTGAATATGAAGTTCTATCTCATTTTTTACATTGCCAAATACAATGGTGTTTTTTACCGGAAAAAAATCTGGATGAGTAATATTTCGTGTTATTTTTTTTGCTTTTTGCGCTGATTTTATAAACTCATTATTTACATTTCTCATTGCAGAAAGCTGATTATGTGTTGTTACAATTTCATTTGGTTTTTTTACACAAAGTAACTCAACTGCGCCATTAATTTCTTTAGCAACCGTAATTGCGTATGCAATAGTATCTTGCGCATTTTCTTTAAGATCAGAAAGTACTAGAATTTTATGTTTATTTCTATTCATCTTGTATAAAGCTTTGTTATTAAAGGAATAACGCTATACAAAGTTAGATGAAAAATAGCATTAGTTTTTATTTATATATTAAATGTTAGTTATAATATATTTTTATAAATAATGGTCCATCACAAAAAAATGCGGGCAATATAAATTTAAAAAAACGAACTAATTTTAAAACAAAACAATACTAAAAAGCATCTATTAGTTTTATTTCTGAAGCAATAATCCAACCTAATTTACCATCAGCTATTTTAATTTTTTTCCAATCATCTATGGTATCTAAAACAATAACTTTAGTACCTTCATGTAAAGTAAAAACTTCGTCTGAATTTAATGTTGGTGCATTTCTAACCTCGGTTTGTTCTGCAAAAACGATAGCTTCTTTGTTGTTTTGCGCAAAAGAATATTGTTGATAAGTAATTGCAAATGCAAATAGTAAGAGAATAAAACTTAAGGTACTTACTACAAAATAAAATCGTTTTTTTGAGGGTGTATTTGCAAAGTAGTACAGTAAAAATAAGAGACTTCCTAAAAAAGAAAACACAACAATTATAATTGCCCATTGGTTATAAGAAAGCTTTTGCAATACGTTTTCATTTACTTTTTGGAAAACTGTTTTGGGTAATTCTTCAATATTATCTAAAGCCAAACGTTTGGCAAAAATTAAATTATTGGCAGCATCTTCATTTAAAGGATTTAGTTTTAATGCTTTTTCGTAGTAATATATTGATGGCCCTACTTTATTTAGTTTGTAATACGAATTGCCTAAATTGTAATATAATTCAGAAGATACCATACCTTGATTGACTACTTGCTCGTAGATTTCTATGGCTTCTTCTAATTTATCGTTTTTATACAAATCATTAGCATTTGTAAAAAGCTCATTAGCGTTTTGAGCAAATACAGTGTTGGCAATTATCAACAATAAAAAAAGAAAATTCTTCATCTTACAACTGTTTATCTAATTCAACGATTACTTGTTTAGCTCTTTCAAACTCTTGTTTCATTTCTGTGTCAGTTACAGGAGTATACCTTGCAAAATCTGACGCTTTTAAAACATCTATAAACTGCTTTATAGTGGTTTCATTAGTGTTTTTTTCTTGTAATATTTTGGTAATATTTTCTTTACTTATATCTGCAGTTTCCACACCTAATTTGGCTTTTAAATAATTATGTAGCGCACGCTCTAAAGCTTCGTAAAACGCTTCTTTTTTACCCAATTGCTTTTGTGCTGCAGATAAATATTTTTTTGCTAATTTCTCTGCCCTTCTTAATTTTAGGCCCACAACATCGCTATTCCGTTTTTCATTATTCTTTGCAATTACAATGCCTATAGGAATTAATACTAATGGTAAAAAAAGTAAACTAAAAAACAGGTTAGATTTGTAGAAATCATCTGTTTTACCAGTTACAAAATCGCTCTGGGTTTGTATATACCTAAAATTCTTTCCTGTTAACACAACCGCTTTCTTTTCTACCGAGTTTGTTGTACTGGCTGGTAAGGCTTTTCCTTCTGTAACATCTACATACAAATCATCTGTATTTATAGATTCGTATTTTTTTGTTTTTGGGTTAAAATAAGAAAAACCGACACTTGGTATTTTATATTTTCCTTTATACTGAGGTACAACTGTGTATATATCTGTAACAGCGCCACGTAAACCATCTGTTGCAATTCTTACACTTTCTTTTCTTTCTGGTTGGTATTTTTCTAATTCAACTGGTGTTTTAACTTCTGGCAATTCAAAAAGCTTTAGATTTCCTTTACCTGAAACCGCTACTTTTATTTGAGAAGATTCATTAGCTTTTAACGCTTCTTTACTTAAAGAAACATCAAAATTAAACTGACCTACTGCACCTGTAAAATTCTCTGGTTTGCCTTCTAAAGGAAGATTTTTTGGGCTAATTACTTTTTTAGGCGATGAAAATTCTTTGCGTATATTTTTTGTAATCACATTACCAAAAAAATCTGCTCTACCAGTTGGAACACCAATTACGATGTCCATTTTCATAGGATCTATAGTTAATTTACCAGTTTTTGTAGGAATTAATAATGCTTTTTGAAGCACAATATACCTATAATCTTCATTATTATATTTTCCCATTTTTACAGGAAAACCATTAATTTTAATCTCTTGATTCCAAAAACCATTGTATTGTGGAGCCTCAGTTACAGAGGTATCGTAAACACTAACGTTTTCACTTACATACAACCTATATTCTACGTAAATTCCTTCGCCAACGTAAGGTCTTGCTTTAGAAATTTCTGCAACCAAATGTATATTTTGCTGAGCAATATATTCTGGATCATTAGGATTTTTAGGCATATCTATAGCATCTAAAACAACTACTTTCATCATTTTAGAGTTTATTGTAGCCCCATTTAATTTTATGCTTGCAGGGCCAATTATAAGCTCGCCTTTTCTTTTTGGCTTTATAATATAAGTATACGATTTAGAAAAACTAACCTTACCATTTATCCAAGATTGACTGATAGATTGACTAGGCCCTTGAATTACTCTAAAATCGTCAAATTTTGGTGGGGTAAAGTCATCTGCACCTTGTTTATTAATAGAAAACTCTATTCGTAAACGTTGATTTAAACCCAGTTTATTTTTACTAACTTTTACTTCTAGTTCTGCTTTTTGCGCAGAAATTGAAAGTGTTAGTAATGTTATTAGTAGCGATATGTAAAATTTCAACTTCATCTTCTTCTTAAAAGGTTCAATTTACCAATCTTTTTCTTGTTTTACCTTTTTACCTTTTGCTTTTTTAGCATTCATTTTCTTTTGTGTCTTTTTTTCCTCGTTATTTAAGCTCTCTAGCAACTGCTTAATTTGTTGAGGAGACATTTTGCCTTGTTGTGGTTTTGGCTTTTGTTTTTGATCTTTTTTATCATCTTGTTTAGGATCTTGCTTTTTGTCGTTATCCTTATCGCCTTTACCATCTTTGTCTTTGTCGTCTTTATCTTTTTTATCTTTCTCATCATCACCCTCTTTCTTATCCTTGTCTTTATTTTTATCGTCTTTGTCTTTGTTTTCCTTATCTTTTTTATCCTTATTATCTTTGTTGTCTTTATTATCGTCTTTGTTGTCTTTATTTTCTTTGTCTAACAATTTTTGTGCGACAGCTAGATTGTAACGCGTTTCATCATCATTAGGGTTATTTCGTAACGAATTTTTATAGGCATCTACAGCACCTTGATAATTTTTGGTTTCCATCATTGAATTGCCCAAGTTGTGATATGCTTCTGCTTTAGTATACTTGTCTTCGGCAGTTTTTGCTGTTAATTCATATTGAGGTGCAGCTTCTTTAAAATTTTTATTTTGATACAATGCATTTCCTAAATTGTAACTTGCCTTATCGTAATTAGCATTATTACCTAGTGCTTTTTGATAAGCCACAGAAGCATCTGTAAACTGCTTTTGTTGGTACAATTTATTGCCTTGCCTCACCATTTTTCTGGCTTTACGTTGTTGTGCAATAGAATCTTTTTGTGCTACAATTTCTTTAGATGAAAATAGCATTAAGCAAATAATAAGTATGTTTAAATAAATTTTCATTTTAATTAATTTTTTGATTTTTCTTCGTTAAACAAATCAACTTTTCTTAACCATTTTGTTTTTCTATCTAACAGGAAGATATCTAATAATAAAAATACGATAGCAATGGCTAAAAACCACTGAAATTGATCTTTATAATCTGCAAATTGTTTGGTTTCAAATTCACTTTTTTGTGCGTTGGCAATAATTTCTGAAATTTGTTTTACAGGATCTTCAGTAACATTACCATCTATATATCTTCCATTAGCAACATCTGCAATATCAGCTAATACATCTGGCTGACGTTTTGTAATTACAGTTTCTCCCTTTCTATCTTTTTTATAGCCAATCATAGAACCATTTAGACGCATAGGAATTGGCCCTCCTTTTTCTGTACCTACACCAACAGTATATACTTTTACACCATCATTAGACAAATTTTGTGCCATTTGTTTGGTTTCTTCTTGATGATCTTCTCCATCAGAAATAATGATTAAAAAACGATTGGTTTGCTCATCATTATTATAATAGGTTTTTGCCAATTCAAGTGCTTCATTTATGGCTGTACCTTGACTTGACACCATATCTGGATTTGCATTTTGCAAAAACATATTTGCAGCAGCATGATCTGTAGTAATTGGTAAAAGCGGATAGCTATTACCTGCATAAATAATAACCCCTACTCTGTCTGAACCTAATTTATCGATGATTTTAGAGATGATTTGCTTGGCCTTTTCTAATCTGTTAGGTGCAATATCTTCTGCCAACATACTTTTAGAAACATCTAAAGCAAATACAACATCTACACCTTCTCTTTTTACCGTTTTTAGTTTAGAACCCATTTTAGGGTTCACTAAAGAAATCACTAAAAAAGTAATTCCTAAAATTAACATCATCAATTTTAATGTGTTTTTAAAAACAGAGGTGTTTGGTGCTATTTTTACTAATAATGCTGCATTAGCAAATTTGCGTTGTGTTCTCTTTTTCCACCATAAAACCAACAGAAAAACAACAATCAAAATTGGAATGATTGCTAATAAGTAAAAATAAATTGGTTCTTCTAATTTGTACATTTTGTAAATTACTGTTTTAAATCCTGCAAGGTTTTAGAAACCTTGCAGGTATAAAATAACTAACTTTTTTAAAGACCTACAAGGTTTCTAAAACCTTGCAGGAAAATTATATAAAACTTTTAAAAATGGTGTTTCTTAACAAGAATTCAAGTACTAAAAAACCAAGTGCCAGAAATACTAAATCTCTATACATTTCTTGATAATTATAGTATTTAAACTCTTCTATTTTTGTTTTTTCAAGTTTGTCAATTTCATCATATATTTCAGCTAACTTATCGTTGTTTGTTGCTCTAAAATATTTACCATTGGTCTCAGAAGCAATCTCTTTTAAAAGTGCTTCATCTATTTCTACTTGCTGTTTTCTAAAATTTAAAGCGCCTGTTCTTGGGTCTTTACTCCAAGGAAAATCTGCCATTCCATTGGTTCCAATTCCTATAGTGTAAACTTTAATACCCAATTCTTTGGCCAATTCTGTGGCAGTTCTTGGATCTATATTTCCAGAATTGTTTACCCCATCCGTTAGTAAAATAATTATTTTACTTTTTGCTTTGCTTTCTTTTAATCTATTTACGCCAGAACCTAAACCCATTCCTATGGCTGTACCTCCTTCTAATTGCCCCCATTGCAAACGTTCTATGGTTCTTTTTACAATTGATTTATCACTTGTAATTGGGGTTTGCGTAAAACTTTCGCCAGCATATACTACAATACCAATTCTATCATTTGGTCTTTTATTTACAAAAGTAACCGCAACTTTTTTTAAGGCTTCTAACCTATTTGGTTTTAAATCTCGAGCCAACATACTTGCAGAAACATCAATTGCCATAACAATATCTATCCCTTTATTGGTTTTTGTTTTTTTGCTAACAGAAACATTTCTAGGCCTTGCCAACGCAAAAATAATAGCTGCTAAGGCCAACAATCGTAAAACGTATACTATAGGTTTTAACCTGGCTAATACAGAAGGTTTTGTTTGAAACCCCTTAATTGTAGGTACTGTTAAAATTGCTACATCTTTTTTTCTTACCAAGAAATACCAAACTGCTAATAACGGAATGAGTATTAACAACCACAAAAACTCTGGATTTAAAAGCTCGAAATTACTCCAATTCTTCATCCTTAATTACGGGTTTAGGTTTTAAATTATGCACAACTTGTTCAGCATCTTGTCTATCTTCTTCAATTTCACTTGCTAAAGGTTTAGATTTGGCAAACTTTACTAAATCTGCTTCTTGAAATAAATCTTTTAACTTTTTAATATTTTCTTTTGTAGTATTAATGGTATTTGCTTCATAAAAATCGTTTAAGGTTTCTATAATTTCATCTGATGTTTTTTCTAAAGCAGGTACTTTGAGTTCACGCTCTATATAAGCACGAATAATGTCTGTAAGCTCACTATAATACTCTTTTACCTTGTTGTTTTGCCATAGTAATTTTTCATCTAACTCATTTAATTTATGCATGGCTTCGTCATAAGGAGCCAAAGCAACATAGGTTGGTTTTTCTTCTTCTTCTTTTTTCTTTCTGATGACAAACCAATAAATCCAAAAACCTATAATTACCAATGCCGCAATTAATAAGTAGATATACAGTATAAAATCATCAAAAACATAAGGTTCTTTTTTGATTGATTTAATAGGATATTTTTTTAATCTTGTAGTATCTACAGGCACTGTAGCCACATTTATTAAGATAGAATCTGTTAAATAGGCTTGATTTCTGATAAAAACTTGTTGTTGTGGTATGTAAAAAGAACCACTATCGAAACCGGTAATCTTATACTTTTGAATTAGCATATAATTTATGGTGTCAATTTTAGAAGAGTCTACCACTTCTAAACCATTTAGTTCTAATTTTGGTAAAATTACTTTGTCTACATCTTTTACTGTAATTTTATAACTAAACTGCTCACCTATTCTAATATTAGAAGTTTCTACCTGTGCTTTTACAATTTTATCTTGAGAAAAAGCAACAACGGAAAAGAGAGCAATAAGAAAAAAGCCTATCTCTCTAACTCTCTTTCCAAAGGAAAGAAAGCACTTGGACATTGTTTCTCTATTACTTCTAGAAAATTTTATATTTATTTTACTTTTTTTCAACTTTAACTTTAGTTTTAACTCTTGGAAATGTTCGTAAAGATTATCTTCCTTTATGCTTAAAATAACCTAATAATTTTTTTACATAACTTTCATCAACTCTTGTATTGATAGTACCTGCACCACTTCTTCGAAATGTATTGATGTAATAATCTGTTAACCGTAAAGCATTTGCTTTATAATTTTTTCTTGTGGTTTTAGAAGCTGTATTTACCAATTGAACAGCACCAGTTTCTGCATCTAACATGGGTACCATTCCTAAATTCGGAATTTCCTCATCATGTTTATCGTAAACTCTAATGCCTGTTAAATCGTGTTTGCTACCTGCAATTTTTGCACTTTTTTCATAGTCATCATCCATAAAGTCAGACAACATAAATACAATGGCTCTCTTTTTTAAAACGCTAGACAAAAACTTTAAAGCTACATCTATATCTGTTTTTTTACTTTTTGGCTTAAATTCTATTAACTCTCTGATAATTCTTAAAACGTGACTCTTTCCTTTTTTAGGCGGAATGAATAACTCAATATCATCAGAAAATAAAATCAACCCTACTTTATCGTTATTTTGAGTTGCCGAAAATGCCAAAGTTGCTGCGATTTCTGTAACTGTATCTTTTTTAAATTGATTGGTGGTACCAAAAAGTTCTGACCCAGAAACATCCACCATAAGCATCATGGTTAACTCGCGTTCTTCTTCAAAAACTTTTACATAAGGCTCATTATAACGCGCAGTAACATTCCAATCAATACCTCTAACATCATCTCCAAATTGGTATTGACGTACTTCTGAAAATGTCATACCTCGTCCTTTAAAAGAGGAATGGTATTCTCCTCCAAAAATATCATTAGACAAACGCTTTGTCTTAATTTCTATTTTACGAACTTTTTTTAGTATTTCTTTTGTATCCATTTTTCCAGTAAGCAGTCTTCAGTATCCAGTTTTCAGTCAATAGTTTGTGGTAAAAGTGTACAGTTAATCAGAACTGAGTAAGCGACTGCCTACTGAATACTGATTTTACTGCCAACTTTTTAAGGCACTTCTACTTCGTTGATGATTAAGTTAATGATTTCTACAGAAGTTACATTTTCAGCTTCAGCCTCATAAGTAATACCAATTCTATGACGTAAAACATCTGTTACCACTGCTCTTACATCTTCTGGAATTACATAGCCTCTTCTTTTTATAAATGCATAACATTTTGCTGCTTTTGCCAAGTTGATACTACCCCTTGGTGAAGCTCCAAAACTAATTAAGTCTTTTAAATCTGGTAGATTGTATTTTTCTGGATAACGTGTTGCAAAAATGATATCTAAAATATATTTCTCGATTTTCTCGTCCATATATACTTCATTTACCACTTCTCTTGCTCTTAAAATTTCATCAACTTTTATAACTGGGTTTACTTTTGCAAAACCACCTGATAAATTTTGACGCATAATTATTTGCTCGTCTAACAACTTTGGGTAATCTATAACCACTTTTAGCATAAAACGGTCTACCTGTGCTTCTGGTAATGGATAGGTACCTTCTTGCTCTACTGGGTTTTGCGTTGCCATTACTAAAAATGGCTCATCTAACTTAAAAGTAGTATCACCAATAGTTATTTGGCGCTCTTGCATAGCCTCTAGCAATGCAGATTGCACTTTTGCTGGTGCTCTGTTAATTTCGTCTGCCAAAACAAAGTTTGCAAAAATTGGGCCTTTTTTAATTTCAAAGCTATTTTGCTGCATGTTGTAAATCATGGTTCCTACAACATCTGCAGGTAACAAATCTGGTGTAAACTGCACTCTGCTAAAAGAACCTTGAACCGCTTTTGACAAGGTATTAATTGCTAACGTTTTTGCTAAACCTGGCACACCTTCTAGTAAAATATGACCATTACCTAACAAACCAATTAACAAACTTTCGATCATCTGTTTTTGCCCTACAATTACTTTATTCATTTCTAAAGTAAGGATATCTATAAAGGCACTTTCCCTCTCTATTTTTTCGTTAATAGCTCTAACATCTACGTCCATTATCTATGACAATTAATTATTAAATTTTGTGAAACAAAGCTACAATTTTAACAAAATTATTCTGTTAAAACAAGGTTAAAGATGATTTGTATTTTAGTGCTACTGTGCACTTAGCTGAAGTTTTTTAATTGTAACTGAGTATTTGCAAACTCTCCGTACGTAAAATGCGTTACCCAGTCTCCGATATTAATGTATCTACTATTTTCTTGTAATTGAATATCTAGTGGTAAGTGTCTATGCCCAAAAACAAAAAAATCGTAATGATTACTTTCTAATTTTCGTTTGCAATATTGCACCAACCATTCGTTTTCATTGCCTAAAAATATAGCATCATCATCGCCAGAAATCATTCGGTTTTTTACAGACATGTACTGCCCTAATTTTAAGCCTATATCTGGGTGTAACCATCTATACAACCATTGAAATAGCGGAAAAGTAAGCACTTTTTTTAGTCGTTTAAAACCTTTATCATGAGGGCCTAAACCATCTCCATGCCCAATAAACACTTTTTTATTGTTGATAAGAAAAACTTGGGGTTTATGGTATACAGGAATGTTGAGTTCGTTTTGAAAGTAATCCATCATCCATAGATCGTGATTTCCTACAAAAAAATAAATGGGTATACCAGCATCTCTAATTTCGGCTAATTTGCCTAAGGTTCTTACAAATCCTTTAGGAACAACGGTTTTGTATTCGAACCAAAAATCGAACAAATCGCCTACTAAAAAAATAGCGGCTGCATCTTTTTTTACTTCATTTAACCAGGTTATAAACTTTTTTTCGCGAGGGAAACTTAGAGCCGCAGTTGGTGCGCCCAAATGCTGGTCTGAAGCAAAATAGACTTTTTGGTCTTTTAAAGTGGTAATTTTAATCATCTTTGCAAAGAAACGCTATTCCTCTTTACTTTCCAACTCCAATACTTTTTGCAGCATTTTATCGTCTTGATGCATAATTCTGTAAAAGCCAACATCACCAAAAAGCACATTGGCAATAGATGCGTTTAAATAACGCTGTAAACTTTTTTTCTTTTTGATAATATCTTGTTCAAATGTATCTTTATTTGATTGACCATTATTAAGAAGAGTGCCATCTTCTAAGACAATTTTTAAATTTTGAATTTCTTTTAAAAATCGATTATTGTTTGGCTTAGCACTATTGATGTATTTCTTAAATATTGCCTCATCAGCATCAAACTCATCTACAAAGCTATCAATGGTCCAATTTGAAAGTTTGGTTCGGTTATTATCAACATAATCAAAGGCGAATTCATTTATGGTGCTAAAGTAAAAGTTGGTCATATACGAAGTGGTATCTATAGGCACAAAAACATCAGGTATTATACCTCCACCACCATATACAATTTTGCCTTTTGGAGTTTTGAATTTTAAAGAATCGATGACTTTAATGCTGTCTTTATTGAGCAATTCTCCACTAGCAATTCTTTTTTGATAATCTCTTCTGTAATCTTTATCACCGTTTTTGCTGTATGGTTTTTGAATAGAACGTCCTGTAGGTGTAAAATATCTGGCTGTAGTTAAACGCACTGCAGAGCCATCACCTAAACCCATTTCTATTTGCACCAAACCTTTACCAAAAGAGCGTCTTCCAATAATGGACCCTTTGTCATTATCTTGTAAAGCACCAGCTACAATTTCTGAGGCTGATGCTGAGTTTTCATCAATTAAAACATACAAACCACCATCTTCAAAAGATCCAATTTCTGTAGCTTCATATTCTTCAATTTCATCTTTATTATTTTTAGTAAACACCATTAATGTATTGTCTTCTAAAAACTCATCAATAATTCGAGTCGCAATATCAATATAACCACCACCATTACCTCTTAAATCAATTACCAAATCTGTCATTCCATCTTTAATTAACTCATTTAAAGAAGATTTAAATTCGCGATACGTATTTCTGGCAAAACGATCTAGTTTGATATATCCTAAAGAATCGTTAATCATATAAGCCAAGTCAACACTTTTAATATTTACTTTACCACGAGTAATTACTACATTAAATAAAGAATCGTTGCTTTTTCGATAAACTTGCAGATTTATTTTGGTTTTTGGTTTGCCTTTTAAATACTTTGGTACAATACCGCTTCTAAAGTCTTTACCATACAAAGTATCTTTATTTGCCATTAAAATACGATCACCAGCTTTAATGCCTGCTTTAATACTTGGCCCACCTTTTATGGGTTGCACTACTGTTATGGAATCTTTTATCATTCTAAACTGCACACCAATACCCACAAAATTACCTTGCATGTTTTCGATATTAGCTTGTTGGCTTTCTTTAGGAATGTATACGGAATGTGGATCTAGTTTGCCCAACATTTGTGTAATAGCACCATCTAATAAATCGTCTGTATTTACATCATCTACATAATCTCTTTCAATAAAATTAATGAGCTTTTTTATTTTTTGTTCTTGAGACGGATTCTTTGAAAATGATGCTAGACCATTAGCATTGCCACCAAAAAAAACACCTATTAAAATGCCTAAAATAACGGCTATTGCAAAATATATGGGTAAATTATTCTTGTTCATAAGGTAAATGATTAATTTCTACACCTGCTTTCTCTAAAAATTGTATTCCTGATGAATCTCTATACGCTTTTGCATACACTACCCTTTTTATACCTGCTTGATGAATGAGTTTACTGCATTGCGTACAAGGTGATAAGGTAATATATAATGTTGCATTTTTTGCTGATTGTGTAGAAGAGGCTACTTTTAAAATAGCATTGGCTTCTGCATGTAAAACTTCCCATTTTGTTTGGCCCTCATCATCTTCGCAACAATTATCAAACCCTGTTGGAGTGCCATTAAAACCATCAGAAATAATCATGCGTTCTTTTACAATTAAAGCGCCTACTTGTTTTCGCTTACAATGTGATAACTTGCCCCACTCTCGAGCCATTTTTAAATACGCTCTATCGTACTTTAATTGCTTTTTTTCTATCATCAACTACGAAAATAAAAAGATTTGAAAGATAAAAAATGTTAAATAAAGAATTTTTTAAATGTAAATAAGATGAAATCCTTAAAATTAATACAATCTTAATTGTATAAAGCAGCGCATTTTTTTTGTTGATAAAGCGTTTTTATAAAATATCCTTTTGTTTGTGCTATCTATTAAGTTACTTTTTTATGTTGCACAAGGCACTTATTTGTAAATATACTAGTATGTTTTATAAAAAATAGTAGTATTTGTATAAAATAATTGTAGTATAAATTATAAAAAATAGTAGTATTTTTTTACAACCTGTGCTTTTGCACAACAAAAAACTTGTTGCTAATTAAAGAAACCTTCTTTAACTTACCAAAACACTCTATCTACCATCATTTGTATGGCAAAACCAATTACGATAGATGATAAAACTAAAATCCAATCTCTTTTAGAGACTTTTAGATGGTTTTTGGCTAAAGCACCTACAATTAAAATACCAACCACAATTATTATTTGTGCAGCTTCGATACCTAAAGCAAATTCTATTAAAGGAAAAAGTTTACTTTCTTCTTTGCCAATCATCATTTTAAAATAATTAGAGAATCCTAAGCCGTGAATTAAACCAAAAAATAAAGCAAAAATTAAATTAATATTGTCTTTTTTTGTTGATGTTTTATTTGAATTGAAGATGTTAACTGCCCCTGTTATAAAAATAGATAAAGGAATTAAAAATTCTATGACATCCATTCTTATTTGCAACACTTCATAGGCAGATAATGCCAATGTTAGTGAGTGCCCTAAGGTAAATAAGGTAACCAACCACAAGACTTTTTTTACTTCGTAAAAACTAAAAACGACGGCTAAAACGATTAAAAATAAAATATGATCATAGGCTGTAAAATCTAATACATGATTTAAACCCATTTTAAAATACAGAATAAAATCGTCCATTTTAGTGTCTTGATTTATAGATGCTCAAAGATATTTAAATGGTTTTGAAGATAAAAATGGAATTCTGTAATTTTTAGATTTAAAATATAAGGCAATCACTTACAAATTATAACCAATAGTAAACAATACAATTCTTGGTAAAATAAAGGTTTTAGTGTCCGAAATTAAAAAATCTGAAAAGCTATTGCTTTGTTTAAACTGTGCATTTAACAGGTTTTGAGCAGTAATTTTATAGCTCCAGGCAGAATTTTCTTTTTTGTAAGATAACGTGGCATTCGCAATTTCGTAGGTGTTTTTCTGATTGAACGTTTTATTTTGATAATTGCTTTTAGTATAATCGAAATTAAAAATAAAGTTTTCTAGAAAATTGTAATCAATATTGATAAATGGCTGAGTGGTTATAAATTTCGAAGTATTTGCACTTGCTGTAAAATTACCAATATCTTGCTTAAAACCAATTTCTATGGTTGGAAATTTATCAAACAGCGTTTCAATTGCTATTTCATAATCGTAATTTTTATTGGTATTGGTTTGTAAAGTGCTGTTTAATTCTTGAACAAATTGGGAATTGCTAAAACCAACATCAAACTTATACTTTAGTTTTTTTATGGATTTT
Source organism: Polaribacter sp. R77954 (assembly GCF_044595335.1). GTDB lineage: Bacteria > Bacteroidota > Bacteroidia > Flavobacteriales > Flavobacteriaceae > Polaribacter. The sequence goes on from NZ_CP138992.1 coordinate 2,328,214, forward strand.
TCTAAATGAATATTTCCTCGCCAATTTTCTGAAGGATTGTCAAACATTTTTACTGTTAAAAATTGATTGATGTCATTAAAATCAACTGTACTTCTTACTCCACGAATTTGTTTATTGTAATTTACACTTGCAAACAACATTAAACCTCTGTACAAACTAAATCTGCTATAGTAAATTCTTGCATTATGAAATAAGTTATTTTGCAAGTTTTCATTCCCTCTAAAAACGGAATTGTAAGATTGCAAATAAAAACGATTGGCGAATTTACTGGCATCAGAAAAAGAAGTTTTTAAGTTGTAGTTTATGGTGATTTTCTTGGATTTATTAAACTCAATTTTTGCTAAAAAGTCAGGTAAAACTACCAATTTGCCAATTGCTGTGTTTATATTTTGATTGATATTCCAATCGTATTTATGCGCATAGACACCTTGTTTTAGGGTAAAAATTCCTGACCTGAATTTGTAATGCATCCCCACAAAAAAATCATTCAACCTAAAATTTACATCGTTCCCAAATCCGCCATTGGCGAAATTATTTAGAGTATCATCGTCTAAACGTTGAGTGTCTTCCGTAAAAAAATCTTCTTGCAAATACTTGTTACCTAAAGTTGTATAAATATGATTGCTGTTGTTAATTTCCCAAAAGTGTTTAAAAACACCATCAAAATTATGTTCTTGCGTATTTTTTAATTGATTAATTCGTAATAAAGTCTGATTATTATCAGCAGGAATTAAGCCTTGCAAAATAGGATCTTGGGTTTCCCAAAAAGCGGTTTTATTACTTTTATCAAACGTATAATTGATGACTGATGAAAACGTGTGCTTGTCATTTTGCCTTTTATGCCATTCTATATTTTGGTTGATGTAGGTGGCTGTTAAATCTCTATCTGTAGTTATGGTATTTGTATTGTTGTTGATAATACTTGTAAGACTTTGATTGTTAGTATTATTTGTTCTTTTTATCTGAGTTCTAGAGTACCATTTTTCTTTAGAATTTGGGTTGTATTCTAAATTTAAATTTCCAATCCCTAATAGATTGTCAAAATTTGTTTTTCTGGTTCTGTCTTCTGTAAAAGCTGTGTATTCATTTAGGTTTTCTACTAAACTGGCTGTTTTTGAGTTCGAGAAAATAGCATATCCAGAAACATCAAATTTATCTGTGGCTACTTTGGTAATATTTAACGCTCCGAATTTTTGTTGACTACTCAACACATCATTACTTTGCATAAATTGAGAAAAATCGCCACGTTTAAAATTATTTTTAAAGATAGCATTAATACCTCCAGAAAAACTTAAATAATCTCTGAACGTGAATGTTTTTTCGCCAATATTATTGATGTTTCCAATAAAGTTAACATTTGTTTTAGGTGAATAATAAAACAAATTGGCACTTGCTTTGTAAAAATCTTCATTTCCTTTACCAGCCTCAACATCACCAAAAACAAAGCGTTTTTTATCTTCTTTTAATTTGATGTTCATTGCCATTTCATCTGAGTCTGTTAATCCTTTTAAAAACGAAACTTCATTATAATTGTCTATTACCTCTACATTGCCCACAGCATCTGCAGGAATATTTTCTACTGCCAATTTAGAATTACCACCAAAAAACTTTTTACCATCTACTAACATTTTCGTTACTTTTTTGCCTTGTACAGTAACTGTACCATTTTTACTAACCTCAACTCCTGGTAATTTTTTTAAAACATTTTTTAGCTTTCGTTCTGAACCATCAATAAATTTAGAAGTTTTATAGGTTGTGGTATCTCCTCTAACAGTTACAGGCATTTCTATAACAACCTCATCTAATTGTTCTGAAGATTGTTGTAATACAAAGTTCTTTTTTATAGATTTTTGCGCAACAAACTCGAAATCTATGGGTTTGTAACCTAAATAAGAAATACTAATAGTAATCGTATCTCCTTTTTCTAATAACAACTTATAATAACCTTCATTATCTGTAATAGCAAATTGTAAATTTTTAGATACATCTTTAGGTTTTGCAATTACGTTTGCATAGGGCATTGGGTTTTGAAGACTGTCTTTTACGGTTCCTGATAGAGTTACTTTTTGAGCATTGCAATAACTTGAAATGACAAGAATTAAAAGGATTAGGAGTTTCTTTCTCATAGGTTACTTTATTGTTTTTCTATACTTTTCCAAAAACTGCTATATCTTTTTTGTGCTTCTTCTATTGTTACTTTTTCTCCTTTTGTTGGTTTATTAATTTCTATTTTTTCTTTTGGGTTTAAAATAATTTTTGTGGCGATAATTTTTCTTCTTTTTAATTGAACTTCAAGCACTAAACCAGGTAAACCAACAAATTTTTTTGGTCCAAAACTCACAGGAATTTGTGGAGTAAACCAAGCATAACTGCTATTGTTTTTATAACTTAAATCAAAAGCTTTGTAACATATATAGCCACCTATTATTTTTGATTCTTGAGTTATTTTCCATTTTTTAGTTGGTAAATCGATTAGAGATAATTCCCCAAAAACATCACTTTGATGATAAAATTCTTTACTAATTAGATTTTTGTAATATTTATCATCACCTCCTGCAAAAGTTTCTGTCATATTTAAGGAAGATTTACCATCGTTTTTCATTTTCTTTTCTATATAATATAAAGATTCCTCATTTGTAAAATCTAAATAAGCGTTGACATTTGAAGTATTTTCAAAAATATTACGCATCCATTTATCCATTTTTTTCGTTTTCATTTTTTTGGATATGGAATCTATTTTTTTATCAGAAAACGGAGTCATTGAGACCACATAGGTAACCTTGCCATTTAACTGTTGAGAAAAAACAATTGTTGAAAAAAATAAGAGAATCCAAGAAAGGAAAATTTTCATAGCTATTTTATTGATGTATACTTTTAAAACGATTTAAAATTATGAAGGTTTCAAATAAACGGTATACATTTTTGCAGTGACGATTTATAATAACTTTCGTTATCTATAATAGAAAGTTGAAGGTTTTTAGAAACATCTTTGGGTTTTGCAATTACATTTGCATAAGGCAAAGGGTTTTGTAAGCTATCTTTTACAAAACCTGTTAAGGTTACTTTTTGGGAATAACTAAAACTTGAAATTGCAAATACTAAAATAAATAGGAGTTTCTTTTTCATAAAACACTAATTACCAAATACACTTTTTTTGGCTTTTTTTATTTCTTTTGCATATTCTTCTCCACTTATTCTTTTACCACCTTTTGGTATTTCTATTTTAATTTCTTTTTTAGGGTTTAAAACAATTTTCATAGCACTAAAAACTATATTGCCTATATCTAATTGCAAAATCAAACCAGGTAAACCATACTCTCCTTTTGGTCCAAAACTAATAGGTATTGATGGTGTATACCAAGCAATAACTTTACCATTACTTCTTGTTGCTTTGTAAACAATATATCCGTTTATTTCTTTAGTTTCTTGAGTCAATTCCCAATTTAAATATTTATTTTCGAAAATAAAACACTCTCCTAGAGCTTCACATTCTTTAATTAAATACGTTTTTGTTATATCATTATAATAATATTCTTTAGAGCCTCCAGCATCTATTCTATTCATTCTTTGTGCAAGATCATTTTTAGGAATATTCATTTTATCCTCAACTAAAAATATTCCAGTTCCTTTAGTAAATAAAAGAGTTGATTTAACTGATTTTGTATTTAAAAAAACTTTATCCAATGATGCTACTAGTTGTTTATTTTTTATTTTATCTCTTTTATTAGACAAATAATCTGCTGCTTTTATACCATTAACTTTTGATTCATAATTTATTATACCATAATATTCTGATTGAGATAATATTAATGTGGTATTTAAAAAAAAGAAAATAAAAAAATTTATTTTAAGAAATTTCATAATATCGGTTTTAAAAAGCCTAAAGAAAAAATCTTTAGGCTTATTTTTTTTTAACAGGTTGTTGTATAACAGTGAAAATATAATTCAGAATAACGATCCATTAATTCACTTCCTTCTCCCCTATCATCGTGATTTGATGAAAGAGCTAAAGCACCCTCTCTTGCTAATGAATTACAATCACTTGCACAACCAAACTCTTCCACTATTTCAATAGCTTCTTTTGTCGTTGGTAAAATTTCATCATTACTAGATGTTGCGTTTATAAAAGTTATTCCTGTTGCTAGTACAAATACTAAACTTAATATTACTTTTTTCATTTTTCTAAAATTTAAAACCTATTTTTTAGGTTTATTTAATAAATAATTTTCGAGTTTTTAGTTGAGTAAACCAAATTAAAATTCTCTAAAAAATTGGTAGAAAAAATGGTACTTTTGCAACACTTCCTCTGTTTGTTGTTGTTTATTTAAATAGGCATTTGTTTTAAGTGATACATTTATTTACACGATTTTTATATTTCTTATTTCCGCAAGCGGAGGTTTTTCAGTAGGCAGTAGGCAGTAGGCAGTAGGCAGTAGGCAGTAGGCAAAACTAAAACTTACGATAGCTACAGTTACTGATATATTTATTTTTCTTCATATTTCTATTTTTGTTGACTGTTAGTTATTTTTTATGTTATAAATTATAGTATAAGTTAGTTTTCAAAAAATTGAGAAAACTACTTTATGTAATTTTATACCAACTTTGTAAGTTAGTCTAACTTTGTTTTTGTTTTGACTATATAGTGCCACTGCTGTACACAGTAGCATTATAATTATTAATGTTTTCTTCATTTTTATCAGAATAAGGAATCATAGAAACTACATAGGCTACTTTTTACTTTTGAGCATTTATAAAAATTGATGAAAAAATAATTATTATTAGTAAGGTGAATTATAAAACTGTTTTCTATATAGTTTTAAAACAAAAAGAAAATATTATAGTTTCAAAAAAATATTATTTGGTCATGTTAGTTACCAAAAACACTTTTTTTAGCCTTTTTCATAATTGAACTATACTCTTCATAAGAAACTCTATTACCTCCTTTTGGCCTTTCTACTACAACTTTCTCTTTTGGGTTTAAAATAATTTTAGTAGCCCTAAAAATGATTTTACCTATTTCTAATTCTAAAATTAAACCTGGCAAACCATATTCTCCTTTAGGTCCAAAACTTATTGGAATACTTGGTGTGTACCAAGCAATAACCTTACCATTACTTCTTGTAGCTTTAAAAACTTTATATCCGTTCATTTCTTTTGTTTCTTGAGTAAGATTCCATTTTAAAAATTTATTATCAAAAACAAAACATTCTCCTAATGCTTCGCACTCCTTTATTAAATAAATTTTTTCATTATCATTATAATAATATTCTTTTGAACCTCCTGCTCTTGAAACAGCCATTTGTTGTCCTAAATCATCATCTCTAATCATTTTATCTTCAACTATAAAAACACCTTTATTATTTGAAAATTGAAGTTTAGAGTTTATAGGTTTTTTAAACTCAAAAGATTGTTTTATTAAAGATAGGAGTTTTTTGTTTTTTGTTTTTTGTTTTTTTTCTGATAAAAGTTTTTCTATTTTTTTTGAATTTGTAAAAGATTTATAATCAACTATTCCTGAAAAATTTTGTTGAGATAGCAAAATTGAAGTTGTAAAATAGAAATATAATAAAATATGTTTTATTAAGATTTTCATAATTCTGTTTTATTAAGCCTAGGGAAAAATCCCTAGGCATTATTGAATAATTAATTATTAACATTGTGTTGCCAAGCAAGCTGCATAATACCTTTTAAATGTTGTGACTAGTGCACCACCAGCACTTCTATCTGCATCTTCTCCTTCTTCCCATAATGCTCCTTCTCTAGAGGCACTAACACAATCACTCGCACAACCATATTCTTCAACCATTTCTGAAGTTTCATTAGACTGATTAGCATTAATAAATGACACTCCTATTGCTAAAATAAATACTAAACTTAAAATTACTTTTTTCATAATATAAAATCTTGGAACCTAATTTTTTATTTAGGTTAGTTTGTAATAATTCTTTGAGTTTTTAGTTGAATACACCAAATTAAAATTCTCTAAAAAATTGGTAGAAAAAGTAGTACTTTTGTAAAACTTCCTCTGTTTGTTGTTGTTTATTTACATAGGCAATGGTTTTAAGTGATACATTTATTTACACGATTTTTATATTTCTTATTTCCACAAGCGGAGGTTTTTCAGTAGGCAGTAGGCAGTAGGCAGTAGGCAGTAGGCAGTAGGCAAAACTAAAACTTACGATAGCTACAGTTACTGATATATTTATTTTTCTTCATATTTCTATTTTTGTTGACTGTTAGTTATTTTTTATGTTATAAATTATAGTATAAGTTAGTTTTCAAAAAATTGAGAAAACTCTCTTCTTTGTTTTGCTTTATAATTTTCTTCAGAAATTTTAGTTCCTTTTTTAGGTATAATTTCTACCTCATTTTTAGGATTTAGAGTGATATTTTTTACTTTAAAAATTATAGCTGTTTCCTCCAATTCTAAAATTAACCCAGGTAAGCCAAAATAATGCTTAGGACCAAAACTAGCAGGAATTTGAGGTGCATACCAAGCAATAGGTTTTTGTTTGGTATTCTTTGAACTCGTATTTATAGCCTTATAACATAAATATCCTCCAATAAGTTTTGATTCTTGCGTCAATTTCCACTCTAATTTTGGTTGTATTATTAAATAACATTTTTCAAATATTTTACATTCTTGAATTGTATTTGTTTGCATTATCAAATCTGTATAAAATATTTTTTCACTTCCTGCTCTAGAATACACTAAATCTAAACCGTTATTTCTTTCTTTAATTTGCATTCTTTTTGATACTGAAGAGTATCCATTTGTAGATGTGAATTTTAGGATTGCTTCAGTATCTTTAGTTTTAGCAATTAATTCTCTCATAGTTTCTAACCTCTTTCCTTTCTCTTTTTCTTCTTTTTCAATGTCTTCTAGCGTAAAATTTAGCTTTACACTATATTTTACTATGCCCGAACCATTTTGTGAAAATAGACTGGAATAAAAGACTAAAAGTAAAATAGTAATAGTAGTTTTTTTCATTTTTTTGATGTAATAACCTCTCTAGAAGCCTAGAGAGGTATAGATTAGTAAAATTTTTAACAATTAGTATTGTAACAATTTGTGTATTCCGTCATATAATCATCTAAGTGATCATTTGGGTCTTCCCCAAGAACATCTGATGCATCTTGAATTTTCTTCTTGGATTCTTTGACACAATCAGTTGCACAACTAAAATCTTCATAAACTTCAATTACTTGCTCTTTTCCTTCTATATATTCATCATTTGACGATGTTGCATTTAAGATTGTACTACCTGTTACAAACACTAAATTTAAAATTACTTTTTTCATTTTTTCTAATTTTTAAAATGATTTATAATTATATTTTGGTGTATTTAATTGATTTAACAAGTTTAAATAACACCAAAAAACTTGTAGAAAAAATGGTACTTTTGTAACACTTCTTCTGCTTGTATTTGTTTATTTGCATAGGCAATGGTTTTAAGTGATACATTTATTTGGTAATTTTTATATTTCTTATTTCCGCAAGCGGAGGTTTTTCAGTAGGCAGTAGGCAGTAGGCAGTAGGCAGTAGGCAGTAGGCAGTAGGCAGTAGGCAGTAGGCAGTAGGCAAAACTAAAACTTACGATAGCTACAGTTACTGATATATTTATTTTTCTTTTTTCTTATAAGGCAACGATGCTTTTTCATAACAATTTCTTTCATCAAATTTGAGAAACATTTTTAATACAACCTAAAAAATCACTTTCCATTTAGCCCTCCCCATTTATAGGGATAAAAACGCAAAATCGTCCCCATAAATGGGGAGGGCTAAATGGCACATTTTGTTTTAAAAATATTTACTAATTTTGATTTATGAAAAAGAAGGCACTGCTCAGTTACTTTGTAAAAGACGAATACAAAGCTATTTTAGATCATTTAACTTCAATTAGACAAGATAAAGGATATACACAATATCAAGTAGGATACAAACTTGGTATAAGTGATACTGCATATTCGAAATTAGAAAACGGACATAGTAAACTAGATTTAGAACGTCTTATTTTTATCTTAAAAATCTTTGATGTGAGCCTTAAAGATTTTTTTGAGAATTTTAAAGAGTTTAAAGAAAAGTAGATATTCGCATAAACAAGAAAAACCCAAAACTAAAATTAATCTTGGGCTTTTTGTTTTTAAGATTGTTTCTAAAAAGATTGCTTCACTATCGCTCGCAATAACATTGCGTGATTATACTGATGCTTTCATCAACTCTCTATTCATTCTTGCAATGTTGTCTAAAGAAATTCCTTTTGGACATTCTACTTCACAAGCTCCAGTATTGGTACAGTTACCAAAACCTTCTAAATCCATTTGAGCTACCATATTTTTAACTCTGTCTGCAGCTTCTTTTGCAATTGGAATTGAATTTGCATCTTGGCATCCCCATTTATTGGTTTTTTGAGAAGAATTTTTGATGCGCTTATTGTTCTATAACTCATTTCTACTAAAATTACTAACCCTAGTAAATAATTATTCTATGATTAACCAAAGCTTACAGGTATTTGAGATGTAAGCCAAGCAATAGGTTTCATTTTTTAATTTCTATTATATTTTTCCCTAAAATCTTTAGCTAAACCACTCGTAATACTGTCATATTCTTTTTGGGTAATTTTTATTCCTTTATCTACTTTTTTTAGTTCTTTCCCATTACTCTGGTTTAAAATAATTTTACTTGCATAAAAAATTACTTTATCATTTTCAATTTCTAAAATTAAACCAGGTAAGCCATTATATTTTAGGGGTCCAAAAGAATAGGGAAGTTCTGGTGCATACCATGCCTTAATTTTAATTTCTACTGAGTTCCCTGAACTACCAATAAAAAAGTCTTTTTTTGTAGCTTTATAACAAGTGTAATCGCCTATTTGCTTTTTTTCTTGAGTCAAAACCCAGTTGTTTTGTTTTGATAACTTTATCAGAAAAATATCTGATTCAAACTCTTTTTGATGATAAATATTACCTTCTTTAAGTTCAGTATAAAAAACACCTGATCCACCACCCATAATTTTACTTAATTTTGTAGGAAGAGAGTTATCTGTATTACCAATACTCAATTTTTCATTTTCTTTAAAAATTGAAATATCTTTATTAAATTGTAGTATATACTCTAATTCATCCATTTTAGAAAAAGTTTTATTGAGTAATATATCAGCATTATCATTTTTATTTTTTATTTTTAAAATACTTTTCTTTTTGTAGATTACTTTCGAATATTTTTTTTGCGAAAAAAGTATTGAAGTTATTAAGAATAGTATTAGAGTTATTTTAATTTTCATAATTTTAATTTTAAAACCCAGAGAATTTAATCTCTGGATTTTTTTTAGATATATAATTGGTTATGGAGCTTCTTGTAATTCTTGAGCTGCCTCACATGCTTCAACTATAGCGTTGAATGTTTCATATGAAAATTCTTCTCCAGCTCTTTCTTCAGCATCAAATGCTAACGCGATACAATCTATTTCAACCAATGTACTATCTATGTTATTGGTGTTTGCGTTCATTAATGTAGTTCCTGTTGCAAATACAAAAATTAAACTTAAAATTACTTTTTTCATTTTTCTAATTTTTAAAATGATTTATAAAATATAATTTGATGTATTTAATTGATTGAACAAGTTTAAATAACACCTAAAAACTTGTAGAAAAAGTAGTACTTTTGCAACACTTCTTCTGCTTGTTCTTGTTTATTTACATAGGCAATGGTTTTAAGTGATACATTTATTTACACGATTTTTATATTTCTTATTTCCGCAAGCGGAGGTTTTTTAGAAGGCAGTAGGCAAAACTAAACAATAGCTTTTGTTTAATTTTAACTTCAAAATTATTTATTTTCATACCTCAATTTTTCTTTTTCATAGCAATTTCTTTTGTTCAAATTTCAGTATTTGTTTTTATTAAAAAAAATAAATCCATTTCCATTTTGGCATCCCCATAAATGGGGAGAGCGCTATCTCCCTATAAATGGGGAAGCCAATTTGGAAAGTGAAAAAGTTTAAAAATTAGAAATAAATAAATTTTTAATACTAATTATTTTTTTTTCAACTATGATTTCTGAGAAACTATATAAGTTACTTTGCTAGTTAATTTTTGTAAAAAAATGGTTGTTGAAAAAAGTAAGAGTATCAAAGAAAGGAAAAATTTCATAAACTGTTTTTATCAATTATGTATACTTTTAAAACGAAAATAATTTAGGATAGTTTCGAAAATTATACTCCATAATTTCAACTGTATATCTTTAGAATCACCCTTAAGAAACTTGAAGTATACACTGATTTATCAATTCTTAAGCCTATTATAAAGTTTTTGCTTTATCTTTTTTCTCATTCTGTTGTAATCTTCCTGAGAAATTCTTTTATTTTTTTCAGGTATATTAATATCAATATCTTTCTTTAGATTAAAACTTAATTTACTTACATAATATGTTATATTATTTTCTTTTAATTCTAATATCAATCCTGGAAGACCACCATAGTTCTTTGGTCCATATCTCAAATTTACCTGAGGTGTGTACCACGCTTCAACAATTCTATCATTTCTTATTAAAATTGCTTTAAAACAATTGTATTCTCCTATTTTCTTTGTCTCTCTTTTTAATTCCCAATTCAGTTCTTCAAAATTTGTAACTACATTAAACTGATCGCCCCAAGTTTGTGTTTGATAAATTATAATTTTTTCATTTAAACTATTGTAATAAACCTGCTTACCTCTGTTAACAATAATAGCATATTTTAACTGCTTGTCAATATCAACCTCTATTATTTTGTTCATTGAATACTCAGAAGAATGCTTGTTAAACTTTAATGTGAAAATTAATTTATTTTGATTGTTTTTTAAGCTTTCATTGATAAAATTTAAGTTAATTTTTAATTTTTGGTTTTTTTCTTTTTTGAATTTTTCTTTTGGAATATATTCATCCTCAATCTTATATTTATAATTTACAATTCCATTTCTAATTTGTGAAATATAGATTGTTGTGTTGAATAAGAATAAAATAAATAAAAATTGTTTCATAATTAAAGAAATTAGTGAGGAATTAAACTTCCTCACCATTTGTTATTAACCCGCTAAAATATCAGCCATATCTAAACATTCTGAGAGTATATCCTCAGAAAGTTCAAAGGAAAGGTCTGGATCACCCGTAAAACCCATAAACCACTCATAGTTGTCGAGTGATTCTTGAGTACAATCACCATAAGGATCAACTATATTAATGTTATTAGCACTGATAAAACTTATTCCAATTGCTAGCACAAACGCTAAACTTAAAATTGCTTTTTTCATTTTTTTTCATTTTTAAAATGATTTATAAATATAATTTGATGTATTTAAATGATTTAACAAGCTTAAATAACACCTAAAAACTTGTAGAAAAAGTAGTACTTTTGCAACACTTCTTCTGCTTGTTCTTGTTTATTTACATAGGCAATGGTTTTAAGTGATACATTTATTTACACGATTTTTATATTTCTTATTTCCGCAAGCGGAGGTTTTTTAGAAGGCAGTAGGCAAAACTAAAACTTGCTACAGATACTTATATCTCTATTTTTCTTTTTTTATGAGGCAACGTTTTTTTCATAACAATTTCTTTTTCCAAATTTGAGGAACATTTTTAATACAACCTAAAAAATCACTTTCCATTTAGCCCTCCCCATTTATAGGGATAAAAACGCTAAATCGTCCCCATAAATGGGGAGGGCTAAATGGAACATTTTGTTTTAAAAATATTTACTAATTTTGATTTATGAAAAAGAATGCACTGCTCAGTTACTTTGTAAAAGACGAATACAAATCTATTTTAGATCATTTAAGTTCAATTAGAAAAGAAAAAGGATATACACAATATCAAGTAGGGTACAAACTTGGTATAAGTGATACTGCATATTCGAAATTAGAAAACGGACATAGTAAACTAGATTTAGAACGTCTTATTTTTATTTTAAAGGTTTTGGATATAAGCCTTAAAGATTTTTTTGAGAATTTTAAAGAGTTTAAAGAAAAGTAGATATTCGCATAAACGAGAAAACCCAAAACTAAAATTAGTCTTGGGCTTATTGTTTTTAAGATTGTTTCTAAAAAGATTACTTCGCTGTCGCTCGCAATGACGTTTATAACTAAACTGATGCTTTCATCAACTCTCTGTTCATTCTTGCAATGTTGTCTAAAGAAATTCCTTTTGGACATTCAACTTCACAAGCACCTGTGTTTGTACAGTTACCAAAACCTTCTAAATCCATTTGAGCTACCATGTTTTGTACACGGTCTGCAGCTTCAACTTGTCCTTGAGGTAATAATGCATATTGAGATACTTTTGCACCTACAAATAACATAGCAGAACTGTTTTTACACGTTGCTACACAAGCACCACAACCAATACAAGTTGCAGCATCCATAGCTGTATCTGCTGCATGTTTAGAAATAGGAATTGAGTTGGCATCTTGTGTGTTACCAGAAGTGTTTACAGAAATGTAACCACCTGCATGCTGAATTCTATCGAAAGCAGAGCGATCTACAACTAAATCTTTAATTACAGGAAATGCTGCTGCTCTAAATGGCTCTATAGTAATCGTATCTCCATCGTTAAACATACGCATGTGTAATTGACATGTTGTAATACCTCTATCTGGGCCATGAGCTTCACCATTTATATACATAGAACACATACCACAAATACCTTCTCTACAATCGTGATCAAATGCTACTGGCTCTTCACCTTTAGCTACTAAACCTTCATTTAAAACATCTATCATTTCTAAGAAAGACATGTGTTCTGAAATTTCAGTAACTTTATAATCTACCATTTGACCCTTTGCACTAGCGTCTTTCTGTCTCCAAATTTTAAGTGTTAAATTCATATTTCTTAGTTTTTGGTTTTTGGCTGTTTGTTGTTAGTTTTTGTTTCCAGAAACCAACAACCATCAACCATCAACTATATTATTTATAACTTCTTTCTTTAACTTCTATATTCTCATACTCTAAAGCTTCTTTGTGTAACACAGCATCTTTAGGTTCTCCTTTATACTCCCAAGCAGAAACAAATTGGAATTCTTTTAAACGTTTTGCTTCTCCTTCTGGAGTTTGATATTCTTCTCTGAAGTGCCCTCCAGCTGATTCTTCTCTAACTAAAGCATCTTTTGCAAACAATTCTCCTAATTCTAGAAAATCTGCCACTCTACCTGCCTTTGCTAATTCCTCATTGTATTCGTTAGCTCCACCTGGTACAGAAACATTTTTCCAGAAATCTTTACGTAGTTCAGAAATTTCTGAAATGGCTTCTTTTAAACCTTCTGCATTTCTAGACATTCCACATTTATCCCACATGATTTTACCTAATTTCTTGTGGTAATAATCTACAGAATGTGTTCCTTTATTGTTCACAAAAAAGTTGATACTATCTTTTACGGCTTTTTCAGCTGCTTCAAATTCTGGTGTATCTGTTGGTATTTTTCCTGTTCTAATATCATCAGCTAAATAGTCTCCAATAGTATATGGTAATACAAAATATCCATCTGCTAAACCTTGCATTAATGCTGATGCTCCTAATCTGTTAGCTCCATGATCTGAGAAATTAGCTTCACCAATACAATAACAACCAGGAATGGTTGTCATCAAATTATAATCAACCCAAACACCACCCATGGTATAGTGTACAGCAGGATAAATCATCATTGGTGTTTCATATGGATTTTCATCTACGATTTTTTCGTACATCTGAAATAAGTTACCATATTTAGCCTTTACAATTTCTCTACCTAAGTTTATAATTTCTGCTTTAGATGGGTTTTTTAAACCTTTTATTTTTGCTTGCTCTTCTCCATAACGAATAAAAGACGCAGCAAAATCTAAGTATACAGCTTCACCTGTTGCATTTACACCATAACCAGCATCACAACGTTCTTTTGCTGCTCTAGAGGCAACATCTCTTGGTACTAAATTTCCAAAAGCAGGGTAACGTCTTTCTAAATAGTAATCTCTATCTTCTTCTTTTAACTGCGTAGGTTTTAATTTACCTGCTCTAATAGCTTCAACATCTTTTAAATGTTTAGGCACCCAAATTCTACCATCGTTACGTAAAGACTCAGACATTAAGGTTAATTTAGACTGATAATCTCCTGAACGTGGAATACAAGTTGGGTGAATTTGCGTATAACAAGGATTTGCAAAATACGCTCCTTTTTTATGGATTTTCCATCCTGCAGTTACGTTAGAACCCATTGCATTGGTTGATAAGAAATATACGTTTCCATAACCACCAGAAGCTACAACAACTGCATGTGCAGAATGTCTTTCAATTTCTCCTGTTACTAAATTACGTGCAATAATTCCTCTTGCTTTTCCGTCAACAATAACAACATCTAACATTTCGTGTCTGTTAAACATTTCTATTTTACCACGTGCAATTTGTCTGTTCATTGCAGAATAGGCACCTAGTAATAATTGTTGACCTGTTTGTCCTTTTGCGTAGAAAGTTCTAGAAACTAAAACTCCACCAAAAGAACGGTTGTCTAACAAACCACCATAATCACGTGCAAAAGGCACACCTTGTGCTACACATTGGTCTATAATATTTGCAGAAACCTCAGCAAGTCTGTAAACATTTGCTTCACGAGATCTATAATCCCCACCTTTTACAGTATCGTAAAATAATCTGTACGTAGAATCTCCATCACCTTGATAATTTTTTGCTGCATTAATACCTCCTTGAGCCGCAATTGAGTGCGCTCTACGTGGAGAATCTTGGTAAGCAAAAGCTTTTACATTATAACCTAATTCTGCTAATGTTGCAGAAGCAGAACCTCCTGCTAAACCTGTACCTACCACAATAACATCTATATGACGTTTGTTGGCTGGGTTTACCAAGTTAATTTCGTTTTTATAATCTGTCCATTTATCTTTAAGTGGACCTTTTGGTACTCTTGAATTTAAAGCCATAGTTTTTTAAGATTAATGGTTAAGATGATGAAATAATGCAATAAAAATAAAGCCTAAAGGAACAATTATTGAATATGCAATTCCTACTTTTTCTAATTTTTTTCTTAAAGAAGCTGCTCCAACTGATTGGAATGCAGAAGTGAATCCGTGTGCTAAATGTAAACCTAAGAAAACAAAAGCTAACACATAAGCCCCAACTCTTAATGGACTTACAAATTTATGCACCAATTCTTCGTGGTAACGCAAACCTTCTATACCCTCCATAGTTCCAGACCAATCACCTTGAATAAATTTTGTATTGATTTCTGGGAACCAAAAATCAATAAAATGTAAGAGAATAAAAGCAAGAATAGTTATTCCGCTTAAAATCATATTTCTACTAAACCAAGTAGAATTTGCAGCTCCGTTGTTTTTTGCATAACCAGCACCGTTTGCTTTTTTGTTTTGCAATTCTAAGATAAAACCCATTACAAAATGAAACACTACAGCAAATATTAAAACAGGCTGCAATGCAAATTGTACTACTGGGTTTGTACCCATAAAATGTGATACTTCGTTAAATAAGTCTGGGCTAAACACAGACATTATATTAATTGTTAAATGCTGTAATAAAAAGAACATCAGAAAAAATGCTGAGAGTGCCATTGACACTTTTCTCCCTATTGAAGATTTGAAAAATCCGCTCATTGTTTGTTGGTTAAAATTTTGAACACAAATTTAAGGTTAAAGGATTTGTATTACAAGGAATTTACTGCGTTTTCACCTGTATTTAGAATTAATTTAAATAAATTGGTTAAACGTTTAACAAAAACTTTTAAAATGGCTGCAATTTTAATTCTAAATTTTAGTTTGAAGCTACCAAACATTTCTTATTGTTCCACTTTTGGAATAATTCTTTTTGAGAAATTTTAGCGCCTTTACATGTTAAAAAATTACCTTTTTTATCTTTTTTAATGATTTTTAACTTACCCGCTTTTACAGCATTTATAACTCTAAAAATCAAACCATTTTTAGGGATTTTACTTCCTTTTTTGGTTAATTTTAAACCTTGTTCGTTATTCCATAAATCCATCTTTGATGAAATTTCATCTGGCAAAGTACCATCTTCTAATTTTCCTTTTTTAAAAGTGATATAATTCTCTTTTTCGTGAGCTTTGCCTAAGGTTCTTGCAGCAGATTTACCTAATTCTTGGTGCAATCTTGCCATCCAAAAAGCGTGCCTAAAAGCATCAACTTGACCTCCTGAAGCATCACCATCTAATACATTTGTTTTTTGAATGGAATCTGAAATTCGTTTTGCCTCTAAAGAAATTCTTAGTGCTTTTTTAGCTTTTAGAGGGTGTAGTAACACCCATTTTTTTGCAGGACCAGACAACGTGAAAAAATTTTTATGATTAGATTGCCCAAATGAAACCATAACGTTCATAAACAATATACAACACAAAAACTTCATTTTAATTTTTAAAGTATTTTTTGGGGATATCTTTTCCATCGTTGTTACTCATTGTCCAAATCATGTTGGCAATCCACCATCTATCATTTGAATAAATGAGTTGATAACTACCTACACCATAATCTTTAACTCCATCAGAATCCTCGCCATAAAAACTTTGAATAACATGAGCAATTCCATTATATTCTTCTATAATTTTCCCTTTACTAGTTTCAAAATAACCTTTTGAGTAATACTCATCTGTTAAGGTTTCTACAAAATCTTTCAAATTCATGGTTTCGTAAATTTGTTTTCCATCTTCTTTACCAACAACCGTAAAATGGGCTGTTGGCAAAAAGAGTTTTCTAAAAGCAGCAGTATCAATTTTTTCACCTTTTTTAACACTCACCAATTGTTGTGTTTTATTGGTGATTTTTTTTATGCTTTGATATACTTCTTTAGATTGAGTATTGGCTTGCATTGCAAAACATAACATTACAATTGAAAGTAAATTTTTCATCTACTTAATCTCGAACTTGTTTTTATCATCGCCAATTTTAATAGTATATTTCCCTTTTGGTAAATAAAACACTCCATTTTGTGCTGCACTAATTTTAGGTTTTTTAGACCTCTTTTTATATTCTTTTAATCCTTTTTTAGAGAATGAAAGGTCGTAAACCACTTCATTATAACCTTGATCTGCTTTTACAAGCATTGAACTTATTTCCAGATCTTCTTTAAAAATAGTAACCGTTATTTGTTTATTGGCATTTGCATAAAAAGGAATGGTTATTTTTGGCTCGTAAGCAGCCCTCCACTGACTCCAAGAATGTCCCCAATTTTTACTTTTTCTTATATTTTGAACATTAAAAATATGTATTGACTTTGCTAAAACTTTGGGAGTCATTTTTTGTAGTGGTGCAATATCTGCTTTGTATAAACTTCGGCCATGTGTAGCTACAATTAGGTGTTTTGCTTTGGGTTGAACTACCAAATCGTGTACTGCAACATCTGGTAAATTCTTTTCAAAAACTTGCCAAGAAGTTCCTTTATCAAAAGAAATATACAAGCCATTGTCTGTACCAACGTATAAAATATTCTCGTTTTTAGGATCTTCTTTAATTACATTTACGGATGATGTTGGAATTGATTGCCCAATACTTTGCCAAGTTTGTCCATAATCATCAGACATATATACATAAGGTGTAAAATCGTCAAAACGATAACCATTTAAAGTGGCATATACACGTTCTTTTTTATGTGCTGATGCAATTACTCTTGATACCCATAAATTTTGTGGTAAATTATTGGAAACTCTGGTCCAACTTCCTCCACCATTTTTTGTAAGATTGATGTAACCATCATCTGAACCTACGTAAATCAACCCGAATTGAAACGGACTTTCTGAAATTGTGGTTAATGTACCATATGCAACATTTCCTTTTTTACCTCCAGTTGTTAAATCGCCAGAAATGGTTTCCCAATCATCACCTTGATTTAAAGATCTGTGTAATTTATTGCCTCCTAAATATAAAATATCTTGATTGTGTTTTGATAATAAAATAGGAGTTTGCCAATTGAATCTGTATGGATTTTCACCTAAAGTATGTTTTGGCTGAATGTATTTATTTTTACCTGTTTTTCTATTAATTCTGTAATAATTTCCAAATTGATACCCTGTGTATACAATATTTTGATCTCTTTCGTCTACTTGAACTTGCATACCATCACCACCCATAATAGATTCGTAAGGATTTTGACCTGTTTGTTGCCACCTTTTATCTATTCTTGCATCATGCGCTGCAACCCAAACTCCATTGTCTTGTAAACCTCCATACACTTTATAGTTTTTTTGTTGATCTGCATATACCGAATAAAATTGCCCAACTGCTGGATCGTTTAGTTTTATCCAATTTTCACCATCATCATAAGAAAGATTTAAACCACCATCATTACCATTTAAAATATGCCCCGATTTTTTAGGATTTATCCACAATGCTTGGTGATCTGAATGTACATTTTCTTTACTAATAGATGTAAACGTTTTTCCACCATCTTTAGATTTTATAATAGGTACACCTAAAACGTAAATTCCGTTTTCGTTTTGTAAATCTACTCTTATTTCACCAAAATAATATCCGTAAGAACTATACACACCATTTAAATACGCTTTGTGTGTTTTTTCCCAAGACTTCCCACCATTTGTAGTTTTAAAAACCTCTGCACCAATTACCTGAGTATCAAACAACATTGAATTTGCATCTTCTAAATAGCTTGCCAAATCAATAGGTTGTACAGCACCAACTCTAACCATTTGTTTTACATTTTCTGCCCTATACTTTTCTTGAAAACCATTATTTTTTAAATAAGCATCCAATTTTTTGTTAGAGATTTTTAAAAAATCTTCTTTAGATATTGTTTTAAAATCTTCTTTGGTCAATTCTTCAGAAGGTTTTTTATTTTTTTCTTTTGGTCTTCTAAACTGGCTATCGTGTAAAGCATACACTGTATTTGCGTTAAAAACAGCTAAACCAATTCTACCCACACCATTACCAACCGGAAATCCGCTTTTATCAGAAATCTTTGTCCAAGAATTTCCTGCATCTGTACTTTTATAAATAGATGAACTTTTACCATCACCATCAAAATTCCATGCTTTACGTTCTCTTTCCCAAGAGGCTGCATACATCACTTTAAAATTTTCTGGTGCAAAAGCAACGTCAATCACTCCTGTATCTTTATTAATAAATAAAGGATTAGACCAAGTTTTACCACCATCTGTAGTTTTAAAAATTCCTCGTTCTTTGTTTGGTGAATATAAATGCCCAATAACACCTACAACAACCTCATCTGGATTATTTGGATTGATGAGGATTCTACTAATATGATGCGAATCTAACAGCCCAACATTCTGCCAAGTTTTGCCTTTATCTGTAGATTTTAGCATACCAATACCTGCATAACTAGAACGTGATGAATTTTTCTCTCCTGTACCTACCCAAATTGTTCCAGATTTCCAATCTACAGCAATATCACCAATGTTTTGTGTTGGTGAATTGTCTAGCACTGGTGTAAAAGTAGTGCCATTATTATTGGTGTACCACAAACCACCAGAAGCATACCCTACATAAAATTCTGAAGAATTGTTTGGATTTACAGCAACATCTGCAACACGACCACTCATTACAGTTGGTCCGATATTGGTAAAGCTGATGTTTTTTACTAAAGATGCCTTTTCAAGTTGAGCTTTATCATTTAATCCTTTTTGAATTATAGAAGCGTTAGTAGGATTGGTTTGACTAAACATAAATGATGTAAAAACAGCAAAACTAAAGAAGATAATTTTTTTCATAAATAGGTAAATATATTGGTTGATGTTGTTCAAAAAAAGTAAATTATTTTACTAAAATATTAGTTTTAAAAGACTTCCTTTCGTTTTTATTGTTAATTTTTATTAAATTGTACGCAATTAATCACTTAAATTTTATAAGATGAACATTTTATATACATTAATTATAGGAGCTATTTGCGGTTATATTGCAGATGTTTTAATGAGAGACAATGGTTTTGGACTAATTGTAAATATTATAATAGGTATTGCTGGTAGTTTTGTAGGAGATTGGCTATATGGTAAATTAGGGATACATATTGATGTTGGCAACACCATTTTAAACCAAATAATTATTGGAGCCTCTGGTGCAGTTGTAATTTTATTTTTAGTTGGGGTTTTAAGAGGTAAACGCTCTAAAAGGCGTTGATTTTTTTATATGAACAACATAAAAAGGTGCTTTAGAAGCATCTTTTTGCATTTTATACAAATACCAATGTAAATACAAAAGAATCCTACTACATTTACATCCTATTTAGAAGATAACACCTCTGTTATTTCTTAAACATTATTTATGACATTTAAATCTTTAGGATTATCTGAACCCTTTTTAAAAGCAGTTGCAGAAAAAGGATATACAACTCCATCACCTATTCAACAAAAAGCAATTCCACACATTTTAGAAGGGAAAGACGTTTTAGCCTCTGCCCAAACAGGTACAGGAAAAACAGCTGGTTTTACTTTACCTGTTTTACAATATTTAACAAACACCAAACACCCAAAATACAGACCTTTGCGTGCTTTAGTATTAACACCAACTAGAGAATTAGCAGCACAGGTGTACGAAAATATAAGAGAGTATAGTAAATATGTAAACATAAAATCTACCGTAGTTTTTGGTGGCGTAAAAGCAGCTGCACAAATAAAAACACTAAAACAAGGGGTTGATATTTTAGTAGCTACACCTGGTAGACTGTTAGATTTGCACGACCAAAAAGCAGTTTCATTTAAACGAATAGACGTTTTAATTTTAGATGAAGCAGACAGAATGTTAGATATGGGTTTTGTTAGAGATATTAACAAAATTATTAGCTATATGCCAACAAAACGCCAAAACTTACTATTTTCGGCAACGTTTTCAAAAGACATTAAAAAGTTAGCTAATGGCATTTTAAATAATCCTGTTGCTGTAGAAACTGCCCCACAAAACTCAACTGCAAAAAAAGTTACGCATAAAGTTTACAAAGTTGATAAAAAAAGAAAAACAGAATTTACGATTCAACTTATAAAAGACAACCATTGGAGTCAGGTTTTGGTTTTTACAAGAACCAAACATGGCGCTAATAAGCTGACTGAAAAACTGATAAAAGCTAATATTTCTGCTGCTGCTATTCATGGTAACAAAAGCCAAGGTGCAAGAACAAAGGCATTGAAAAACTTTAAAGACAATACGATTAAAATATTGGTAGCTACAGATATTGCTGCTCGTGGTTTAGACATCCCTTTATTACCTCACGTAATTAATTATGAGCTACCCAATATACCTGAAGATTATGTACACAGAATTGGACGAACAGGAAGAGCTGGTGCAGCTGGAGAGGCCATTTCTTTGGTTTGTAGTGAAGAAACTGAATATCAAAAAGAAATTGAAAAAGTTTTAAACGAAAAACTGAAAACCTCTATAATTGAAGGTTTTGAGCCACAAGATACTGCTCCACCAAAAAGAGCAGCTTCTCAAAGCAAAGGGTCTTTTGGTAAAAAGAAAAAAGCATCAAATTCAAATTCTTCTCAGGGGAACAAACCTAAAAGAAAACCCCATTTTAAAGGAAAAAAACCCACAAACACTTCTGGACTTGGTAGAACTGGCGCTCCTAAAAAGAAACGTTATTAAATTATCGTATATTATATTTTAAAAAACTCCCATTAATAAATTATTAACAGGAGTTTTTAGTAATATTTTAATTGATAAAAATCTTTTTTGTTTTAGTGTTACTGCCTGTTTTGAGTCTAACAAAATACAACCCAGATTTTATATTGTGTAATTGAATTGTATTTTTTGAATTAGCGTTTAGTATTTCATAATACTCAACTGTTTTACCTAACATATCAAACAATTCAACTTTAACTTGATTGCCTATTTTAATTCCTGAAATACTTAATTTATTACTTTCAGAAAAGTAAATATTTATATTATCATTACTGTTAAAATTTGTTGTATTTAGAGATGGACAAGTACCCCAAATTGGTTTGTTGCTATTTGATAAAGCAGATCTTAACGAAAAAATGTAAGGTTCAGTATTAAAATTGGAAACACACCAATTACTTATATCTTGATTAAACCAAATTGTGTTATAGAACATCCCATCCATATTTAGAACCTTTGAGACATCCCAATCACCAATATCTTGATTAAACCAGGTTGATTTATAAAACATATTTTCCATATTTTCAACACTTGAGACATCCCAATTTCCAATATCTTGATTAAAATTTGTTGCTTCATAAAACATATAATCCATGTATTTCACATTAGAGACATCCCAATTTCCAATATTACCATTAAAACTTGTTGCACTATTAAACATCCCAGACATAATGGTAACACTAGATACATCCCAATTACTTAGATCTTGATTAAATTCATAATTACCATTAAACATTTGATCCATCTTTCGAACTTTAGATACATTCCAACCACCAATATCTTGATTAAATCTACTAAATAAAAACATTTCTCTCATATTATTTACACTAGAAACATCCCAACTTCCAATATTTTGATTAAAGGCGCTGCTAGCAAACATAGAGCTCATATTTGTTACACCAGATACATCCCAATTACTGATGTCTTGGTTGAATTGTGAACGTCTAAACATCCCACCCATATTTATTACGCTAGAAATATCCCAATTACTGATATCTTGATTAAAATTTTGTGTAGATCTAAACATCCCGCTCATAGTCGTTACGTTAGAAACATCCCATTTACTAATATCTTCATTAAAATCAAACATTCCATCAAATAATTGAGTCATATTTGTCACATTAGAAACGTCCCAGTCTTTAATATGTCCATAAGTTTCTTCAGCCTTTGTTGGATCTGAAACCCATTGAGCAACAGCTTGATATATATTTGATTGTGTAATTGGGGTAACATACCTTGCAGTAGTAAACATTAAAACTCTACCATAACTTTCACCAGAATCTGATATGGCGTAGGCTCTATATACATATTCTGTATTTTGCGCCAAACTTGTAATATTTGTACTAAACATACCTATGCCATTTCCGAGAATTACTTTATTTACTCCTCCATCACCAATTTTTGGGTTTGTATTTGTTGCTTTAGGAACGTAAATAACACCTCTTTCTGTAATTGTCTCTTCTGATGAAATAATATTTCCTCCAATTATTGCAGAATTATCAGTTATAGAAGTAGCCTCTATTGTTTTTAACTTCATTATTGGACAAGTACCCCAAATTGGTTTATTACTTGCTTCTAAATCACTATTAGATGAAAATCTATTAGGTTCTCTGGTAATATTAGTAACACACCATTGGTTAAGATCTTGATTAAATTTTGATGCATAAAAAAACATCGATTTCATACTTGTTACATTGGAAGTATCCCAATTACCTATATCTTGATTAAAGTTAGTTGCACTAGAAAACATACTAGACATATTTGTAACACTAGATACATCCCAATTACTAATATCTTGGTTAAATTTGTTTGCACCTCCAAACATTCCCAACATATTTTCTACACTAGAGACATTCCAATTACCAATATCTTGGTTGAAATTACTAGAAATTGTATATGAATTAAACATTGAAGACATATTGGTTACATTAGAAACATCCCAATTACTAATATCTGCATTAAAATTATTAGCATTCCTAAACATACTACTCATATTGGTTACATTACTAGTGTTCCAAGAGCCAATATTTCCATTAAAATTAGAAGCTCCATCAAACATAGAAGACATATTGGTTACATTAGAAACATCCCAACTACCAATATCTTGATTAAAATTGATTGCATTTTTAAACATATCACTCATATCAGTAATATTAGTTACGTTCCAAGAACCTATATTTCCATTAAAATTGGAATCTCTAAATATAGAAGACATATTAGTTACTTTAGATACATCCCAATTATTAATATCTTGATTAAAACTTTCAGAATAAATAAACATTCCTTCCATATTAGTAACGCTAGATACATTCCAACTTCCAATATCTTGATTAAAACTAGTGTTACGTTGAAACATTAAAGACATATCAGTAACATTAGAAACGTCCCAAGAACCTATATCTTGATTAAATTTAGTTGGAATGGAATTTATAACTGAAAACATAAAAGACATATTGGTAACTTTAGAAACATCCCAAGAGCCTATATTTTGATTAAAATTATTTGCATTACTAAACATTGCATACATATGGTTAACATTAGAAACATTCCAACTTCCAATATCTTGATTAAAATAAGTCGCATCACTAAACATTGCATACATATTGGTAACATTAGAAACATCCCAATCACCTATATCTTGATTAAAATTTGTAGCTCCAGAAAACATTCTATTCATACTATTAACATTAGAAACGTTCCATTTACTAATATTATCATTAAAATCTCTTTTGTTGTAAAATAAAGAGCTCATATCTGTAACATTAGAAACATCCCAATCTCTTATATGCCCATATTTAACTTCTGCAAATGTTGGGTCTGTAATCCATTCATTTACTGCTGATTGTATGTTTTCTTGAGTGATTTCGGTAATTATTTTAAAGGTGAATACCCTTCCATAACTTACACCAGAAGCACTCACAGCATAAGCTCTAAAACCATATACACCAAAGGATAAATTTGATATTGTAGTACTAAAACTACCTAGACCTTCTCCCAATGTAAGTTTAGTAACTTCAGATTCTCCAAATAGAGGGTTCGAGTTTGTTGATTCAAGAGCATAAAGAATTCCTCTTTCAGTAACTGTTTCTGGTACTGTTAAAATTTCTCCTGAAACAACTGCTGAAGTAAAAGTTATATCCGTAGCTTGATAAGTTGTTATTTTTACAAAATTACAAAACCCCCAATCGGGTTTGTTATTTTCTTCTAAACTACTCCCTATTGAAAAAGTTATAGGTTCTTCAGTTATATTTGTGACACACCAACTGCTCAAATCTTGGTTAAAATTTGTTGCATTAAAAAACATACCATTCATTTTTGTAACGAGAGCAACATCCCAATTGCTAAGGTCTTGATTGAAACTATCTGTGTATCTAAACATTCCATTCATATCTGTCACTTTTGATACGTTCCAATTAGAAATATCTTGATTAAAACTGGAGGTATATTGAAACATATAACTCATATCTGTAACATTAGAAACATCCCAACCCCCAATTAGTTGGTTAAAATTGGTTGCTCCATTAAACATTAAGTTCATATTTGTTACGTTAGATACATTCCAACCAGTAATATCTTGATTAAAACTGGAAGCATATTCAAACATAGAGCTCAGGTTTGTAACATTAGAAACATCCCAACTACTAATATCTTCATTAAATGAACTTCTACTTCTAAATAATTCACTCATATCAGTTACTTGAGAAACATCCCAGTCTTTAATATGACCAAATGTAGCTTCTGCTATCGTTGAATCAGCTACCCAAAGATTTACAGCACTTTTAATATTTTCTTGAGTTATTGAAAGTGTATTCCCTAATGTTTTAAAATTCAATATTTTGCCATAACTGGTTCCTGATGCTGTAATTGCATAAGCCCTGTAAAAGTAAAATGTCCCTTGATTTAAATTAGTAATTGTAAAATTAAACAGTCCAATACCATCACCTAATGTAACTTTAAAAACATCATCTTTACCAATTTCAGGAATTAAAGTATTTAAAGCAGAAGTATAAACAAAACCTCTTTCTATAATTGTTTCTTTAGTAGATGAAATAACACCATTTAACTTTGCTGAGCTTTCAGTAATCAAACTTGCTGGTTCTGTGGTTATGTCTAAAATATTACAATTACCCCAAACAGGTTTATGGGCATCTTCTAAAGCTGTGTTTAAGGCAAAATCTGCTGGTTCTGTAGTAATCTTAAAAACACACCATTCACTTATATCTTGATTAAAGCTTGAAGCATTTCTAAACATAAAGGACATATTATTTACATTAGAAACATCCCAAGTACTTATATTTTGATTAAAATTAGTCGCTCCATCAAACATAAAAGCCATATCTAATACATTCGACACATCCCAACTTCCTATATCTTGATTAAAGCTTGAAGCATCTATAAACATAAAGGACATATTATTTACATTAGAAACATTCCAACTACTTATGTTTTGATTAAAGCTTGATGCACCTCTAAACATAGAAGACATATTAGTTACATTAGAAACATCCCAAGTACTTATGTTTTGATTAAAGCTTGATGCACTATTAAACATAGACTGCATCTGTGATACACTAGAAACATCCCAATTACTTATATCTTGGTTAAACGACTCTGCTTCGCCAAACATAGAACGCATAACTATTACTTTAGACACATCCCAATTTCCAATATTTTGATTAAAACTTGAGGCTCTTAAAAACATCCAAATCATACTTCTCACATTTGATACATCCCAATTTCCAATATCTTGATTAAAACTTGAAGCTTCAAAAAACATAGAAGACATACTTGATACATTAGAAACATTCCAATTTCCAATATCTTGATTAAAACTCGAAGCTTTATAAAACATTCCAAACATACTAGTTACATTAGAAACATCCCAAGCAGAAATATCATCATTAAAAGTATCCTTATCGCGAAATAAATTACTCATACTAGTAACATTAGAAACATCCCAATCTTTTATATGTCCATAAGTAGCTTCTGCTTCTGTTGGATTTGCTACCCAAGAATTTACCGCAATTCTAATGTTTTGTTGAGTGATAGGGGTTAACGCAGTATTTTTAATTGTTAACTTCTCATCGTTATTTAAGGCTTCTAAATTTTGGAAGTTGAATAGTAGTGCTAAAAATAGTAGTAAAAAGGTAATTGACTTTTTCATTTTTTATATTTTCGATAAATTTAAAATAAAAATTTTAGAAGAACATAACAAATAATTGAAAGAGTAGGGTTTTTATCTCCATATTTATTGATGGTATAATTGCTACATTTGTGTATTAAATTTAAAGAATATGAAATACGACCCAATAAACTCAGAACTTTTTGTCAAAAATCGTAAAAACTTTATGGCGCAAATGAAGCCAAAAAGTATGGCAGTTTTTAACTCTAACGATATTTATCCTATAAGTGCAGATAGCACAATGCCTTTTGAACAACACAGAGATATTTTCTATTTATCTGGCATAGATCAAGAAGAAAGTGTGTTATTTTTGTTTCCAGATTGCCCAAATACAGATTTAAGAGAAGTTTTATTTGTACGAGAAACAAACGACCATATTGCAGTTTGGGAAGGTGAAAAATTAACCAAAGAAGCAGCTACAAAAACCAGTGGAGTTCAAACCATTTACTGGTTGCAAGACTTAGAAAAAGTATTGTTTGAAATGTCTACGTATGCAGATACATTTTACATCAACACCAACGAACATTATAGGGCTAATGTTTCTACAGAAACTAGAGAAGACCGTTTTAACAAATGGTTATTGGCAAAATATCCTGCACATTCTGTTGCAAAAAGTAACCCTATTTTACAGCGTTTGCGTTCTGTAAAAGACCAAATTGAATTGGATTTAATGCAACACGCGTGTAATATTACAGAAAAAGGATTTAGAAGGCTTTTAAACTTTGTGAAACCTGGTGTTTGGGAATATGAAATTGAGGCAGAGTTGTTACACGAATTTGTAAGAAATCGTTCTAAAGGTTTTGCATATACACCCATTATTGCATCAGGAAATAATGCCAATGTTTTGCATTATATAGAGAACAATCAACAATGTAAAAGTGGCGATTTAATTTTATTAGATGTAGCTGCAGAATATGCAAATTATGCTTCGGATTTAACAAGAACCATTCCCGTAAACGGAAAATTTACAGAAAGACAAAAAGCAGTATACAATGCTGTAAATTATGTGAAAAAAGAAGCTACAAAAATGTTAGTGCCTGGTACTTTATGGAAAGAGTATCATGTAGAGGTCGGAAAAATAATGACTTCTGAATTATTAAAATTAGGTTTATTAGATAAAGCTGATGTGCAAAATGAAGATAAAAACTGGCCTGCTTATAAAAAGTATTTTATGCATGGAACTAGCCATCATATAGGCTTAGATACGCACGATTATGGTTTGTTATATAAGCCAATGCAAGCCAATATGGTGTTTACTGTAGAACCTGGAATTTATATTCCTGATGAAGGTTTTGGCATTCGTTTAGAAGATGATGTTGTTATTCAAGAACAAGGAGAACCTTTTAATTTAATGGGTAATATACCTATTGAAGCAGATGAAATTGAGGCATTAATGAATCGATAATTCTAAAATTGTTAAAGCACTCTATTTTATTTGATGCATAAATTTGTCCTGAAATTTTTTTTTCTTTTGTGTTTATAATTCTTTTTTCTCAAGAATTACAAGCCCAACATAAGGCTTATAAAAAATTTAAAGATTCTTTATTTTATGGTCCAAGAGTAACTAGTTTAAATGATGTTTTAAGTAATTTAAATCGCCTTATTAAAAGTACAAGCGATATTAAAAAAACTCATCTTTATAGACTAAACCACTATGGACTAGAAGTCCATAGGTTTGTAAATCTGACTAAAGTCAGGTGTACGGAATCAATATTGCTTACTCAAGGATAAAATTGGTTGTATCATTGCCTGATTTACGATGATGTTCTAAATACTCATTTACCATTTTATCTGTTATATTACCTGTGCTCCAACATCCAAATCCTATTGCCCAAAAATGTCTGCCCCAATATTGTTTCTTTAGCATTGGAAACTCTTGTTGAATTTTTCGAGATGTTCTTCCTTTTAACTTCTTTACAATACTAATGATATCTTGTGATGGACGATATTCTATGTGCATATGGATATGATCTTTTGAAACAAATCCTTTCAATATAACTATATCTTCTGAATCACAAATTTGTATTAATAGCTTTCTACAGCGTTGCTGAATATCTCCAACCAAAACTTTATAGCGATACTTTGTACTCCAAACAATATGAACTGTTAACCTTGAAACGGTGTGACCATTTGTTCTTTGATTTCCCATTCAACAAAGATAAAAGTTTTTAGAAGCTAAAGCGAAATGCACTAAAGTGCATAGTTTTAACTATTTTTGAGACCAATAAAGGAATGAATATTATTCAGCCTCATTAATGATTTTATTAATAACCTTATTGTTAAAAATTTCAAAAGTTAAAAGTTATAAAAAACTAAAAAACCACGCAAAAAGCGTGGTTTTTATTTTATAAAAAGTATGTGATAAGGTTACAAATCGAACCCAATATTAACGCCCAACTTCTGAGCAATTAGTTTCGTAATTCTAGATTTTACTTCTGGTATTTTTACGCTTTCTAAAACTGTATTTGCAAAAGCAAACATTAGTAAACCTCTACCCTCTTTTTGCGGAATTCCACGTTGTTGCATATAAAATAACGCATCATCATCTAATTGACCAATGGTACAACCATGAGAACATTTTACATCATCAGCAAAAATTTCTAATTGCGGTTTTGCGTTAATGGTTGCTTTATCACTTATCAAAACATTGTTGTTTTGTTGGTAAGCATTAGTTTTTTGAGCTTCTTTATTTACAATAACTTTACCGTTAAAAACACCTGTAGAACGCTCATCATAAATCCCTTTATAATCTTGATGCGATTCGCAATTTGGCTCAATATGATGTACTAAAGTATGATGATCTACATGTTGTTTCCCTTCAACAATAGTAATTCCTTTTAAAATAGAATCAATATGCTCTCCATTTTGATAGAAATTCAAATTATTTCTAGTGATGTTTCCACCAAAAGAAAATGTATGCACAGAAGCCACACTATTCGATTTTTGATTTACATAAGTATTGTCTACCAAAGAAGCATTTAACTCATCATTCTGAATTTTATACACATCTACAGTAGCACTTTTACCAGCATAAATTTCTGTAACAGCATTCGTTAACACTGCATTTGCTGTTAAACTTTGATGGCGCTCAATAATTTGCACGTGTGCATTTTCTTCAACAATAATTAAGTTTCGAGGTTGCACCATAGTTGCAGCTTCAGAACCTGTTGTAAAGTTGATGATTTGTATTGGTTTTTCTACTTCTGTATTTTTTGGAATATGTATGTAAGCCCCTTCTGTAGCAAAAGCTGTATTTAAGGATGTTAAATTATCTTGTTTGGCAACTTTATTGAAATAGGTATCAATTACAGCCTTATATTTTGGACTATTTAAAGCCGAAGACATTAAACAAACATCATAATGTTGATGTGTGGTTTGCGATAAAAATGAGCTGTATTTTCCGTCAATAAAAACAACTTTGTACGTATCTATATCATGTATAAAATACTCTTTTACATCTGCTAATTCAATTGCTTTTTCTCTATCAGGAAAAATGCTATAATCTTTCTTTAAAATAGCGTTTAAAGATGTGTATTTCCAAGCTTCTAACTTTTTGGTAGGAAAACCTAATTTCTCAAAATTTTCTAAAGCTTTAGATCTAATTTCGTGAACATCAGAGTTGATATCTACACCGTTTTCAAAAGCTACGTATGATGATAGTATTTTGTCTTTTAATTCCATTATTTCAGTCTTCAGTTGGTAGTCTTTAGTTAGCCGTTAATGAATTAAAATATCAAAAAGAACCTAAAATGACTTACCATTTTATTATTATTTTTATTTTCAGATGCCGTTTTTAACTGCATACTGCTACTGATTTACTGCGAACTTATACAAGTTCTTGCTTAAGCCAATCGTATCCTTTTGCCTCTAATTCTAAAGCTAAAGATGCATCACCTGTTTTTACAATTTTTCCATCGTGTAAAACGTGTACAAAATCTGGTACAATATAATCTAACAAACGTTGGTAATGTGTAATTACAATTACAGCATTGTCTTTAGATTTTAATTTGTTTACACCATTTGCTACAATACGTAAAGCATCTATATCTAAACCAGAATCGGTTTCATCTAAAATTGCAAGTTTAGGTTCTAACATTGCCATTTGAAAAATCTCATTACGTTTCTTTTCTCCACCAGAAAAACCTTCGTTTAAAGAACGTGATAAGAACTTTCTGTCGATTTCTAATAATTCTGATTTTTCACGAATCATTTTTAACATATCTTTAGCAGGCATATCTTCTAAGCCTTTTGCCTTTCTAGTTTCGTTGATAGCCGTTTTAATAAAATTGGTAACAGAAACACCAGGAATCTCTACAGGGTATTGAAAAGATAAAAACACACCATTATGTGCTCTTTCTTCTGGGGCTAATTCGCTAATATCTTCACCATTTAACTCTATAGTTCCGTTGGTAACTTCGTAGTCTTCTTTACCAGCAATAATATTTGCTAAAGTACTTTTTCCAGCACCATTTGGTCCCATAATTGCATGCACTTCACCAGCATTTACCTCTAAATTCAATCCTTTTAAAATTGATTTTTCTTCTATTGAAGCTTGTAAATTGTTTATTTTTAACATCGTTTTTAAGCTTTTGGCTTTAAGCTTTTGGCTTTAAGCTATTTTAATAATTTTTCTAATTTTTGATAATCTAAAGGAGAATGCTGTATGATAACTTCTGCATTTTTTTCTTTTGCAAAAGCTTCAAACTTATTCATACTCTCTATGGTTTGAGCAACATCATAATTGAATGATGGCACTCTTTTGTGTACTCTATTTTCTTTAAAATGATACAAATCGCCTGTTAGTAAAACAGGTTTTTCTAAACCAGCAACTTCTACATATAAAGCTTGATGCCCAATTGTATGACCAGGTGTGTATTTAATTACCACAGTTCCATCTCCAAAAACATCAAAATCACCTTTAATTTTTTTAACTTTCGTTAATTGTGTAAGTGCAGGATTTTTCTCGGGGATAGAATCTCCTAAAACTGAATTAAATTCATTTTCTTGAATTAATAACGTTGCATCTTTCATATAATTTGCATGTCCTGTATGATCGAAATGAGAATGAGACATCGCAAAATAGTCGAAATCTTCAATTTTAAAACCTATTGATTTTAATTGATTTACTAAAGAATCTGGTCTTTGAATTCTGTAAACTCCACTTGGCTCATCATAAGGTTCTGGCATTACCAATTGTTCTGGTAAACCTGCATCCCACATTAAGTTTCCTTTGGGATGTGAAATAACATAATAGGCATCAGTAAATTGTTTTTGCTGACCTGTATACGTTGTATCTTGAGAAAAAACTTCTAACTTCTTCACCAAAATAGAACCACCCACCAATTGATACAATTTTACAGCTGGTTTTTCGGCTTTTGCAGTTTCTTTCTTCTCAGATTTCTTACATCCAAGAATACCAATTGCAAGAAATAAGAATAGTAGTTTTTTCATTTTTTAATTATTTTAGAGGATTGTATAATATTACATCATCCTTATACTTTTTACCTCCAGGTAAGTAAATTGTATTTCTTTCACCAACTAATTGCCCTTTTTTTAGAAACCTTTGATTTTTCCAAATTCCTTTTTCTATTAAAGAATTTTTACCATTTTTAAATACTTGAATATCTTTTTCAGCTAAAGATTCTTTCATTTCTAAAGTTCCTTGTTGAGTTAATTCAATTAAATAATTATATTCTTCTTCCATAACTAATTTTGTAGATCTTCCAGGTTTTAAAAACCTCAAAGGTTTTACGTATGTTTTTATCCTACTGAACCTTCCAAAGAAATTTCCAATAATTTTTGAGCTTCTACAGCAAATTCCATTGGTAATTTATTTAAGACCTCTTTACTGAATCCGTTTACAATTAAAGCGATTGCTTTTTCGGTATCAATACCTCTTTGATTACAATAAAACAATTGCTCTTCACCAATTTTACTGGTGGTAGCTTCGTGTTCTATTTGTGCTGATTTATTCTTAGCTTCTATGTATGGAAAGGTATGTGCACCACAAGCATTACCCATTAATAACGAATCACATTGTGAAAAATTACGAGCATTTTCTGCTCTTGAATTGATTTGAACCAATCCTCTATAAGAGTTTTGCGATTGTCCTGCAGAAATACCTTTTGAGATAATGGTTGACTTGGTATTTTTACCCAAGTGAATCATTTTTGTTCCTGTATCTGCCTGCTGAAAATGATTGGTTACTGCAATAGAATAAAATTCGCCTACAGAATTGTTTCCTTTTAATACGCAAGAAGGATATTTCCAAGTTACAGCAGAACCAGTTTCTACTTGTGTCCAAGAAATTTTTGCATTGGTTTCGCATAACCCCCTTTTGGTTACAAAATTGAAAACCCCACCTTTACCATTTGCATCACCTGGAAACCAATTTTGTACAGTTGAGTATTTAATTTCTGCATCATCCATGGCAATTAATTCTACAACTGCTGCGTGCAATTGATTTTCATCTCTTTGAGGCGCTGTACAACCTTCTAAATAAGAAACATAACTGCCTTTATCTGCAACTACAAGGGTTCTTTCAAACTGACCTGTACCTCCCTCATTAATTCTAAAATAGGTTGATAACTCCATTGGACATTTTACGCCTTTTGGAATGTAACAAAAAGATCCATCAGAAAAAACTGCCGAATTTAAAGCGGCATAAAAATTATCTGACGTTGGTACAACTGTTCCTAAATATTTTCTAACCAATTCTGGATGCTCTTGAATAGCTTCTGAAATTGGCATAAAAATGATTCCTTTTTCAGCTAAGGTTTTCTTAAAAGTAGTCGCTACAGAAACAGAATCCATAACAATATCTACTGCTACGTTTGCTAATTTCTTTTGCTCATCAATAGAAATCCCTAATTTTTTAAAAGTTTCTAATAAATCAGGATCAACCTCATCTAAAGAATTTAATTTTGGTTTCTTTTTTGGTGCAGAATAGTAGGCTATTTCTTGAAAGTTTGGCTTTGGATATTTTACATTCGCCCATTCTGGTTCTTCCATTTTTTTCCAAACTCGAAACGCTTCTAAACGCCATTCAGTCATCCATTCTGGCTCGTTTTTCTTTTTAGAAATTGCACGAACTACATCTTCATTTAATCCTTTTGCAAAGGTTTCACTTTCTATATCCGTGTAAAAACCATATTCGTATTCTTTGGTTTTTAATTCTAATTCTAAATCGTCTTCTGTATATTTGCTCATAATGTTTTCATTTTTTTACTCCTTCCCTTTGGGAAGGTTGGGATGGGCTTTTATAGAGAAAAACTTTCTCCACAACCACAAGTTCTATTTGCGTTTGGATTGTTAAATACAAAGCCTTTTCCATTTAGGCCCCCTGAATACTCTAAAGTGGTTCCTACTAAATATAAAAAGCTCTTTTTATCTACAATAATTCTAACCTCATTTTCTTCGAAAACTTTATCGTTTTCTTCTTGTTTATTATCAAAAGTTAAATCGTAAGATAAACCTGAACAACCACCGCTTTTTACGCCAACTCTTACATAATCTTTAGTTGCGTCAAAGCCATCATCAGTCATCAATTCAATGACTTTCTTTTTTGCTGTGTCTGAAACTTTTATCATAATTTTAAATAGATTAAATCTAAATTGTTCGCAAATATACGATATAACTTGAACAAAATTGTTAAACTTTCATTAACAACTGCTATGAAACTATTGGTTTTATTGATTAATTTTTAAAGTCGGGATTATTGATAAATTCCAGATCTGTAAGTGTTAACAGAAAGGCTTTTAAGTCGGCTTTATCTTGTGCTGACAACCCTACACCACCTTCGTTTACCTTTTTCATTAAAGGATCTATAGTAGCTGAGGGTTGTAAACCTTCTGAATAATGGTTGATTACTTCTTCTAACGTTGTAAAACGACCATCGTGCATGTAAGGTGCTGTAAAGGTTAAATTTCTTAAAGATGGTGTTTTAAACTTACCATCATCTGCAGGGTCTCCTGTAACTGCGCCCAAACCTAAATCAGAAAAAACGCTATCTAAACCATTGTTATGAAATTGATTATCTGTCCAAAGTGGATTATTATTACTTCCATGACAGTGAAAGCAATCGCCTTTTTCTTCATCCATAAAAATAGCAAAGCCATTTTGTTCTTGTGTTGTTAATGTAGCTTCACCTAGTAGGTATTTATCAAACTTAGTATCTCCAGAAATTAAGGTTCTTTCAAATTGAGCAATGGCTTTTACCACTAAATTAGAATCAATTTTTGAGGTGCCAAATGCTTGTTGAAATAAGGTAGGATAAGAATCGTGATTGTTTAATCGGGCTTCTATTTTTTTCCAATCTGCATTCATTTCAACAGGATTAGAAACTGGTTCAAATGCCTGATTTTCGAGCGAAAACGCTTTTCCGTCCCAAAAAAATAATTCATCAAAATTCCAAGCTAAATTGAATAATGGCATTGAATTTCTATCGCCAAAAGCACCATTTGCGCCTTCACTAAATTGTTGACTATGAGAAAATGCTTCTTGTAATCTGTGGCAATGTGCACAAGATTGTGTTTTATTACCCGATAAAATATTATCTGTAAATAATTTTTTACCTAAAGCAACACCTTCTTCAGTTAATGGATTGTCATTGGGTAAAATTGGTGCAATTAGTTTGTTTGCAAACAATTGTGGTATTTGTAAATCGTAAGGAACTGGTGTGTATATTTCCTCTTCTTTTGATGCGCAACTTATCAAAAGAAATAAGGAAAAAATGTAAACCCATTTTTTTTTCATTGTTGAGATTTCTCTATAAAGTTGAAATGACAGTTTAAAGTTTTTTTAATTGATATCACCTAAAGAAAAAACGGTTTTTCCATTGGCATTCATTAATCTTTGTGCCTCAAAATTAGGCATTAATACTGTATTTAGTTCATTTAAATTCCAAGTATTTGGGTTTTTAAACCATTCTGCAATGTTCATTTTAATTTCTATTGTGGTATCACTTTTTAAATTGAAAGTTCCTAAATCAACCTCAAAAGAAGTATCCATTAAGTTGTGCCAAGGATTTGAATTTGTGCTATCTGCAGCACGAATTGCGTGATAGTTGAAATTTGCATCTGCATTATTCACAACTTTATATTTACCATCAAACTGCATGTAATGATAACCACCACCTAACATCAACGGAACTCCAAAATTTACTGAATTTAAATCTTGATAAATACCATCTACATTATCGTCATCAGAAAAACCAAAAGTGAATTTTACAAAGTTAGAACCTTGCAAAACTTCATTTACAACTAACTCTAAACCAGAATCTTCACCAATATTAACCAAATGATGATTTATTTTATTGTTACCTATATTGATGTTTGAAACCACGTATCTTAGTTTTTCTATACTTATGGTTTCGCCATTTTCGTTTACAAATTTAAACTGATTAAAATCTGAAGAAGTTACAGGAACTCCATCCCAATTATGGGTAAATTTTAGTGTAACATTTACAGGCTGTAAGTTTACACAACAGTCCAATTCGTCTTTACAGGCATTTAATGCCATAAAGACAAAAAGTAAAGCAATTATTTTTTTCATTTCTATTTTAAGTTTATGATTAACGCATCCGAAAATCCTTTGTTTTCTGTAATTTCTTTATCAGTACTCCAAGATTCGCCAACTATAACAAGACTATAATCGTTAGTTTCTACAATACCATTTGCTTCATCTAATTCTGA
Organism: Polaribacter sp. R77954; assembly: GCF_044595335.1. Classification (GTDB taxonomy): domain Bacteria; phylum Bacteroidota; class Bacteroidia; order Flavobacteriales; family Flavobacteriaceae; genus Polaribacter. Next base: position 2,364,709 of record NZ_CP138992.1, read on the forward strand.
GCCACCAATTGAATTTTCCCAAAGTAAGGTTCCGTTTTCATCTACTTTAATGATCCAAACATCTTTATTTCCTTCATTTTTAGTGACCTCAAAATCTGCACTTCTAGAACTCCCTACCATATAAAAACCTTCTTGCTTGCTTTTTATGATCTTGTTTGCGATTTCGAAATTAGAACCTCCATATGTTTTTTCCCAAAGCAACACACCCTCAGTATTTATTTTAATAAGCCAAATATCTGAAGACCCTGAGTTTTGCGACAGATTTACATCTGTACTTCTAGAATTTCCTGCAATTAAAAAATTGTTATCATTTGTTTTTACAATAGAAAATGCTTCGTCTGGCTGAGTACCTCCGTAGTTTTTTTCCCAGAGTTTTGTTCCGTTTTCATCAACCTTAACTACCCAAAAATCATAACTCCCAATATTATTAGATATATCTGTATCTGAACTATCACTTGATCCTACTAAAATAAAATTACCATTATCGGTTTCTTCGATATCATATAAAGCATCTGTAAACAAACCACCATAAAATTTAGACCAAATTTTGTTGCCATTTTCATCTATTTTAATCAACCAAAAATCGCCACCAGCGTGTTGAGATTTAGAGTTTCCTTGTCCACCAGAAGCAGAAACATCTAAAGAGCCTCCTAAAAGAAATCCATTATCTGCTGTACTTTTAATGGTGTAGGCTTGGTCTGAACCCGAAAAACCAAAGTTTTTCTCCCATAATATAAGGCCTGATTCATTGAGTTTTATCGTCCAGAAATCATAATTACCTTCATTACTAGAAACATCGCCATCAGAACTTCTGCTGAAGCCTGTTATTAAAAAACCATTATCATTGGTTTGCACCACATCTCTACCTCTATCATCATCTGAACCTCCAAAAGTTTTGCTCCATTGTAAATTATGATTGCTGTCAAATTTTAAAAACCAATAGTCGAAACTTTCATTTGTTTTCGTTTTGATGTCAAAATCTGTACTTTGTGAATGCCCTAAAACTGCATAACCATTATCATTTGTATTGATAATAGTTTGGGCAACATCATTTTTACTACCTCCAAAAGTTTTTATAAAGTTTGTGGTAGGCTTTTGCTTAGTTTTAAAAACATCGTTTTTAGTACACGCTACAGCAAACAACATTATCATTAAAAATCGAAATACTATTTTCAAGATTATTTTATTTTTTCTGAATAATAAACAATCCATTTTCAATATCACTTACCACTATTTTTCCACTTTCAAAAAAGGGGTACACATTCCAAGCTCCGTTAAATTCTGGTTGATCATTATCTGGATATGTATCAAAATAACCAGTTTCAGTTATTATACCATTGCCTATGGTAGAAATATCGTGCATTCTTACTCCTGCTCTATAATTTGCCAAATAAAACGTATTATCTTTTACATAACCATTGTGATCTATTGCAGTTGTTGGCCCAAAATATTCTGATAACAATTTAGGATTGTCTAAATCTAACAAATCGAAAATAAGAATTCTTGTATTGCTTACATTGCCATCATATTCATCTAACTCGTCTCCAACAATAAAATAACGTTGATCTTCTGTAAACCAACCTTGGTGTGTATACCCTTGTTTGGTGTAGCTAATATTAGACACTTTTCTTGGATTTTTTTTATCGGTAACCTCTGCTATTACCACTTCGTTAACTCCAAATCGTTCTCCATTACTACCAATTAAAATTTCTTTACCCTTATAATCTGCATCTGGGCCATTATAATTTACCACTTGCGCATCATGTGAATAGCCCCCTTCTGAAAAACTACCTTCTAAAACTGGTAATTTTGGATCTTGAATATTAATAAAAATTGGTCCACCACCAGAAAGATTAGTCCCTACAGCATAGGCATAACCAGAATTTTCATTTATTACAATATTATGTGCTTTGCCAAATGCTGTAAACTCTGCATCTGCAGTGAAAAATTTGGGTGAATTTGTTGTATCTCTAAGTTTGGTTAAATCTAACACTTGCATACCATGATTATTTGCCTCACTAACAATAAATGCATGATTATTATAAACTTTTATATCTCTCCAAATACTGTTTACGGTTCTGGTTTGCAGGTTACCAACATGCACAGGATGATCTGTATCTGTAATATCTACAAAAGCAACACCATTATTTAAGCCAATTATTGCGTATTCGTGATTTGTGGTTTGGTCTGTCCAACCCCAAGAATCATTACCTTCTAAACTTAAAGGGTTTGATTCTGATAGGTCTAAATCTTCTAAAGAAATGTGCAATAATAAATCGTATTTATTACAAGGAAACGCACCTGCAAAACCATTATCACAAGGTATTTTATTGGTTTTAATAACTTCACAAACATCACCTATACCATTATTATTTTCGTCTTCTTGATTTGGGTTGGCAACTTCTGGACAATTATCTATACCATTTGCTACACCATCATTATCATCATCTAAAATAGTTTCTGTTGTTTCTGATGAACATGCAGAAAAAATAAGCAGTAACAAAAACACACTTACAAGGTATTTTAATTTCATAAAAATAGTTTTATTCAGCAATTTACAGATTTTTTATTTTATTTGACTGTTAAAATAGACTTCTTATATTTTTATTGTTTTACATTATCAACTACTTATCTTTGCAGCATGTTAGCAAATAAAGATCCACAAAAAACATCATTAGCTGAGCTGGGTGAGTTCGGTTTAATCAATCATATAACAAAATATTTTAAAGTTGAACATTCATCAACAATTAAAGCTGTTGGAGATGATGCTGCTGTATTAGATACCTCTAAAAAACAAACTTTAGTTACTACTGATTTATTGATTGAGGGTGTGCATTTTGATTTGAGTTATATGCCTTTAAAACATTTGGGGTATAAAGCAGTAATGGTAAATTTATCTGATGTGTATGCTATGAATGGCGCTGCAGAACAAATTACGGTTTCTATTGCTGTGTCTAATCGCTTTCCTTTAGAGGCTATTGAAGAATTATATGCTGGAATTCAATTGGCCTGTGATACATATAAGATAGATTTGGTTGGTGGAGATACTACCTCTTCTACCAAAGGCATTTTAATTTCTATAACTGCTATTGGTAAAGCCAATAAAGAAGATATTGTGTACAGAAATGGTGCTAAAGAAACCGATTTAATTGTGGTTACTGGCGATTTAGGTGCTGCGTATTTAGGTTTACAAGTTTTAGAAAGAGAAAAACAAGTTTTTAAAGTAGATCCTAACAATCAGCCAGATTTAGATAATTACACGTATTTAATTGAGCGTCAATTAAAACCAGAAGCACGAAAAGATATTGCTGGAATTCTACAAGAGCTTGAAGTAAAACCAACTTCTATGATTGATATTTCTGATGGATTATCATCGGAATTATTTCATATTTGTACGCAAAGTAAGGTAGGATGTAAAATTTATGAAGATAAGTTGCCTTTAGATCCACAAGTAATTTCTGCTTGCGAAGAATTTGAATTGGATTCTACAATGGTTGCTTTGAGTGGTGGTGAAGATTATGAACTGCTTTTTACAGTTCCAATAGCAGATTTTGAAAACATAAAAGGAAACCCAAACTTTTCCATCATTGGTCATATCACTGCAGAAAATCAAGGTTTACAGTTGATTACGAGAGCAAATCAAGAAATTGAGTTAAAGGCACAAGGTTGGAATTCTATGCATACAACCTAAAAGAGAAACAAATCTGCCTCTCTTTTACTGATGTTACATTACCATTTAATTACTGCGTCTTTGCTCATCATCATTGCTAAAATTTCTGTTTTTTACCTTTACTTTTCTATTTCCAAAATCATAAGATAATGAAACTCTAAAGTTTCTAGAACTTTCGTTTTGTCTGTAATTTTGTTCAATTCCGTTGACACTCGAAATGTAATCTCTTAAACTACCTGTATTGGTTACATCATTAAATAAAAGCGACATTTTAATATTATTTTTAAATTGATGTTGTAATCCAAAAGAGAGATTAAACATTTGCCCCATACTAAATAAACCTCTGTTATGTTGTGAACTGTACCAAGAATTTACTTGTAGCTTTGTGTTTTCACTTAAAATAAAGGTGTTATTTGATGTTAAATATAACTGAATACCATCTTTAGGAAGTGTACCAATATCTTTTGTAAATTTGGTAACATAACCCAATAAATTGATGCTATTTTGGCTTTTCCACCAAGAAACTTTGTTGTAAGAAAAACGCTCTGTTAAAGTATATTTGTACGTTTTAAAATAGTTTTCTCTTGTAATAATTTGATCTTGATTTTGAGCATCAGTATTAAAAACTACACTATAACCATCATTAGTAACGTTTAAAGAAAAACTAGTGTTAAAATTATTTTTAAATAGGTGATACACCTCAAAATTATCAGAAAATGAAGGTTGTAAAAACGGGTTTCCTACACTATAGCTATTATCATTGATATAAAAACGAAACGGATTTAAATCTCTAAAATTGGGTCTGTTGATTCGCTTTCCATAAGCAAATCCAAAATTATGATTGTCATTTTTTGCATAAGAAAGGTATAAACTTGGGAATAATTTGCTGTAATCATTTCTATTTTCTTGGTTTATTTCTTCGTTAACACCTGTTGTTTTGGTGTCCTCAAAACGCAAACCAAATTGCATGGTTAATTTCTCATTTAGTTTTGTGTTCCCTGAAAAATACGTAGCCAAAACATTTTCTTTATACTCAAAAGCATTAGATTTATTTGCATCTAAAACAGGGTTTCCGGAAAGTGTATCAAAGTACAAAACATCACTCATAGAATTTGTAAAACTTGCTTTTGCACCAAAGGATAGATTTACTTTTGCTAATGGATACTCTACATCTATTTGCGAACTAAAGTTTTCTATATTTTGATTGGCAATATTTAAAGCTGCAGAACTTATGCCTTGTGAAATGCCATTTTTATTGAACTGTTCTGTACTAAAATCTAACGTATTGTCTGAGTTGAAGGTAAAATAATCAGCATCAAAAGATACTTTTCTACCCAAAGTATCAAGCTGAGTAATAAGGTGAAAGTTGATAGAATGGTTTGTATTATTTCTTTCGTTTTTCGCCTCATTTTGTAAGCTTCTTTCCAAATTATTATTAGTATCAAAAATGGTAGAAGTTGTCATCGAATTGATATCAGGATTTGTTTGATTTCCTAAATATTGTATACCAAAAGTTGTTTTATCAGAAACTGCATAATCTATTAAAAAACGACCAGAAAATTGATCTCTACCCATTTTTCCAACCACATCTATATCCCAGAAATTGTTTGGATACTCAATTTCAAGGCCTTCTAAATTTTGTAAGTTCCCTTTTGTAGCATTGATACTCGCAGATAACGAAACCTTGTTTTTATTGTAAAAAAAGTTATTGTTTAATGAGGCAAAATTGTATCTGTTTTTATTGTAAGAAAGCGTAGATGCATTTCTCCAAGAATCTTGAACTCCTTTCTTTAGAATGATGTTTATTAAACCTCCATTTCCAGACGCATCATATTTTGCTGGTGGGTTTGTGATTACCTCAATTTTTACGATATCTTCTGCAGAAAAACCACTTAAAAAAGCAATCAATTCATCACCAGCTAAAGGAGAAAGTCTTCCATTAATGAGTACTTGAGTTGCTCCTTTTCCTAAAATTGATAATTGGTTATTTTGCATTTGTACGCCAGGCGTAATTTTTAACACATCAACACCATTTCCTCCAGCTGCTGAAATGCTTTTTTCAACATTAAATACCAATCTATCAATTTTTCTTTCTATCACTCTTTTTTCTGATTTTACAACTATTTCGTCCAACGCTTGTGCATTTTCTTGCAAAATCAACGTACCTAAATCAAGATTTTGATTCACTATAATTTTTTTGATTAAGGGCTGATATCCTAAAAAACTAACTTCTAAAGTATAAGTTCCATTTTGCGTTTTCAATTCAAAAGTACCATTGTCATTTGTAGTTGTTCCTGTTACTATTTTTGCATTGTTATCTTTTAGAATAACATTTGCAAAAGGAATAACATCTAAATTATCTGTTACTTTTCCTATTATCGTTTGTGCTGATAACATCCCTGTAAATAAAACAGCAGTTAAAATTTGTAAAGTTTTCATTATTGTTTTCATCGTTTTAATTTTTGATGATACAAATGTGCGATTGAAAACCATTTTATGCGACCGAAAGCACAAAGTCGAACGAATTTCTAGAAAAAAAATCCGTTCGACTTTGTTTTACAAACGTTCGACTTTACGTTAACTATTTGATTTTAAGATTTTTTACGGAATTGTGTTGGTGTTAAACCAGTGTGTTTTTTAAAAGCAGTATTAAAGGAAGATTTTGAGTTAAACCCAACTTCGTACAAAATTTCGAGTACTGTAAATGCTTTTTTAGAAGGATCTTTCAAGATTTTTTTAGCTTCTTCAATTCTATATTCATTTATAAAATCAAAAAAATGTTTGTTTAAATTTTGATTGATTAAAACAGACACATCTCTTGGATTCATTTTAAGTTCAGCTGCCAATTTTCTAATGGTTAAAGACGGATTTAAGTAGGGCTTTTTATGCGTCATAAAACTTTTTAATGCAGATAAATCCTCATTCTGTTCAATATTTTTAGAAGTTTTTATTTCATTTGAGGTTTTTAAATTAACATCAATTCCTTTAAATAACTTTGGCGAGTTTACCGCTTTTAAAAATAACCAGCAGATTAGAAACACACCAAAAAATAAAATTACAGCTCTTAATGTATTTGTGTTTTCTATAGTAAAATGAATACGAGAATAGTTTTTTATCCATGTTAAAAATTGCCCAATAAACAGTAAAATTGCCAATTGTTTTAGCCAAATATAATTTTTCAATGAACTATTATCAGCAAAATTCTCTAAAAGTAATTTTCTGTATCTAGTTATATAATATACCTCTGCAATTAAATATGCTAAAGATAATAGGTCTCCAAAAACACCTAGAAATCTAATTTCTATATTTTGATTGTAATGATTATAAAACTCAATTTTTGCATTATCGTCTGCAAAAAAGAAATTAGGCATTAAAACCAAAATAGTAATTAACCAAGGTAATAGATGCACTAAATGTGTCCATTTTAATTTAAAATTTGAATAAATAACCGATAAAACATACAAGAAAAGTAGCGGATTTTTAAAAGCAGAAATACTATTTCTAAGCATTTCTACAGCAAGTGGTAAGGTTAAAAATTTATAATAAAAAAAGGCGCTAATATCTACAGCAGTAATAATTAAAAAACTTGCTAATAATTGATTTGATAACTTTTTTTCTCTTTTTACAGATAATAAAAACGCAGAAAAAAGCAAAAAAAGAATCACAATAAGTACGGCTAAAAAAGGAATTATTGACTCGTAATTCATAATTTCGAAGATACTTAAAAAATTCTTTTTTAGTTTGAGAAAAATTTGAAAATGAAACCTAACACATTTGTATAAACTGCTTTAAAACCACTATTAATTCTTCTGTATTTTCTATGTGACTCATATGTCCATTAGAAAAAATAACCATTTCAGAATTTGTTTTTTTCACTTCTTCTAAAGACATTTTATAATCTAGAACTGGATCATTTTTGCCAACTATTATGAGTTTTTTAAAATCATTACCGGCTAAAACATAATTTCTATTGGGTCGAATTCGCATTCCTTCATTCGCTGCAATATAGCCTTGAATAGGTGTTTTTAGTGCTTCTTGTAAAGCCAAATCTATTTCATCTTGATGCTTATGTTTGCTGTTAGGTCCAAATAAATTTGCAAAAGACATTCTTACCATATTTGTAAAATTCTTTTGCACCATTGTTTTTGCACGTAATCGTAATGTTTTGCGTTCCTCATCATCTTCATTAGAGGTTGAATTCATTAAGCACAATCCTTTGATTTTATTTGCATTTTTTTGGGCAAAAGCCAAAGCAACATACCCACCTAAAGAGTGGCCTACCAAAATATATTTCTGCAACCTTAAGTGTTTTAAAACAGCTTCAATGGTTTCAGAAAACAAATCCATAGTATGAATATAACCCAAACAATCCGATTTCCCATGCCCTAACAAATCAATAGCAATTACTCGATTTCTTTTACAAAGTTCTGGAACAATCTTATCCCACATTGTGGAATTTTCTAAAAACCCATGAATTAAAACCACTACACCCCCTTTTCCAACATCAGAAAAAGAAATATTTGCGTTTTTAAAAGTGATTGATTTTTGCATCACACAAAAATATGTATATTTCAAGTATTAAAATAAACTTTATGATATCTAAATTAAAACCCTATATTTTATTATTTATTACTGGTGTATTTGTTATTCATGCCAATGCTCAAATCAAAGAAAAAAAACTAGACGACCTTGTAGCAAAAACGTTAACTACTTTTGATGTACCAGGAATTTCTGTCGGAATTTTAAAAGATGGAAAAATTGTGCATGCTAAAGGTTATGGACTGCGCTCTTTAACCAACAAGAAAGCAATGAACGAAAATACTTTGGTTGGTATAGCTTCCAACAGTAAAGGTTTTACTTGTTTTGCATTGGCAATGATGGTAGATGCAGGCAAACTAAGTTGGGATGATAAAGTAAGAAAACACATTCCAGAGTTTCAATTGTATGATGCTTGGGTTACAGAAAACTTTACTGTAAGAGATTTAGTGACGCATAGAAGTGGAATGGGTTTAGGTGCTGGAGATTTGATGTTTTTTCCTGAAGGAAACGATTTTAAAGTAAAAGATGTTATTAACAACGTAAAACACTTAAAACCAGAAACTTCTTTTAGAAGCAAATTTGCATATAACAACAATATGTTTATTATTGCTGGTGAGGTTTTAAAACGTGTTAGCGGCCTTTCTTGGGAAGAATTTATAGAAAAAAAAATTATGAAACCTGTTGGTATGAAAAACAGTAAGGCATCTTACAACAGGGTTACCAACAGAACCAATATTATTGATGCGCATACTAGAACAGAAGGAAAAGTTATTCAAATTCCACATGATTGGAGCGAAACTGCAAATGCTGCTGGCGGAATTGTAAGTAACGTAAAAGATATGTTAACTTGGGCTAATTTTTTAATGAATGATGCTGTTACTGTTGATGGAAAAAGATTGCTGAGCTCCAAACAATTTTATGAACTTTGGCAACTACAAGCTCCTTTAAAAGTGGGTAAAAATGATAGTTATAATTCTAATTTTAGAGGTTATGGTTTAGGCTGGTTTTTAACAGATGTAAAAGGAGGTTACAAACAAGTATATCACACAGGTGGTTTATTAGGTACTGTTACTCAATTTACAATGATTCCTGATTTAGATTTGGCAATTATAGTTTTAACCAACCAAATGAATGGAAATGCCTTTAACACCATTACAAATACCATTAAAGATAGTTACTTAGGATATAAAGACAGAAATTGGTTAAAAATTTATGGTGATAGAAACACGAAAAACCTGACATATAATGACGATTTAAAGGCCAAAGTTTATGCACAAGTAGAAACTGCAAAAAAGAAGGGAAACTTACCAAAACCATCGCAAATTACAGGAACCTATCATGACAAGTGGTTTGGAGATGTTGTTATTTCTTATGATGGAAAAACCTATACTATAAAAAGTAAAAGATCATCAGATATTGTTGGAAAACTGTTACCCTATAACCCAACTACCTATGTTGCCAAATGGAACAATAGAAGTTTTGACGCAGATGTTTTTGTACAATTTACCTTTAATGAAAATGGTAAAGCACAAGCTGCAAAAATGAAATACATTGCACCAATTACAGATTTTAGTTTTGATTTTCATGATTTAGATCTTCAAAAAATAGATTAACTTATGAACAAAACGAAAGAAATCTGGATAGGAGGTTTTGCTTTGTTCTCTCTATTTTTTGGTGCAGGAAATTTAATTTTACCACCAACTTTAGGCTTAAAATCGGGTTTAGATTGGTGGATAGTTGTACTTGGTTTTGTAACCACAGCAGTTACTATACCTATTTTAGCCATTTTTGCACATGCAAAACTACAAGGTACTTTGTACGATTTTGGCAAAAAAGTATCACCTCTTTTTAGTACTATATATTGCTTTTTGATTTATAGTATTGCTATTGCAATTCCATCTCCAAGAACTGCAGCAGTAACTCATGAAATGACTGTACAACCTTTCTTTAATTTAGAGGCCATTTATACAAGTATCATTTATTTTGTTTTAGTGTTTATTTTTGCTATAAATCGTTCTAAAATAATTGGTTTAATAGGTAAGTTTTTAACACCAATTATTGTATTTATTCTACTAATTATTATTGGAATAGCCATTTTTTCATCACCAGAAAACAGGAATGCATCAACCTTTACCACACCTTTTGTAGATGGTATTTTAGAAGGTTATCAAACCTTTGATGCTATTGGCGGTGTTGTTGTTGGAGCCGTAATTATCATCTCTTTAAATTATAGTAGCCATACTTCGTTTGCTGCAAAAAGAAAACTGATTAGACAAGCTGGTTTTATTGCAGGTACTAGTTTATTGTTAATTTATGGAGGTTTAATTTTAAGCGGTTCTTTGTATTCATCAACTTTTGCAAAAAATGCAACAAGAACCGAAGTTTTATCAAGCTTAAGTTCACAAACTTTAGGGAATTTAGGAACCGTTTTTTTAAGCGTTTTAGTAGCTTTAGCCTGTTTTACAACAGCTGTTGGTATTGTAACTGGTACTGCAGATTATGTAAAGGGTGTTTGTAAAGATTCACAAAAAGCATACATCATTACTGCTGCAATTGCGTCTTTAATAGGAATTATTGTGGGTAGCTATCAAGTAGATTTTATTATTACTTTAGCTGTACCAGCATTAATGTTTTTATACCCAATTACTATCGTATTAATTTTATTAAATATTGTCGATGACAAATTTGCATCTAAATTGGTATTTAGAGTTGTAGTTGTAGTTACTTTTCTATTTAGTATTCCAGATTTTTTGGGTTTTATAATCCCTAGGGCACATTTAACAGGTATTAAAAATATTATTCCATTAGCAACCTATAATTTAGGGTGGGTAATACCTGCTTTGCTCAGTTTTATAATGGTAAACAGCTATAAACTATTTTATAAAAGCAAAAAAGCTTAAGTATATTATGCTTAAGCTTTTTCTCTTCTAATTTAAAAATTGGGGGATTTTTATTGCTATGTAATTTATACAAATTTAGCATTTTTGTTTGTTTTTAAAATTGATGTATGTTAAGAAATACAAATTAGTGTATTGACTTTCTAATTCTGCTTAAACTTTCTGTAGTGATTCCTAAGTAAGAAGCAATATGGTAGTTTCTGATAGATTTTGATATTACTGGATAAGTACTTATAAATTTTAAATACCTTTCTTTTGCGGGTTGAGATAAGTATTCTAAAATCCTTTTTTGAAAACCTGCAAATGCCCTTTCCATCTTTTTCCTGAAGAATATTTCTACTTTAGGCATTTTTTCGCATAACTGATTCATGTTTTCTCGAGAAAATTGATAAATAACAGCATCTTGCAAACATTCAATATTCATTACAGATTTTTCGCCACTAAAAAATGCGGTATAATCACTAATCCACCAATCATTTACAGCAAACTGTGTGGTATGATCTTTACCTTGAGCATTAATAAAGTAAGACCGTAAACAACCACTAAAAACATAATATTGGTTTTTTACGTAAGCACCAGGAATTAAAAGAATATCTCCTTTTTTTAAATGTATCTTACTAAATTTACTATCAATAAAAGCAATTTCTTTCTTTGAAAAAGAAATATCTTTAAAAATCTCTAGTGCAATTGAGTGTTCTTTTTCCATATTCGCCTCACAAAATAAAATAGCGCAATTATTTATTTATAAATATAGTAAAATTTTGTTTGAATTATGACTAAAAAACACAAAACAATACCAACTAATTAAAGTACGTAGTTTAATAATGGCTTTTACTTTTTATTAAGATACTAGCTCTTTAAATAAAGCATTAAGTTTAGATTCTTGTAGTCTATTTTTAAAAAGATGTATTCTTAAAAAATCTAAAAAAGCAATTATAAAATTATATTTTGCATAATTTTTACGACCAATACAACATAAACTACAACAATGGCAGCTCTAGACATTATAACCTATTCTTTTAAAAATATTTTTTCGTTAAGTACAGTTTCGTTTGAAAAAGCATGTAAGCTAGAACATTCTACACAACAAAATGCCTATGCTATTTATTGGATTCAAAACGGAAAAGGAACCTATAATATAGATTTTGAACAATATACTTTTAAAGATAATGTACTCTTTTTTTTATCTCCAGGACAAGTATTTACAGTAGATTCAGAACACATAAAAACCGCTTATAAACTTACCTTTGTAAGAGATTTTTACTGCATTCAAACCCATGACAAAGAAGTAGCTTGTAATGGCGTATTATTCAATAATATTTATGAAACCCCTTTTGTGCAACCTTGTAAAAAAGATACTCAAAAACTACAGTTTATTTTAGAAAGTCTTATTGATGAGTTTCAACAAAACGAAACTGCACAATACGATATGCTGCAATCCTATTTAAAACAATTTATGATTTGTTCGGTTCGTATTCAGAAAGAAAACCACACCCTTAAAGAAGATACAGAAACACGGTTATTTAAAGATTTTAGTTTATTGGTAGAACAGAATTTTAAGACCATGCACACTGTCACAGAATATGCAAATCGATTAGGTGTTTCTCCAAAATCAATTAGCAAACATTTTCAAAAAATAGGTACAAAAACACCATCCGATTTTATTAAAAATCGAATTTTAATAGAAGCAAAACGTTTATTAATTTATACCGATAAAACCGTTAAAGAAATAGCCTTTGAACTTGGTTTTAACGATCCTGCATACTTTACTCGTTTTTTTACCAAAACCATTTCTAAGTCGCCCTTACAATTTAAAAAAGAGTATTAATTTATACCTTGTTTTATTTTTTATAATTAAGGCGTGCCCTTTCAGGTCAGGCTTTCACTACTCGCTTTTTTTTCGTTCCTCAAAAAAGAGCTCAAACAAGTCGTTCAATCCTTCACGCACTTTTTTGCCAACTATTTTCCCTGTCCAAACAGTAGGAACCTTTGTCCATTTTTAAACCTTAATATTGGTTGCATCTTTGCAGTGTCAAACACAAGTACTCACATTCCGATAATTAAAAAGGAATATAAAAAACAATAAAATGGAAACAATTTTAGAGCAAACAGACGTAAAAAACATCATTAGAAACAACCCAAATGTAGTATTAGATTTTTATGCAGATTGGTGTGGCCCTTGCCAAACTTTATTGCCAACAATACACAAATTAACAGACGAATTAAAAGACGATGTAATTATTAAAAAAGTAAATGTTGATGATTATCAAGAATTGGCAGCAGAATTTAGCATCAGAAACATACCAACCTTAATTTTTTTTAAAGAAGGAAAGCCCGTAAATAGACACACAGGCTTAATTACAGAAAAAAACTTAAGAGACAAAATTAACAGGCTGAAGTAAAAAAACAGACAGTCCAAACCAAAGGAACCTTTGTCCATTTTTAAACACTGCTGTTGGTTGCATCTTTGTACCATCAAAAGAAAACAACTAAAACAATAATTATGAAAACAATAGAACAAACACCATGTCCAAACTGTTGGGGTTATCAAACCTACGATGACCAAAATCAAGAACAACAAATTTGCACTTGCAATTAAGAATACCATCAAAATAAATTTAAAAACAAATTAAAACAAAAATTATGAGCACATTTAACGTACCCACAAAAAACGAAGTATCAGAAAACAACCAAGCAATTTTTAATCAATTAGAAAAAGGATTAGGTTTTGTACCAAATATTTACGCAGCTCTTGCACATAGTGATACTGCATTGGGTAATTTTTTAACAATAGGACAAGGAAAAACAAGTTTTTCTGCAAAAGAAAAAGAAGTGATTAATTTGGCTGTAAGCCAGGTAAATGAATGTGTATATTGTTTATCTGCACATACTGCCATTGGAAAAATGAATGGTTTTTCTGAAGATCAAATATTAGAATTAAGAACAGGAAATGCTTCTTTTGACACAAAATTAGATGCTTTAGCAAAATTTGCAAGAAGTGTTGCTATTAACAGAGGAGCTACAACACCAGAAACTGTAGAAAACTTTTATGCAGTAGGCTACACAAAAGGAAGTTTAGCAGATGCTGTTTTATTAATTGGAGAAATTACCATTACAAATTACTTTCATAAAACAACAGATGTTCCTGTAGATTTTCCAGTAGCACAAACATTAGAATTAGCAACAGTATAATAAAAAGACTCACTAGGTTTTGCCTTGTGTTTCTATTAAAAATGTCATTCCCGTAAAAACGGGAATCTAAATCCATAAAATATAAAACAATAGAAATCATGAAAAAATTAATAGCAATAGTAGTAATTGTATTAGGTTTTGCATTTAACACAAATGCACAAAAAGTAAAAACAGTTTCTTTAGAACAAACAAAAGGTGAATTTACCCAGAAACAAATTACCTTATCTGAAGGAACCTATATTTTTGAAATAGCAAACACCAATGTTGGTCATAATGTAGGCTTTGTGTTAGCCCCAAAATCGGACATTAAGGCGCATATAAAAAATGCTTATGTTACTGCTCAAGTAAAAAATAATGAGAAGGAAACCTCTAAAAAAGTGGTTTTAACAAAAGGAGAGTATGTGTATTTCTGTCCTTTAAATCCAACACCACAATACACGTTAATTGTTGAATAATCTTTTTAATTCAAATGATTGGGTGAGCAGCAATGTTCACCCTTTTTTTATTGAATACAAACTTCATTTATCAACTCTATTTTATTTAAAGTTTCCCAAACCTTATGCGTAAACTCTTTTGGAGAAAAGGCAAATAACAACACCGTTTTTTGTGCTTTTTTACAAAAATTACTCTTAATTTTTACATTTAAAGTCAAACTTTTGTTGGTAGCAAACCGATCAAAAATTGTTACTTTACCTTCAAAATAAGTAGTTTTTCTATTTCTTTTTACTTTAATTATTGCTGCTGTAGTTTGTTTAAGATTAGCTACATCATCCATATCAACTTTATTTAAGCTATTAAAATACTTTATTAAATCTATAGTCAATTCTTTTGCTTTTATTTTTCTATTTACATTAATGCTCCAGGCGTAAGTATATGACCAAAAATTGGGGTGATTTGGTTTTATCCATCCTTTGGGTGGAAAACGCACTTCTCCTACCCCAATATAATCCATATTTCTTGCAGGAAAACGCAACACTTCTTGCCCCCAAGTGGAATCTAACTTTATTAAATTGAATTCGTTTTGTTGTCCAAAACTAGGTAAAGAACAACATAAAATAACTGCTAGTAAAATAATTGTATTGTTTGTCATGTTTATTGTAGTTTTATAAAAGTATCAAAACCTATGGCATCAGAAATAAAACTATTTTTAAATTTACTTTGGTAATTTATGCCCCATTCTTTTCTATCAATTTTAAAACGTGCTTGTAGTTCTTGTTTCTTATAATTAAAATTCACAAAAAATTGTATCGGTTTTGTGATGTCTTTAATGGTTAAATCAGCAAAAATTCTTCCGTCATAAATTTCATCATTAAAATACTCAACATTTTTAATTTTTAGTTTTGCAGTTGGGTGATTTTTAACATCAAAAAAATCTTCATTTTTTAAGTGATCTACTAAATTAACTTTCAGTGCTTTTTCTTTAATATCTGTATTAGTTATAGAATTCATATCAATAATAAATTCTCCACCAGTAATTACTTTATTTTCTTTAATAAAAAAGCCTTCTTTAAAGTTGATGTATCCATCATGACCTCCAAAATTAAAAGTAAGCTCTCCAATCCATTTTATGGTGCTTTTGTTAGTGTCTATATTTAATTTTTCTTGAGCATGTAATAATTGCATGGTAAATAATAAGCTTATTGCAATACCTAATTTTTTCATCTTTATTTGTTTTAATGATTATTAGGTAAAACTATTTTTAGTCCTTGAAAAAAATGTCAAAAAAATGTAAAAGAAGTGTCAACAGTTGTAAAATCTGAGAAAATTATTGGTTATTTGTATTAATATGACAAAGAAGAACCTCTTAAACAGTTTACTTTTAGCTTCCTTTATTTTTGTGTTGCAGAGTTTTTATCCGCAGAAAAAAAATAAAACCGACTTTTCTGAAAGCGTAAAAATTATTTTAAGAGCAGTTGGCAATCAATTGTTATTGATTCAAGGAGACTCTACGTCTTTAATTTTACCTGTAAAAGAAATAAAAGAAGGTAAGTACGAGGTATCGTTTCAAAAAGAGTTAACTTTTGAACCCCATGAACTTGTTAAGATTGTAAAATTAAATTTCGAAAAATCTTCACTTTCTAATAATTATAGAGTAGAAGTTATACAGTGTACGGATGACGAAGTTGCTTATAGTTATGAGATAAATGCTGATGAGGAAAAAACTATTATCCCTTGTTCTGGCAGAAAATTGCCTAAAAATTGTTATTTAATTCAGGTACATTTTTTAGAGGAAGTAAAATCTAATGATTTAACGCTATACTACATTTTTATTCCATTGATTTTAGGTTTCTTTTACAGAGAATTTATTTTAAACAAAAAGAAAGGTAATAGTACCTCTAATCACAAAGTAAATGAACAAGTATTGGGTAGTTTCTTTTTTTATCCTGATCAAAATAAACTGGTTAAAAAAGCTGTAGAAATTAACTTATCCAAAAAAGAATGTGAGCTTCTAGCAATTTTTATTGCCAACAAAAACAAGGTGGTAAAAAGAGAAGAAATCACCAAAAAAGTTTGGGAAGACAATGGTGTTTTTGTGGGTAGAAGTTTAGATACTTATATTTCTAAATTAAGAAAAAAATTACAAGAAGATAAAAATATAAAATTAACAAACATACATGGAGTTGGCTATAAATTAGAGGTAAAATAAAAGACAAACTTTTAAGTTCGTTTTTTATATAATTTAAAACTTCTCTGGCACAAATGTTTGGTAATTCATTGGTGGCCTTACATAAGCCTTATTGTCTGGCAAAGGAGGTAAAGCTACAGGCTCTATATTCATTTTTTTGTAAGGTATTTTACTTAAAACATGACTAATACAGTTTAACCTTGCTTTCTTTTTATTATCAGAATTTACCACAAACCAAGGTACTTGCTTGGTATCTGTATGCGCAAACATTTTGTCTTTAGCCTTAGAATATTCTAACCATCGTGAACGTGATTCTAAATCCATAGGGCTAAATTTCCATCTTTTTAACGGATTAGAAATTCTGTTTTTAAAACGTCTTTCTTGTTCTTCATCACTTACAGAAAACCAATATTTTAAAACAATAGTACCAGATCGTACTAGCATACGTTCAAACTCAGGACAAGAACGTAAAAACTCATCATATTCATCATCTGTACAAAAGCCCATTACTTTTTCTACACCAGCTCTATTGTACCAACTTCTATCAAACAAAACAATTTCGCCAGCAGCAGGTAAATATTGCACATATCTTTGAAAATACCATTGCGATTTTTCGCGTTCTGTAGGCACACCTAAAGCCACAACTTTACATATTCTAGGGTTTAAAGGCTCTGTAAAACGTTTAATTGTACCTCCTTTTCCAGATGCATCTCTTCCCTCAAAAATGATAACTACTTTTAAACCTTGACTTTTTACCCATTCTTGCAGATGCACCAATTCTTCATGTAATTTTTTGAGCTCTTTTTCGTAATTAAAATTTTTTTGTGCTTTGTTTTCTGTGTTAGATTTTTCCATAATGCCAATTTACAAAAATTTGAAAAAGAAAAGAATAATACTTTTTGTAGTGCTATTTTGTACCGTAAAAAACCTCAAAATAAAGAGTTAGCTTTGTATATCATTAAAAAAAGTTATTTTTGCATGAATCTTAAAATCAATTTTTGTTAAATTATTATTCATATCCTCATAAAAAATCTACAGAATGGGTAACTTTTGTTCATGGTGCTGGAGGCAGTAGTTCTATATGGTACAAGCAAGTTAGAGATTTTAAAAAGCATTTTAATGTATTGATTTTAGATTTAAGAGGCCATGGAAATAGCCAACCAAAGTTAAAAGATACCTTTAACCCCAAATACACTTTTGATTCTATTACCAGCGATATTGTTGAAGTAATTGAGCATTTAAACATTACCAAATCTCATTTTATTGGCATTTCTTTAGGCACCATTTTAATTCGTAATTTGGCAGAAAAAAGACCTGAATTGGTTAACAGTATGATTATGGGTGGTGCAATTATTAAATTAAATATTCGTTCTCAAATTTTAATGAAATTAGGGGTAATTTTTAAATCTGTAGTACCTTATATGTTACTCTATAAGTTATTTGCTTTTATAATTATGCCCAGAAAAAATCATAAGAAATCTAGATCTTTGTTTGTAAACGAGGCTAAAAAACTCTATCAGAAAGAATTTATACGTTGGTTTAAATTAACCTCAGAAATAAATCCGCTTTTACGATTTTTTAGAACAAAAGATATTAAGATTCCTACTTTATATGTAATGGGTGCAGAAGATCACTTATTTTTACCTTCTATAAAAAACATTGTAAAGCTGCATAAAAAAGCATCACTATTTGTAATTGAAAAATGTGGTCATGTGGTTAATGTAGAACAGCCAGAAGCCTTTAACAATCAAACTATTGGTTTTATACAGTCATTAAGAATCTCTTAGTTTAACTTCTTTATAATATTTTCTAATTATCAACTGTAAATCTTTACTTTCACAAAATAATTTTTTAAGATGAATCAGGTAATTACTTTTGGTGAAGTGTTAATGCGTATATCACCTCTTGGCAACAAAAAGTTTGTACAATCTAATGCTGTAGAGTTTTATTTTGGTGGTACAGAAGTTAATGTGGGTATTTCTATTGCTAATTTTGGCGGAGATGTAAAACATATTTCTTGTATTTCTGATGATTTTATTGGTGATACTGCCATTTCTTATTTAAATAAATTTAGTGTAGACACCTCATCTATTGTGCGCTCTCAAAGACCTTTAGGTGTCTATTTTTTAGAAGTAGGTGCTGTTATGAGACCCAGTTCTATTTCCTACAACCGTTCGCACTCTTCTTTTTCTGAAATTTTACCTGCTATGGTAAATTGGGAAAAAGCTTTAGAAAATGGAAAATGGTTTCATTGGACAGGAATAACACCTGCTCTAAACAAAGGCAGTCAACAAACTTTATTAGCTGCTTTAAAATTGGCTAGAAAAAAGGGAATGACAGTTTCTGCAGATCCTACCTACAGAAGTGGATTGTGGAAATATGGAGAAAACCCAAAAGAAGTATTGGCAGAATTAATGCAATACTCTACTATTTTTATTGGTGGTGTAAACGAAATTAATGAGCTCTTAGAAACTGAATATTCTTTTTCTAATGAAGATTTTATAAAGGCAAGCAAACATTTAATTAATGAATACCCAACTATAGAAAAAGTTTTTGACAAAATAAGAACTTCTATAAATTCTTCTTGGCATAAAATGAAGGCAAGAATGTGGAATGGAATGGAATTTAAAGAAACAGAAGAGTTAGATATTACTCATATTGTTGATAGAATTGGTACAGGAGATGCTTTTGCTGCAGGTGTAATACATGGTTTACAAAACTTTGACGATTACAAAGCCATGGAATTTGGCAACGCTGCTTGCGCCATAAAACACACTTATGCAGGTGATGTAAACTATGCAAACGAACAAGATGTAATGGGTATTTTACAAGGCAATACTACTGGAAGATTTAATAGATAATAAATTTTAATTTTCTAAAATACCTAAATTACACTTTAATAGCCTACTTCTAAAAAGATTAGTGATATTAACGTATATAATTGATCTGTTTATTACATTTCTTAAGTTAATCTAAAATCCATTAAGCAAGGGGTTTTGCCAACAATCACGATTTACTTTTTTAGGAGATTTCTTTGTTAAAAATCATTTTTCT
Organism: Polaribacter sp. R77954; assembly: GCF_044595335.1. Classification (GTDB taxonomy): domain Bacteria; phylum Bacteroidota; class Bacteroidia; order Flavobacteriales; family Flavobacteriaceae; genus Polaribacter. The sequence continues at coordinate 2,384,687 of NZ_CP138992.1, forward strand.
GCACACAAAACTAATCGAAAAGGCAATCTTACTTCTCTAAAAACTCCCCAAATTATCTCATTGCCTTTTTTGATTATCACTCTATTTTTTAATGAAAGTTATCTATTATACAGCAAAAGGATACTTATATTGTGATAAAAAACAGGTTATTATAACAAATTTGAAACTCTAATTAAAACTTTTCGTTTTAAACATAGAACCAACCTGCAAGAATGTCTAAAGAGCTACATTTTTTAGTAAAACAAAGTAAAAAAGGCAACCAAAAAGCACAGCTAAACCTGTACGATTTGCACTGCAAAGCCATGTTTGTAATTGCTTGTAGGTATTTAAAAAACAAAGAAGAAGCCAAAGATGCTATGCAAGATGCATTTTTAAAGGCCTTTTTAAACCTAGAGCATTATGTTGATGGCACCAATTTTAGTGGCTGGTTAAAGACGATTATGATAAATACGTGTATTGATCAACTGAAAAAGAAGAAACTAGAAACCGTTTCAATTGAAAACTATCCCTTAGAAATTTCCAATAATGATGATTGGCATTTTGATGCGAATATTACGAAAACCACAATTTTAGAAACGATAGATAGTTTGCCTTTAAAATATCAATTGGTAGTCAAATTATATCTGTTAGAAGGTTATGATCATCAAGAAATAGCAAATATTTTAAAGATACCCATTTCAACCTCAAAAACAAGATTACGAAGAGGGAAATCAGTATTAAAACAACAATTAAAAATCAAAACATATGGAACGTGATATCAGAAATTTATTTAAGGTTGATGAGCATTCTAACATAGAATTACCAAATAATCATAGAGAAGACTTTATTGCAAAACTTCAAATTCAAAATAAAAAGAAGCAAGCATTTAAAAAATCATCATTATTAAAAATTGCAATAGCAATTGTGTTAATATTTAGTGCATCCATATATGTTTTTGTTGGTAATCAATCATCCTTAGAAAATAAAGAAGAAAGCACTTTTCAAGCACAAATTAAGGCCATAGAAAAAGAATATTTAGAGAATATCAATAGTGAATGGCAACAGTTTTTAGCAATTTCTAACGATAGTATTTTGATAAAAAAATATAGAGTTAAATTGAAAAATTTTGATAACGAATACCGTAAAATTACCAATCAATTACAAAAAACACCCAATAACATAAACATCCTAGAATCATTAATAAACAATTTGCAAAGACGTTTGGAATTGGTTAAAAATATTAAGGAACATATTAAAGAGTTGAACCAAAAAAACACTAGTAATGAAACCATATATTTATAGTATACTTTTCCTTTTAGGGATAAATTTCTCCTTTTCACAAACAACAGAAGTACTTCTTAAAAAGAGTTATAAAGTTGATGAAAATACAGTTCTTAATTTAGATTTAGACAATGTAGCTATTGTTTTTGAAGAATCTTTTGATGATAAAATTCATTTTGATTATGAAATGACTTTTATTAGGTATCCAAAAAGAAAGAAAGAAGATTTATTAGATGGCGTAAACGTAAAAACTTTCAAAAAAGGGAATTTTATTAATTTAGATGTAAAAAACTCCATGTATGTTGGAATGAGTAAAAGTCCACTTCTTTCAATGGATTCTCTTAAAGTAGCTATGACAAATTATATGAAATACCATAAAAAAAAGAGTAATTTATATAAAACTAAAGATTCTTTAATAAATGAAATAAAGTATAGTTTGGGGGGAGAGTTAAATAGTTATCTTTTTAGCAATAGAGGTAAATATGCAAATGATGCCTTTATAAAAAAACAAAAAGACATTGATAAAAGTTTTATTATTAAAGTGCCAAAATATATAGCGATTAAAATTAAGGCCTTACACTCAAACCTCACTTTTAATTATGATGTTAAAAAAACAATCACTGCAAATACATTTAGAGGGAAATTAAAGTTTAAAAAATTACTCTCAAAGGATAATAAATTTCAACTCATATATGGATTTTTTCAAGTATTAGAAATTCAAGGAGGTAACTATCGTTTTAAAGGTGTTCACCCTTCAAAAATTGGTTCAGTTTCAAATACAAAAATTGATTCAGAAACATCAACAGTTAGAATTGGAGAAGTAGGAAAAAATGTAGATTTAGTCGATTTCAGCAGTAAACTTTACCTTTATAATTTCAGTGATAATTTTACAAAATTTAATTTTGCAGGAGATTACTCTAAACTAAACCTCTACAAAGTAAAAGAAAGCAATTATGCAATGAATGTTTTTGGTTTAAAAACCACCTTAAATATGAATAATACAAAAACCACTTTTGGAACATCGAACGAAAAAGAATTCAGTAAAATTTTAGAGAAAAAGCCCAAAGCAAATTCTTCAGAAACTATTGAAATCAAGTTAAAAAATGGAATTTTAAATATTAACTAAATTAAAGAACCAAATTTTATATTTTTATTGAAAGTTTTTTTTGAACCTTGTGGGTATTTAAGATACATAAACTAAACTCCTACAAGGTTTTGGAAACCTTGCAGGAGAAACCTCTTAGAGGTCAAACTTAATACCTTGAGCCAAAGGTAATTCGTCTGAATAATTTATGGTATTGGTTTGTCTACGCATATATACTTTCCAAGCATCAGAACCAGATTCTCGTCCACCACCAGTTTCTTTTTCGCCACCAAAAGCACCACCAATTTCTGCGCCAGAAGTTCCTATATTTACGTTGGCAATTCCACAATCTGAACCAGCATAAGACAAGAATTTTTCTGCCTCTTTTAGTTCATTGGTCATAATTGCTGATGATAAACCTTGGGCAACTCCGTTTTGTTTTTCGATGGCATTTTCTACTTCACCACTATATTTCATCACATATAAAATTGGCGCAAACGTTTCGTGTTGCACGATTTCAAAATGATTTTCTGCTTCTATAATTGCGGGTTTTACATAACAACCAGATTCGTATCCTTCTCCTTCTAAAACACCACCATCAACTAAAACGTTTCCACCTTCTGCTTTTGCTTTTTCAATCGCAGCTAAATAGGTGTTTACAGCATCGTGATCAATTAAAGGACCAACGTGATTGTTTTCATCTAAAGGATTTCCAATCTTTATTTGTTTGTAAGCGCCAACAATTGCATCGCGAACTTTATCATATACAGCTTCGTGAATAATTAATCTTCTGGTTGATGTACAACGTTGTCCACAAGTACCCACAGCACCAAAAACAGCTCCAGGAACTACCACTTTTAAATCTGCAGTAGGTGTAATTATGATAGCGTTATTTCCACCTAATTCTAATAACGATTTTCCAAAACGTTCAGCAACTTTTGCGCCAACAATTCTTCCCATTCTTGTAGATCCTGTTGCAGAAACTAACGGAATTCTGGTATCAGAGGTCATCATTTCTCCAACTTTATAGTCGCCATTGATAATGCAAGAAATTCCTTCTGGCAAGTTATTTTCTTTTAAAATTGTGGCAATTATATTTTGGCAAGCCACAGCACATAAAGGTGCTTTTTCTGAAGCTTTCCAAACACAAACATCGCCACAAATCCAAGCCAAAGCTGTATTCCAAGCCCAAACAGCAACAGGAAAATTAAATGCAGAAATAATACCCACAACGCCTATTGGATGCCATTGTTCTCTCATTACGTGGCCTGGTCTTTCAGAAGGAATGGTTTGTCCATTTAATTGACGCGATAAACCTACAGCAAAATCGCAGATATCGATCATTTCTTGCACTTCACCATAACCTTCTTGTAAAGATTTTCCCATTTCGTAAGAAACCAATTTCCCTAAAGGTTCTTTTAAATCTCTTAATTTATTTCCAAACTGACGCACAATTTCTCCTCTTTGTGGAGCTGGCATATTTCTAAAAGATAAAAAAGCTTTGGTAGCAGATTCCATCACTTTTTCGTAATCTTCTTTTGTAGTCGATTTTACTTTTCCAATCAATTTTCCATCAACAGGAGAATAACTTTCTATAATTGCTCCATTAGAAAAATTATTTGAACCTGTAGAAGTTCCATCGTTTATATCTTGTAAACCTAATTGTTTTAAGGCTTTATCCATTCCAAAATCAGTCATTTTGCAGTCTCGTTTTTGTTGTTTAAATTCGAAGAACGAATTTACAAATAAATTAAAGAACTGATAATTTCAACAAAAACAAATATTATTGTTAAAAATAAAACAAACCATGAAAAAACTAACATTTTTACTATTATCTATTGTGTTTTTTTGGAGTTGCAACCCAAATTCAAAACAAAATTATGATGCTGATATCGATTCAGAGATAACCACAAATCAACATAAAAAAATAAACGATTTTGCCATTATAATTCATGGTGGTGCAGGTACTATTTTAAAGAAAAATATGACGGATGAAAAAGAAGTTGCTTATAAAGCAAAATTAGAAGAAGCGATTAAAGTGGGACATGCAATTTTGAAGAATGGAGGAACTAGCCAAGAAGCAGTTTTAAAAACAATACAAGTTATGGAAGAATCGCCTTTATTCAACGCAGGAAAAGGGGCTGTTTTTACGCATGAAGAAACCAACGAATTAGATGCTTCTTTTATGGATGGTAAAACCTTAAACGCAGGCGCAGTTGCAGGTGTAAAAAATGTAAAAAGCCCTATAGAATTGGCAATAAAAGTGATGACAGATTCTGATCATGTAATGCTTTCAGGAGATGGTGCATCTATATTTGCTAAAGAAAAAGGAATAGAAATTGTAGACCCAAGTTATTTTTATACAGAAAATCGTTTTAAATCTTTACAAAGGATAAAAGACAGGGAAAAAACCCAATTAGATCATAATGATAAAAAAGCGGCTTTTTATGATGCAGATATTAAAAACAGTAAATTCGGAACTGTAGGATGTGTGGCTTTAGATAAAAACGGAAATATTGCTGCAGGAACATCTACAGGTGGAATGACCAACAAACGTTGGGGAAGAATTGGTGATGCCCCAATTATTGGTTCTGGAACCTATGCTAATAATTCAACTTGTGGAGTTTCATCTACAGGTTGGGGCGAGTATTTTATAAGAAGTCAAGTAGCTTATGATATTTCTGCACAAATGGAATATCAACAAAAATCACTAAAAGAAGCAACAGCAGATGTTATTCAAAATAAATTGACCAAATTAGGTGGAACAGGTGGCGTTGTTGCTTTAGATAAAAATGGGAATATGTCTTTTGAGTTTAATACTGCAGGAATGTACAGAGCTTCTATGGACGATAAGGGAGATTTAATAGTAAAAATCTACAAAGAGTAGTCTAACCATTTTTCTGGTAAAGGTTTTAAATCGATATGTTTAGTTTCTGATTTTAGTTTTTTACTGATGCCTAATTTTGTGATTTTTGGAAGCGATAAATTGATATTATTTCTTTTATTAATCACCTCTAAAACCTCTCTCATGGTTTTTTTTGCACAAAGTACCAAACTATTCATCATAGCATTAGATTCTATTGATAAATCATACAAATCAACATAATATTTAGGTTGATTATCTTGATAAATAATGTATTGAGAACCTTTTCTTTTTGGTAACTCCGCTATTTTTTTAATTCCACTAAACGTTCTATACGTTGTTTCTATGATTTCCATCTTGCATTGTTTTAATTAAATTCCCAGCAATCATTTAAACATTTTAACTCTAACCTTCAACTCAAGAAGCCTGTAAATGTAATGGTTTACAAGAGATTGGTGTTTTAGTTTTCGTCTAAGTGACACAAATAATCGCTAAGTTGTTAGATATATACGTAGCAGATGAAAAGATGGTTTTTTAAAATTGATAAGTAACACCAGAATAGAGACCAAAATTAAAAGGGGCAAAGTTATTTGCATTATCAGTAAAAGTATTCAATTGAATTTTAAACATCGGGTTTACTTGAAAAGACCATTTTGGATTAAAAGTATAATTTAAATCAAAACCTAAATTACCACTAAAATTGATGTTATTTAAATTTGGTGCTTCTAGATTTCTAGAAAAGTTTTTGGTATTTAAAACAATCTCATTCTTATTTAAGAATAAGGTGCTAAAACCAGTAACAATGGCTGAATTGATTTTTTTATGATTCAAAAAAGTATATTTTACCTCTAAAGGAATTTCTATATATCCATAGTTTTGAGATAAATTTCCAGTATTGGCTACAAACGTATTTGCTGATATATCACTAGCAAACATTTCATTAGAATTGGCAACATTGGCATCAAAAGAAAAAATAGCCCCATTTGTAAACTGGGTGGCAAAAGGATTACTGTTTGAAGAAGTGTTTACTGCAATTTGCCTATTAGAATAGCCTATTTCTTGTAAATGAACCCCTGATTGAATAGACCATTTGTTACTAAATTTATAGGCAATTTGAACACCATAAGCATAACTACTTTCACCAGAAGTTGATGAAGCCAAACTTGAATTTATTGGTGAAGTATCTGTTAATGAATTGGATTGTAGCACACCAAAAACAGAAGCAACAGACCAGTTTTTACTTATTTTTTTGATTTCTGGAACTTCTTCTTTTTTAACCACATTAGCAATGTTTAATTTATAAGGTTTGCCTTGTATCTTTTTTATTGCTAATGTTAATAATTGCTGATTCTGAAAAAGATTTTTTGTACGAATTTTTACAGGATTGTAAGTTAACCAAAATGCCTCAGCTTTTGTTTTTTGTGGCTGTGCGTTTTCTTTTTTTGAGGATTTAGCTTTAAAATGTTTCTTTTTAATCGTTTTTAAAAGCTTGTCTTCCCTAGAAATAAGTATGTCGTTTGTACTTTTTTTATCCAATTGTAACGTATCTTTTTTTTGTGAAATGATATTTTTTTCCTCAGGAATCGTGGTTATAACTTCATTAGAATTGGTGTTTCTATTTTGGTTTTCAGTCGTTAAAAAAGGATAAAAAAATGAAACTACTACCAAAATAGAAGCTACAACACCTGTAAACCACCAAAAAGGGACTATTTTTCGTTTTTTCTTTACTAGTTGGGCTTCCACATTGTTCCACACCCTTTTATTTGGAGTAACTTCCAAATTTTTAAGGTTTTCTTGAAACAAATGATCTAACTTTTTATTCCCCATTAATTCAACATATTTTTTTGTGCTGTCAGTTTTTGTTTTAAAATTTTACGAGCTCTAGATAAATTCGATTTTGAGGTTCCTTCAGAGATGTTTAGCAACGCTGCAATTTCTTTATGAGCATAATCATCTAACACGTATAAATTAAAAACCAAACGATACCTATTTGGCAATTGCTGAATGCAATCTAACAAAACAGTGATACTAAAATCTGAACTATTAAAATCGGTATCATCTTCTTCTATATCATCAGCAACCTCTTTTACTATTTCTAATGGTACTTTTTTTCTATATTTTTGAATTGCAGTATGAATTGTAATTCGTTTTAACCATCCCTCAAAAGAACCTTTGTACTTGTATTGTTTAATTTTAGCAAAAATGGTTACAAAACTATCTTGTAAATTGTCTTCTGCATCTTGATAATTTTTAGAATACTTTAAAGAAACAGCAAAAAGTTTATCCGCAAAAAGGTGATAAACTTTAGATTGAGCTTCCAAATTTTGCTCACAACATTTTTGTATTAGTTCTTCGAGTTCGATAGCTCTAATTTACAGGAACTATAACCTCTTCAAAAATAGCGTCTCCATTGGCATCTGTTCCTTTATAAAATTTAAACGTATAATTTTCTGTTTGATCTATATTTAAAACGTAATCATATTCTTCTTGAACAATAGCTTGAGTACAAACAGAGCTTGTAAAATCTATAACTGCTCTAACCCCTATAATTATCTTATCTGCTTGTTGTTCTGCATATACATTATCAAAATAATAGCATCCGTTTTTTAAAGAATAAGTGAGTTTTATAGTTGCTTTTTCTCCTAAAGTAAAACTTTCTGGAATTGTATATTCATCAATTGGTAATAACTCAAAAGACACATTAGACACCTCATTATCATCATCTAAACAAGAATAAAATACGGATACAAAAGCAAAAAGAAGAATAATTTTTTTCATAATTAATACATCAATATTGGGTATTCGAATTGGCAATCAACACCTTTTGGCGGATTTACAACAGCACAATCCGAAGTTATACTCCATTTTACGTTAAACTCTTTTTCTGCTTGGGTATATGTTGCTACTTTTTCTAAAAAGGAAGCCACATCAATACTTTTATGATAAGGAAGATACCCTTTAGGGCCACCACAAGCTTTAGCACCATAAGCTACAAAAGACCAATTATTAACATCTGAACAAGTTTGGCTGTATACAATGTCAGAAATTTCGTAAAACAAATCCATTAAAGCTTGATGTTCTTTTTCTTGTTCAGAAAATTCTCTTTGTAGTACTAATTTTTCATTAGTAAGCTCCATAATTTTCCAACCATAAAAATAAGAGGAGTTTTGGCTAGAATTCATAATAATAATATCATTATTTAACGTAAAAGAACCTTCAACATTAAAGTAAGTTAAAGGTGGTGTACCACAAAAACCAGAAGTTCTCTGAATTAAAGATCCGTTTTGTTTGAATGTAATTCCGGCTTCTTTCTCTAATAGCGTGTTGTTTCTTGTAAAAGTTGTGGTGTACTCATCATAAACAGGAGACACCCAATTGCCTAGTAATAAATTATCTGCATCAACAATTGTAACTTCATTACTTTCGCAGGCAGATACAAGAGCAATGGCAAATACAATAAAAATATTTTTTAATTTCATAATACTACTAATTTAAATGAGGACATTTTTGAGGTTTTTTCAATTTCAATTCAATTTTTATTTATGAGAGAAATCAATAAATCTTATCAACATTTATCTTTTAAAAATGTAGGCAAAATCATCAGATTCTATTCCATAATTAATCATTAAACCTTGTTCATTAAAACTAATTATGCCTTTTCTATCTCCTACCCTAAAATAATCAATGTTGTTTTCTGTTATAATTTCAAAATTGTAAACACCACCCTGGTTTTTTGAAAAACTAGGTATAAAGTAGGTGTTAAAAACATCAACATTATTCTCAATAGTTACTGTTTTATTGTCTAAGTTAAAAAACCAAGTAATGTCACCAAAATCATAATTGATAGGCTGAGAAAAACCGCCAATAACTTGAGTTACATTCCACTTTCCTTCAATAGAATTTGCAAGATCATCAGGTTCTTTGCACGAAAAAACAAACGAACAGCATAATAAACATACCACTAACTTTTTCATATTATTTATAATGTATTGGATTGTTCCACCCATCTAAATTTAAATACAGTTCAGAAAAATCTTCTTTTAAAACAGAAAGATTAAACGTAAATTCTTTTTCAAAAATAGCCAAACATGCTTCTTTATTATCTAAAGCCAATTTTATATTTCGTTGTACTGGGTAAGATTCTAAAATTTCATTTGCGTCTACTAAAAAAGCTTGCCAAGAATCTCTACTACAACCACTACTACTTATTTTTACAGTTAATATATCATTTTCTAATTTTACATCAGTAATTGTGTAATTGTCGGTTATTGTTGACGCATATAAACTGTTATTTATAATCACAGATTCATTGGTTACAATAGATCCATTTATGTTTTCATTGCAACCTGTAAAACATATAATGGCTGCAATTATTATAAAAGTTTTGGCTGTAATTAATTTTCCCATAGAACTCGAATTTTAATGGCATTTTTTTCAAAATCAGCACACGTATTTACACCTGCAATTCCACCAAACTCACAAATTATAGTGCCTTCGCAATTGTAAAGTCTACTTAAATTATCTGCGCAATTATTACAATCGTCAATTAAAAACACATGCGCATTATTATACTCATATAATATGATTTCTTTTTTAACTAGAGATACACTTTTTTCAAAATTTTCTTTTATTGCTTTCAACCAAATTAAATCTTCAATAGGTAAATCTACTTTACAAGTTTGATTTAGAACTGGATTGTTAGAAGCGCAAGAAACTATAAAAAATACCGCTAAAAAAATAAAACTAATTTTCATAATTGTGTTTACATACATAAGATACAAAAAGAATAAAAAGGTTGCGCTTAATAATGTTATTTTTGTAAACAACTATGCAAAACACCATTTTTAATATAAAAACAGAACAAGAGTTTACAAAAGTTACTCTAGATATTTTTAAACATCAATTTAAAAATAATCGAGTTTACCGATCTTTTTGTGATTTGCTCTATAAACATCCTGCAGATGTAAGTTGCATTGAAGATATTCCGTTTTTACCAATTCAATTTTTTAAGAGTAAAAAAGTACTTTCTTCTTTAGATGAAGTAAATGAAATTTTTACTAGTTCTGGAACAACAGGCAGCATAACTAGTAAACATTATGTAACAAATATTAGCCTATATCAAGAAAGTTATTTAAAAGGATTTGCCCATTTTTACGGAAACATAGAAGAGTATATTGTCTTAGCTTTATTACCCAATTACCTAGAAAGAAAAGGTTCTTCGTTGGTTTTTATGGTTGATGATTTAATTAAAAAAACCAAAAATCCAGAAAGTGGATTCTACCTAAATAATTTGGATGAATTGGCTAAAAAACTCTACTTTTTAAACCAAAAAAACCAAAAAGTTTTGTTGATAGGTGTTTCTTTTGCGTTGTTAGACTTAGTTGAAAAACAAAACTTTACGCTAAACAACACCACAATTATGGAAACAGGTGGAATGAAAGGACGCAGAAAAGAATTGATTCGTGATGAGCTGCATAAAATTCTTACTGATGGATTTGGTGTTACTAAAATTCATTCAGAATATGGAATGACAGAACTGCTAAGTCAAGCCTATTCTAAAGGTAATGGTATTTTTGAAACGCCACCTTGGATGAAAATCTTAACGAGAGATACAGAAGATGCACTAAGCATACAACAAACTGGTAAAACTGGCGGAATTAACGTTATTGACTTGGCAAACTATAATTCGTGCAGTTTTATTGCTACACAAGATTTAGGAAAAGTATATCAAAACAACACTTTCGAAATCATTGGGCGTTTTGATAATTCTGATCTTAGAGGTTGTAATTTGATGGTGTTATAATCAAAAAAAAAAAAATGAAATTTAAACTATTACAAGAATTCAAAGAATTTGCTGTAAAAGGGAACATGATAGATATTGCTATTGGTGTAATTATTGGTACCGCATTTAATAAAGTGGTAAATACACTAGTAAAAGAAGTACTAATGCCTCCTTTATCTTTTATGACACAAGGCAATAATTGGAGCAATAAAAAAATTATTTTACGAGAAGCTATTTTAGAAAATAACAAACCTAAAGTAGAAGAAATTGCTATTGGTTATGGTAAATTAATTGAAGCTGGTATTGATTTTTTAATAATTGCTTTTACGGTATTTATAGTGATTAAAGTAATGAATTCTATGAAGAAAAAAGCTGAAGATCCCAAAAATGAAACAGTTACCACACCTAAAAATATAGCGTTAATGCATAAAACCAACGAATTGCTAGAACAGCAAAACCAATATTTAAAAAGTGTTTTAGAGCAAAAAGCTAAATAAAAAAATGAACTATATCAATTTAATGTATTTACATTTAGCAACAGTTGTGCCCTGTTTTATAATTGGTACAATAGTTTTGTTATTAAAAAAAGGTGCCAAAACGCATATTATTTTAGGACGTGTTTACATGATACTAATGCTCACTACTGCATGCATTACATTATTTATGCCTGCAGATGTTGGCCCAACTATTTTTAATCATTTTGGATGGATTCATAGTTTTAGCTTTTTAACCATTTATACAGTACCTACAGCGTATTTGGCCATAAAAAGAGGAAATATAAAAGTACACAAACGCAAAATGATCTTATTGTATTTTGGCGCCATTATTATTGCTGGTGGTTTTACATTTACACCTGGTAGATATTTATATACCCTATTTTTTACTTGATGATATAGATTAAATGCCTTACTGCTATCCCAAAAATAGCAGTAATAAGTCATCGGTTTATAACATAACTTTAAATTCAAGCCTTTTATCGAGCGAAAAAGGAATGTGAACGAAATTTCAAATAAAGAAAAAGAAATCAATAGTATCTTTAAACTGTATTTAAACAACAATTATAAGTTGGGGGATTTATAAATTGTAAAATAGTAAGAGCTGATTGATCAGCTCTTACTTGTTTTTATAAACAATCCAAAGTCTATTGTAAGGTTAAAAACAATCATCGACCAATCTACAAATACAACGCGATGAAACCTACTTTAACTATTTTAGTCCTTATTATTTCTAGTACTTTTTTTGCACAAAACTATAATCTTAAAAAAGGATTTGTTGCCTCAGGCTATGATGTAGTGGCTTATTTTAAGCAAAAAGCAATAAAGGGAAATGCTAACTATACCACTAGTTTTGATGGAGTTTACTTTAAGTTTTCATCAAAAGAAAATTTAGAAATCTTTAAACAAAATCCAAAAAAATATGTGCCAGCTTATGGAGGGTATTGTGCTTATGCTATTGGTGCTAAAGGAGAAAAAGTAGCAATAAATCCTAAAACTTTTGAAATTAGAGACGGAAAATTATACCTCTTTTACAATTCTTGGGGCACAAACACGTTAACACTATGGAATAATGAAGGTGCAGAAGATTTAAAGAAAAAAGCAGATGAAAACTGGCAAAAAATAATTGAAAATTAATTAGAGTAGCATTAAAAAAATTGGGGGATTTTTATTAATGCTTTCCTCTAAATATCAAGAGCTGGTTTTGTCAGCTCTTTTTTTTTGTTTTTTTTATTAAAAAAAGAAGTTGTTTAATATTCTTTAGTTACGTTAAAAGTTCTTGTTTTTATGCAATTTACTTAAAGGTATTTTCACTTCATTATCTAATACAGCTGCTGTACTTATCAAAAATGTAAACTATTCAATAACAAAAGTATTGCATAATATTTTTGTTGCTTTTGTACATAACTTAACAAAAGTTAACGTAGTTGTGTGTTTAATTCTACTATTTTTGACAACGTCAATTTTTCTAAAAAAGGAAAATCCATCATCAATTTATGAATAAAATTCTTATTGTTTTTCTCACTATTATACCTTTTGCATCTTCTTTTTCTCAAGAAAAATTCAAAGATGATATTAGAAGGTTAAACTATGAGCAATTAGATAGTGTTTCAAGAAAACACATATATCAAGACAGTTTAAATTCTGAAATCGTTTATAAGAAAATTTTAAAACTACTTAATGAAAATAGATTAAAAGATACTGATAAGCCAAAAGCCTATTCAAATTTGTTTTATTGGTATTACTCCAATCACAAACTTAAAAAAGCCATAGCAGTTGCAAAATTAACCAACAAAACTGCTATTAAGATTCAAAATACTCAGCTAGAATGCCTCTCATTAATTACTATTGAGCTAACTAAAATAACATGAAAAACAAATTAACATTAATTGCATTGCTGTTGTCCTTAATTAGTATTGGACAAGTAAAAATAACAGAGCAACAAAAAACTCGAAAATTCATGCTTGTTAAGATGAATTCTTCTTCTTTTGATGGCCAAGAACGAACATTAAAAATTGCATTGCCAAACAACTATACTGTTCAAAAAAAATACCCTGTAATTTATACTTTAGATGGATTTACTCTTTTTGAGCAAACCTTAAATTATGTAGATGTTTTAAGTAAAACCAGTTTTCAAGATGGTGACGATTCTGGCACAAATGTTATTCCAGAGTGCATTATAGTAAGCATATTTCACGAAAATAGAAGCTATGAAACCGAACCTAATTTTGATGGAATGGATTACTTAGCAGGCCCACAAAAACTTAAAAACTTTCTAATTTCAGAAGTTTATCCGTATGTAACTAAAAACTATTCAACTTCTGGTTTTAATGTAATTATTGGGCACTCTAACACTGCTCATTTTGTAACCTCATTATTATTTCAAAATCAAAATCCGTTTCAGAATATCATTGCATTATCACTCGTAGAAAGTGTGCCTAATTTTAACGAAATCATCATTAAAAAATTAAATTCAGACTTTGATGGAAATTATTTTTTGGGTTATGGAACTCGAGATAATCAGTTTAGTAAAATGGCAAAAAATATTGAATCGAGTATTTTTAAAGAAAACATTCAGGTAAAAGAATACAATGCAAATCATTCAGATTTACCTGCTGCTGCTCTTTTAGATGCTATAAAATTTCAATTTAGAAACTATAAAAAATTTGATCGTTTTAATGAAATTTCAAAAAAAGAAAATTTCAACCCAAAGATTTATTTTGATGATTATCAGGTGAAAATGCATGAAATTTACGGAATCAACACCAGTGTAAACGCAGACGATTTTGATTATCTACTTACAGAAACCATAAATTCAAAAAATAAAAGTGCTTTTGAAAAGCTAGTGGCCTTTGATGAAAAAAGAAACAATTTTAAATACATGCCTATTGTAATGTTTCATAATAGAAAAGATGTAGGTGATTTAATTGGAGCCCAAAAAATAGCGTTTCAAATGATTGCAAGTACTGATTTTGAAGAGTATCGTTTTTTAGTGGCGCAATTAGATATTTTTAGTGCTTTTTTTATACATGATTTAAAAAATCCTCAAGAGGCCATTTCATTTTTAGAAAAAGGTAAAAAGAACTTTAAAAAATATCGTTTAGCGTTTAGCTATTACATTGCAAAAACGGCTATTGAACAAAAAATACAATTAAAAAAAGCAAAGAAAAATTTAAAATATTGTCTTCAAAATTTTAAGAAAAATAGATATTTCTCTAAAAAGGACCTTGAAACATTGCAGAATACATTAAATTGAATCTTGCACAATAACTTATAAACTATGCAAAAACTTCTTTATTTTTCTCTGTTTTTTTTCTCTATAAACTCTATAGTAAGTCAAGAATTAAAAATAACTGATTTCTACAAATACAATCCAAAATTAGAACATAAAGTTGATGAAATTTTCAATACACTTTCTGATACAGCAAGAGTTGCACAAATGATTGTAACCTCTGCAGGAGAACTTGGTAAACCAGAAAGTGTGGTATATAAATTGGCAAAAGATAATGAAATTGGGGGTGTTGTATTTTTAGAAGGAACAGCAAAAAATCATACAAAAATGATAGATAGCTTAAACGCAATTAGTGGTTTAAAAAATCAATTGCCTCTTCTATTTTCAATTGATGCAGAACCAAGTTTATATAATGGAAGATTGCAAGGCACAAAATGGTTAATGAATACGATTGCTATTAAAACTGAAAAACAAGCAGATTCCATTGCTAAAATTATTAATAAAACGTTACTTAAAATTGGATTTCATCAAAATTTTGCACCTGTAGTAGACATCAGCCTAAAAAACGAAGCCATAAAAGATCGAAGTTTTGGTAATGATAAAAAGAAAGTAATTGAGTTGAGTACCCAATTTATAAAAACAACACAAAACCAAGGAATAATTGCTACTGCCAAACACTTTCCTGGCCATGGTTTGGTACAAGGAGATACACATAAAAAATCTGTTTATATAGATGGTAATTTGCAAGAATTAGAAGTATATCCTCCATTAATTAATGATGGAGTTTTATCGATAATGATTGCTCACATCACCATAAAAAATAATGAAAAGTATGGTACTGAAGGTTTACCTGCAAGCTGTTCTCGAAAAATTGTAACAGGTCTTTTAAAAGAAGAATTAGGGTTTAAGGGTTTAATAATTACAGACGCTTTAAATATTATGAAAGCAGTTACAATTATTAAAAATGCACCACTTTTAGCCTCAAAAGCAGGCAATGATCTGTTATTAATGCCTATTGATGAAGGTGAGACAATAGCTTCTATTCTAGATGAAATGAATAAGGATTCAGCCTATAAAACACAGGTGTACGAGTCTGTAAAGAAAATAATTCGATTTAAAATTTTACTTAATCTAATGTAAATGAGTATCAAAAACTACCTTTCTATTTTTACGCTGGTTTTATTTTTGGCTTCTTGTAAAGAGAAAAAAACTGAAGAATTTAATAAAAATATTTCATCAGACTTAGAAGTCGATCATTTTAATATTTGGGTTAAAAATCCTCAAAAAGCAAAGCAAAAACTCATTGATATTGGTTTTACAGCTATACCAGATTCGCTTTCTGCAGTTCATCATGGGCAAGGTACTTCTGGTAGGTATTTCTATTTTTTAAATACGTATCTCGAATTTATTTTTGTTTACAATCAAAAAGAATTTGAGGTAAACAATAGTAAAAACAAAGATTTAGATTTTTCAGAAAGAGCAAATTTTAATAAAAATGGGGCTTCCCCTTTTAGTATTGCACTTAAAGTTAAAGAGTATAAAGTTGACAAAATTCCTTTTCGAAAAATTCAATATCATCAAAGTTGGATGGAAAACGACAGAAGCATATATGCTGCAAAAAACTCTAAAACACATCTTAAAGAACCTTCAATTTTTGTGGTTTATCCAAAAATGCAATATGATGTTTTTGAAACCTTGCGCGATTTAAAAAAAATACCAGAAGAATATGCACTTTGGCGAGAATTTTATAAGCATAAAAATGGGGCAAAAAAAGTTACCAGAATAGTTATTACCTCTAAAGACGTTGATTTATCTACAGAAACGATGAAAACAGTTCATGGAATTGAAAACATCATAATAAAAAATGGATCATCTTATGTAATGGAACTTTTTTTTGATAATGCTACCCAACAAAAAACATTTGATCTACGACCAGAATTACCTCTACTTATACACCTGTAAATCAAGGTATACTTTTAACTTTAATACAAGAAATGAAAAAATTTATTCTCTTAGCAATAATAGTTGTAAGCTGCAATACTAAAACCAAAACAACTCAAAAACCATTTAATAAATTAGCCAACTTAATTGATACTTACGCAGTACATACACTAAATAAAGGAAACATAAACTCCATAGCTTTGGCTATTTATAAAAATGGGGAGCTACATTATAATTATTTTGGAGAACTTGACAAAGGCAAAAACAATACACCCAATGATAGTACTTTGTATGAAATTGCATCTATTACTAAAATATTTACAGGTTCTTTAGCAGCTAAGGCTGTTCTTGATAAAAAAATACGTTTAGATGATGACATTAGAAAATATTTAAACGACGATTACTTGAATTTAGAGTTTGAAAAAACACCAATCACTATTCAAAATTTATTGACCCATTCTTTAGGATTTAAAAACAAACATCCAAAGCAATTTTCTAGTATTAATGATAAAATTGCAGAAGGATTTTACATCAATAAAACAATAGATTATAATTTTGATAACTTTTTAGAGGAGTTAAAACACATGGAATTGGATAAAAAACCAGGTACTTTTTTTGAATACAATAGCGTAGGTCCTGAATTGATGGCTTATATCCTACAAAAAGTATATCAAAAAGAATATAAAGAAATTTTGTACAGTTTTTTAAAAGAACTTGGCATGAACAATACCTATTTAAAAGATTTTGAAAAACATAAAAAATACATAGCAACTGGTTATGGTGCAAAAAACGAATTAGTTCCATTATACAAAAACCCATTAATAGGTGGTGCTGGAGGTATGATTAGCACACTGCCAGATTTAATAAAACTATTAAAATTTCAATTAGAAAGTAAACAGCCACTGGTAAAAGAAGCCACTCGTAGGTTGTTTAAAAATGAAGAAACAAATATGGGCTATTTATGGCAAGATTTAGGAATTGGGCAAGAAGAGGGTTTTTACTATTCTAAAACAGGAAATTCGTTAAGAATTCAAAGCGGAATTTTAATTTGCCCAGACAGTAATTATGGTGAAATTATGATCATCAATAACAATTCTGATGCTGCTAATAATGATTATTTCGATTTATTTTACACTATAGAAACTGATTTAATTAAATATCCAAAAATCAATTTAAAATCTTATTTAAAACAAGATTTTTTGAGAGACAAGAAAATTGCAAAACAAAAATTCAATCAATTAAAAACAGATTCTAAAAATTATTTTAATACCGATCTTAGCAATAGTTTAAATAAAATAGGTTACGAACTTTTAGAAGAAAAACACACTAAAAAAGCCATTGAAATTTTTGAATTTGCAGTGACAGAAGATCCTGAAAATGCCAATTTATATAACAGTTTAGCAGAAGGATATTTTGAAAGCAAAGAACTTGAAAAGGCAAAAAAAAGCTATTTAAAATCTTTGATGCTTAATGACAAAAAAGAAAATCCTAACCAGTTTTTAATAAAAAATGGCAAATCAAACTTAAAAAAAATAGATTCACTTTTAAAAATCAATTAGTATGAAAACTATACTTGCTTTTTTAACTTTCATGTTATTTACATCTTTAGTTACTGCTCAAAAAAATCCTTTCATTAAAGATTATATAGAACGATTGGAAAATTCCAGAAAATATACCTTATTGGTTGCCGAAAAAATGCCTGAAGAAAAGTATAACTTTAAAGCAGCAGAAGGTTCTCTGTCTTTTGCTCAGAACTTTTTGCACATTGGTTTTGCTATGAATTGGCATAGTAAAACATTACTAAAAGGTAAAAAAACCAAATCTTGGCAAGAAGATACTGTTTTTAAAGTGGCTAAAAAATCTAAAAAAGAAATGATTGCATTAATTGATACAACTTTTGATGAAGCCATTTTACACATCAAAAATTTCGATAAAAGTAAACTGGATGACAAACTAGATTATTTTGGCTTGACCAGAAGTAAACGACAAATTTTACTATTGCTTGCTGATCATATTACACATCACAGAGCGCAAATGTTAGTCTATTTACGATTGAATGGCATTGTACCTCCAAGGTATGTTTTGTTTCAATAAAACCTATTCTATAGTTAAAAAAAGATTCCCTTTTATGGTGGTAATTTTCAACTGACTTTGCGTGTTTTTGCGTGTTTTTTGATATAGATTCTTTTGTAGAACGCCGTCAATTTCAATTCTTCCGTTTTTTGTAGCTAAATTTAAACTCGTATTTTTTGTTGATGCATATACATTGCCTGAATATAATTTTAACGTTGTATTTGCGATAATGGAATTCAGTTTTACAATACCGTTTTCAATGTAAATTGCTAAATTATTCGCAATACTTTTTGATGTAATATCTACATTTTCACCAAAAATATACACCATTTTATTATTAGGAATTTTTACTACTGCATTGGCTCTTTGCAGTCTTTTGGTAATGAATTTTCTAAAAATAACCTCTCTGGTTTCAGTGCCTCCAAAATCGAAGGTTATGTTTGCGGTTTTATCTGTATTTTCTATTTTAATTAATTGTTCGTCATAACTTTCGGCATATAAAAAAACCTCAACAAAATCAGAATTTGAATTTTCAATAGTTAAATGATCTAAACCCGCTGTGTAAATATTGACTTCCTTTGAAATTGTTTGAAAAGACTTGCTAATTTTTTTTTGCGAAAAAGTAGAGATCGCAATCAACCCTAAAAAAAATGCAAAAGATATTCTCATTAATACGTTATTCAATCAATATTTTTTGATGTATTCTTCCCTTTTCAGTACTTAAACGAACAATATAAGGCGCTTTTTGCAAATTTTTAGTTGATATAAAATCGGTACTTTTAAGATCTTCTTTTAACACCAATTGTCCTAAAACAGAATAGATTTCGACTGTTTTTTTCCCTTCAGGTAAATTTACAAATTGAATTGTATCATCAGCAGCAAACACCTGTATTATTGCTAACAAATTCTCTGTATTTGTTTGTAAAACTTCTGATGAAGTGTGGATAAAAAAGCGTCCTGAACCATTTATAGCAGTTGTACTGGTAAATTTATAAACGTTATCCTCAGTATTCATTAAGGTAAAAACTCCAGTTTCTTTATCCTCTAAATACACGTTATGTGCTTTATCAATATTTTTGGCAGCAACACTAATCTGAACTTCTACATTAGCGCCTGCAATAATACCAACAGGAATAACAATATCGTAGTTTTTAGGAATAGATTGTATGGCTAAATTTATATTTTTTTCTTGATTGACCAATTTTGTATAGATTTCGAAATTAGATGCAGCTCCTGTGTATAAAGAGCTATCATATCCATTATCAAAACCCTCAGTAGTATTATCGATATAAAAAATATCTGTATGTTTTTTGGTTTTTCCTTTACTTAAAAACACTCTAATTTCTGGTCTAGACAATTTACTTTTTAAAAACGTACTACTTTGATGATTTTGCATTGCTGTAGTAAAAGTAATTGTGCCACTTTCTGGTTTTGCTTTTACAAAAAAAGCTTGTCCTGGCGCAATAAATTGATTTGAAGTTACTTGATTTACAGCAATATAAGAAGACCCATTCCAAAGCCAAATAGTAAGTTCACTTAGTGCGTTTACATTAGTGCTTAAAAAATTATGTACAGCATCTGCACCATTATTTAAGGGGATGTAAGACGCAAAAACGTTACCTACTAAATTAAACGCATTGTTTGTGCCATTGGTAATAACCTCAGTGGTGTTTTCTGTTAACAATGTACCTGTAAAACTTAAATTTCCAGAAGAAGTGCGCAATGTTGTATATCCTTGTCCTTCATTAAAAGTGTTAGATTGGCCAGCTAACATATATTGCCAGCCTCCAGAATTGTTATTGTAAGTTGCAATTCCTCTTAAATTAGGATTTACAGTTCCTGAAGCAATTCCATTTGCTGCAACCCAATCATCATTATAATTTTGACCAGTTACTGGCGGACTTACCAAATGCCAATTATCAGAAACAAAACGATTATAGGTAATAGTTCCTGTTGATGTGCCTTCTACAATTATACTTCCTGAATTAGCTATACTAGAGTTTATAATTAAGCTCCCTTCATTTGTTAAATCTTCTTCTACAGTTAAGGCTCCAGAATTAGCAATTGTCAATATTGCCTTATTTTCTATAGATAAATTGTTAAGTATAACTGTTGTATTTATTTCTGGTTGATTTTCGGTTTCAGGGATTTTTACATCAACATTGGTTGCAGGGATGCCATTAGTCCAATTGCCATCATTTGTCCAATCAGCATCTATAGTTCCTGTCCAAGTAGTTAAATTATTTGCTTTAAATTTACCTGTGTACAAACCTCTGCCATAACTACTTGCTAAAATGGTATAATCTGCAGTTCTTAAACTGAGTGAAGTAACCACAACATTCGACATTCCATTATAAGAATGATGCCAATTGGGTGAAGGATCTCTAAAATTGGTAGTATTCCAAACCCCCAATTCTGTACCTATAATTACCTCATCTGTATTTAGCGGATTCATTAAAATACAACGTACGTTTATGTCAGGAAAATTACCTTCTTTATTGGCCCAAGTTGTTCCACCATCTTCTGTAAACCAAATACTTTCTACCCCAAAATTGTAAAACGTAACCATAATTTCATTTTCTGATGCACCAAACTCTATGGATGAAATATTTCCTAAAAATGATGAAGAAGAAATATCAGTAACCGTTTGCGTTGCTGTATCTGCATTTTCTATTTTTAATACTTTACCTGTTCTTGTACCTAAAAATACTTTAGAAGATGTAGTTGTAAATGGCGATACTTTTATGGCAGAAATAGTAGTAATAAGTGGATCTGTAATGTTAGTTCTTTCTGGGGCATTGGTGGTGATATCTGTAAAACGAGCTAGATGATCTCCTCCATTTGTGTATAAAATATTCAAATTATCATCTAAAGCCATTGCATTTACAAAGCCACCTGTATCACTGTCAGAAGAAATTGTTACGATATTTCCAGTATATGGTAAATTATAACGATAAATATTATTATATAAATTCGAGATAATCATATATGCTCCATCTTTGTCAATAAAACAATGTGTTCCATCTCCTCTATTCACTTTTGTAGCTGCATTAATTCCAGTTGTAGCTCCATCAAAAAAGAGATTTCCATTATCTTGAGTTCCACCAATAATATATTCTGGATTTGTAGTTTGACTGATTGCAGCATTGTAAAACTGAGTGGTATTGTAATCTTTTGTATGCTCAATAATTGCGGTATCACTTGTAGAAGCTGCTGATAATGAATTTGCATAAAAAACACCTCCATCTCCGCCAATTACTGCAATATTAGCATCTATAGGATGAAAAGCCCAACTATGCTGATCTGAATGCACATAAGAAACTGTAATGCCTGGTAAACTTCCAGTTGGTGAGTTTTTAGAAATTTGTTGCCAAGAAGTTCCACTATCTGTGGTTCTGAATAAATTAATTCCGCCAACATAAGCAATGGCATCATTGGTTGGATCTACTTCAATGACTAAATTATACCAAGCTTGGCTTCTTGTAAAATCATCTGCAGGAATACTACTAGTTGCATCATTTGGTAAAGAAAGTGCAGTGGGTATTGTTGCAAAAGCATCTGTGGTTTTTAAAATTGATACAAATGGTGCTATTTCTTCTCCAGTGCCATTTTCTGTATACACTTCACCCAATACATAAAGTGTGTTAGCGTTTGTTTTAGAAACAGCAATTTCGGTTCTTCTTCCATTGGTTATGGTGTGTTTTAAAGTAAAATTTGTACCATCTGAACTGCTGTAAATACGTCCACCTCCTTTTTGATAAATATTTCTTGTGGTGGCCATCCAAAGTGTGTTGTCTGTGCCGATTTCAAACTTATTGGCGGCAACAAGATTTCCATCCACATTCAACGTAAGTTGAGCCCAATTTGCGCCTTCATCTGTAGATTTAAAAATTCCATAATCATTTAACCCTACAAAAGTATTCTTAGGATTTGAACTGTAGAAACTAGCTCCAATTGAAGCAAAAACTTCAGAATCATCAGTTGTTGCAGGATTTCCATCTTTATCTCTAACAATAATATCGGTCATAAAATACGTTCCTGGTACAATAATGCTAGATGAAACTGAAGTGGTTCCTGTAATTTGATATACATTTTGCCAAGTTGCACCACCATCTGTAGATTTCCAAATTCCATTGCCTAAAGCTTGTTGCGGATTGTATAATTCTCCTGTACCTAAATAGATAATCTGAGAATTATTGGGGTCTACAGCCATACAGGTTACAGAAAGATTATCATCTATACCCACTTGTGTCCAAGAAGAATTTACATCAGTAATATCGTCATTTACCCAAAGACCTCCACTAACACCACCTGCAAAAACTCGTTTGTGGGCTGTGTCATTGGGATCGAACATTACCATTCTTGTTCTTCCACCTACATTGTTGGGTCCTCTTTCTATCCATTGATTGTCAATAGCATCACCAGGAGTTCTGCGTTGAATTTGTTGTTTTTCTTTGAGTTCTTGTTGAACTTTATATAAGTTTTCTGGGTGGGTTCTACCTGTATGTGGATTTATCCCTAATAAATACATTTGTTCAAAATATTTATTTGGAGGTAATCCTTTATGTATTCTTTCTTCTTTAGATAATTGAAGCGATTTTTGAAATGGATGTTGTTTTATAATTTTGGATTGTTCTTGCTGAATCGTAATTTTATTTTTAATCGTCATAAAACAGACCACAAAAATAAATAACACCGTAATTATACTTATCTTTTTCATATTATCAAAAATAAGATAATTCTATGATTTAAAATCATATAAAAAGGCAATGTAACGTATTACTACGCTACATTGCCTTCTATAAATTGCCAAACTATTATTTAGTTATATGTTATTGATAATTACTGCTTACGTTTCGCCTCAATACTCAAAGTTGCGTGAGGAACTAAACGTAAACGTTCTTTCTGAATTAATTTACCAGTTACTCTACATACGCCATATGTACCATTTTCTATACGTAGTAACGCGTTTTTAAGATCTCTAATAAACTTTTCTTGACGAATAGCCAATTGTACATTGGCCTCTTTACTCATTACTTCTGAACCTTCATCAAAAGATTTAAATGATGACAAAGTATCGTCTGTGCCATTGTTTGCATCGTTTTTATAGGCGGCTTCTAGCAAAGCCAAGTCTTCTTGTGCTCTTGCTATTTTTTTATTGATGATTTCTTTAAATTCTTTTAAATCTTCTTCTGTATATTTTACTTTTACGTCTGACATAATCTTACATTTTTTCTATTAATATTCTACTTTTAATGGTGTCAAACTCAATTTCGGTACCATTAATTAATTCATTTACAAAAACCAACTCTTTGGTTAAAGTTTCGCTCATGATATAGCTTTTATTTTCAGTAATAGCCGCTTGTAAATCTTGGTCATTTAAAACAGTCAGTTTAATTTTATCTGTAACTTCTAAACCAGAATCTTTACGTGCATTTTGAATTCTATTTACCAATTCTCTTGCCACCCCTTCTTTACGTAAATCTTCACTAATAGTAACATCTAAAGCTACAGTTAAAGCCCCTTCATTAGCAACAAGCCAACCTTCTATGTCTTTTGATGATATCTCTACATCTGCGCGTTCTAAAGTAATATTTTTTCCATTAACTTCAACCGAAATGTTACCATCTTTCTCGATTTTGTTAATATCTTCTTGATTAAAATTTTTAACCTCAGCTGCAATGAAACGCATATCTTTTCCAAATTTTGGCCCTAAGGCTTTAAAATTAGGTTTTATTTGCTTGATTAAAATGTCTGAAGCATCTTCTAACAACTGTATTTCTTTAATATTTACCTCATGCTTTATTAAATCTGACACTGCTAAAATTTCTTCTTTTTGCTGAGGATTATCAACAGGAATCATAATTTTTTGTAATGGCTGACGCACTTTAATTTTCTCTTTAGCTCTTAATGATAATACTAAAGATGATATGGTTTGTGCATTTTCCATTTTACGTTCTAAGCTTTGATCTACAAAACGTTCATCAAATTTTGGAAATTCTGATAAATGAATACTTTCTGATGTTTCTTTACCAGTTACCGAGTTTAAATCTTGATACAACCTGTCCATAAAAAATGGCGCAATTGGGGATGCTAATTTTGCAATCGTAACCATACACGTATATAAGGTTTGATAGGCAGAAATTTTATCGGTTTCATAAGTCCCTTTCCAAAAACGTCTTCTACTTAAACGTACATACCAGTTACTTAAATACTCTTGTGTAAAATCTGATATGGCTCTTGCAGCTCTTGTTGGTTCATACTCTTCATAAAATTCATCTACTTTGTTGATTAAAGTATGTAATTCTGATAAAATCCATCTGTCTAATTCTGGTCTTTCGTTTTGAGGAATATCTGCTTCATCATAAGAAAAACCATCAATATTTGTATATAAACTAAAGAAAGAATACGTGTTGTATAGTGTACCAAAAAACTTACGTTTTACTTCTTCTATACCTTCTAAATCGAATTTTAAATTATCCCAAGGATTGGCATTAGAAATCATATACCATCTTGTGGCATCTGCTCCGTATTTAGACAACGTTGTAAACGGATCTACAGCATTGCCTAAACGTTTCGACATTTTATGGCCATTTTTATCTAAAACCAAACCATTAGAAACTACATTTTTATAGGCAACAGAATCGAAAACCATTGTACCTATTGCGTGTAATGTGTAAAACCAACCACGAGTTTGATCTACACCTTCTGCAATAAAATCTGCTGGAAAACTCTCATTTCCATCAATTTTATTTTTGTTTTCAAATGGATAATGCCATTGCGCATAAGGCATAGAACCAGAATCGAACCAAACATCAATTAAATCTGATTCACGTTTCATTGGCTGACCTGTAGATGAAACTAATGTAATTTCATCTACAATATTCTTATGTAAATCTAATTTTGCATAGTTTTCATCAGAATTGTTATCAACCTCAAAATCTTCGAAAATATCTTTTGCTAAAACACCTGCATCTACAGCTTTTGCCATTTCTGCTTTTAATTCTTTAACAGAACCAATACAAATTTCTTCTTTACCATCTTCTGTTCTCCAGATTGGTAATGGA
Organism: Polaribacter sp. R77954; assembly: GCF_044595335.1. GTDB lineage: Bacteria > Bacteroidota > Bacteroidia > Flavobacteriales > Flavobacteriaceae > Polaribacter. The sequence continues at coordinate 2,410,483 of NZ_CP138992.1, forward strand.
ATTCCCCAATATCTAGATCTTGATAAGTTCCAATCGTTTGCATTTGCTAACCAGTTTCCAAAACGACCAGTACCTGTAGATTCTGGTTTCCAATTAATGGTTTTGTTTAATGAATGCATTTTATCTTTTACATCAGTAACTTTAATAAACCAAGAATCTAATGGATAATATAAAATTGGTTTATCTGTTCGCCAACAATTTGGGTAACTGTGTTTGTATTTTTCTACTTTAAAAGCCTTGTTTTCATTTTTTAGCTTTAACCCTAATCGTTCATCAACAGATAAATATTGCTTCTGGTTTTTAAGAACCGTTGACATTTTTTCTTGTTGAACCTTAAGTTCAGCTTCAAATTCATCATCTTTTAAATACTCTGATTTTACATATTCTGATGCAAAACCATAAATATCATCTTTAATTTCTTTTCTAAATTTACCTTGTAAATCTACCAAAGGCACTAAATTATCGTTTTCGTCTTTAATTAAAAATGGCGGAATTTCTGGACTTGCTTGTTTGGCAACCAAAGCATCATCTGCCCCAAAAGTTGGCGCTGTGTGTACAATTCCTGTACCATCTTCTGTAGTTACAAAATCTCCAGCAATTACACGAAACGCATTTTGTTTATTTTCAAAATCTAAATTAAAATCTAACAATTGTTCGTATTTTATGCCTACTAAATCTTTACCTAAACATTCCGAAATTATTCTAAAAGGTATTTTTTTATCACTAGAATTGTACGCTTTAATTTCTTCGGAAGTTTCTACTTGAACATACTTTTTATCAAATTGTTTTGAAACTAATTTTTTTGCCAACACCACTTTTACAGGTTCAAAAGTATATTGATTAAAAGTATCAACTAAAACATATTCAATTTTTGGGCCAACAGTTAAGGCTGTATTACTTGGTAAAGTCCAAGGAGTTGTAGTCCAAGCTAAGAAATAAAAATCCCATCCTAAATCCTTCCCAAAGGGAAGGACTTCTGACTCTTGCTCTAAATTAAATGCTTTATATAAATCGTTCTCTTCTCCCTTTCCTTTGGAAAGGGTTGGGGATAGGAATTGAGCAACAACAGTGGTATCAGTAACATCTTGGTAAGTACCTGGTTGATTTAATTCGTGAGAACTTAATCCAGTACCCGCTTTTGGTGAATATGGCTGAATGGTATAGCCTTTGTAAATTAATTCTTTGTTATAAATCTGTTTTAAAAGCCACCAAACAGACTCCATATATTTTGGTTCGTAAGTTATATATGGATCTTCCATATCTACCCAATAACCCATTTTCTGAGTTAAATCGTTCCAAATATCTGTATAACGCATTACCGCTTTTCTACAAGCAGCATTATAATCTTCTACAGAAATTGTTTTACCAATATCTTCTTTGGTAATCCCTAATTCTTTTTCAACACCTAATTCTATGGGTAAACCATGTGTATCCCAACCAGCTTTACGTTTTACTTGGTAACCTTTCATCGTTTTATAACGAGGAAAAATATCTTTAATAGCTCTTGCTAAAACGTGATGAACTCCTGGAAGTCCGTTTGCAGAAGGTGGGCCTTCAAAAAAAACAAATGGCTTAGCACCTTCTCTTGATGTTACACTCTTTTCGAAAATGTTATTTTCTTGCCAATAATTTAGAATTTCTTCTGCTACTTTTGGTAAGTCAAGTCCTTTATATTCAGGAAATTTCGCTTTCATGATGTCTCTTTTCTGATAAGGATGCGAAATTAAGGAATTTCTATAAAATTAAGGGTGTTAAGTCTAAAAAAGGAAACCAGAAGTTCTTTACTTTTAAATACAACACAATTATTTTAAAAGACTAAAAATAAAAAAAGACAACACTTCTATAAATTTCATGATCAATAATTTACTTGGCAAAATAAAAAGCTTCATACATTTGTTATTTATAAAATTAAAAACTATCTTTAAACTACTTTTAATCCCCCAAAATTATAATATGATGGAAAAATGTTTTTATAAAATATTATTTCGATTGCAAATTTTTAAAAGTGTAGTTTCTAAAAAGAAATTTTACAATTCTCTTAAATTTTTATCTTCTTTAATTTTAATTTTTATTGCTTTGAATGCTAATAGCCAACAGCATAATAATTTTATTTTAGATAACTCAGCCCCATATCTTATAAATACTAGTACGTTAGGAAGAACATTTAATGGAGGAGATACCATATTTGTAGCATCTTCAAGAACTAAAGCTATTAAGTTTCAACAACTTGTAGGAACTGCTTCAGCACCAATTGTTGTTATAAATATAAATGGCCAAGTAAAAATTAACAACCCTCAATCATGGGGAGGTATTACTTTTGAAAATTGCCAATATATAAAAATATCTGGTGCAGGTCATCCAAACTTTAGATATGGTTTTGAGCTTGGTGGTTATAATTGTGGGTTGGCATTTTCTGAATTAAGTTCAGATTGTGAGGCCGAGTTTATAAAAATAGCTCATGATGGCTTTTTTGGAATTTTTGCTAAAAAAGACTTTGGTGGCAATCCTCCTGTGCCTTACCCAGTTTTTAATAACTTAATTATTCACGATTGTTTTATTGAAAACGTAAGTGAAGGCATGTATATTGGCGAAACGAGATCGCCAGGAATGGAATTTAAGCACCTAAAAATTTATAATAATATTATAAGAAATACAAAAAGAGAGTCCATTCAAATAGCAAATGCTGTAGAAGATGTAGAAATTTATAACAACACTATGGTTAATGCAGGGTTAGAAAACTTAGCTTATCATACAAACAATTTACAAATAGGAGACAATAGTGTTGTTAATGCTTACAACAACATAATTATGCAAGCGCCTGCTTTTGGTATTATATCATTTGGTAAAGGAAATTCTAATTTTAGTAATAATTACATTGCCAATTCGCAAGGAATGTTTGTTGATAACAGAATGTTTACAGATACTTTACAACCTATTACAATAAGCAGTAATTATTTTAAGAACATGAATGGTCCACAAGTTGTTAGAAACATGAATGAACTAAATCCAATAAATATAAACAACAATATTTACAGTAATAATATTACATTTTATAACAATGACTCTGGTAACTTGAATAATATTAGTCTTAACAACAATAATTTATCAACCATTCATCAAATTACATTTAAAGATACCATTAATAACAACTATTCACTTTCTGATGACACCCCTTTAGCGTTAAAAGGATTAGGAGCAACTAGTGGACCAGAATTTTTTGATATTATACCAACCTCTCATCAAATTGTAATTGATAGTACAATGGTTACGGATCAAGTAGTTGGAGGCAGTGTAGTTTCTCCATTATACCTTTTTAATGAACAACAAACAGATGTATTGGCTAATGAACATCCTGTAAGTACTTCTTGGAAACCATTTTGGTACTGGAATGAGCAAACTGCACCTTATCATGTGGTTATTGATTTAGGTGAAGAATACCATATCACAGAAATATATCTACATGATATGCATGATACTTTTGAATTTACTGTAGAATATGGAAGTGAAAATAATTGGAACGAATTATTTGTAGATTCATGTTCGAGCTTTAAAACCTGGAAAACACATATTACTAATGTGGATACAAGATACTTAAGATTATCAATGTATGAGAATGTATTTGCAGCTGTTAATGAAATTATAGTTTTTGGGTATTCAAATTCTATACCAGAAAACACCAATCAACAAGAATCTACTATAAACCCTATAATTCAAAAAGACGCTAAGATACACCCGAATTCGCTTGGAGACTATGAGGTTAATATTTTTGATGTTTATGGAAAAAAAGTGTTGTCTAACATTGCTAAAATACTTGATAAAAAATACGGTAAAGCATTTAAAGGAACAAAATTTGACAAGTTAAAAAAAGGCTATTATATTGCTTTGTTTAAAAATAAAACGGATGGCAGTTCAAAAAAAATAAAGTTTTACAAAAGATAAAATTAATTACAATACCTGCTAAAAATCTCTTTCATTTTTAATTTTTTCGTAAGCATCTTGTATGCTTTGAAACTTTTCTTTAGCACCCTGTAAATGCTCATCACCCAAATCTCTTAATTTATCTGGGTGGTATTTTTTTACCAATTTTCTGTAGGCTGTTTTTACATCGTCATTAGATGCAGATTTATCAATTTCTAAAATTTTATAAGCATTACCAGAAGCATCATAAAACATTGCTTTTATAGACTCGTAATCATTTTGATTGATGTACAAATAACCAGAAATTTTCTTGATTTCATCAATTTCTTTTTGTGAAACAAACTCATCTGCTTTGGCAATACCAAACAAGAAATGCAACAACTGTAATCGTGAAGCATGAGACATATGTTCTCTAATTTGTATACAAACTTGACGTGCAGAAACCTCTTTTTTTACAACACCTTTAAATAATTTAAAGGCGTTGTTGGCACGTTCTTTTCCATACATACTCAAAAATTGAGAACGCACAAAGTTCAATTCACGTTGGTCTACTTTTCCATCTGCCTTAATCACGATAGAGGCTAAGACTAATAAACTCATTTCAAAATCACCAGATTGCGTACTAGATTGTTTTTTGGCAGTTCTTCTAGGTTGCTCTTTGTTATAATCTATTTGTTCTTGTTTAAAATCATCGATTTCAAATTTATCTACAAAACTACCTAAAGCAAAGCCTATTGCTGCACCTATTGGACCACCTAACGTAAAACCTAAACCTGCCCCTAACCATTTAGTAAAACTTCCCATAAAAATTTTAATTTTGAGCTCAAAGATAAGGAATCATCAAGATTTGTGAATTTATTAGTTATAAAAATGTATTATAACGCAACCAAAACTATAAAATTACATCTATTAAAAAATAGCATTTATGATATTTAAAAAACGCATTATTTTTATTACTTTTTTATTTTTTTGCTTTGGATGTGAAGAGAAAGGTAATGAAATTGTTTGCACAACAGAATATGTTTATGGTTTGCACGTAACTTTGTTAGATGCCAGCAACTCTTTACCCATAACAGATGATGTAACTGTTGTAATTAAAGATGATAACTACGAAGAAGTTTTACAAATAATTGAATCTAACAATTCTTTTTTTGGTGCTGGAGAACGCTCTGGAACATATACAATAACAATAATATCAAATAGTTATATTACTTTTGTAAGTGAGCCTATTACAGTAACTCGTAATATTTGCCATGTCATACCCGTATCAAAAACAATAGCATTAACGCCTAGTATTTAAGAATTATTATTCTTTATAGTACTATCTAAATTGTTGTTGTTTTGTTATTTTTAGTTCGCTGTAATTTAATTAAATTTGCAACATTAAAAAATCTAAATCCTTAGAATTATGTATCCAGAAGAATTAGTAAAACCAATGCGTGACCAATTAATTGACGCTGGTTTTGAAGCATTATATACAAGTGAAGATGTAGAGCAAGCAATGGCAAAAGAAGGTACTACTTTAGTAATGGTAAATTCTGTTTGTGGTTGTGCTGCAGGTACTGCAAGACCAGGAGCAATAGCTTCTTTAGGCGCAGATAAAGTACCAACCAACTTAACCACTGTGTTTGCTGGCGTAGAAAAAGAATCTACACAAAAGGCAAGAGAATTTATGATTCCTTTTCCACCATCATCTCCTGCAATTGCCTTATTTAAAGATGGTAATTTAGTACATATGTTAGAGCGTCATCATATTGAAGGACGTTCTGCACAAATGATTGCACAAAATTTAGCAGCTGCTTACGATGAGCATTGTTAATCCTATCCTAAATCCTTTCCAGAAGAAATGACTTTAAAAAAATCCACTGAAAAAGTGGATTTTTTTTGTAAAATCTAATCAAATTATGGCACCACAATTTTCATCTTACACCAAAGAAGAGCTTATTAAAAAACTGAAGAAACAAAAGACTTTGGCAATTGTGCAAGGTTTTTTATTATTACTTATGATTGTTTTTGCAATATTTTCAACCATTGAAAAAGGGGTTTCTTTCCAAACCTTTTTGCCATTGTTTTTTGCACCAATGTTGTTTGTGATGCTTTTTGAAATGAAAAAAATTAAACAGGAATTAACTTCAAGAAAATAAAATGAACCAAGAATTAATTATACAAAATACCATCACTTTTGTAAAAGAAGAATTGAAAGATGCTGAAGGTGGGCACGATTGGTTTCATATTGAACGTGTTTTTAAAAATGCCATTTTGATATCAAAAGAAGAAAAAGTAGATATTTTTGTGGTTTCTTTAGCGGCTTTATTGCACGATATTGCTGATCCAAAATTTTATAATGGCAATGAAAAAATAGGTCCTAAAAAAGCAAAATACTTTTTAATTGATCAAAAAGTACCTAAAGATCTTGGTAAACATGTTGTTAAAATCATCAAAAACATGTCTTTCAAAAATACTTTTGATACTCATAAAAAACATTTTACATCAAAAGAATTAGAAGTTGTTCAAGATGCTGACAGATTAGATGCTATTGGTGCCATTGGTATTGCTCGTTGTTTTAATTATGGTGGATTTAAAAATAGAGCTTTATACGATCCTGAGATTTTACCAAATTTAAATATGACGAAAGAAGAATATAAAAATACAAATGCACCAACAATTAATCATTTTTATGAGAAATTGTTGCTACTTAAAGACCAAATGAACACTAATTCAGCTAAAAAAATTGCTGAAAAAAGACATCAATTTATGCAAATATTTTTACAACAGTTTTATGATGAGTGGAATGGAAAGTTATAATTAGCTTTCTCTTGCCACTTCTAAAGCTGTTATTTTATACTCTAAAACAGATAATTCTTCGCCAAATTCTACAATTTGCTCTACGGTTAAATCTTTACTTGAATTTACAAAGTCTTTAATTTGTCTACTCTTAAAACTATAGTAATCTATGGCTTTATCTATTTTGGTTTTTACCATTACACTCATAATTATTGTATTAAATTTTTTAATTCGCTTCTGTATACTGATGCGTTTTTACCTGTAAACTCTTTAAATAACTTATTAAAATGAGAAAAATTGTTGAAACCGCACTCAAAACTGATGTCTGCTATACTCATATTACTTTCAGCAAGTAATTTTGTAGCATGTACAACCCTATACTCATTTACTAATTTTGTAAATGTTTTTCCTGTTGTTTTCTTAAAATACCTACAAAATGCTGGAACAGTCATGCTTGCCAATTCAGAAATTTCATCTAAACTAATATGATCTTTAAAATTTTCGTTGATGTGCTTGTAAATTACCTCAATCTTGTTACTGTCTTGATGCACGCTTTCAAAAGCAAAACCATTGGCGTTTAATAAGGTGTAATCATCAGTGGTAGCTAAGTCATTTAAAATTTCTACAAAAGATGTAATTCTATGAACCCCTTGTAATTCAATTAATTTTTCAATTTTAGCTCCAATTCTTTGTTTTATTTCTATGTTAAAACGAATTCCCTTTTTAGCGCGTTCAAAAAGTGCGTCAATGGCAGCCATTTCTGGAACTTTAAAAAAATCTTTTCCTAAAAAGTCTGGTAAAAATTGAATTAAGGTTTCTGAACCATTATTTGTTAAACGATCTAAATAACCAATATGTGGCAAGTTAGAACCTATTAATACCAATTGACTATTATTAAAGTAGCTAATATGGTTTCCTATATGTCTTTTACCTTTACCTTTATTAACATATACAAGCTCTATTTCTGGATGAAAATGCCAAAATGGTTTGTTTGTTTTTAAAAACTCTACATGCTTCTTTAATAAAAAAGAGCTACCAAAATCTGGAGTGATTTTTTCGAGAGTTGGTTTTTTCTGTATCATAGTGCAAAAATACAACATCTGTAAATGACTATGTATATAGAATTATCAGTTTTATTCACCAAATTAACTTTAACAAAGATTAACACTGTTAAAAATGTTAATTTTGCATATAAATCAACTAATTCTGTTGTTTTCAAGACTGTATTTCCTTCTTAAATTTGTAGTATCTATATTGGGTTGCAGCCCTTAAAATATAGAACACTATTAGTTGAGGTTTATCTTAACAAATTTGAAGCTAAAAAGTATTGTTTATAGTTAATTATCAGATTTATCAATCTGGAAAAACGAGTCTTAATAGGCTCGTTTTTTTTTGCTTTATGGCATATTTTATCATTTACAATGTATATAAAATTACTACAAATATATTCTATTTTATCTTTACATATTTTTATAATTAAACATACAGTTAAAATAGTATAAAAAAAGACCAATACTGTTGTTTTCCAAAAAACACTTCTACGCTAACTTTGCAGTGTAAATCTTACAAAGATTAAATTATGAAAACACTTAAAAAGAGATTAGTATTAGTAGCAGTTGTAATGTTAGGAACATTAGCAAACTATGCAAACGACAAAGTAGTACATAACAATTTAAATGCTAAAAAAGTAAAGGTAGTATTTAAAGGAACTAAAAAAGGACAACAATTAACCATTAAAGATCAACAAGGTACTATACTTTATTCTGAAGATGTAAAAACAGAAGGTGAACTTAGTAAAGTATTCGACTTCTCTAAACTGAACAACGGAAGTTATACTTTAGAACTTGAAAAAGATTTTCAAATTATTGTGAAGTCATTAAAAATTGAAGGCAATAAAGTAACCTTTGATGAAAATGCTAAAAAAGTAATTTTTAAACCAGTTGTTAGAAGTATAGATAATAAAGTACTAATATCTAAAATTACTTTTGATGAAAAACCATTAGATGTTGCCTTGTATTTTAACAATGAAATCATTTATTCAGAAACACTAAAAGGAAATACAATTTTAAATCGTGTGTACAAATTGGATGAAGAAATTAAAGGGGAATACAAAGTTGTAATTCGTAATAATGGTAGAAGCTTCACCAACAAATTTGAAATTTAAAAATATTGTTTATAGTTAATTATCAGATTTATCAATCTGGAAAAACGAGTCTTAATAGGCTCGTTTTTTTTTGCTTTATGGCATATTTTATCATTTACAATGTATATAAAATTACTACAAATGTATTCTATTTTATCTTTAAGGATTTTTACAGTTAAACATATAGTTAAAATAGTATAAAAAAAAACCAATACTGTTGTTTTCCAAAAAACACTTCTACGCTAACTTTGCAGTGTAAATCTTACAAAGATTATATTATGAAGACACTTAAAAAAAGATTAGTATTAGTAGCAGTTGTAATGTTAGGAACATTAGCAAACTATGCAAACGACAAAGTAGTACATAACAATTTAAATGCTAAAAAAGTAAAAGTAGTATTTAAAGGAACTAAAAAAGGACAACAATTAACCATTAAAGATCAACAAGGTACTATACTTTATTCTGAAGATGTAAAAACAGAAGGTGAACTTAGTAAAGTATTCGACTTCTCTAAACTGAACAACGGAAGTTATACTTTAGAACTTGAAAAAGATTTTCAAATTATTGTGAAGTCATTAAAAATTGAAGGCAATAAAGTAACCTTTGATGAAAATGCTAAAAAAGTAATTTTTAAACCAGTTGTTAGAAGTATAGATAATAAAGTACTAATATCTAAAATTACTTTTGATGAAAAACCATTAGATGTTGCCTTGTATTTTAACAATGAAATCATTTATTCAGAAACACTAAAAGGAAACACAATTTTAAATCGTGTGTACAAATTGGATGAAGAAATTAAAGGGGAATACAAAGTTGTAATTCGTAATAATGGTAGAAGCTTCACCAACAAATTTGAAATTTAAAAATATTGTTTATAGTTAATTATCAGATTTATCAATCTGGAAAAACGAGTCTTAATAGGCTCGTTTTTTTTTGCTTTATTCCATATTTTATCATTGATAACATATATAAAATTATTAACAATATATTCTATTTTATCTCTATATTTATTTAACATTTAATTTAAAGTTAAAATAGTGTAAAAAATAACCAATTACGTTGTTTTTAAAAAAAGAGTTCTACTATACCTTTGTAGTGTAAATCTTTAAAAATTTTTATTATGAAAACATTTAAAAAAAGATTAGTATTAGTTGTAGTTTTAATGTTAGGAACATTAGCAAACTACGCAAACGACAAAGAAGTGAATAACAATTTAAATGCTAAAAAAACTAAAGTAGTATTTAAAGGGGCAAAAAAAGGAGAACAATTAACCATTAAAGATCACAAAGGGGTTATTCTTCATTTAGAAAATATAAACAAAGCAGGAAACCTTATTAAATTCTTCGATTTCTCTAAATTAGATGATGGTATGTATACTTTAGAGTTAGAAAAAGATTTTCAAATTGTTATTAAAACAATTCACATTAAAGGTGATAAAGTAATTTTTGACGAAGAGGCAAAAAAAGTAATTTTTAAGCCTGTAGTTAGAAATGAAGAAAACAGGTTAATGATTAGTAAAATTGCTTTTGATGCATTACCTCTAAAAGTGTTGCTGTATTACAATGATGAAATTATTTATTCTGAAGTTCTACAAAGCGATACTATTATCAATAGAGTTTACAAATTAGATGAAAATGTAAAAGGAGAATATACTGTTGTGATAAAAAACAATGGTAGAAACTATATCAACGAATTTAAAATTTAAAACAATCATTTTTTTAGTTGAACACCTAAAAAACCTAAAAACGAGCCAATGCTGGCTCGTTTTTTTTTACAATTTATTTTCCTGGAAAATTCGGCTTTCTTTTCTCTAAAAAAGCAGTGGTGCCTTCTTTAAAATCTTCTGTACCAAAACAGGCTCCAAACCCTTGTATTTCTGTCTCAAAACCATTTACACCATCTTTAAAATTAGCGTTTACTGCTTTTATTGCCAATGAAATTGCCACAGGTGAATTTCGCATAATTTTACTGGCTAATTTTTCTGCTAAAGGTAATAGTTCTTCTGGTGTTGTTACATGGTTTATCAAACCATAACTTTTGGCTTCTTCTGCAGAAATCATACTCGCTGTCATAATCAATTCCATTGCTTTACCTTTACCCACCAATTGTGGCAAACGTTGCGTACCACCATAACCAGGTATTACACCCAAAGAAACTTCTGGCAAGCCCATTTTTGCATTATCTGATGCAATTCTAAAATGGCAAGCCATGGCCAATTCTAAACCACCACCTAAGGCAAAACCATTTACAGCTGCAATTACTGGGGTAGTTAAACTTTCTATAAAATCGAATAAAATTTCTTGCCCTTTTTTGGCTAAACTACCTCCTTCATCTACAGAAAAATCTGCAAATTCAGAAATATCTGCACCAGCAACAAAGGCTTTCTCTCCAGAGCCTGTTAAAATAATTACTTTTATATTAAAATCTTCTTCTAAATCTCGAAAAGCATCACTTAATTCAGATATTGTTTCTTTGTTTAAGGCATTTAATTTTTTTGGCCTGTTGATTGTTATTTGTGCTAATGAATCGTTTTTTTGGACTAATATATTATTGAATTTCATACTGTATTATTTTATTAAGATTACCTATTTATTTTCTAATATTTGAACCTCTATTTTTTATCACCTCTAAATTAACAAATCTCCATTAGATAACAAGTTCTGTATACTGCTTTTCATATACTTTTTAAAACTTGCCTTATTCATTATGGCAATTTTGAAAAAATGTTTTTATTTAATCTAATCCTCTTATGATTGTGATTTAGATATAACTTCTTTGATTTAAAGAGGCTTATTGATATAAAAAATAAGTTTTTAAAGAAAATTTCTTATCAAGCAAATAGTATCGTTGATAGATCTCAAGTTTAAGCTAAGGTTTTTATATTTGAGTCTAAATTGCAAAGGTTAGGTAATTCAATAACAAAATTATTTTTAGTTCTAATTTTGTATCATACTATTTTGCAAATAGTAAGCGGTTTTACGACAAAATGCTATTGTATAGGTAAAATCACCGTAAAAACGGTACCTACACCTTCATCAGAAGTAAAAGAAATCGTACCATCATAAGCTTCTATAATATTTTTTATCATTGGTAAACCTAAGCCCATTCCACTTGACTTTGTTGTAAATTTGGGTTCAAAAATCAAGCTTTTTACATCTTCAGGAATTCCTCTTCCATTATCAGAAACTTTAATTTTAATACTATTTTTTTCTAGACTCACTTTTACATCAACAACTGGGTTTTCTTCTTTTTCTGATGCTTGTAGTGCATTTTTTACCAAATTGGTTACAATACGAATCAATTGGGTTTTATCTAAATTGGCAAATAATTCTGTTTCTGCTGTAGTATAGGTTATAAAATCTTCATTAAAAATATCTAATGCTAATTTTACAATACTTATTACCTCTATTTTTTCTCTTTTTTGAGTTGGCATTTTAGCAAAGTCTGAAAATGCAGACGCAATAGAACTCATTACATCTATCTGTTGAATTAAAGTTTGGCTGTATTCTTTTAATTTTTCTTTAATATTTTCATCCTCAGGATTAAATTTTCGTTCAAAACTTTGTACTGATAATCGCATTGGTGTTAATGGATTTTTGATTTCGTGTGCTACTTGTTTTGCCATTTCACGCCAAGCTTGCTCACGTTCACTTTTTGCCAATTTTACAGCACTTTCTTCCAATTGATCAATCATATTATTGTAAGCTTCTACTAAAGTTTCAATTTCGGTACTTGCAGAATTTAGTACTATTTTTTCATTACGTTCGTGTAAACGTGTTTGTTCCATTTTATCAGAAATGGCTTTTATAGACCTTGTAATGTAACTCGATAAAAAATATGCCAATGCAATTGCTATCATAAACATTAGCAAATACACCAAACTTAACCTTGTAATAAACTCTTTTAATTCGTGCTCTATCTCAGAATTATCTTGTGTAAACTGTAATTCTAAAATACCAATTCTTTTAAATTTAGGATCGTTTATATAACTATATGAAGTTTGATAACCCATACCATCTTTTACTAACGGAATTAAGATAGTATGGTTAGAGTTTTGCGCTAAATCGTTTAAAATATCATAAGGTAAAGGTTGAATAATATTGGGTTCAAAAGCATTAGTTTTAGAAGATACTAACAAGTTTCCATGCAAATCAAAAATAGATATGTTTAACTTATTTATTGATGATATTTCATAAATGCGATTACGAAAAATTTTAGATAAGTTATCTGTTTTTACAGGGTATGTGGTTTTGTTGGTTAGCTCTAATTCTATTGTTTCTATAGTGGTGGCTTCTTTACGTTCAAAACGTTTGATGTTATAATCTTTGGTTTGTTCATCATATTGATAAACGGTTACACCCAAAATTAAAATAGATGCCAATAACACCAAAAGTGTCATTGACAAAAAAATACGTATTCTTAAAGATACTTTACTTAGATTTAACAAATTTTAGTTGGTTTTAATACGTTTTGTTTTCATTGTTAAAAAATCATCAAAATCACCATCATTATCCCAATCATTAGTGCTTTTTCCTAAAAAACCTTCTTCGGTTTTTGTAATGTGATATTTTACTTTCATTTCTCTATTATTGTAAAAAAATGCTACTAAAAGTGAATCGTTTTTTACGCTCCATTTTCCATCAGATTCAGACACTTTTTCTCCTTTTTTGTTGATAAACCAAGCTTTAAAAGTACCATCTGCATTATATTTAGATTGTGCCAATAACTCTGGGTTATTATTAAATTTGTCTTCATATACTTTTAACGAATCTGATTTTTCAAAGGTTGGCATTTCTATTTTTAAATAGGTGGTTTGCCAAGAATCGATCATATATTCTTGTAAAGATTTTTCTTTTTTACAAGCAACAATAAGTATGCCTAAAAAAGAAATAATCCATATTATATTTTTTTTCATCTTGATGATTATTAGGTATACAAGATATAGAAATAAAAAAGTCATCACAAAAAATGTAATGACTTTTAAACTTATTTTCTGTAAAAAAATTAATCTACTTTAATTTTTATAGCATTGTAGTCGCCTGAACGAATACCAATTAAACCAGATACTGTTTGGCCTTTTTTAATGGTCAAACCGTTTAAGTTGTGTGTTTTTAAATCGGTCTTAAACTTATTATTGGCAGTACTAGCTGCAATCATATTTCCACCAGCTAAACCAGGGCCTAAAATTAAACCAATGGGTACTGTACTTGTTTCTGTAGTATAACCATTTTGAGTTTCGGTTGTGTATAAATTTGTTGGGGTTAACAATAAATACCACAAATAAGAGGCTGGACTTTGTTTTAACGATGTAAATACTCTATCATTATCCATTATATAAATAGATGCACCATTATCATAATTTAGTGTAACATCTTTACCAAAAACAACATCATTGTTAGAATTGTTGGTAATTTTTACGGCTATTAAACGTACACCTTTGGCTAGTTCTTTCTTCTTGTACTTTTTATTTAACAATTCATATTTATATTCCAACTTTACGCCTTTATCTTCTGAATGCGATAAATAATTAATAGATTCTGGGTTGATGGTTTTATAACCAGAAGCACAACTTCCTAGTAAAACAACAGTTGCAATTAAGGTTGCAATTTTTTTAAATTTCATGGTATGTTCGTTTTCGCCAAAAGTAATTCATTTATTTAAACTGCCAATAATTTTATTATGGGTTATGTAAAGGCAAAAATGTACTTCTAAATTTTAATATTAAAGGCAAACCTCTTGCTAAAATCCAAAGTGTAAAAGCAATCCATATGGCCACCAACTTATAGTCTAACCAATCAAAAAACAGTAAAGTTGGTATAAAAACCAAACCAGTTGATAGAATCAATACGTTTCGTAAATACTTCATAAAACCCATTCCTTTAAACATTCCATCAAAAATAAAGGTTATGGCACTAATAGGTTGTGTTAACAAAACAATCCAAAAAACGTGATTAAATTGTTCTAATACATCTGCTTCTTTTGTAAAAATTGCTCCTATAAAATTGTAGAAAATAAAGCCTACTATAGCAATTATACAGCCCATAATTAAACCGTATTTAAACAGTTTTTTACTTAAAACTACCAAAGTTCTATATTCTTTTGCACCTAATAATTTGCCTGATAAAATATTACCAGCACTAGAATATCCGTCAACCATAAAGGCGCCTAACAACCAAATGTTAATACCTATTGTGTATGCAGCAATATAAGCTGCGCCATAATCTGTAGCGTAAGAAGTTGCAAAATATAATGCCGTATTTAAAGCAATTGTTCTAATAAATAGGTTTCCTATCATACCTAATAATCTTGGAATTTCTTGGTGGAATGATTGCCCTAATTTTAAAGAAATCGTTGTTTTTTTAAGCAACAAAACCAAAGCAATTAAAGCCATAGTAATTTGAGCCATAACACTAGCATAAGCAGCACCTTCTATATGCATTGCAGGCACAAAACCTTCAACTCCATAAACCAAAATAATATCTAAAATAATATTTAATGATGCACCTATTAGGGCAATAATCATAGGGTAAAAAGTATTTTGTAAGCCTCTAAAAACCCCAAAAACAGAAAATACAAATAATGAAAATGGAAACCCAAAAATTCGGATTTTAAAGTAACTAACACAGTACGCCAAAACATCGCCAGAAGCATTATAAAACTGAAAAATCTGTTTTGCAAATGGATATGAAATTGCCAATATCAAAATACTTCCAAACACCACAATTACAATAGCTTGTGCTGGTAATGTTTTAATATCATTTAATTTATCAGCACCTATATATTGCGATATTATTGAAGAAATAGCACTTCTTATTTGCCCAAATACCCAGATTAACATAGAAATATAAGCACCAACAATACCCACAGCTGCTAAACTTTCTGTAGCATTTAACTTAATATTTCCAATTATTGCTGTGTCTGTTATCGATAACAAAGGTTCTGCAATGCCAGCTATTAAAGCAGGTATTGCTAATTTATTAATGCGCTTTAAACTAATATCAGTTTTCAAATTACATATTTTTGCAAAGGTACACCTCTAAAAAAGGTGCACAAACTGTTCTGTAATAAAGAAATTGTAAGCTAACAATTAATTTACCTTATCTATAAAAATCGGTCTTAGAATTGGTTCTTTTTGGTTTATAATATGATAAAAGCTGTTAGAATACAATGTGCTGATAAAAATAAAACTATACTTTTTACGCTAACATAGCAGCGCTTCTTAACTAAGTTTTTATTAAAAAATTAGTAACTTTGTAGCCACAAAAACAACAAATCATGCAGAACATTTTAGTACCTATTGGATTTACAGAAAGCGCGCAAAACACCTTACAGTTTGCTATTGATTTTGCCTCAGAAATTGATGCAAAGATTTTTGTTTTTAGAGCGTATAGTGCACAATCTAAAGCTGGCACAATGATTAATATTGATAGTATTATAGAGCGTGAAACCAATTTGTATTTAAGAACTATGGTAAAGGCTGTAGATACAAAAAATGTGGATGTAAAACTGATTGCTGCAAAAGGTGGAGTTATAGATAGTGTTTTAGGTATTGATGATGATTTAGGTATTGATTTAATTATTGTTGGTGCAAAAAGTAATTCTATTAAAGAAGAACTTTTTTTAGGAAGAACTGCTGGTAGTTTAGTAAAACAAACAGATATTGCTGTTTTAACTGTTCCAGAAAATTATAAATACGCACCTTTAGAAAATGTGTTAATGGCTTTTAAATCTGGAGTTATTAAAAGTAAAAATGTGTTAAAACCGATTCAGTTTATTGTTGAAAAATTTAATACACGAGTGAATTTACTTTTGGTAAAGACACCAGAATATACCCAAGAAGATTTAGTGATTGACCAAAATTTAAAACAGTTACAATCAACATTAACAGTTACTGAAAATTCAACTACTTTTCAAGGCGTTTTAGAACATATTAAAACACACAATCCAGATATGTTATGTGTTTTTAGACGAAAAAGAGGTTTTTTTAAGAAACTTTGGGAAAAAAATACAGTACTTAAAGAAGAGTTTTTTGCAAATGTGCCTTTATTGATTTTAAAAGGGAAGTAAATTAAATTCTGGTTACTTTATTTCTTTAAAGGTTAAGGGTTCTAAAAAATCCCAACCAACTATACAAGTATATTTTGTTGGGCTAAAACTAGAAACGATATTATAATCAAAATCTGGTACTATTTCAACTAAAGGAACTAGTATAAAAACCAATACAAGAAAAATTGACATTAGTTTTACAGATGGTGTTTGCGTATCTGTTTCTTGATACTTAAAGTTAATTTGGTCAAAATTATTGTGCATAGATTAAATATAGTAAAAAATGTGTTTGAAATCTAGTACTTTAAATCTGCAGGTTCATTAAAAGCAATTTCAGGATTGTAAATTTCTTTAATGTAAACTTTTAATTCTTCTATAAATTCGTCTAATTTTTCTTGAGTAATATCTGTATCAGGATTTCTATAATTTGAAGAGAAATTGATAGATAAGAATCCTTCCTTTAGGTTTTTAAATGAATAAATCCCAGCTTTTAATTTCTTAGAAAAATCGAATTTTTTGTTTTGCGTAAATAAATACGCATACAATAAAACCTGAATGGCTTTGTACTGATCTTTAACTCTAAGTTGTTCAAAATCCAACACTTTTAATTCGGTGCCTTTTACCATCCCAGATTTGTAATCTATAATTCTAATTTGTCCATTCAACTCATCTACTCTATCTACGTTTCCATGGATTTTAACAGGAAAATCAAAACCATCAATTTCTATTTCAGCAGCTAAATTCTCTTCAGTTGCAATAATTTTTAATTGATTTTTTTCATCCTTTAACAAAACCTTCTCTTTTGCTAAAAAATTTACTACAAAACGGTTGGCAACTTCAAAAATTAATCGGTTTTTTCCTGTAGAAATATCACCATTTTTAAAATGGATTTTAAAATGCTTTAGCACCAAATCTTTAGCACTCTGTTCCATTTTTTTTATATCATAAAACTTTAAAAAACGGCCAACAAAAGGTTTGTACAATTCGTCTAAAGTTTCATGAACAACAGTTCCTAAAGTATTGTATGCCACAGTTTCTTCTACATCATCAAATTCTTTAATTCTTAAAATTTTCTGCTTATAAAATGCAATTGGGTTGTGTAAATAATTGGTTAAAGATGATGGCGAAAAACCTTTTTGAGCTAACTCTTGCAATCGTTCAAAAACCATGGTATTCTTTGAAATTTTCTTTAACTCAATTTTTTGAGGCAATACTTTAGGTGATACAATTTTCTGAACAATATCGGTTCGCATCATTTCTAGTTGCGTTACAAAGCGGCTTTTTTCGCCACTTCCAAAAACGTCGTGTTCTGTATTGTACAAAATATATACGTTTTTGGCCCTTTGTAACAACCTGAAAAAGTGATACGAAAAAATAGCATCTTTTTCTCTATACGTAGGCAGACCAAACTGCACTTTTACATCAAAAGGAATAAAAGAATTTTGCTGACTATTGGCTGGTAAAACACCCTCATTTGCAGATACTAAAATAATGTTTTCAAAGTCTAAAACTCTTGTTTCTAGCATCCCCATTAATTGTAAACCTTTTAAGGGTTCTCCTTGAAAAGACAAACTTTCTGAACCAATTAATTGTCTAAAAAAATGGGCTAGTGTTTTTAAATCTATAAAATATTCAAACTCACCTTGCAGTGTTTTGAGTTGTGTAAAAGTAGTATAAAAACGAAATAAATACTCTTTTTCTAGCGCATTTACGCTATCCTTTAACCAATCAATTAAAGCCAAAATGGTATCAATAAATTCAGTAACTGTATCAAAAGGTTTAAAAAGATTTGCAATTACTTTTTGTGTTTTTGGTTCTGCTGATTTTAAAAGTTGATGAATATGATTTTCATTAATAAAAGTTTGGTTCTCTTTGGCAATTTGAGCAGTAAAATCATCAATTCCTTCCAAAAAACCATAAATCAATTGATGTTTAAAAAAACGATTTATATCCTTGTAATAAAATTCATTTGTAATACTTTTTTTCAGCTTTTCTTGAGAAATAAATAGTTGAAAAATGGCAAATAATAAGCCTGTTGTTGGAACATCTTTTAGCGGATATCCCATTGTAATATTAATATTGTTGATATTTTTTGGCAACGAGTTTAAACTGATAGGCAGCAACGTTTCGTCTGCCAAAACCAATGCTGTGTGATTTACATTTGATTTTTGCTGTAAAATTTCGCCAATATATTTTATTTGTGTGGTATTTTTAGCAGCACCAATTACTTGTATTTCTTTGGGTTTAGAAAACGTATTTCCTAATGTTTTTAACTTATTCTTTTCATAATATTTCCACTCATTTTTATACTTTCTAATAAATTTTCCTGCTTGATGATTAGAGTTGAAAAAAGTTTCATCTAAATCCCAATACACCTCAGCGTTTCCGCTTTCTAAAACCTTTTGGAACAAGAGTTCTTCTGCTTTATTTAATGCATTAAAACCAATAAAAAATAATTTTTTATGTGTGTATTTTTCTAAATAAGCGTCAATTTTTTTTGTCGATTCTTTGTATAAAACACCCTGATAACCGATATTTTTCTTCTGTAAAAATTGATAAAAAGCATTGTAATAACTATTCAGTTTTTCTAAAAACGAATTGTGATCTCTTATCAATTCGGTTTCTTTAAATGTGCCTTTTACAGACCATTTGCGCAAGCGCTCAATATCTCTTAAATAAATAAAAATATCTTTGGTGTCTATTAAATGTTGATCAATTTCATTAAAATCTTGCAACACTGTTATTGCCCAAGCAGCAAAAACATCAAACGAATCTGGATTTTTTTCAATATGCTTATAAATGCTATAAAAATGGAATAATAACTGAACGCTATCTGCTTTTTCTACACCCGAAACTTGTTGAATAAACTGCTCTATATTTAGCATTTCTGGTAAGAAACCAACTGCTATTTTATTTTTAAATTCTTGTTTTACAAATACTTTTGCTCTTTGTGAAGGCAGTATAAAAATTACATCTTCAAAAGAAGTTGTGGTGCGTAAAATATCGTCTATAGTTTCAGAAATAAAAGATTGCATGGCCATTTTTTGGTTTTCTAAATTACAAAAACTTACTTTTATAGTTGTTTAATCTTAATAATATTTTTGATGCAAAATGAATTACAAATTGCTGGAATTCAAGCGGATTTAGTTTGGGAGCATCCGCAGGAAAATCGCAACTTTTTTGAAGACAAAATAGGTGCTCTATCTAAAGATATTGATGTAGTGGTTCTACCTGAAATGTTTACTACAGGATTTACAATGCAGCCTAAAAATGTGGCTGAATCTATGGATGGTATTACAATACTTTGGATGAAAAAACTGGCTGCTAAACACCAAATTGCAATTACGGGTAGTTTGGTCATAGAAGATGACAATCGCTTTTACAATCGTTTGGTATTTGTGCATCCTTCAGGAAAAATAGATACTTATGATAAAAGACATTCTTTTACCTTAGCTGGTGAAGACAAAGTTTATACTTCTGGCACTAAACTGTTGATTGTTAATTACAAAGGATGGAAAATTTGCCCATTGATTTGTTATGATTTACGATTTCCTGTTTGGGCTAGAAATACCGAAAACTACGATCTTTTAATTTATATGGCAAACTGGCCAATAAAAAGAATTAAAGCTTGGAATACGCTTTTAAAAGCGCGTGCAATAGAAAATATGAGTTATGCTATTGGTGTAAATAGAACTGGTACTGATGCAAATAATTATGCCTATTCTGGAAATTCTGTAATTATTGATTCTTTGGGTGATGAAATTTCTTACTTACCTAAAAATGAAATCGGGATTATTGAAGCGACTTTAATAAAAAGCAATCAGCAAAAAATTAGAGAAAAATTGGGATTTTTGAATGATAAAGATGATTTTAATATTCTTCTTTAAAATGATAGAATAACTTAAATAGTTTATAAAAAAAAAGACCCTTCAGGTTTTGAAAACCTGAAGGGTCTTTTTTTTTGTTTTTGAATTCTAATACAAACTAAAAAATAAATATTTTTTCTGAAACTAACTGAAATCAGCAAACAAGTTTAGCCCTGATTGCAACGACATCCTTTTTTGATTTTCGCAAAAAAGATATAGTGGAAAGCAGGAAATAGCTTCTAAAACTAACTAGGTTGTAACATCCACTTAAACTGAAATTCTGTATCTGGCACTTTAATGCGCTCTGTAATTCTGTACATTCTGTCTGGCAATCTCATTAAAAAATCGCGTGCTTTTTCTGCTTCTGGAGTTAGATTTGTAATTTTATCAATCTCCCACATTGTATTCAATTTTTGTAAAATATCTACATAATCGAAACCTGTATACACCCCTATTCTTTGAGCTACTGTAGAAAAATCATCAAATAAAGATCCTTTTTCTCCAAAAGATTCGCGTAAATGCATTGCTGGCATTACGATTTTATGTTTCATCATATGTTGAAAAGCCAACATCATTTCACTGGGATCAATCTTAAAAATTTCTTTAACAAAATGAGCATACGCTTGGTGATGACGCATTTCATCACCAGCAATAATTTTAGACATTTTAGCTAAAGCTTTATGTCCTTTTTTACGTGCTATTTTAGCTACATTGTTATGAGAAATATAGGTTGCTAATTCTTGAAAAGTAGTATACACAAAGTTTTTATAAGGATCTGTTGATGTACCAATATCAAAACCATCTGTAATTAAATGTTGTGTAGTTATTTCTACTTCGCGCATGTTTACACGCCCAGATAAATACAAGTACTTGTTTAAAACATCTCCATGTCTGTTTTCTTCTGCGGTCCAAGTTCTTACCCATTTAGCCCAACTGTTGTCTGGATCTTGAGAAACGCCATCTAAATCTAACAACCAAGATTCGTAAGTAGGTAAAGCTTCTTCTGTAATGGTATCACCTACTAAAACTACCCAAAAATCGTCGTGTAATTCTTTAGATATTTCTCTAATTTCCTCAACCTCATTCATAAAAGAATCTGCTTGAGAATTAGGTAAAAAATCTGTGGGTTGCCAAATTTTTTCTGCAGGAATTAAATAAGTATCCATAAAGTGCTGCATCTTTTTTTCTAAAGTTAGCATCACTTCTTTTCTTACGTTATAAATAGACATAATTTTATTTTATATGTTTTGTAATTACTGATTCTGTTTTTTCTAACAATTCATTAAAAGGCATTGAATCAATTTTTATCGGTTCGTGTGTAATAATGGTAATAGGACTTCCTAAACCTAAAGGAAATTTTCCATATTTAAAAACTTTCCAGGAATTATTTATGGTTAAAGGCACTACATATCCATCTTTATTGAACTTTGTAATGACTTTTAATCCATTTGAAGCGAATTTTTTTGGTTTTCCTGTTCTACTTCTTGTTCCTTCAGGAAAAATTGCTGCTCCCCATTTATTTTTATTGATTTTTTTCGAAAATTCTATAAGTGCTCCAATCGCTTGTTTGGGATCTTTTCTATTGATTAGTGCTGCACCACCTTTTCTTAAATTATAAGAAATACTTGGTATCCCTTTACCTAATTCAATTTTTGATACAAATTTTGGATTATATTTTCTAAAATACCAACCAATTGGAGGAATATCAAATGTTGCTTGATGGTTAGAAACAAATATTAGAGAGGTGTTTTCAGGTAATTTATGTTTATTTTTTAATCTTACTGATACCCCTATAATTAACATAGATCTCATTAAAGTCAAATTTAAAAGAGCTACCACTTTTGAGTGACCTTTGATACCAAATAAATTAAAACTTAACCATTGTAAAGGATGAAAAACTACTAATAACCCAACAAACACCAATGCAAATATTGGCGATAATATGTAACTGATAATTTTCATTAATTAAACCAATTACTCCAAGGAATTCTTGAAAGAATAAATAATAAGCCTAAGCCATAAAAAATAGCAAACGTTTTAAACTTTGCGCCACTTTCAGTTTTCTTTTTATGTTTAGACCAACCAATGGTAATTAATACAATTGCTAAAATCATCATAATTGGATGCTCTACAGCTAATAACCTTGTTGCTTTATCAGCCATAACTTCACTACCGTTGTTTTTTAGGGCTTTATACCAAGGAGACATAAAATACCAAGCTAAACCTATTAATAATTGAATATGAGACACGATAAGCGTGAATAAGCCAATACGTAAATCTTTATCTGTAAATTGTTTTTTTTGTGTTAAACCAATTATTGCGTTTACCACAGCAAAAATGAGTATGGCTAATACCAAATAAGCCCAATATGAGTGAATATCTTTTAACATAATTAAAATATTTAATACCGTAAAAATACAATATAATGTATAAAAAGAAGTCGTCTAAAATATAATTTTTAGACGACTTCTTTTAAAATTTATGAACCTTTTAACTCGTAAAAAGTCTTTTACGCTAAGCTAACTCTTTAATAATTGTGCATTTTGATAATTTGACTTCACCTACGCTTCGTCTAATTGTTCAAGGCTTCTACTTTTTTTGAAAATTTGACTTCACCTACGTTTCGTCTAATTGTTCAATGCTTCTGCACCACCAACAATTTCTAAAATTTCGTTGGTAATTGCTGCCTGACGTGCTTTGTTGTATGTTAACAATAATTCGTCTCTTAACTCGCCTGCATTATCAGTTGCTTTATGCATTGCTGTCATACGTGCACCATGTTCTGAAGCAAAGCTATCTCTAATACCTTTGTACAATTGTGTTTTTAAAGATTTAGGTATCAATGCTTCTACGATTTCTACTTTTGATGGTTCAAAAATATAATCAGAATTGGTAATTGCCTCTCCTCCTTCTATCGGTTTAATTGGTAAAAACTGCTCTACTTGTGGAATTTGAGTAGCTGCATTTTTAAATTGGTTATACACCAATTCAATTTTATCATAACTACCATCTGCATATAAACTCATTAAATTCTCTGCAATAACAGCAACGTTATCAAAAGTTAAATCATCAAAAATATCGTTTCTTGTATTTATAATGTTAAACTCTTTACCTAATGTATCTGCTCCTTTTTTACCAATAGCAAAAATATCTACAGTTTTATCAGCATATTTTTCTGCAACAGTTTTAATTACTTCTTTAGAAATGGATGAATTAAAACCACCACACAAACCTCTGTTTGATGTTACTACAACTAATAATACTTTAGATACTTCTCTTTCTGTAGAATATGCCCCACCAGTATCACCATCTAAAGTTGCACTTAAATTTTGCAATAATTCTGTAAGTTTAGAAGAATAAGGACGCATTGCAGTAATTGCGTCTTGTGCTTTTTTCAACTTCGCAGCAGATACCATCTTCATTGCAGAAGTAATCTGCATAGTAGATTTAATTGAGGTAATTCTGTTACGTATTTCTTTTAAGTTTGCCATTTTCTAGTATTTAGCTATTAGTCTTTAGTAGTTAGTTTACATCAATTGTTTCTTTTGATGTCTACCGTCTACAAACCTAATGTCTAATTAAAATGTTTAGATATTTCTGCTGCTGCTGCTTCTAAA
This sequence comes from Polaribacter sp. R77954, assembly GCF_044595335.1. Classification (GTDB taxonomy): domain Bacteria; phylum Bacteroidota; class Bacteroidia; order Flavobacteriales; family Flavobacteriaceae; genus Polaribacter. Next base: position 2,434,857 of record NZ_CP138992.1, read on the forward strand.
GTAGCAGTAACTTCTGGAGTTAATTTACCAGATTTTAATATATCTAAGGTATCTCTATGCTTTGCATTTAAATAATCGATATAATCTTTCTCAAATTTCTTTACCTCATTTACAGGAACATCTTTTAATAAGTTCTTAGAACCCGCATAAATGATTGCGATTTGATCTTCTACAGTAAATGGATCATTTTGAGCTTGTTTCAAAATTTCAACATTACGTTGTCCTTTAGAAATTACATTCATTGTAGCTGCATCTAAATCAGAACCAAATTTTGCGAATGCTTCTAATTCTCTAAACTGTGCTTGATCTAATTTTAAAGTACCAGATACCTTTTTCATAGATTTAATCTGTGCATTACCTCCAACACGAGATACAGAAATACCTACGTTAATTGCTGGACGAACCCCAGAGTTAAATAAATCTCCATCTAAGAAAATTTGTCCATCAGTAATCGAAATTACGTTTGTTGGAATATATGCTGACACATCTCCTGCTTGTGTTTCAATAATTGGTAAAGCCGTTAATGAACCTCCACCTTTTACGATACCTTTTAAAGTATCTGGTAAATCATTCATTTCGCTTGCAATTTTATCATCATTAATCACTTTTGCAGCACGCTCTAATAATCTTGAGTGTAAATAAAATACATCACCAGGATAAGCCTCACGCCCTGGAGGTCTTCTTAATAATAAAGAAATTTCACGGTATGCAACAGCTTGTTTTGATAAATCATCATAAATGATTAAAGCTGGCCTACCTGTATCTCTAAAATACTCTCCAATTGCAGCTCCTGCAAATGGTGCATAAACTTGCATTGCTGCAGGATCTGATGCATTTGCAGCAACAATTGTAGTGTATGCTAATGCCCCTCTTTCTTCTAACATATTTGCAATAGCAGCTACTGTAGATGCTTTTTGCCCTACTGCAACATAAATACAATACACTGGGTTTCCAGCATCATAAAATTCTTTTTGATTTAAGATGGTATCTAAAGCAACTGTAGATTTACCTGTTTGACGGTCTCCAATAATCAACTCACGTTGACCTCTACCCACAGGAATCATTGCATCAATAGATTTAATACCAGTTTGCAATGGCTCAGTTACTGGCTCTCTATAGATAACACCAGGAGCTCTACGCTCTAATGGCATTTCGTAAGTAGTTCCAGAAATTGGACCTTTTCCATCTATTGGACTACCTAATGTATCTACAACTCTACCTACAATTCCTTCACCTGCTCTTAAAGAAGCAATTCTTTCTGTTCTTTTAACAGTAGAACCCTCTCTTACAGAAGTTGAAGCACCTAATAATACAACACCTGCATTATCTTCTTCTAAGTTTAAAACAATACCTTCTAAGCCGTTATCGAACTCTACTAACTCTCCATATTGAACGTTAGACAATCCGTAAACACGAGCAATACCATCACCTACTTGTAATACTGTCCCTACTTCGCTTAATGAAGCTTGTGCCTCAAAATTAGTTAATTGTTCTTTTAAAATTGCTGATACTTCAGCTGGTTTAATACTTGCCATCTTATTTTAGTTTTTAGCTTTTGGCTGCTAGCTTTTAGCTATTTACTTTTAATTTTAATTTGCTTTAACATATGGCTGATTGCCATAAGTAAAAAGCTGACTATATTTTAGGAACGTAATGACTGTTGTCGAATTCCTTTTTTAATTCATTTAAATAATTTGAGATACTAGCATCATATTGCACATCTCCTACACGTAAAATAAATCCACCTAAAATATCTGGATTTATAACATTTTCTAAGTTTGCTTTTTCACCTGTTAACGCTTCTATTTTTGCCAAAACTTTTTGTTCAATTTCGGCAGTAATAGGCACAGCAGTTGTAACTTTTGCAACTTGAATATGATGATAATAATCGTAAATGATAGTGTATTGCTTAGCAATAGCCTCTAACATAGATATTCTTTTATTTTCTTGCAATAAATTAAAAAGTCCTAGAGTAATGTTGTTTACTTGACTAGAAAAAGTGGCTGTTAAAACATTTATTTTATCTGCAGACTTAATAATAGGACTTTGTAAAGCGACAGCAAGTTCAGGGTTTTCTGAAATTGTTGAAGCAATTAATTGCATATCTGTATTTACAGCAGAATCTTCTTTAGAATCTTTTGCAAGATTTAAGATTGCTTTTGCGTAACGTAATGCTGCTCTTGCGTCTTTCATACAACTAGTTTAACTCAACTTCTTTTAAAATGCCTTCAACCAAGCTTAACTGATCTGCTTTATTAGACAATTCTTTTTTAATAACAGACTCTGCAATACCAATTGATAATTCTGCAACATTCTTTTTCAATTCTGCTAATGCAGCTTGTTTTTCTTGTTGAATAGAAGCCTGTGCAGTTTCAATTAATTTTGTTGTAACCTCTTTTGCATCTTCTTTTGCTTCAGCAATAATCTTATCGCTAATTGCTCTAGCTTCTTTCATCATTGCTTCTCTTTCTGTTCTTGCCTCTTTTGCCAATCTTTCATTATCCGCAGTTAAATTTTGCATTTCTTTACGCGCATTTTCTGCTGCTGCTAATGCTTCTTCAATTCCAGATTCTCTTTCTTCTAAAGAATTTAAAATTGGTTTCCAAGCAAACTTTACCATTAAACCAATTAAGGCTAACAATAAGATTGTTGAGACTACAAATAATCCTGGTGAAAAATCGTTTAATAAAGTTTCCATTCTATAAACTAATTATATATATTTTTTTCTTTTTGTTTAATTTAAAAAAACTTTTGTTCCTTTAAAATTGTTCTTCCTGTGGAAACAGGAACCTAAAAACACATTCTGTAACCAACCGTTACAGAATTGTGCTTTTTGTTTTTGTTTGGATTATTTTCCTAAGAATAATGCACCAAATGCTAAACCTTCTAATAATGCAGCGATAATAATCATTGCTGTTTGGATTTTTCCAGTTGCTTCTGGTTGACGAGCAATACCTTCCATTGCTTTTCCACCAATTTGACCTAATCCAATTCCTGCTCCGATTACGATTAATCCTGCTCCAATTAAATTGTACATAATAAATGTATTTATATTAAATTAAACAAATTTGTATTAATGAGCTTCTGCATGATCTTCTACTGCCATACCAATAAATAATGCTGAAAGCATTGTAAAGATATACGCTTGTAAGAACGCTACTAAAACCTCAATTAATGTTATAAAAAATGATAATACTAAAGACAATCCTGTTGCACCCACAACCCCTAAAGATTCTTTTAAGGTGAACATAATTGCAATTAAGCTCATTACCACAATATGACCTGCTGATATATTTGCAAACAAACGCACTAATAATGAAAATGGTTTAATTAATAAAGCACCAGCCAATTCTATAATTGCTAAAACTGGGCGAATTAACACAGGAACTCCTGGCATCCATATCATATGCATCCAATATCCTTTTGTACCACTTACCGAATAAATTACCAAAGTAAAAATTGCTAAACATGCTGTTACTGCTAACTGACCTGTAACATTAAAACCTAATGGTGTTAAACCTGCTAAATTTAAAACCCAAATAAAGAAAAATACAGTTAACAAATAACCTGTAAATCTTCTGTAATGTTTATCACCAATATTAGGTCTTGCAATTTCATCTCTAACATATAAAACCAAAGGCTCTAAAACTCTTGCGAAACCTGTTGGTACTTTTTTTGTTTTATATTGGTTTGCCAATCTTGAAAACCAAAACAACAATAAAAATCCTATCAATAAAATACCAACAACACTTTTTGTGATTGAAAAATCTAAAACTTTATGCCCGTTTGTTGGATGATGATCTGCATCAAAATTAATTGATGAAGCATTTGCATCTAATTCGTAAATTTTAGAATGTACTTTCGCGAATTTAGCGCCGTTTTTCTCTACAATTACGTGCCCATCATCATTATGATGAAACTCTGAAGACATAAAAGTTACCAAACCTTGACTTGACCATAAAATTACTGGAAGTGGAAACCCTCGATGATGTCTTTTGCCATCATCACCAGTGTAAGAATAGAATGAAAAATCGTGAGAATCTTTAATGTGATGTAGAATATAAGCCTCTACCTCTTCTTTCGTATTTACGCGACCACCATCATTTTGGTTGTCGTGTTTTTTATCTGTACCAGAAGCAAAAATAGTCGCTGAGAATAGTGCTAGGAATGCTATTGTAAGAAATTTGATTGGTTTTTGTGCAATCTTCATGGTAAAAATACGCTTTCTAAATTCGGCGCAAAGATATGCAATATTTCAGAACCACAAACCATTTTTTAAAGAATTGTTAATTATTGCTTTTTCATTAAAATTTTAGCCACAAAAATAGCTTCTGTTAATAAAAATATAATTGCGGGTATAAAAAGTGCTATTCTGGAGTTAAAAGACAAGTCATCCTTTGTAAATATTGGGTTATAGAAGACGATACATAAAAGCACTATTTTTAAAACTATGGTTGCTAAGTAAATAAAACCTAGTTGTTCAAAAATTTTATCAACAATTGAAAAGAGTAAAAAATTAGTACAGATTAGCAACGAAAAACCGAGGTGAAAAAGGTACACTTTTTTTAATGAAAATGGTAAAATTATGTGTTGATTTTGTATATAATTATCATGTAAAAAAAAGCTTACAAAAAATATTGTAAAAAACACCAAGGTGTATAACAGAATACTTTTAATCATTAATTCTATTGGCTTGTTTTATTAAAGAATACATGGCTAAGAAAATAGCTAAAAGTGTAATGGTTTCTTTTAAAAAATGAGTATTGAAACTAGCATCTAACCATTTGCCAAATAAAAACCCCAAATAAATGGTTAAACCCATTTGTAAACCTGCACCAGAAAGTTGTAATGCTTTATTTAAAGGCTTTTTTTTCTCTTTTTTGGTTTTTTGAATTTTCGGCTGATTGTTTTCCATTTTCTAAGTTTAGAACTTTTGGTGCTACTTTCATTGCACAAGACGCATTAAATGTTGCTCCTGGCTCTACAGATAGTTTACCCACAATAACATCACCAGAAATATTTGCTGATGTTTTAATGGTTAAGATATTTTCTACATTTAATGTTCCAGAAAATGTGCCTTCTATATCTGTATTATGCGCATTGATATTTCCGTTAACAACACCTCCAGAACCAATAATAACTCTACCTTTTGTAGTTAAATCACCTTCTAAAAGACCATCAATTCTGTAATCGCCTTCTGAAATAATTTCTCCTTTTATTTTAGTGTTTTTTGCAATAACGTTTCTTTCCATTGTTCTTCAGGTTTTAATAATAAGGTGATTATTTTTCTAATCGTGCTACAATTTCTCTAGCTTTTTTTCCTTCTTCTGTATTTCCATAACTCACAGCAACAAACTCTAAAGCTGTTTTATAAGCTTCTTTATCTTTAAACTTTCCGATAGCAAAGGCTTTTAATAATTCGAATTTTGGTAATAAATCAGAATTTAGGATTGTTGGTAAAAATTCATCAACCTTAGTGATTGTTTCCTCAAATTTATCATCTTTATATAGGTAGTATATTTCTTTATACACTTTTTCTACTTCAGTTACCTCAACTTGGTTTTCTTCAAGAATGGCATCTGGATTTAGAATAATTTGAGCGAACTTTGTATCAGCATAATCTTTTAAAATTACATTCTTAAATTTATCAGCTTGATCAACATCTCCCAAATTGGTATAAATTTGATACAAATGCCAATTTATAGGTAATATTAATTCTTTTTCGGGTTGTAAACCTGCCACTCTTTCTAATCGTTCTTTGGCCAAATTTTGATTTTTGAACTGCTCTTTATAAATCAACCCTAATTCGTACAACGCTTGATTTCTCTGTATTTTTAAACTATCAATTACATTTTCATCTGTAGGTATTGCACTCAAATAAGTATCTAAATCGTACTTTGAATTGGTTTTAGTAACTTTTGCAGAATCTTGTACAGCATTACCAATGGTTGCTTTTTCTGCCCATCTCCAATTATCTTCTAACTTTCTTGTTCCCCAAATTTTTTGAAATTCGGCTTTACCAAAACTTAGAGATTGGTTGTTATAAAAATACCAATTTCCTTTATCTGCGCCAGACAAACCTCCACCTGTATTGCCAAATGCCAATTGATTTAAACGCAATTGCGCTGCATCTTCATCGGCTTTTTTAAGTTTAGTTATGTAGTTTTTGAAAAAATCTTTTTGTTGATCTTCAGACATTAACGCCAAACTAACAATACTATCGTTTACAGTAACAACCTCTTCGAATTTAATGAGTGCTGCTAAATTTCTGTGTTTTCTTTTGATACGCCTGATTCTTAAATTCAAGGTATCTTTTGCAATCTGTAATACACTATCGTAATACGCACTTGCTTTTTGGTAGGCATCTGCTTTAAAAGATAAATTACCTAATTTTTCATAAGTAAACGTCTTTTGCTTATCGCCTGCATCTTTTGCTCTTAAAGATTTATTATAATTATCAATAGCCAACTGAATACTATCCTTATTTTGATGTAACACACCTATTTGATAATATAAACCATCTAAATACGGCCTGTTTTCTCTAATTTTTATGAGCTCTTTTAATCTTTCTAAAACCAAGGCTGCAGTAGAATCATTAGGTGCATTTTTCGCCAATTCTATATTTGCACGAATTTTATATTTGTATGGTGCTTTTTTAAAGTTTGCTAATTTTTGAAACACCATAGTTGCAGAATCTTTTTTATTTTCTTTACTATACATTTGCCCTAAAACAAAAAGGTTTCTTGCTGCTTGTGCTCGGTTTTTTAACGTTCTTGTGGCTAGTTGTAAATGCTTTTTGGCTTTTTGCAAACTATCTACTTTCACATAAGCCATTGCAAGTGCTGTATTGCCTAATTCTTTTATTTCATCTGGTAAGTTAGCCTCTAAAGTATCTCTAACAACTAGCAATAATTTTAGTGTTTCTACAGCTCTTTCTTCATTATCCATTCTAATTGCCGCTTTTGCACGCCAAATTTTAGTTTCTGCAATTAAATTTGCGTTTGGATAATTTGCAATAACATAATTAAAAGCCTCAACAGCAGGTACAAAACGTTGTGAATAATAGCGAGATTTGCCTAACAACAAATACGCATCATCAATTTGCCTGTTATGCTCCATACCATCAATATTCATTCCGTGTTTTTGAATGGCTTTTATGGCTTTATCTTCTGCTTTTTCAAAAGTAGTGAGTTCTTTTTTTGTTTCGGAGTTGTTATTTGAGCTACCAAAACCAGCACCAGGACCACTATTATTAAATTTTGGTATGGCTATTTTGTCTTCTTCAAATTGTATCGGTTCTATGGGTAGTTGTTGAAACCAGTCATCTTTATACTGATTATTGATGCCTTCTATGCCTTGCCTAAAAGCTTCTTTACCATTAAATAACACATTGTATTTTGTAGTTAATGCATGGTAATTTCTGCTAATTATAGTATCTTTTTTTGTGCTACAAGCGTATATAGCCAAAGAAGATATAAAAATGATGATTATTTTTTGAGTGTTTTTCACACAGGTAAATCTAAATGAATTATTAATTTAAAAGAGTTAAAAACTCTTATTTAGAACTGATTTACAGCAAAAATAGTATAAATACAGTCTGTAAAAATAATAATAAAATCAAAATAGACTACTTTAATTAAAAAGAGATATGGATTTTACTGAAAATAGGTGTACTATTTGGAGTTTACAACTTTAATATTTTACCATGAATTCACGAGTTTTTGCATTTGGTTGATTGATAAAAAATTGTGAATTCATGGAATTATAAATTCGTTCCTTTGCAGGAATATCTGTTTAATATTAAACCGAAAAGTAACTCTCTAATTCTTTTAAGGTTTCTGCAGAAGTTTCGATATCTTTTACCACAGTTCCTTTATCAAGAACAACAATTCTCTCACAAACTTCGGTTACGTGGGTTAAATCGTGACTAGAAACTAAAACTGTAACTTCTCTATTTTCAGTCAATTCTTTGATAATTTTTTTTAACCTGATTTGCGTTGTAGGATCTAAATTTGCAAAAGGTTCATCTAAAATAACCACTTGAGGATTCCCCATCATTGCAGCAACAATACCTGCTTTCTTTTGATTTCCTTTACTTAAATCTCTTAAATATTTCTTTTTACCAACAATTTCTCCGTTAAAAAACTCATCAAACTGTGCTAAAAATGTTTTTACATCAGCTTTATTCATCCCTCTTAAATCGCCAATAAACTCAAAATATTCATCTGGAGTTAAATAACCTATTAAAAAAGATTCATCAATAAAAGAACCTGTAAAAGATTTCCAATCTTCACTAGTGTTTACTTGAATATCGTGATTTACAATTGCACCTGTTGTTGGTCTAATTAAATCTAATAAAATATTAAAATACGTGGTTTTTCCTGCACCATTATTGCCCACCAAACCAAAACTTTGACCTGTTGGAATTTCTAAAGCATCGATATGTAATACTTCTGCTTTTCCGTATTTTTTTGAAAGTTGCGTAGTTTGTATCATTGTGTTTTTAATTTTCTTGATTAAAAGCGTGAATCATCACGTATTTGTTGTCTATATATTTTTTTGTGATAGAAGCCATTAACTTATTATGTAAAGCAATACCTATAAAGCCCATAATTGCAAGTGTGGCTGTTGCAATTTCGAAACTTACCAACCAATTAATGAGCCCAAAAATTGCCATTGGTAGTAACATTAACGGGAAACCAATGATCCATTGTACTGCGCCTGTTCCTTGAAAATTAAAGGCCGCTTTTTCGTTTAAATTTATTTTTTTTCGATTGAAAGTACCACCATATAAAATGACGTGTGAATTGACTCCTATATTATAAATCATAGCTGCAAAATGAACCAATAATACTTTCCACCCAAAATATACATAAGGAATTCCTAAAACAAAAAGTAAAACCACGCTAATTGTTAAAATCATAAATTTCGATTTTAAATAGCGTTCGTACTTAAAATTCTGACTCATTAACATCTTGTAATATCCACTGTCCCAAGCAGGAATAAATTGCCCAAAATTGATTAATAAAGTTCCTGTTGAAAAAATTCCAACTAAAACATAAATTACCTCAAAATCTTTTAGCGCTGTTTGCGGATAAAAATACAACCCATAAAGTAGACCCAACACAAGCATCCAAATTCCTGATTTTGTGCGTTTGTTACGCCACATTAAACGTAAATCGTTTTTGATAAAGGGTGCTAAATCTCCTAATTTATCCGTAAAAGATAAATCTGCAGAATTAACTTCTTTGGTTTGCTCAGATATCAACACATCTAAATACACCTCGTTTTTGAGTTGTTTGTAATTGATTGCATATAAACCAACTAAAACCACTAAAAAGATAAGTGCTAAAATTGGATTTGCATAAATGGCATCAAAACCTTGCCCAATAAAAGCAGGTAAATTGAACAACTCAAAATATTGTACAAAATAACCACCAATTAAAACAGCTATTAAACCTGCAAAAACGGCATTTTTCTTATTCACTAAAAAATTGAAAAAGTTGGCACACTGAGTTACCAAAATCATTGCTGCTAACCAGCCTAAAACGCCTGAGGCATCGTAACCTTCTTTTATTAAAATAATGGCAAACGGAATGTAAAAAAACAAACCTAAAATATTGAAAAAAGATAATGCCGATTTTCCTAAAATAAAATGAACGATTTTGCTTCTGCTAATTGGTAAAACAAGCATTGGCTTGATGTTCATAACAGGCAATTTCTGCATAATGTACCTGAAAATTAAATCGCCAATAATGGCATACATTAAAAAAGAGTTCACCAGTACTAAAGGATCTTGTTCTGGAAACTGATCTTTTATAATGTAAAATGCACCAATACCTAAAATCAAAAAAGATGCAGCAAAATAAAGTGCAAAAAAACCAATTAGAATTTTTGCGCCAACACTTTTACTAAAAGAAGCAGAACGAAAAAATTGTTTCCATTCTAAATTTAAAAAATGTGAAATCATAATAGTTGGTTTGTTTAGTTGATAATTAGTTGTTTGATTTTGGTTTTTGTTACAAATTTTTAACCATTTTATATTCTGGATAGGTTTCTTGCAATAATTCTTCTGCTTTTTGAGGAATTAAATAATTGGCTACATAAAAAAGAATTAGTAAAAGTGTAGCACAAAATGCAATTAACAATAACCAATTATTATCTAGAGAACTAAAAGAAACTTTGGTTAGATTTACTAAGTTGAAAATATTAACAAAAGTAATACTTGTAAAGCCATTTTTTGTTTGACCAATCATAGCTTCTAACAAGAAAATTTTTTGATTTGTTTGCACTTTCTTTTTTTGTTTTTTTCTTGATTTTGTTTGTTTTATCAAATCAAAAGTCATCAAAACAAAAAGTAATCCTAATAAAATATACTCTGAATATTTAATTTTTAACACTAAAAATAAACTTAAAAAGATGGCAAATGTTGTTACAACTTTAGGCATCGTAAACCATTCTTTAAAAAAACGCCACAATATTTTTCGATAACGTTTGTTCATTTGTTTTTGTTTGGCTTCAATAACATCCATAAAACCAAAAATGCCAAATTTTTTAAAGGATTTGTCTCTGGCTTGTTCAAAAGACAACTTAGGGTGTTCCTCCCAAATATCCTCTATATCATTAGCCAAATGATCTACCAATTCTGTTTGTACGTCATAATGATATACATAATGTTGTCTTGTAAATTTATATAAGTTTTCTATTTGTAAATCTGTAAGTTTCATCAACCAATAATTTTATACAAATTTATATTCTGGATATATTTTTTGGAGTAATACTTCTGCTTTTTTAGGAATAACAATTAATGTTACATAACCAAAAATAATAAGAACAGTAATTAAAAATGCTGAGAATACTTTTCTAAAATCGCCCATCAACAAAAAATCTTTGGTATTATCTGGAAACAAAAAATCATACATATAAAATAGCAACAATGCAGAATTTCCAATTCCGTTTATAGAAATAATGTTTTCAAACATCCATTTTTTACCTGTTTTTTTGGTTTTCTTTTTTAATTTTCTGGTATTTATAAAAATCGTTATCAACTCTAAAACCATTACAAGTCCAAAAATAGAGGCATAAATATGATAGGCAAATGGTACTTTTTGAAGTTGATAAAACCCAACAAAAATTAAAATTGTAAGTATAATTTTAGGAAGTTTAAACCATTCTTTTACAAACTTTAAAATGATTTTAAAGTATTTTTTTGTCATTTGAGATTGTTTCTGTTCTATCACATCCATAAAACCAAAAATGCCAAATTTTTTGAAAGATTTATCTCTTGCTTCTTCAAACGATAATTTTGGATGTTCTTTCCAAATATCTTCAATATCATTGGCTAAATGATCTACCAATTCTGTTTGCACATCATAATACTCTACGTAATGTTTAAGTGTAAATTGGTATAAGTTTTCTATTTGGAGGTTTGTGAGTTTCATAGCCTATTCCATCAATTTATTATAAATTTTTTGCGAAGATTTAGCTTCTTTAAGCATAAAGTTAAAACCAATGTATAAAAAAGGAAAGATTAATGCTAGTGTTACAGCAGCATGAGTTAAATTCATTTTTTCATAGTCAAAAAGTATTTGTGGTGCAAATATTAATAGATTATGTACACTTACAGGAATTACAGCAAAAGAAAAAACGGCATTTAATTGTGAAGATTTAAATAGTTGATATTTTACAACAAAGAATATCAAAAACAAAACCACTGCAATTATTTCTAAAGTAAATGTGAGTTTTATAAAAAAACTATTCTTGTGAATTAAAAATAGAAACACCCACAATAAGAATACTTCTAACAAAAAGAAAATACTAGTAAATTTACTTTTAATTTCTTGCCCGTATTTTTTACGTATCTTTTTTGCATTTAATACATTTCTTTTAAGAAAGACCTTTTCAAAAGCATCGCCATTAAAATTTTCTCTCCAACCTAAACTTTCAAAAGATTCTTGTACGAATTCTTTAAACTCGTATTCTGAATTTTCAGGTTTTAGTTTTTGCTCCACATAAGAAACTACATGATCTAATAGTTCTATTCTGATGTCCCAATATTTGATGCCTTCGTTTTCTAAACGATGATCTATATATTTTATTTGTTGTCTTGTTAATTCCATAGTTTATAAAACCGCATTTGGATATTGTTCTTTTATCATTATTTTATTCTGATGAAAAACATATTCACCAGACCAATAAAACAACAATAACAAGACAAAAACACCTAATTGAATATTGTTATGCATTGGATTTAAAAAACTTTCTTCACTTCTAAAATTTGTTAGAGAATTAAAACAAATGAAAATAAAATTTAACATTTGTAAAAAATTATTTGTTTTGTTTAAGGCTAGAAAAGATTCTTTTTGATGTTTTTTTATTCTACTAATTTGATAGAAAATTCTTACCAGAATAAATAACAGAAAAGTATACATCCAAAAGAAAAAATCTTTTTTATCCTCAAACAAATTCATCAACAAAAACAAAGTATAAAATAAACCTGCAGAAATTAAAATTCTAGGAAGTTTAAAAAACGTAATTAAATGTTTAAAAGACTGTTTGTAAAACTTTTTATGAACAGATTTTGTTTTCTCTTTTAACAATTTACTAAAACCGCTATCAGAAAAGTTTCTGTGAATGTTTCTAATTTCTTTTTTAAAATCTAAATCTGGATTTTTAGCTAACCTTTCTTCTAAAATATTGGCAAAATGATCTACAATTTCTGCACGCACATCATAATATTTAATGCCGCAAGAAAAAACGTAATTGTCTATTTGTAAAAGTTGTTCTTTTGATAATTCCATAGTTATGAAATTTTATATTTTTTGATGGCTTCTTTGTGCCTTTTTAAGAAATAATAATAAACATAAGTAGAAAAAGTAAAACTTAAATACATACCTATATGCATTGGATTTATTTCTTTTAAATCAGTAAAAAAAATTAGTAATACAAGCAAACCCACAAAAGAATTAAGACTTAATGTTTTTAAGATAAAACCATAAGTAGTAATGGGGTGTTTTGGTTTTGTGAAAAACAGATACAAAAAAGCACAAAAAATTAAAGCTAAAATCACTTTGCTTACATTGTAAAAAATATTTTCTTGAGGATTTTTTATGATAACATCTAAATTTACTAAAACAATAACAGGAAGTAAATAAGAAGCTAATATCAAAAGCATATATTTACCATATAACTTTTTCGCTTTTGTTATAATAATTTTCGGTGCTAAATATCCCATACCAAATAAATAGCTAGATGTTTCCTTTAACTGCGGATTCCATTTTAGTTTCACTGATAAAAATGAATCTTCGAAAGTTTTCTTTGCAGTCATTTCTGCTTCAATGTCTAAAAGGATATGGTCTAAAATTTCTGGACGAATATCTATATAATTTATCCCTTTACTATCTAAATAGTATTCTATATCTTGTATTTGTGCTGTTGTAATTTCCATTTTTAACTTTTTTAAGAAGTTAATTCCTTTTTCATAAAATCTACTTTTGCAATTGCTTTTTTGTACAAATTATATCCTGAATAAAAAGCTGCATAGTGAATAGGTAAAATAATAAACCACATTATTTTTCTTACTAATTCACTTTGGCCATCCAAAAAAACAGGAACAACGTTTAAAATAAAAAAACTCAAAGTCATATACATTACTCCATAATCTAAATTTACAGACCTACCATATTTTTTAAAGAATAGTTTAGCAAATAACACTAACGTAATAATTAAAGGGGCAGCAAATAAAAGAAAGCTTATCTTATTAAAAACGTTAATAGAAACGTTTTCAGAAATTAGAAATAAACCGAAAAGACTTAGCATTAAAATAGCTACATTTATAAAGCTTTTAAAAAAGTTCAGAAACCCTTTATGATATTCACTTCTATATTTTCTATTTACATTTTGCCAACCTTCTCTATTTACTCCTGATATATATCCGTTCCAATTCATTCTTTTTAAAGATGCATAAAGTTCAGTTTCAAAATCACTATTATTATAATTTTGCTCAATATCAGAAACCAAATGATCAATCATTTCTACTCTTAAATCCCAGTATTTAATACCATTCTTTTTTAAATGATTATCAATAATTTGTATGTGTTCTTTTGTGATTTCCATAACTAAAAATTTTTACTCCAAACTAAATTTAGGATTCACCAAATGCTGCATCGTTTTTAAAAACTCTTGCATTTCTTCTAACTTATTCGCAGTTTCTTTGGTGCCACTTTCTGTTAATTTGTAATATTTTCGAAGTCTATTGCCCACTTTTGCAACCTCAACATCTAGCAAACCATCAGCTTCTAATTTGTGCAATGCAGGATACAAAGCACCTTCTGTAATTTTTAGTTCGCCTTTGGTGAGCTCTTTTACTTTCTGAGTAATTTCATACCCATACATTTTATCATTAGTTTCTAATAATTTTAAAATGATGGTTTGTAAAGAACCTTTGTATAATTTCTGATTTCCCATGTTGTAAATATATACATAATTTTCTTATGTATAAAATTCTTAGGTATATAAATTAAAAGCAAAAAAATCCCAAAAAATTAATTTTGGGATTTTCATTTACGATTTGGTTCCTTCCCTTTGGGAAGGTTAGGATGGGCTTTTCTCTACTTTTAAAACATCAGCAATTACCCTTTCTAATTCAGCTTTTGGTAAAGCACCATTTGCCATTTGTGGCTGCTCATCCATTGGACAAAACAACATTGATGGTATGCTTCTAATACCAAAAGCAGCAGCCAATTCTTGCTCTGCTTCAGTATCTATTTTATAAATGTTTATTTTACCTTTATATTCTTCTGATAATTCTTCTAAAATTGGAGCAATCATTTTACAAGGGCCACACCAATCTGCATAAAAATCGATTAAAGCTGGTTTGTCTCCTTCAAATTTCCATGCTGCGTTTTCTTCAAAATTAAACACCTTTTCTAAAAAAGTTGCTTTTGTTAAGTTTTCTGTCATAATAAATCTATTTTACACAAAAGTAGTCGTTTTTTTAGGTTGATAATTACAAATCATGATCTTGTAAATTATCTAAATATTAAAAAAATATAACTATTTGAATATCTTTAAAATAATTTCTATTTTTAAAGTAAAAAAATATATGAAAATCAAATTTATTCCACACCTTATTTTAGCAAGTATTACTTTAGCTTCTTGTACCAAAGACATAAAACAAAAAACTATACAAGTGAATTATCCAGAGACTGTAAAAAAACCAGTTGTAGATACCATTTTTAACACAGCTATAACCGACAATTATAGATGGTTAGAAGACGATAAAAGCAAACAAACTGAAGCGTGGGTAAAAGCACAAAACGCTGTTACTTTCGATTATTTAAACAAAATACCTTACAGAACTCAGTTAAAATCTCGTTTATCAGAAATGATAAACTACGAAAGAATTGAAACTCCTTATACAGAAGGCGAATACGCCTATTTTTCTAAAAATGATGGTTTGCAAAATCATTCTGTTATTTATAGAAAAAAAGGAAATTCTGAACCTGAAATTTTCTTAGATCCGAATACTTTTTCTGAAGATGGAACAACTTCTTTAGGTACTTTAAGCTTTTCTAAGGATGGAAAAACAGCTGCATATGCTATTTCTGAAGCTGGTTCTGATTGGCGAAAAATTATAGTACTAGATGTAGCATCTAAAACCATAAAAGAAGATACTTTGGTTGATGTAAAATTTACTGGAATTGATTGGTATAAAAATGAAGGTTTTTATTACTCAAGTTACGATAAACCTAAAGGAAGTGAATTGTCTGCTAAAACTGATCAACACAAACTATATTATCATAAAATAGGAACATCACAAAAAGAAGATAAGGTTATTTTTGGAGCAACTCCCGAAGAAAAACACAGGTATGTTTTTAGTAATATAACAGAAGACAACAAATATTTGTTGATTTACGCAGCTGTTTCAACCTCTGGTAATAAGTTATTTATTAAAGATTTATCAAAACCCAACAGTAAATTAATTACGGTTTTAGATCATACCAAAAGTGATACTTATCTTATTGATAGTAGAGATAACATATTGTATTTGGTAACCAATTTAAATGCTCCAAATAAAAAAGTGGTTGTTCTTGATGTAAATAATCCCACCTCAGAAAACTGGAAAGATTTTATACCTGAAACAGAAAATGTGTTGACCCCTTCTACAGCTGCTGGATATTTTTTTGCAAGTTATATGGTAGATGCTGTCTCTAAAGTAGTACAATATGATTTTGATGGAAACTTAATTCGCGAAGTAAAATTGCCTGGTTTAGGAACTGCTAGTGGTTTTACAGGAAAAACCGCAGACAAAGAAGTCTATTTTTCTTTTACCAATTATAAAACACCTAGTTCTTCGTTTCAGTTAAATCCTGAAAACGGAACCTATACAACCTATTGGAAACCTACTCTTGATTTTAATACTGATGATTATATCAGTAATCAAATTTTTTATACTTCTAAAGACGGTACAAAAGTACCTATGATTATTACCTATAAAAAAGGGTTGGAGTTGAATGGGAAAAATCCAACAATTTTATATGGTTATGGAGGATTTGATGTTAGCCTTACACCAAGTTTTAGAACAACAATGGCAGTTTGGATGGAACAAGGAGGAGTTTATGCTGTTCCCAATTTACGTGGTGGAGGCGAATATGGTAAAAAATGGCATATTGCTGGTACTAAAATGCAAAAGCAAAATGTTTTTGACGATTTTATTGCAGCTGCAGAATATTTAATTGAAAATAACTACACCTCTTCAGGTTTCTTAGCCATTAATGGAGGCTCAAATGGAGGCTTATTAGTTGGGGCTACAATGACACAAAGACCAGAGTTGATGAAAGTAGCTTTGCCTGCTGTTGGTGTTTTAGACATGTTGCGTTATCACACCTTTACAGCTGGTGCTGGTTGGGCTTACGATTTTGGAACTGCTAATGATAGCAAAGAAATGTTCAATTATTTAAAAGGATATTCACCAGTACATAATGTAAAAAAAGGCGCAAAATATCCAGCAACTTTAGTAACCACAGGAGATCATGATGATAGAGTTGTGCCAGCACACAGTTTTAAATTTACAGCCGAATTGCAAACAAAACAAGCTGGCGAAAACCCTGTTTTAATTAGAATAGAAACCAATGCTGGTCATGGAGCAGGTACACCAGTTACAAAAATCATAGAACAATATACAGATATTTTTGGTTTTACCTTATTTAATATGGGTTTTGAGCAATTGCCAAATCCGCCAAAATCGAAAATAAAAAGTTAGTTTTTTTTATTTTGCAACTCTAAAAATTATCATGAAAATCTCTTAAAATGTATTTTAATTTTTTACTAAAAAGAAGAAAAATATGGTTTATACAACCTTAAAATAAAAACTATTGTACTGTTAATTTGTTTTTCTTTTGATATAGATATTGTAAATCAATCCTGATAATATGAGAATAATTCCTAAAATGGTCCAACCATTATAGATGTCTCCAAACCAAAAAGTTCCTATAATAATTGTTATAATTACTTCAAGGTATTTTATTGGGGCTACTAAGTTAGTTTCTTCTGCCTGAAATGCTTTTGTCATATATAACTGGCCAAAATAACCAAAAATACCTGTGCTTAAAAAAAGAATCCACTCTATTAAACTAGGTTGCATCCAATACTTTATAGACAATAAACCACCAAAAGTAAAGGCCATGATCATAAAGTAATTGATAATTACTAAAGGATGCTCTGAGTTTCCTATTTTACGAATTACCACAAAAATTATCCCTAAGAAAACCGCAGAAAAAATAACAAAAAATAAGCCTAAAGTTTCTACATCTGCGCCAAATCCTTTTATGATTAAAACACCTACAAATGCAATGAAAAAAAGCAACCATTGTATAGGTTTAATTTTTTCTTTAAGAAAAAGTAAAGCAAAAATAGCAGCAAAAATTGGGGCTGTATATCTTAACGAAACAGCAGTTCCAATACTTAAATAATTTAACGATTGAAAAAAGCAGGTTAACGAAATTACTCCAGCAATACCTCGAATTATCAACCATTTTTTGTTAGTTCCCCAAAAAGGTACTTTTTGTTTAAGTACCAAAGGTATGGTAAACAATAAGGTTCCTATAGATCTAAAAAAAACTACTTGATATACATGAAACGTACTTAAATATTTTACAACAGCACCCATCAATGCAAATGCAATTGCACTAAAAATCATGTATAAAATCGCTTTATTTTGTGTCATATAAATTGGTGTAAATATAATGCAATAAATAAACTATCACTGTTTATAACATGGCAAATTCTATCTTTTACAAGATAAAAACAGGTAATAGAATAGTTTGGTGCAATGCAATAATGACAAACAAAAGCAAGCTATTGCTTTACAATTTTTTGTGAGTTAGATTTCGTTGACTTTTTTCTGTAAACAACATGTAAATTTAAGAATGAAGTGCTTAATTTTTTTTAATACGCTATTTCTTATCACTTGAAAATAAAACTTTATCGTTACAATTCTTGTACGTATTTTAGCATTATTTTACAGTTACCATAACTAAAAAAAATGATGCGATTTTAAAGGGTTGTGTTTGATTTATTGTGCAACGTAAATAGAATAGCAATTTCTAAAAAAAGAACCTTTCAAGTTTCTGATAACTTGAAAGGTTTTTTTATTACTCTTCGTTTGATGGTTTACCAATGGTGGCTAAAATTCCTCCATCAACATATAAAATATGTCCGTTTACAAAATCACTTGCTTTTGAGGATAAAAATACTGCTGCTCCTGCTAAATCATTTGGGTCTCCCCATTTTTTTGCAGGTGTTCTATTCACGATAAAATCGTTAAAAGGATGCCCATCTACTCTGATTGGTGCTGTTTGCGAAGTAGCAAAATACCCAGGCCCAATTCCGTTTACTTGCACCCCAAAACGTGCCCATTCTGTAGCCATATTTTTGGTTAGCATTACCAAACCTCCTTTTGCTGCTGCATAAGCACCAACTGTATTTCTACCCAATTCGCTCATCATAGAACAAATATTGATTATTTTTCCAGCCTTACGTTCCATCATTCCTTTAATAACGTGTTTAGAAACAATAAAAGGACTTACCAAATCGATATCAATCACTTGTTTAAAATCGGCAACTTCCATTTCTGCAAGAGGTGTTCTTTTGATAATTCCTGCGTTATTTACTAAAATATCAATATTTCCAACTTCAGCTTCAATTTTACCAATGCTTTCGATAACCTGAGTTTCATCAGCAACATTAAATTTGTAACCCAAAGCATTTATTCCTTCTGCTTTGTATAATGCTACTGCTTTATCTATTTTTTCTTGTGATGAATTTCCATTCACAACTATAGTAGCTCCTGCTTTTCCTAAACCCATGGCCATAGACATTCCTAAACCATGTGTAGATCCTGTAACTAAAGCTACTTTTCCTGTAATATCAAATAAAGTTTGAGACATACTTTTATCTTAAATCTGTAATTTTTGCAACATCCATATCATTGTAATCTAAATTTTCACCAGCCATACCCCAAATAAATGTATAATTTGATGTACCAGAACCAGAGTGAATAGACCAAGGTGGAGAAATTACGGCTTCATGATTTTGCATCCAAATATGACGTGTTTCTTGAGGCTGCCCCATAAAATGACAAACAGCTTGCTCTTGTGGAATATCTAAATAATAGTAAATTTCCATTCTTCTATCATGAACGTGGGCTGGCATCGTATTCCAAACAGAACCTGTTTTTAATTCTGTCATTCCCATTTGTAATTGACAGGTAGTTACAATACCACCAATAATCATTTGGTTAACAGTTCTATGATTTGCAGTTTCTAAACTACCTAATTCAATTTTGTTTGCTTCTTTTTTTGTTACCTGTACTGTTGGGTATGAAGTATGGGCAGGTGCAGAATTCATGTAAAATTTTGCAGGATTCTTCGCATCATCACTTTTAAAAATAACATCTTTAACCCCACTACCAATATATAAGGCATCTTTATAACTTAGCTTAAAAGTTTCGCCATCTACATAAACAATACCATCACCACCTGCATTAATAATTCCGATTTCTCTACGCTCTAAGAAATACTCAGATTTTAAAGGGTCTATCGTTTTTAACTTTAAATCAGTTTCTGTTGGTACTGCACCACCAGCCATATATCTATCATAGTGCGTATATACCCATTTTACATTTCCTGGTTGCATTAAATCAGGAACTAAAAATTCATCTCTTAATTCTTGTGTGTCGTACTTTTTTACTGCTTGCGGACTTGAAGCGTATCTTGTTTCGAAAGTTGTTGCCATTTTTTATGTTTTTGTTTTTATTTTTGATTATAACTTGATTGATTAGATACTGAATCAAGTTCAGTATTAAAATCTAATCGATTTTATAATGAACGTCTAATTCCTAGTTCTAAGCCTCTTAATTCAGCTAAACCACGTAAACGTCCTATGCCTGAATAGCCAGGATTGGTTTTCTTTTTTAAATCGTCTAACATTTTATGACCATGATCTGGTCTAAAAGGCATTCTTAGATCTTGTCTTCCTGCTGCTATTCTTTTTTGTTGCTCTAAAATCAATGCTTTCATCACTGCATACATATCTACATCGCCTTCTAAATGATCCGCTTCGTGAAAATTACCTTCTGCATCGCGTTTTGTAGCACGTAAATGAATGAAGTGAATTCTATCCCCTAAACGTTCAACCATTCCTGCTAAATCATTATCAGCTCTAACACCAAAAGAACCTGTACAGAATGTTAATCCGTTATTTGGTGATTGTACTGCATTGTAAATATCTTCTATATCTTGTTCTGTAGACACTACTCTTGGCAATCCTAAAATTGGAAATGGTGGATCATCTGGGTGAATACACATTAACACACCTGCTTGTTCTGCAGCTGGAATAATTGCTGATAAAAACGAGAATAAATTTGCCTTTAATTCTTTAGGCCCGATATTTTTATACGTTGCTAAAATTTGATTGAATTCTTCTAAAGAATAGCCTTCTTCTGCTCCAGGCAAACCTGCTATAATATTTCTGATTAGCTTTGTTTGTTCTTCTTCTGATGATTTTTTGATGAACTCAGCCGCTTTTTGCTTTTCAGCTTCAGAATATTCGTTTTCTGCTCCTGGTCTTTTTAGCAAATACAATTCAAAAGCCGCAAAAGCAGCCGCTTCAAAACGTAATGCTGTTGATTGGTCTGACACTTCGTAATCTAAATTGGTACGTGTCCAATCTAATACTGGCATAAAGTTATAACAAACAATATCGATACCACATTCACCTAAATTGATGAGTGTTTGTTTGTAGTTATCAATATAGGTTTGATAATCGCCAGACTTCGTTTTAATATTTTCATGAATGGGCACAGATTCTACCACAGACCAAGTCAAACCCACATTTTCAATGATTTCTTTTCGTTTTTGAATTTCTTCAACAGTCCAAACTGCTCCATTTGGAATGTGGTGCAATGCAGAAACAATTCCTGTTGCTCCTGATTGTTTTATATCTGATAAAGAAACTGGATCATTGGGCCCATACCAGCGCCAAGTTTGTTCTAAATTTTGAGTCATTTTTATTTTTCTTTAAAAATTACTGATTTTTAAACTCCACTATATGCTGCAAATCCACCATCAATAGGAATTACAATTCCGGTTACAAATGCTGAGGCATCTGCACATAAAAAATGTGTTGCACTTATTAAATCGTCAGGCGTTCCATAACGTCCCATTGGTGTTTGATCTATAATTTGCTGCCCTCTTTGGGTTAAACTTCCATCTTCATTTGTTAATAACGCACGGTTTTGATCTGTTAAGAAAAATCCTGGTGCTAATGCATTAACGCGTATTCCAACTTTAGAAAAATGTACTGCCAACCATTGCGTAAAATTAGAAATAGCCGCTTTTGCACCACTATATGCTGGTATTTTTGTTAACGGAGTAAAGGCATTCATAGAAGAAATGTTTAAGATAGAACATCCTTCACGACCTACCATATCTACCGCAAAAACTTGCGTAGGTATTAATGTTCCTAAAAAGTTTAAATTAAAGGTAAATTCTATTCCTTTTGGATCTAAATCAAAGAAAGTCTTAAAGCCTTCTGTGGTGTTTTGCAAATCTTCCATAGCAAAAAAAGGATTAGAAGTAGTACCTAGTGGATGGTTCCCTCCTGCTCCATTAACCAAAATATCTACCTCACCAAAAGCATTGTTTATGACTTGTTTTGCTTTTTCTAATGATTCTTTTTCTAAAACATTTGCTGATACTCCTATGGCTTCTCCTCCTTCTGAATTTATCTCTTGAGCAACACTGTTTGCTGCCTCTTCTCGTAAATCTAAAACAGCAATCTTATGTCCTTGTCTTGATAGTGCTTTTGCCATAGTACTGCATAAAACTCCTCCTGCACCTGTTAATACGATTGTTTTTGCCATTTAATTATATCAATATTTGGTTAATCTTTTAGAAAGTAAATGTAAAAAAGTAACTAAATCCTTTTGTCCTGTACTATCTTGTTTTTATCAATGCGTGTAAGCACACAAATGTAACAAAAATAATTTTGTGTGCGCACACGAATATTATATTTTCACTATATTGCATTATACTTAAAAAGTAAAATGTTTAGCTTGGGTTATTTTTTTACTTGTTATTAATAAGCTATTTTTAGAATGATTACAATAAAAGGTATTGCAAAAGAAGCTAATGTTTCTGAAGGAACCGTTGACAGAGTTTTACACAACAGGGGTGGTGTTTCTAAGAAAACCGAAGCAAAGGTTCGTAAGGTTTTAGAACTTCATAATTTTAGTGTAAACCCAATTGCAAGTGCCCTAGCATTGAAGAATAAGTATCGAATTTCAGTTCTTATTCCAGATTTTAATGATGCTGATTTATTTTGGAAATCTCCTTATTTAGGAATTCAAAAAGCAGAAGAAGAAGTAAAAAATTTTGGTATTGAGGTAAATCGATTTACTTTTAATCAATATGATCCATTATCATACTATACTACCTTTAAATATCTTTTAGAAACAAAGCCGTCAGCAGTTATTATAGTGCCTAATTTTACTCAAGAAACAAATACAATTGTTAACGAGTTGGAAACCTTGAATATACCTTATTTGTTTTTGAATATTGATCTTAAGGATTTTAAAAATATTACCTATGTAGGTCAAGATGCTTATACTGCTGGGTATATTGCTGCAAAATTAATGAGTACTAAAGACTTTAATAGGTCAGATTGTTTAATCATTCAGGCCAGATATAACATCACTAAAAACAATACTGTTTTTAATAGAATTAATGGTTTTGATGATTATTTCAAAGAAAATAATATCCATTCTAAAACCCAAACTTTAAAGATTGAAAATTTAAACAATTCAGTGGTTACAAAAGAGAAAATCAATTCTTATTTAAAATCACATCCAGAAATAAAGGGCATTTTTGTGCCTTCTAGTAGAATTCATGTTGTTGTAGATTGCTTAGATAAAGATTATTTTAAGAAGCTAACTCTCATCGGTTTTGATAATACTCCACAAAATATTAATTGTTTATTGAATGATACTGTCGCTTATTTAATTTCTCAAAAACCATTTGAACAAGGCTACGAATCAATTAAAATTTTTGCAGATTTTTTACTTCAAAAGAAAGCTCCAATATCAAAAATGTATTTACCTATAGATATTTTAATGAAAGAAAATGTAAAATATAATAATGGAAATCAATCCATTTACGAAAACGAACAAAACTTGATTTCTTAAATATGTATAGCTACTTTCTACTCAAAAATCAACAAAGGAATCGTTTTCTTTTAGTATTACTTTTATTTTGTGCAATTATTAGTAATGGACAAATTACTCCAAAAATATTATTTGATACGCATACAAAAAAAGAACACTATTTGCCTGATTTTAGCTTTGCAGGCTACCATAATGGAGAAAAAAATCTCCCTAATGACGATGGAACAATAGTTCTGGCTTCAGATTTTGGTGTTATTGCAAATGATGGGTTAGACGATTCTAAAAAGTTAATAAAAGCCATAAAAGAGGCTAGTAAAATTAATGGAAAAGTAACTTTACAATTACCTGCTGGGAGGCTAATTATTAGTGAAATTATCTATTTAGAACGTAGCAATTTTGTGTTAAAAGGAGCTGGAAGTGGTAATTTGGGAACTGAAATCTATTTTCCTAGGCCTTTGATGTATAATAAAAACCCTGAAGATTTAAAAGAATTAAGAGAATACTTATTGCAATTTGATAAACGACAAAGAGAAAAGAAGAATAATATCGATTTACCTTTTTCTCAATATGCGTGGTCTGGAGGTTTTATTTGGACAAGAGTTCCAGGTGAACGCGTAAAATCTTATCTAGAAAAATATAAACAACCATTTTCTGTAAAAACAAAAATAAAAAAAGGAAAAAGAGGCACGTTTTCTTTTGAAGTTGATGATACTTCTACAATTAATATTGGTGATGTTTTGCTCTTACAAATTTTTAACAAGAATGGTAAAGAAAGTCAAATAATCTATGAATTGTATCAAAATACAGACGTTAAAATTGGCTCACATCATTGGAATTTTCCAGATTTACCATTAGTTACCCAACAAATTGAAGTAACAGCAATCAAAAAAAATACAATAACTATAAAAACACCGTTAACTATAGATATTTTACCAAAATACAATGCGCAATTGGTAGAATGGAAACACTTGAAAGAAGTTGGCATAGAAAACATTAAATTAACATTTCCAAAATCACCAAGAGTAGCACATCATGTAGAACCAGGATTTAATGGAATTTTTTTAACAAGAGTGTATAACAGTTGGGTAAAAAATATTGTAATTGAAAATGCAGATAGTGGAATTTTAACTGAAGAAATTGCAAATACAACCATTAAAAATATTACCACAACAGGACAAAATATTGCGCATTATACTGTAGCTATGGCTGGAGTGCATAATGTTTTGGGCAAAAACATTAAGGTGTATAATAAAGCTGTTCATCCATTAAGTTTTAATACTTTTTCTACCAAAAATGTGTATCTAGATTGTGAGGTATTTGTAGATCCTATTTTAGATCAACATTCAGGTGCCAATCATCAAAATTTATTTGATAACATTTCTGTTCATTTAAATCCTAAAAAAGACCACTCATATCCACTTTTTGCAGGTGGTGGTGCTGGCTACTGGAAACCTTCTCATGGCGCTTACAGTACTTTTTGGAATATCCACATAAATTTTTTAAGTAGTTTAAATAACAAAAAACCTTTGGTTTTAAACGGAATGAAAGACGGCCCTTTTGCAAGGTTAATTGGGGTTTATGGAAATCATCCTATAACTATTGACTACAAACCAAATGCTTACATAGAGGCTACAAATGTTTACCTGAAAAACATTCCTTCTTTATATCATTATCAACTCAATAAAAGGTTAAACAACTAGAACTATGTACAAATTTTTTGGAGCTATATTACTGGTAATTTTCTTTTTCTTCGGATGCTCATCTGAAACTTTTAATTCTGAAAAAGCATTACAAAATCGATATGCTAAATTCTTAGAATATCAACCAGATTCGTTGGCTTTTCCTAGAAGTTTTTATTTAGATAAAAATGTGATCAATAAAAAGCCTTCTAAAGATTGGACAAGCGGATTTTACGTAGGTAATTTATGGCAACTTTTTGAACTTACTGGCAATATGAAATACAAAGAAATTGCCCAAAAATGGACCGCTTTTATTGAAAAAGAAAAGTACAATAATAAAACTCACGATATGGGTTTTAAGGTATTTTGCAGTTTTGGGCAAGGTTTAAAACACATTAACAGTAAACAATACAAAGATATTATTATAAAGAGTTCGCAAACATTAAGCACTCGTTTTAATGATACTGTTGGTAGCATTCGTTCTTGGGATTTTAACAAAAAAAGATGGGATTTTCCTGTAATTATAGACAATATGATGAACTTAGAAATGCTTTTTGAAGCCACTAAAATTTCTAAAGATTCATCCTTTCATAAATTGGCTGTTCAACACGCAAATACTACTTTAAAAAATCATTTTAGAGAAGATAATAGTTGTTTTCATGTTGTAGATTATAACCCAACCAATGGTAACATAAGAATGAAAGTTACCCACCAAGGAATTAATGACAACTCTGCTTGGGCCAGAGGTCAAGGTTGGGCTATTTACGGTTATACAATGGCATACAGATTTACGAAAAATTCTAAATACTTGGCAAGAGCAGAAGCTACTGCTCACTTTTATTTAAAACATCCTAATTTACGAGAAGATGGAATTCCTTATTGGGATTTTAATGATCCAGATATTCCAAATGCACCAAGAGATGTATCTGCTGCAGCTTTAGTGGCATCAGCTATGGTAGAAATGTATCAATATACCAAAAACGAAAACTATCTAAATTATAGTAAAAAGGTTGTAAACACCTTAATGTCTGAAGAATACATTTTAAAAGACACTATAAATGCACCTTTTATTTTAAAACACAGTACAGGAAATTATCCTAAAAACGATGAAATTGATGAGCCTATTGTTTATGCAGACTATTACTTTTTAGAAACATTATTGCGTTTAAAAAATTTGAAGAAATAAGAAAAGTAAAAAAAATCACTAAATAATTCTATAAGATTTAAAACCTTTCAGGATTAGTACTAGAAAATAACATCATATGAAAACCAACAAATTGACTCAACTAAAATTATCAAAATTTATACTTTTTTTAAGTTTAACGTTACTTTTTTTTTCGTGTAGTTCTGATAGTAAATCAACTGAAATATTAAAAAGAACCAAAGTAAACATCAACAAAAATTGGGCTTATTTAGAAAATGATACTAAAGATATTGCTGATGCCTTATCTAAAGAACATTGGCAACCTATAAACCTACCTCATTCTTGGAATAGTTTAGATGCTACAGATTTAGTACCTGGTTACAGAAGAAATGGAAGTTGGTATAAAAAATCAATCGATGTTTCTTTAAACGCAAACTTGCTTTACGAACTCTATTTTGAAGGTGTAAATATCACCTCAGAAGTTTTTGTAAATGGAACTAAAGTTGGCAGTCATATTGGTGGTTATATTGGTTTTACTATTGATATTACAAATGCTATAAAAAATGGAAAAAATGAAATTATTGTTAGAGCAGATAACAGTTACGATCCAGAAATTATTCCATCACAAAAAAGTGATTTCTTTATTTTTGGCGGCATTACAAGAGATGTTTTTTTACAGACAAAACCAAAAACTCATTTAGCTAATTTAAAATATACTACACCAAAAGTGTCTCATAAAAATGCCACTTTTAAAGGCTCAGTTAGTGTTGTACATGCAAATGCATCCTCTAAAGTAAAAGCTTCTATAATAGACAATTCAGGAAAAGTTGTTGTAGAGAACACTTTTGATATCAACAACGGAAATGCAGAAATCAATTTTGATAAGATTACAAATCCTAAGCTTTGGGATACTGAAAACCCTAATTTATATGATATAAAAGTAACTTTAGTTGACAATGAAAATACGATTGATGAAATTTCAGATCGTGTTGGTTTCAGATGGTTTGAATTTAAAAAATATGGGGCATTTTATTTGAATGGAAAACGTTTATTGCTAAGAGGAACACACAGACACGAAGAACACGCAGGTGTTGGTGCAGCAATGACAAACAAGCAACACAGAGCAGATATGGAATTGATTAAAGAAATGGGTACTAATTTTGTGCGCTTGGCTCATTACCCTCAAGATCCAGAAGTGTATAAAGCCTGTGATGAATTGGGTCTTTTAATTTGGGACGAATTGCCTTGGTGTAGAGGTGGTTTAGGAAATGATAATTGGAAGACAAATACCAAAAATATGCTGACAGAAATTATCAATCAAAATTACAATCACCCAAGTATTATCATTTGGTCTTTAGGAAACGAAATGTATTGGTTACCTGATTTTGAAGATGGAGGAAATAAGAAAAAATTGAGTGAATTTTTATCTGAAATCAATGATTTGGCCCATCAATTAGATCCTACAAGAAAAACAGCAATTCGTAAATATTACGAAGGTGCAGATATTGTAGATGTGTTTTCGCCATCTATTTGGTCTGGTTGGTATTCAGGTAGTTATAAAAGTTATCAAAAAGCCATTGATCGATATAAAAAAGAGTACACCTCATTTTTACATACAGAATATGGTGGCTCTAGCCATTTAGGACGTCATATAGAAAACCCGATTACTGGCGAAGGCAAAATACAATCAGATGGTTGGGAAGAAGCAATTGTACAAACAGATGTTGCCAATATTGCACAAATTGGTGATTGGTCTGAAAACTACATTGTAGATTTATTTGATTGGCATTTACGTATTTCTGAAAACGATGATACTTTTATAGGCAATGCACAATGGGCTTTTAAAGATTTTGGAACGCCTTTAAGACCAGAAAATGCAATTCCGTATATGAATCAAAAAGGACTAGTGGATAGAGCTGGAAATAAAAAAGACGCTTTTTATGTTTTTAAAAGTTATTGGAGCAAAAAACCTTTTACTTATATAGAATCGCATACTTGGACAGAAAGACAAGGCCCAAAAGGTTTGGCTAGAGAAGTTAGTGTGTATAGTAATTGCCCAGAAGTTGAACTCTCTTTAAATGGCAAATCCTTAGGTACTAAGAAAAGAAATGCCAAAGCTTTTCCTGCTGCTGGTTTAAATTGGAATTTACAGTTTAAAGAAGGGGAAAACACCTTAGTTTCTGTTGGAAAAACTGCTGATGGAAAAACAGTTTCAGATGCATTGAAAATCAACTATAGATACACAAAAAACGGTAAAGCAAAAAAATTAAAACTCATGTACAAAGTGTTAGAAAACGGAAACTATTTGGTTACTGCAATTGCTGAAGATAGTAAAGGTTTACGTTGCTTAGACTATGAGAATAGAGTATATTTTCAATGTTTGTCTGGTGGAGAAACTTTAAAAAGTTTAGGCACGCCAACTGGAAGTGAATCTATAGAAATGGCCAATGGAAAAGCATCTATAGAGGTTAAAAGAGAAGCTAAAAATAAACCTTTAGTGATGATGGTTTTAAACCAAAGCTTTAAAGGAACTTATTTAACTATAAAGTAATAAAAAAGCACCTACATTTCTGTAAGTGCTTGAAAATTATAAGTGGTCCCACATGGACTTAAAAATACTGTTTTTTTACTTTTTTAAACTTCATTAAAAATGACCAAAACCCTTACTATTATTGAAAAAAACCACAATACAGTAAAACTTAGAAAAACTTAATCCAATAAAAAACCGACACAAAAACCGACACAAAAAAATAATTGTTTTATCTTTGAAATGGTTAAAAATCATTTCTTATGGCATCAGTTAAATTTTTATTGCGAAATAAAAAAGCAATAAAACCAGTATCTATTTATTATGATATTCACTTATCAGCAAAAGATAGGTTACGAGGAGCAACAAAATCTAAAATACTTCCTAAATTTTGGGACGAAAGAAACCAAAAAGTTAGAAATGTTGCATCTGCATCTTCAATAAAAGATAGTATTAATAGTAAACTTTCTGAATTCGATTCTTTCGTTTTCGAAAAAATAAATAACTACAAAACTTACAGTAATCAGAAAGTTACTGAATTATTAAAAGAAGATATCGATGTTTTCTTTGGTAAAAAGATTGTTGTTATTGAAAAGGAACTTACCTTCTACCCTTTCATTGATAAGTTTATTGAACAATCTGAAAACAGAATTATTGAAAGTACAGGCGCAAAAATATCTGATAGAACATTGCACGATTACAAAAGAGTATTAGAACTAATACAATCTTTTGAAAAAGAAAATAATTATGAAATTACCTTTGATACAATTACCCTAGATTTCTATTATGCTTTCGTTAACTACCTTGAAGAACTAGACTTTTCAATAAATACCATTGGCAAGTTTATAAAGGTTTTAAAAATGTTTATGAACAAAGCAACAGAAGAAGGTTTAAATACAAATTTAACTTTCAGAAACAAGCGTTTTATGAAACCAACAGGAACTTCCGAGCAAATCTATTTGAACATTGAAGAACTCAACAAAATCATTGCTTTAAATCTTAAAGACGAACCAATATTAGACAATGCAAGAGATTTATTTATTATTGGTGCTTTTACAGGATTAAGAGTTTCAGATTTTAATGGATTGACTAAAGAAAATATTTCTACACATCAAGGAAAAAGAATTTTTAAAGTTATAGTAAAAAAAACTGGTAAATATTTACCTATTCCATTACATCCAGAAGTAGAAAAAATCCTAGCTAAAAATGGTGGGCATCCACCTAAAAAGATGTATGCTCAAAAAATAAATGATTCTTTAAGTAAAATTGGTTTCAAAGCTAAAATAAAAGAAAATATTACAATAACTTCAATAAAAGGAGGTAAGAAAATAACTAAAAACCTTCCTAAATACGATTTAATTAAAAATCACACTGCTAGACGTAGTTTTTGCACCAATGCATACCTTGCAGGAATGCCAGAAATTGATATTATGGCAATAAGTGGGCATACTTCACTAAAAACCTTTAGAAATTATATAAAAATTACAGCCGATGAAAGGGCTGTTAAAATTGCAGAGAATCCTTTTTTTCAAAAGAAAACTAAATTAGAAATTGTTTAACTATAATTCTAATGGGAGAAAATATGTACCAAAACCAAAAAAAATAAGCTTTGAAAATATAGAATATGATGATTACAAATTATACAAAAAGAATTGAAGAAGAAATCGGTTGTGATATAAAGTTTTTTGGGATATTAAGTTATATGGATGACGAAAAATACCTTAAAAATGAAATGATTAAAAATAAACTAAGCATACCAAAAAATTATTTTGAGCATAACATATATATAAAAGATGATTTGACTTACCCAGAAACTGAATGTGAGTATTTAAACGAAAAATACTATCTTAATTCAGAATTTGTAAATGAAATGTACTTACTAAATGAGTATAAAAATAAATATCACTATGGAACTGGTTATCATCAATGGGATATAAATAATATAAAAATTAAGTTAACTGGTATAAATTTTAAAAAAGAAAAAAAGAAAATTTTAAAAAAGGAACTACTAAAATTAAATAAAAAAATAA
The DNA here is from genome assembly GCF_044595335.1 of Polaribacter sp. R77954. Taxonomy (GTDB): domain Bacteria; phylum Bacteroidota; class Bacteroidia; order Flavobacteriales; family Flavobacteriaceae; genus Polaribacter. The sequence goes on from NZ_CP138992.1 coordinate 2,465,959, forward strand.
AAGAAAATCCCCTAGCACTTTCCTACATTACAGAAGATAAAAATCTTGATATAAGAAATAAAAAATTTATACCTTTTGTAAAAGAATATGTTTTTATTAATGACGGTTTTTATGCTTTTTATTTAATAGAAAATACCTCTTTAGAAAATTACATCAATAGTGATGAAATGTATTCAATTAATCCACATATTTACTCTTGGATTTCTTTCATTAGGACAATGAAAACAATTGAATTTATAAACAAAGAGTTAATAAAACTTGAAAATCAACAGCCTGCAAATTTAACCAAAAACAAAAAAACTTTAACTACAAATCAAAAGCTAATATTATTAGATAATATTCGTATTATTAAAGATTGGGAAAGTTATGATAAGACTAAAAAAGCAAGATTAATTAGCTATCTAATTGACAGAAATTACGATAACACTAAAGATGGTTTAGATTTATTGGAAAAGAAACCATCACAACAGACACCAAGGTTTAAAAAGGATTTAATAGACGTAGAAAAACTCATAAAAGATACCTTGGGGTAAGCGATGGGGTTACCCCAATAACACTAAATAGTAAAACTTACTACAAATTTGCCAATAATTAAAACTCAGAAAATTATGGCAAATCAAAAAATTACCCAAGTACACCACACAAATCAAGAAGACTTAACTGCGAGTATCTCAAAAGCAGTTGAAAAAATCTTTGATAGATTTAAAGAAAACTTTCAACCAAAAGAACCTACCATTTGGATTACCAGAAAAGAGGTGGGCGAAATTCTTTCAATATCACTTGTTAGCGTTGATATATGGACTAAAAAAGGCATACTCACAGCTTACAGGATTGGAAACAAAAAAAGATTTAAACGCGCCCAAGTAGAAAGTGCATTAACTAAAATCAACAATTAGTTATGGATAAATCAAAAAAAAAGGGCACTACAAGTAGCACCCAAGATTCGGTTAAAAATCTAACGCAAGATAATAAAATAGATGTAAATATTGAAGCTGGTTTTAGTTTAAATAGTCAAAAAGAAAACAAGACAGGCAATACTATTTTTCATATTACAGAAGATTATCTATCTGAAAACTACGACTTTCGTTTTAATGAAATTACCATTGATATAGAAACGAGTATTAAGAATGAAAATCAATGGAAAACATTAAATGAACACGCTCTATTTGTAGAACTAAAGAAAAAAGGGATTAATATTCCTATGAACTCTTTAATATCAATATTAAAATCAGATTTTCCTGAAAAATTTAATCCGATTAAAGATTACTTCAGCAACTTACCAAAATGGGACGGTAAAACAGATTACATCAGCGAGTTTCTAAATTACATTAAGCTAGCAGACGAAAACGAAAGAGAGGATTTTAATCATTCTTTCAAAAAATGGATTGTTAGAACTGTAAAGTGCGCAACTATTCCTGCATATTTTAACAAACAGGCTTTTATTTTAAGTGATGATGGGAATGCTCAAAACATTGGAAAAAGTTCTTGGTGTCGATATTTGTGTCCTCCAGAATTATCAAAATTTATTGCTGAAGATATTAGTAATGACAAAGATGCTCGAATATTATTATGTAAAAATTTCTTGATTAATTTAGACGAGTTAGCTGTTTTATCGAAACGAGAAATAAATCATTTAAAAGCTTTTTTCTCTAAAGAACAAATTAACGAAAGACTACCTTATGATAAGAAAAACTCAATTATCGATAGAGTTGCATCTTTTATAGGCTCTACTAATAAAAGCACCTTTTTACAGGATGAAACAGGCTCTGTTAGGTGGATCGTCTTTTCTGTTAGAAACGTTGATTGGAATTACAAGACAGATTTTAACATCGATAATCTTTGGATACAAGCACATGCATTATCAAAAGATAAAAATTTTAATGAAATTTTCAATCCACAAGATGTTATCGAAAATGAAAAGAGAAATGAAAAATACACAATTATGAGTCCAGAAAGAGAACTCATTAATAAATTTTTCAAAATACCTAAAAACACAACAGGAACGAATGTAACTTTCCTAACAGCAACAGAAGTTTTGGTTTCTATAAAAGCACAATCTTCTTTGCAAGGACTTCATTCTATAGGTGTTGGAAAAGCACTAAAAGCAATAGGTTTTGAAAGAGTTAAGCAGGCAGGAGTTTATGGTTATTTTGTAGAAAAAATAAATTCATCATTTGAAAATAGTTTTAAAGTTTCTTCAAATTAACCCTATCCTTATTACCTTAAAACTTAAAAACCACTACAACATTATATTTCTGTAGGTTATATCTTAAAAATCATTCTTACCTAAAGTTACCCAATGTTACCTCTGTTTAAAAAATTGGGTAAGAAAGGTAAGGTATTCATCATATAAAATTTAAAGCTATTACTGGGCTAGGTAATAGGGTAAGTAAAATAAGTAAAATGAAAAAAAAATCAATACTCGACATTCAAATAAGTTGCTTTGCCAGCTATTTAGCAACAGAATCAAAAAATATTAATTTATTAACTTGGTTAAGCTCGAAAAAATATTGTTCTGAAGTAGAGAAAATAAGAGCTACTAAAGATGAAAACTTAAAAAAGAATTTAAAATCTAAACTTCCCGCAATAACACCAAGCGGTTTATTCTCAAAAAGAAACTCAAAAAGTTTGATAACACATTCAGGATTTATGCAAATTGACATTGATTTTAAAGATAATACTCACATTAAAAATTATGGAGATTTAAAGCAACAAATTAGCAATATAAAAGAGGTTGCTTATTGTGGCTTATCAGTTTCTGGAAATGGTTATTGGGGTTTAATTCCGATAAGCGAACCAACAAAACATAAACAACATTTCGAAGCACTTTTATTAAAGTTTAAATATTTAGGAATTAATATTGATAAAAATTGCAAAGACGTTGCAAGACTTCGGGGTTATTCTTATGATAATGATGCTTATTTTAATCATTCAGCAGAAAAATTCAATCAAGTTTTAAAAGAAGAAAAGAAAAAACCCTTTTCTTATAATCATTTCGTTACAAACCATTCTGAATCGACAAAAAACAAAGTTGAAAAATGCATCAATTTAATTCAATCTAAAAGAATTGATATAACAGCTAGTTATGATAATTGGTTTTCTATTGGTTGCAGTATTGCTAATGAGTTTGGCGAAACAGGCAGAGTATATTTTCATATAATCAGTAGAATAAATGAGAAATACTCAGAAAAGGAAACCGACAAACAATACAGTCATTGTTTAAAAAACACTTATAATTACTCAATTGCTACACTCTACTACTATTGTAAATTAAACAATATCCATATATAAAATTAAAAACGAGCAAACATAAAGCAAACATTTTGCAAACCTATAGAATTGCCAAAACAAATACAAACACCTAAAAAACAACACTTTAAATACATCTACAAAAAACAAGCAAACATAAAACAACCGCTTTGCAAACATAAAGCCACACACAATATTATTAGAATTTTTCTTTAAATCAGCAAATAAATAGCAATAGCTCAAAAAATTATTAGAATTGTACTTTAAGTAAAACAGAACGATTTTAGTACCCTTTTAAAAATTAATATTCTATTTTTAAGGTTCAAATAAAAAGAGCTAATAAGAATGTCAGAAGACCACAAAAAACAACTCGAACAACAACTATGGAATATTGCCAATACTTTACGTGGCAAAATGAATGCAGATGAGTTTAGAGATTACATATTAGGTTTTATTTTCTATAAATATTTAGCAGAAAAAATGGAATTGTATGCTAACAACATCTTAAAACCAGATGGCATAAAATTTACAGATATAGATGAAAATACAGAAAACGGAAAAGAATATATAGAAGCCATTAGAGAAGATGCTCTTTTATCTTTAGGCTACTTTTTAAAACCAAGCGAATTATTTAGCGAAGTTGCCAAAAGAGGAAATAGCGATGTAGAAGATACACCTAATTTTATTTTAGAAGACTTACAAAGAATCTTAACCAACATTCAGCTTTCTACAATGGGAACTGATAGTGAAGATGATTTTGATAACCTCTTTGAAGATATGGATTTAAACTCTACCAAATTAGGGAAGAATCCAGAAGCAAGAAATGAAATTATTGCAAAAGTATTATCGCATTTAGATAAAATAGATTTTAAATTAGAAAACACAGAATTAGATGTTTTGGGTGATGCTTACGAATATTTAATAGGAAAATTTGCAAGTGGTGCAGGTAAAAAAGCAGGCGAATTTTATACACCACAAGAAGTAAGTATGGTGTTGGCAAAAATTGTAACTACAGGCAAAAGCAAATTAAAATCGGTGTACGACCCAACTTGTGGTTCTGGTTCACTTCTATTAAGAGTTGCTAAAGAAGTTAAAGAAGTTACCAATTTTTACGGACAAGAATTAAACAGAACAACATACAATTTAGCACGTATGAATATGATTTTGCACGACGTGCATTATCGTAAATTTGATATAAAACAAGAAGACACTTTAGAATACCCACAACATATAAACGAGCGTTTTGAAGCCATAGTTGCCAACCCACCTTTTTCTGCAAATTGGTCTGCAAACGCCTTATTTACCTCTGATGACAGATTTAGCCAATATGGAAAATTAGCACCCAAAAGTAAAGCAGATTTTGCCTTTGTACAACATATGATATATCATTTAGCAGACAATGGCACAATGGCTTTGGTGTTACCACATGGCGCATTATTTAGAGGTGGTGCAGAACAACATATAAGAAAATATTTAATAGAAGACCGTAATTATTTAGATGCTGTAATTGGTTTGCCTGCCAATATTTTTTATGGTACAAGCATACCCACTTGTATAATGGTTTTTAAAAAATGTAGAGAACACCCAGAAGATGTTTTGTTTATAGATGCAAGTACCCATTTTGAGAAAGTAAAAACACAAAACCAATTAAGTGAAAATGATATTGATAAAATTGTGTCTACTTATAGAGAACGTTTAGAAGAAGATAAATACAGTTATAAAGCCACACTTGCAGAAGTAGTAGAAAATGATTACAATTTAAACATACCACGTTATGTAGATACGTTTGAGGAAGAAGCGCAAATTGACATTGAAACTATAGCCACTGAAATACAAGGTTTAGATATAGAATTACAAGAAAACGAAACGTTAATTGCTTCTTTTTGTAAGGAATTAAAAATTAAAACTCCTTTTTAAAATGACTAAAGAAAAAAGGTTAGTTCCTAAATTACGTTTTAATAAGTTTAAAGAAAAAGGTGATTATAATAAAAAACTGTTTGCTGATATTTTTATATTTTCAACAGGTAAAAATATTAAACAAAATGAAGCTTCTCCAAGTTTTGAAACTCCCTGTGTAAGATATGGTGAGTTATATCATTTGTACAATGAAGTAATAGATAAAATTATTAATAAAACGAACCTAAAAAAAGAAGAACTACTTTTTAGTGAAGGAAATGAAATTTTACTACCATCTGCTGGAGAAGATCCTTTAGATATTAGTTCTGCATCTGCATTAACTATTGAAAATGTAGCTATTGGTAGAACTATAAACATATTAAAGCCTAAAAAAGAAAACACTTATTCTCAAGAATATGTTGCTTATTATATAAATAACAAGTTAAAAATTGAAATTGCCAAATTAGCTAAAGGAGTTAGTATAAGCAATGTATATAATTCTGATTTAAAACAATTAAAAATAAATCTACCTATTCTTTATGAACAACGAAAAGTAGCCAATTTTTTATCTTCAATAGACAAACAAATACAAATTTTAGAAAAAAAGAAAACAATTTTAGGACATTACAAAAAAGGTGTTTTGCAGAAAATATTTAAACAAGAATTAAGGTTTAAAGATGAAAATGGTAACCCTTTTCCTGATTGGAAGAAATCAACATTGGATAATATTTTAATTGAAGTCAATGATAAATCAACGACTTCAAATCAACACGCAATTTTATCCTCAACAGCTAAAGGTTTATTTAATCAAAGTGATTACTTTAATAGAGATATTGCAAGCAAAAATAATGCTGGTTATAAAATAATAAAACGATACCAATTAGTTTTTAGTCCTCAAAATTTATGGATGGGAAATATTAATATTAATTGTGATTTTGAAATTGGTATTGTATCTCCATCATATAAAATCTTCGATTTCAATAAAAGCCTTACCTCATTCAGTTTTTGTAAGTATTTACTTTTTACAAACAGAATGCTTTATGAATACTCACAAGCTTCTGAACAAGGTGCAAGCGTTGTAAGAAGAAATTTAGATATGTCATCTTTTAAGGCTATAACAATAAAATTACCCACTAAAGAAGAACAAATTAAAATTGCTAATTTCTTATCAACAATCGATAAAAACATCGCAATTGTAAACCAAAAAATTGCACAAACAAAAACATATAAAAAAGGGTTGTTGCAACAAATGTTTGTTTAAAAGAAGTTGACAAATATATCTATGGAACTAATTTTATACAGAGGAATACAAGTTGAGAAAGAAAAATTCGAAGAGATTCGTAAAAGTATTATAACAGATGGATTAATTTTTAACAACAATTTTACCGATAAAATTTATGATATAAAATATAAACATAAAAGCCTCAAAACTCAGGAAATAATTTCAAGAAAAAATGATATTGAAACTTCAAATCAAATTCCTGTATTATGTTTTGGAGATGAAACATGTGCGAAAATTTATGCTTTGAGAAATTTAAAAGATAAAAAAACACTTATAATAAAAGCTAAAATTAATATAGAAAATGTAGTTATTGACAGTAGAGATTTTTTGTTCAAAATTCTGAGTAATTTTAAAAACCTAAAGAATGAAAAAAAAATTACAATAATTGAAAACATGAAAAAGGTATTTGGAGCCGAAGTAGAAGAATATTTCACTAAAATTAACTCACAAACAGAACTTGATAAAATATTCGCAATTGGAGATTTAATTTGTAATGACAAAACAATAATGTTGAATTATTATTGCAATAAACTGACATTAAAAGGTGGTTATAAAACAAAAACTAAACATTCATTTTTTGTTACTTCGTCCATTGCAAAAGATAAAATACAAGAGGTTTATACTGTAAAAGAAAATTTTGAGCCCCCTAATACAGACATTGACTTTAAAACTTTATTATAAGAGAGAAAATAAAACAATAACATTGTGCTTCACTAAAAAAACAATGACAAGAAAAAAGCAGAGAGTTCTCCAACATATGATGGAAGACAAGTCTTATGAAATAATAAAAAAACAAATACCAAAACATTGGGTAATTCGTGAATTTAACAGACCCGATTATGGTATTGATTTAGTCATTGAACTTTTTGAAATCGTTGATCAAGATATTGCTGAAACATTAGGGGAATTCATCTATGTACAAGTGAAATCTGTGAAACACTTAAAAAGTAAAGTCAAGAAAATATTTGAAGTAGGAAATGTTGCTAAAGGAGTTTGGAAAGAAAATAGAAAAATATACACCAAAACTGAAGTTATAAAATATCCATTTGACACTAACTCTATTTATACATTCCAATGTTTGGGAGGAAGTGTTTCAGTATTACTTTTCGTAGTTGACATAAAAAGTGAAGAGGTTTATTTCATATCTCTTAATGATTACATTGATAAAATAATACTACCAAAGACACCAAACTATACCGAACAAAAATCATTAACTATTACAATTCCTACTTTAAACAAATTATCTAATCAACATATCACAAATAATGCATTTAAATTTTATGGTAAAAGGGCAAAATTACTTGCTTTATTTTCAAAGACATCTTACCAAAAAAATGAAGTAAATCACTTGTTTAACAAGAAGGATTATCCTGTATGGACTTATAGAGATGAAAATGAAAAAAATAAAAAATATGAAAAAGACGAAATCAAAAATCAACTATTGTATTTTATTTCTCAAATAGAAGACCTTGACGTTTGGGAACACAATGAATGGATTGTACTACCACAAGCAAAAAAAGATATTTTAATTGTTAAAGAAATATTGTTAAAAGATGATATAGAATGGACAGAACTTAGAGATAAAGTAATTGTTTTATGGCATCAATTGAGTAATCTAGGTACAATGTATGAAGACATTTGTCGCGAATGGTATTTGCCTAAAATTTTAGGTCTTATATCTTCATATCCTACGATTCCTGAAATCTTTGAAGAAAAATAAAGTGCATTTGTGTTTAAACGAAAAGTCTGTGAATATTAATTAAATTAGCAAATTAACCGAAATAATAGTGCTTAATAACTGCCCTACGTTTTTTATACGAACCGTTAAAAATAGAAGATTATGAACTTTGAAGTGTATTGTGATGAAAGTGGCTTAGAAGCTTTAACTCATAAAGAAGCACACCTTTATACTGCAATTGGTGGCATTTGGATGCCTGCTGATTATAGAGATATTTTCAAAGAACATATGAATGTTATAAAAGAAAAACATAATGTTTATGGAGAATTAAAATGGAATAAAGTTTCTCCTAAATTTTATAATTTATACGAAGAAATTTTAGACTACTTTTTTCAAACAGAACAATTGCGTTTTAGAACAATATTAGTAGAATCAGACAAAGTAGATAATTATGTTTTTAATAATAAAGATATAGAACTTGGTTTTTATAAATTTTATTACCAATTATTACATCATTGGATTTTTGATTACAATAATTACAACATATTTGTAGATTTAAAAATTAATAGAGATAAAAATCGTTTAAAATCGCTTCGTAACTCATTAGATTATTCAAATCTTACTTCTGGTATTCCACAAGTACAAGGCTTACCTTCAGAACAATCTTTAGGTATTCAATTAGCAGATATTCTTACAGGGTTAACCAATGCAAAATTTAATAAAGAAATTACAAGCACAGCAAAAATTGGTTTAATAACTCATATAGAAAACACATATTTAGGTAATACAATTGCACCAACTCCAAAATGGGAAGAGAAGTTTAATGTATTTAAAATTAATCTTCAAGGTGGTTGGTAATGGCGTATAAAAAAATTAAATCCTATAAGTTTACAGAAGCAGAATTAAGAGAAATCTGGTCTGTAGAATATTGTAATCAACCAATTATAACTTTTGATAATATAGAAGTAAAATTCTTCTCATCTATGTTTGACCATTGTTTTTATGAAAGCCATAGCAGAAAAGAAAAAGATAAATCTATCCTATCATTAAACAGATTAGAAAAAATTTATTGGATAAAAGATACTTTATTAGATCCAGCTTCGATTAGAAAAAAAGGTTGGGATAGAAATAAAAAAACTTACACGGATTCTAGTAGAGTAAATTTAGTAAAGGGTAACTATATAGTAGTGATTAAAATTTTCGCTAAAAACAAAGCAAGATTTATTACAGCTTATGAAGTAAATAGTGATGAAAATTTAAAGAAAATTAAAAACAGTCCAGATTGGGCATAAAAAAAACGTTGATTAGCTGGTTCAACGTTTAAGACCTTTGTAAATTCCTTACCAAAGGTAAAGAACAGCACAAATATATAATATTATTTGAGTTATTAACAATATTAGTGCCATTATTAACAAAATAATAATGTTTGTCCTTATGTTTTAAAAAAGCTAAAAAAGAAATGAGTACACAATCAGAACAAGTATTAGAAAATAAATTAGTTGCACAATTAGTTACATTAGGTTACGAAAAAGTAGTTGTAGAAGATGAAAAAGCATTAGTTATAAATCTTAAAAAACAATTAGAAAAACACAATAAAATTCAATTTTCAGAAAAAGAGTTTGAGCGTGTTTTAAATATTTTAAGCAAAGGTTCTGTATTCGAGAAATCTAAAACATTAAGAGAAAAACAACATATTGTTAGAGATAATGGAGATAATTTGTATTTCGAGTTTCTAAATACCAATCATTGGTGTCAAAATCAATATCAAGTAACACATCAAGTAACAATAGAAGGCGCATACAAAAATAGATATGATGTTACTTTATTAGTAAATGGTTTGCCTTTAATTCAAATAGAATTAAAACGTAGAGGATTGGAAATGAAAGAAGCTTTCAATCAAATTAATCGTTATCAAAGACATTCATTTGGTGCTAAATCTGCCTTATTTCAATACGTTCAAATCTTTGTTATTAGTAATGGTGTCAACACAAAATACTATGCTAATAATAAAAATCAATCTTTTAAGCAAACTTTCTTCTGGACAGATAAAAACAACAAACGTTTAACAAACATCTTAAACGGATTTACAAGTGAATTTTTAGAGCCTTGTCATATCTCTAAAATGATATGTAAATATATTGTGCTAAATGAAACGCATAAAATATTAATGGTATTAAGACCTTATCAATTTTATGCAGTAGAAGCAATTATAGACCAAGTAAAAAATTCAAATAACAATGGGTATATATGGCATACTACAGGTTCTGGTAAAACATTAACTTCTTTTAAAGCAAGTCAAATTATTATGAATATGCCACAAGTAAAAAAAGTGGTGTTTGTTGTAGATAGAAAAGATTTAGATTATCAGACAACAAAAGAGTTTAATAGTTTTAGTAAAGGTTCTATAGATGGAACAGACAATACAAAAGCATTAGTAAAACAATTTTCTAACGATACAAAGTTAATAGTTACTACCATTCAAAAACTAAATACTGCCATTAGTAAAAATCAGTATTTAAGTAAAATGGAAAAACTACAAGATGAAAGAATTGTTTTCATTTTTGATGAATGTCATAGAAGTCAATTTGGCGATACACATAATCGTATCAAAGCATTTTTTAAGAACAATCAACTATTTGGTTTTACAGGAACCCCAATATTTGCAGACAATGCCGTTAAAAACGAATTAGGCAAAAGAACTACGAAAGAATTATTTGGAGAATCTTTGCATAAATATGTAATTACAGATGCCATTAAAGATGAAAATGTTTTAAAATTTGCCATTGAATATGTAGGTAAATACAAACAAAAAGAAGATGCAGAAACCAATGTAGATATAGAGGTTGAAGATATAGACACAAAGGAGTTGATGGAATCTCCAAAACGTTTGGATAAAATTGCAGATTATATTTTAGCACATCATAAACGTAAAACTCACAATAAAGAATTTACAGGAATGTTCTGTGTAAGTAGTGTAAAAACCTTAATTAAATATTACGATTTATTCCAGAAGAAAAAAGAAGAAGGTAAACACAATTTAAAAATTGCTACCATTTTTAGCTATGTTGCTAACGAAGAAGATGCAGATGCAAATGGTTTTATTCCAGAAGAAGTTTCTGTGGTCGAAGAATCGCCTGCTTTGTATGGAATGAATAAACATAGTAGAGAAAGTTTAGATGAATATATCAGTAATTATAATGATATGTTTAACACAAATTTCTCTACTAAAGACAGTCAATCTTTCTACAATTATTACAATGATATTTCTAAAAAAGTTAAAGAACGTAAAATTGATATTCTATTAGTAGTAAATATGTTTTTAACAGGTTTTGATAGTCCTGGTTTAAATACTTTATATGTAGATAAAAATTTAAAATATCATGGTTTAATACAAGCCTATTCAAGAACAAACAGAATAATTAACGAGCAAAAATCACAAGGAAATATAGTAGCATTTCGCAATCTAAAAAAGGCAACAGATCAAGCAATTACATTGTTTAGTAATAAAGAAGCAATAGAGGTTATTATAATGAAACCTATTGAAGATTATGTACAACAATTTAATGATGCTTTTACAAACCTTATAAAAGTTACACCAACTGTAAATAGTGTTAATGATTTAGTAAGCGAGGAAGATGAATTAGAATTTATAAAGGCATTTAGAAACTTAATGCGTATTAAAAATATCTTAACCTCTTTTGCTGATTTTACTTGGGAAGATTTAGCAATGGAAAGTCAACAATTTGAAGATTACAAAAGCAAATATCTTGACTTACATGATAAGGTTAAAAGTGATACACAAAAAGAAAAAGTTTCCATTCTTGATGATGTTGATTTTGAATTAGAATTAATTCATAGAGATGAAATAAATGTAAATTACATTTTAAAGTTATTAGGTATTTTAAAAGAAAGTAAAAAAGAAGAGAAAGCAAAAAAGCAAAAAGAGATTCTCGATTTAATGGCAGGTGAAGCGCACTTAAGAAGCAAAAGAGAACTTATAGAACGATTTATATTAGACAATTTACCAAAAATAGAAGATACAGAAACAATTCCAGAAGAATTTGAAAGATATTGGAACGAAGAGCAACAGAAGGCTTTTAACAGTTTGGTAATAGAAGAAAAATTAGAGAAAACAAAAACACAAAAACTAATTGAAGATTATCTTTTCGCTGAAAGAGAGCCATTAAGAGAAGAAGTTTTGGATTTAATAGAAGGGGAAAAACCATCTGTACTAAAAAGAAAAAAGGTTGGCGATAACTTAATTAGAAAAATAATTGGCTTTGTAGAAACCTTTGTTAATGGTTTTGATGGGTAAAAAAAATCAAAATACCGACACAATTACCGACACAAATATTTTAAATAAAAACAAAAAACACTCAAAATCAATAGATTAAGAGTGTTTAAAGTGGTCCCACATGGACTCGAACCATGGACCACCTGATTATGAGTCAGGTGCTCTAACCAACTGAGCTATAGGACCTATAATTTTGGTTTGCAAATGTACTATTAATTTTAAATTATTTGCAAATAAATTTAGAATTTATTGAAGCCTAAATTTATTTTTTATCAGAAACTACAATTTCTACACAATTCCTTTAGCAAATGCCAAAAGAACTTCACTTCATTACACAGTTCTATTCATCAACCACAAACCAAAATTCTTTAAATTTTGTTTATTTGCTTCGCTAATATGCATTTTTAGTAAAGTATTAAACGCTTTTTCTGTATAAGTTTCTATTTGCTGTTTAATTAAAATAGGAATATCGTTCAATTCAAATATTCTAGTTACTTCTGTAATTTTAATTGAATTATCTTTTAATTTTTTTCTATAAAAATAGGCTAGTTTCTGCTGATCATCTTCATTAGCAACCTCTAAAGCCTTTAAGTATAGGTACGTTTTTTTATTTTCTATAATATCACCACCAATCTGTTTCCCAAAAGTATCAGGATCTCCAAACGTATCTAAATAATCGTCTTGTAATTGAAAAGCCAAACCTAAATTTAAACCAAAATCATATATTAAGTCAGCATTTTTATCTTTAGTTTCTGCTACAATTGCGCCCATTTTTAAAGCAGCTGCTACTAAAACCGATGTTTTTAATCGAATCATATTGATATATTCATCAATAGTAACATCATTTCTAGTTTCAAAATCAACATCTAATTGTTGACCATCACAAACCTCTAAAGCTGTTTTACTGAATAATTTTGCCAATTTGTGAAATACATCAGGTGCGTAATTCTCAAAATATTGATACGCTAAAATTAGCATTGCATCACCAGAAAGAATCCCAGTATTAATATCCCATTTTTCATGAACCGTTGGTTTTCCTCTTCTTAAAGGCGCATCATCCATTATATCATCATGCACCAAAGTAAAGTTATGAAAAACCTCAATTGCCAAAGCTGCTGGTAATGCTTCTTGGTAATCTTTACCAAAAATATCTGCAGCCATTAACGCTAAAACTGGTCTTATTCTTTTACCTCCTAACTGTAAAATATAATCTACAGGTTCGTACAAATTTTTAGGTTCTTGAACCCATTTTTTTGATGTTAAGTATTTTAAAAACGCTTGCTGATAATGTAAAATATCCAAATGTGTAATTTTTTGTAAAAATACAGTAAACCATTTTTATTTTTTTAACGAAATGTTAAAAAAACATTAAAACTTTGGAAACTTTTTTTGTTTCTATAGTTTCCTGTTGTACTTTTGCCGAGAATTATGAGACAAAAGATTTTAGAAAAATCAAATGAACTATTCTTAAACTTGGGTTTTAAGAGTGTTACTATGGATGAAATTGCGAGTGCTTTAGGGGTTTCTAAAAAAACAATTTACAAGTACTTTAAAAATAAAACTGAATTGGTAGATGCTGTTACTAAGCATACTTTTTGTGTAATTTCTGATGGTATTGATAAAATTTGTGCTTTAAAAGAAAACCCTATAGATGAGCTTTTTTATATTAAAGAATTTGTAATGACGCATTTAAAAGACGAAAAATCTTCTCCTCAATATCAACTTCAAAAATATTATCCTAAAATATATGAATCGTTAAAACAAAAACAGTTTCATATTATGCAAGGTTGTATTGTTGAAAATCTAAAATATGGTGTTGAGTTAAAAGTGTATCGAAAAAACATCGATTTTGAATTTATATCGCGCATTTATTTTAATGGAATGACCAGCATAAAAAATAAAGATTTATTTCCACTAAAAAATTACTCTATGAAAACAATAATGAATTATTACTTAGAATATCACTTAAGAGGTATTTGCACAGCAAAAGGAATACAACAACTAGAACACCAATTAAAAAACAACCAATTATAAATGAAGAAATACATATACATCATTTCTTTTTTTGCATTTTCATTAACGCTAAATGCGCAAGAAAAACCTATGGAATTCTCTTTAAACGAAGCCATAAAGTTTGCGTTAACCAATAGTTATAATGCTAAAGCTGCAGAAAACGATATTAAAATTGCCAAAGAAACCGTTTGGGAAACTACCACAATTGGATTGCCACAAATTAATGGAAGCATAGATTATCAAAATTTCATTAAACAACCTATAAGTGTTGCTGATATTAATGGTGATGGCGTAAACGAAGAATTTATATTTGGTACAAAACAAAACGTAAATGCTTCAGTAACTTTAACGCAATTGCTTTTCGACGGTTCTTACTTAGTAGGTTTACAGGCATCTAAAACCTTTCTAAAAATTTCTCAACAAGCCAAAGAAAAAACAGAACTACTTACTAGAGAAGCTGTTATTAATGCTTACGGAAACATTTTGGTTACCGAAAAAAGTCTTGAAATTCTTAGAAGAAACCAACAAGTAAATGACAAAATTCTTAAAGAAACTAAGGTTGCCTATGAAAACGGCTTGACAGAGCAAGAAAATGTAGAGCAGTTTGAAATTATTAAGGGAAACTTAGAAAATAACGTTAAGGCTTCTGAAAGGTTACAAAGCATTGCTTATAAAATGCTAAATATTGCTTTAGGAAATCCTATTAATACTCAAATTGTGTTAACAGATACGCTTGAATCTTTAGTTTTAGCAAATACAGATTTAAAACTACTAGTTCAAGAATTTAATATTGATAATCATATCGATTTTAAAATTGCTGAGAACGATAGAGAAACAAAACGTTTAATGGTACAACTAGAAAAAAGTAAAAATTTACCAAGTTTAAGTGCTTTTGTAAATTACGGTACACAAGCTTTCTCTAACAGTTTTACATTTTTTAAAGGCGAACAACGTTGGTTTCAATCCTCATTATTAGGCATTAGTTTAAACGTACCAATTTTTAGTAGTTTTGGCAGAAAAGCAAAAACGGCGCAAGCAAAATTTGCATTAGAAACTGCAGATATTCGTTTAGAAGAAACCAAACAAAAACTAAGTTTAGCTGCTCAAAGTGCAAAAAGCGATTATCAATTAAGTATCGATAATTACCAAACTGCACAAAAAAACCTAAATCTTGCTGAAAGAATTGAGAAAAAACAGCAAATAAAATTCAACGAGGGGATAACAACAAGTTTCGATTTACTACAAGCTCAAAATCAACTATACTCTCAGCAAAATGCTTACGTGCAAGCCATGTTAAACATTATTGCTAAAAAAGCAACTTTAGAAAACGCCTTAAATATTCCAATTAAATAACCAAACCAGAAATGAGAAAAATATATTCACTACTACTAGCACTATTCATTTTATCTTCTTGTGGAGGAGATAAGAAAGAGCAATCTATAGAGGAAATAATTGCTACTAATAACCTAAAACAGATTAGAACCAAAAAATCTGAATTGGATAAAAAAATACAAGAAATTTCTGATCATATAAAACTATTAAATACAGAAATCGAAAAGTTAGACACACTTAAAAGAGTGCCTTTAGTAACTGCTTTTAAAGCTAAAAATGAAGTGTTTACCCATTATTTAGAATTACAAGGTAATGTAAAAACAAAACAAAACGTTTTAATTTATCCAGAAATCGCAGGAAGGCTAGAAAAGGTTTATGTAAAAGAAGGGCAAAACGTTACAAAAGGGCAGGCTTTGGCTAAAATTGATGATAGTGGTATGGCACAACAAGTAGCGCAATTAGAGGCTACCACAGCTTTTGCAAAAACTACTTTTGAACGTCAACAAAGATTGTGGGACGAAAAAATTGGTTCAGAAATTCAATTCTTACAAGCTAAAACCAATTACGAAGCTCAAAAAAATGCTTTGGCGCAATTAAAAAAACAGTTTGATAAAACTACCATTAGAGCACCTTTTTCAGGTATTATAGATGATGTTATAAAAGATCAAGGAACAGTTGTTTCTCCTGGTCCTGGAGCAGAAGTTTTTAGAATTGTAAATTTAGGAAACATGTTTATAGAGGCTGATGTGCCAGAAACCTACATTTCTAGTATTACTTCTGGTAAATCTGTAGCAATTAATTTTCCTGTTTTGGGTAAAACTTTAACTACCAAAGTGCGTCAAACAGGTAATTTTATCAATCCTGCAAATAGAACTTTTAGTATAGAAGTGGGTGTGCCAAATCAAGATAGAAGTATCAAACCAAACTTAACTGCAAAATTAAAAATTAACGATTACTTAAATCCAGAGGCAATATTAATTCCACAGAGCATCATTTCAGAAAATGCAGAAGGCAAACAATATGTATATGTAGTTAAAAATATTAAAGGTGATAAAGGTATTGCTACTCAAGTTGTTGTAAAAACTGGAAAAACCCAAGGAGACATTATTGAAATTTTAAGCGGTGTAAATGTTGGAGACTATTTGATAGAAGCTGGTGCAAGAACTGTAAAAGATGGGCAAGAAGTAAAGATTAGTCGTTAATGATTAAGCTCTAAAAACTAGATATTTATGCAGAAAATCAAAAGTATATTTCTGTTGATGAACATCAACAATTTAAAGAAAAATTAACTGAATTATCAAAAATGATATCAGGTTTAAGAAAATATTTAAAAACAATGGTCTTAATTAACTCACGTCTAAAAACCATCGTCTAAAAACCATCAACTAATGACTAATAATAAAAAAACCGATAAAGAATTTAAGCTTTCATCGTGGGCAATTAATAACAAAACCACCATGTATGTAGCTATCTTTTTGATTCTTGTACTTGGAATTTCTGCATATTTTAATATGCCTAGAGAAGATTTCCCAGAAATTAAAGAAACCAAAATTTACATCAGTACCTTATATCCTGGTAACACAGCAGAAGATATAGAAAAACTAATTACAGACCCGCTTGAAGATCAATTAAAAGGCTTGAGTGGTGTTGTAGAAATCACCTCAACGTCTCAAGAAGATTACTCTATGATTATCGTAGAATTTGATGATGATATGGATGTTGAAGTTGCCAAACAACGTGTAAAAGACAAACTAGATACTGAAAAAGCAGGCGAAGATTGGCCAACATTTAATGGTGCAAAAGTAGATCCTAATGCCTTTGATTTAAGTATTTCTGAAGAAGTACCATTTTTGAATATTAATATTTCTGGTGATTATACTCTTCAAAAATTAAAAGAATTTGCAGAGTATTTACAAGATGATATTGAAGATTTAACAGAAGTTAAACAAGCAGATATTAGAGGGGTTCAAGACAGAGAAGTTGAAATTGCTGTAGACATTTATAAAATGATGGCTATGGAAGTAAGTTTTAACGATATTGTTGGTGCAATACAAAATGGAAATATTACCTCTTCTGCTGGTAATTTAATTGCGAGCGGACAAAGAAGAACCATTAGAATTTTAGGTGAAATTAACAAACCTTCTGAGCTTGAAGATTTTGTAATTAAATCTGAAAAAGGTAATGCAATCTACTTAAAAGATATTGCTACTGTTAGTTTTAGAGAAAAAGACAAAACAACTTTTGCCAGAAAAGATGGTAAACAAGTAGTAATGTTAGATGTTAAAAAACGTGCTGGTAAAAATATGGTGGCTGCTGCAGACGAAATTAAAATTTTGGTAGATAATGCCATTAAAGAATATTTTCCACCAGATTTAGAAGTAAGTATCACTAACGATTTATCTGACAAAACCATTGGTCAAGTAGATGATTTGGTAAACAACATCATCTTCGGGATCATCTTAGTAGTAACCGTTTTAATGTTCTTTTTAGGCTTTAAAAACGCATTATTTGTTGGTTTTGCTATACCAATGTCTATGTTTATGTCTTTAATGATCCTTGGTGCAATGGGCTACACCTTAAATACCATGATTCTCTTTGGGCTAATTATGGGGCTTGGAATGCTGGTTGATAACGGAATTGTAGTCGTAGAAAACGTGTATCGTTTAATGGATGAAGAAGGCTTAACCAGAATTGAAGCGGCTAAAAAAGGAATTGGTGAAATTGCATATCCTATTATTATATCTACAGTAACTACAGTTGCAGCCTTTGTTCCCTTAGGTTTATGGCCAGGTCTTTTTGGTCAGTTTATGATCTATTTCCCTATTACACTTTCGGTTGTACTTGGTTCATCTTTAGTAGTTGCCATTTTCTTTAACTCTGTTTTGGTATCCCAATTTATGACTACAGAAGATAAAGATATGCCACTAAAAAGAATCATAACCCTTTCATCTATCATTGGTGGAATTGGCCTATTAATTCTTGTTTTTGGTGGCGAATTTAGAGGTTTAGGTTCAGTAATGGTTTTTACAGCAATTATGTTATGGGTATATAGATTCATTTTAAGAAAAGCAGCAAATTACTTTCAAAGAAATACATTAGTTTGGTTAGAAAATGCTTACGAAACAACGTTAAAAACAGCCTTAAAAGGATGGAAACCCATTGCAATTACTATTGGTACATTTATTCTTTTATTTATGGCTTTTGGTGGTTTTGGATGGTCTGTAGGAACGCAAAGAACCAAAATTGAATTCTTTCCAGATAACAAACCAAACCAAGTTGTAGTGTATATAGAATATCCTCAAGGAACAGACATTTACCAAACCAACAAAATTACCAAAGAAATTGAGCAACGTGTATATGGTATTTTAAACCAAAGCCTTTATATGGAAGGCGATCGTAACTTTATGGTAGAAAGTTCTGTTTCTCAAGTAGGTGAAGGTGCTGGAAATCCGCAAACAGATGGGGGTTCTGCTGCAGAAATGCCACATAAAGGGAAAATCACGGCTTCAATGCGTCAATACAAATACAGAAATGGTTTAGACAGTGAAGAGTTAAGACAAAAAGTACAAGAAGCTTTAACTGGTGTCTATCCAGGTGTTTTAATTTCTGTTGAAAAAGATGCCAATGGTCCACCAACTGGAGCACCAATTAACATTGAATTAGAAGGTGATGATTATGAAGAATTAATTGCAACCGCAGAAAAAATGCGTGCTTATGTAAATACCAGAAATGTACCTGGGGTTGACGAGTTAAAGATTGATGTAAACAAAGATAAACCATCAATGAAAGTGATTGTAGATCGTAAAAAAGCAGGTGAATTGGGAGTTGCAACTGGTCAAGTTGGGCAACAATTACGTAATGCAATTTTTGGTGCAAAAGCAGGTATTTATAAAGAAGATGGAGATGATTACGACATTAATGTGCGTTTTAAAGAGGATATTAGATACAACAAAAGTGCGTTATTCAATCAAAAAATAACATTTAGAGACAATACAGGTCAAGTAAAAGCTGTACCAATATCTGCAGTGGCTAAACAAAGTAACAGTTCTGGTTTTAGCGCAATTAAACATAGAGACACAAAACGCGTAGTTACTGTATATTCTCAATTGGCACCTGGTTATGTTGATGCTGCTGCAGTGGTAAATCAAATTCGTGAAGAAATGAAAAACTTCACAGATAAACCTGCAAATATTAAAATTGATTATACTGGACAAATTGAAGAACAAAACAAACAGCAAGCTTTTTTAGGTGGAGCATTCTTTAAAGGTTTAGCATTGATTTTCTTTATTTTGATTTTCCAATTCAACTCGGTTTCTAAACCAGGAATTATAATGATTGCCATCTTCTTAAGCTTTATTGGTGTTTTTGGCGGAATTGTAATCACTGGATCATCTTTTGTAATTATGATGACCATGATGGGTATCATATCGCTTGCAGGAATTGTAGTAAACAATGGTGTGGTACTCTTAGATTATACACAGCTTTTAATTGATAGAAAAAAGGAAGCATTAGGTTTAGGACAAAACGAATATTTACCAAAAGAAGATCTTTTTGAAAGTGTTGTAAAAGCGGGTAAAGCACGTTTAAGACCTGTTTTATTAACCGCAATTACCACAATACTAGGGTTAATACCATTAGCCATTGGTTTAAATATCGATTTCTTTTCTCTTTTTAGTGAATTTGATCCTAAAATTTATATGGGGGGTGATAATGTAATTTTCTGGGGACCTTTAGCTTGGACCGTTATTTACGGCCTGTTTGTAGCAACATTTTTAACTTTAGTGGTAGTACCTATTTTATTCTACTTAATTACACAATTTAAAATGTGGTTGAAAGGAAATAAAAGTGATAAACAATTAGAGTTAGATGAACAAATTCAAGAAATAGGATAAATAAAATAAATTGCAAAAAAAAGGGTTAGCTTTATCAAAATGCTAACCCTTTTTTATTATTAATACCATGTAAAACCTACATTTTTTTAGTAGTAATAATAATTACACCATTTGGTGCATTATACAACTTCAAAGCATTCTTGCCTTTTACAATCTCTACTTTTTCAATTTTATTAGAACTTAAAGTATCTAATATACTTTTATTAACAACTTTTCCGTCAAGAATTACCCTTGGATGCTGTTTATTATCTATTTTATGTTTTTGTGTTACATCAATATTAGAAAAATCGAGTTGATCTGCTCCTTTTGTTTTTATCAAAATAACACCATTTGGTGCATCGTACTTTTTAATTGCTTCTTTGCCTTTTACAACAAAAACTGAAGCTATTTTGCTTTGATCAATTAGTTCCATAGGAAAATCGAATACCTTACCATCTACAATAATCTTTGGTTTTGCACCCTTTTTTAATTGTATTAATAAACTTTCCTTATCAGTTTTTTTTACTAGTGTAGCACTTGTTTTAGGATTACCATTTTGTTGGGCATGAGCTATTGAAATTGAGCACAACATTAAAACTGCTACCATTATTTTTTTTTTCATTTTTTTAAATATTTAGATATGAATAAATTTTTTAATTCGTTTTTGTATACACAATAATTAAATCGTTTTCTAAGATTTTTTTATAGATTTTCTGCTCTTTATTTTTATCTACAAACATCTTTTTAGCTTCTTCTAACAATGCAGATTTTTCACTTTCAGACATTTCATCTGTGTATGTATTATACACAAACACCGAAAATAACAAGACTAAAAAAGCAGCCACAGCCCATAAACTAACGTTAAATGTATGAGGCGTTTTTGTTTTTTCTTCAAATGATACCCACAATTTATCATTTAAGTTTTCAGGAATTTTATTTTGGTTTTGTTTCACAAAAAAAGACCATTTTTTGAAGGGTTTGTCCATTTTTTGAATACTGCAAAACAACTTTTTTTCTTCTTCTAAAGAAGATGCTCCAGCTTTGTATTTTTTAAGGATATTTTTAATAGTTTCCTCGTTCATAATGGTATGTTTTTTCTAAAGATATTCCTATAAACTTTCTTGCTCTAGACACCAAAACACGAACATGCTCAATTTTAAGTTCTAGTGCATCTGCAATCTCTTTAAATTCATAACCATCAATATCTCGCAGTATAAAAACCTCTTGTTGTTGTTCTGGTAATTCTGTTAAAATTTCTTGAATAATTTCATTCAGTTCTTGCCATTCTAAGCTAGTATTTTCGTTTGCTGCTTGTATCACTTTAAAATGAGTTTCATTCGCTACAAAACGTGGTTTTTTTCGTAAAATATCGATACAATAATTACGAGCTGTTAAAAAAACCAAACCTTTTATATTAGGATGTTTTGCAACTTTGTGTCGTTTTTGCCAGAGTTTTAGCATTATTTCCTGGATGGCATCTTCTGCATTTTGGCTGCCCAACATTCTTGCCACCAATGGATAAATACGTTCTGATAATGAAAATATAGTGTGTTTAAACTCTTGCTTGGTCATTCTTTTTATATAACGTGAAAATGTGAATTTTTATAACAGAGAATTTTAGTTTTCTCTAAAATAAAATCTGCTCACGCACTAAAGGAATCATAAATTAAAAACCTTTATTAACTCAAATCTTTTATTAAAGAAAATGAAGATAAATTATAAGACAAATAAAACCGGGAAGAATAACCCAAAATATTAGCAAAAGAAATACTTACATTTCATATTAAAACATATTTACTGATCCCATAATTATCTTGAATATTTATCCATAATCCATTGTAATAAACTTAAAATACTGTTTGCATCTAACCTAAAGGCTAATATTACAAAGATTATTAAATAAATATGCTTCAAGTAAGTTTAATTAAAGGTATTTTTAAATGTTGGTTTCTATTTTTACTCATTGTTTGTTATTTCTTATTTGTATAACTCAATATTGTATTTATTGTTACTTTATTAATAAATAACTGAAATACAGGGCGTTAAAAACAATTTAGATTTGTCAACTTTTTTGATTTAAATTTGGAATCCAAACCAAATAAAAAAATGAGTTTAATAGAATTCAAATCAAAATTAAAAGATAATCCAACTTCAATTGTTTTTGCAGAAACCATGCAAGTCATAGAAGACAATTATATTTTTACGCCAACAGCATTTACAAATGGACACATTAAAAATGCAATAGGAGAAAATTCAGGTTCTTGTAAATTATTCGCTTTTGCAAAAACGCAAAAACTTACTAAAAAGGAAACTCTTTTCTGTTTTGGCGAACATTATCAAAATGTTTTAGGTGATAAAAACGGAACTTCTCATCAAAATATCAGAAATTTTATGCAAACTGGTTTTGAAGGTTTATCTTTCGAAAATGATGCATTAGCGTTAAAAAAGTAAATGCAAAAACCCTCTGCTATCATCTTTAAAATAAAGTTATGTTTAAAAATTTTACCTACTTTTTATTAATCTCTTTGGTATTTAGCAATTGTAAAACTGAAAAACCTGAAGTTTTATCAACAGCCAATTATGCAGATGTCATCAACAAAGAGTTTACAGGAGATTTGGCTTTTGAAACTACGTCTTTTGTAGAAAAATATTGGCGAGTTGTGGGCAATACTGGCTTTAATAAAAGTATTTATAAAATTGAAGAGCAACTTGTAAAAGCAGGTTATATTTTAGAAGAAAATGCTACTGAAAATGATGTTTTAACCTACAGAATAGAAAAGCGTCCGCTTAAAAAACCTACTTGGGAAGCTGTAAATGCTTCCATAGAATTTGAAGGAGTAAAAGAAGAACCGCTACTATCTCATGCTACCAACAGAAATATGATTGCGTTAAATTCTTACAGTACACCAAAAGAAGGAATTACTGCTGAAGTTGTGTACATAAAAGATGTAAAAAATATATCAAAAATAGATGTAAAAGGAAAAATTGTTTTTGCGGAAACTAGTCCATACCGAATTTATAAAGCTGCCATTGTTGATGGAAAAGCAGCCGGAATTTTAACCTACTGTAATCCTGATTATTTACAACCCGAAAAGAATACAACTTCTATTCAGTTTCGTTCCATTCCTCATGATTCTATTCGTAAACCTTGGGCAATTGCCATGTCTTATGCAGCAAAAGAACGTTTAAAGAAATCTTTAGAAAAAGGAAAAACCGTTTTAAATGTAAAGATTAAAACAAATATTTATCCATCAGAAGAATTGACTATTGTTGCTGATGTAAAAGGAACTGAAAACCCACAAGAACGTTTGGTTTTTAGTGCGCACGTACAAGAACCAGGTGCAAATGATAATGCTACAGGAGTGGGTGTTGCCTTAGAAATGGCAGCATTAACAGCTAAATTTATCCAACAAAAAGAATATCAACCGAAAAGAACGTTAACCTTTTTGTGGGGTGATGAAATTATATCTACCAGAAGATATGTGCAAGAAGATTCTATAAGAGCTAAAAACATAAAATGGGGAATTTCTTTAGATATGGTTGGCGAAGACACCGAAAAAACGGGAGGCACTTTCTTAATCGAAAAAATGCCAGATCCAAGTGCCATTTGGACACGTGGAAATGACAAACATTCAGAATGGGGAGGTTCTAAAATGCGTTTAGACCAAATGAAACCTCATTATTTAAACGATTTTTTAATCGATAAATTCAAAGCGCAAGGCAAAAGAGCCAATTGGGTGGTTGCTACAAATCCGTTTGAAGGTGGTAGTGATCACGTGCCGTTTTTAAGAGCAGATATACCAAGTGTATTGTTTTGGCATTTTACAGATCAATTTTATCATACAGATAATGACAGAATTGATAAGGTTTCTAAAACTACTTTAAAAAATGTGGGAAAAACTGCTTTAATATCAGCTTACACTTTACTAAATGCAGATGAAAAAACAGCAGTTTCTATTTTATCTGATTTAGAAAAATCGGCAATAGCACGTTTGAATGAAGAATTGAAACAAAGTAAAATTGCGTTGAATAAAGGGGATGCTTTAGCTTCACAAATCGAAATTATTGAAGCGTGGAAAAATTGGTACAAGCAATCTTTTACAACCACTTTTGATCTAGTATCTGACAAAAAAATGATTCAAAAAGAAGTTGAAAATAGTCAACAATTAATAGATTCCATTTCATCGACCATAATTGAAAAATTAAAACAAGAATAAGCATTAAATACAATGGCAAAATCTGATAATTTTTTTGAACGAGTTTACGTTGTTGCGCGTCAAATTCCTTTTGGTAGAGTAACCAGTTATGGAGCTATTGCTACCTATTTAGGCGCTGCAAGATCTGCAAGAATGGTAGGTTGGGCAATGAATAATTCGCATACCCAAGAAGAAACAGTGCCTGCACACAGAGTAGTAAACAAAAAAGGTTTATTAACAGGTAAACATCATTTTGATGGAACTAATTTAATGCAACAATTGTTAGAAAGTGAAGGTATAAAAGTGATTGATAATCAAATTCAAGATTTAGAAACTATTTTTTGGAATCCAAGTGACCATTTATCCTAATATTTCCTAATTTTATAAAAATTTACAAAAATCAATAAGCGTAATTTGTAAAATTAGTGTAAAAAAACAGTCCATAACCTCCCCTTATCAACCTATAAAAAAACACAATTTTTTAGCAATATTTTATAATTTGTAAGCTGTATCTTTGTAATGTAGATTAAATTAAAATAAGCAAACACTTTACTCTGTAAAGTAATAAGTGAAAAGCAAACAATGAGTTTTAAAAAACAAGACATATACCAAGCCTTAGAAACAATTACAGCTCCTGGAGAAGGTAAAAGTTTAATAGAAAATAATAATGTTAAAAATGTGGTTATTTTTGGCAATGAAGTAAATGTAGATGTTACCATTGGTAACCCAACTTTACAAGCCAAAAAGAAAGTAGAAGTAGAAATTACCAAAGCCATAAAAACCAATGTTGATGAAAATATTGAGGTAAAAATTAACTTAAAAGTAGAAAAACCTGCCCCAAAAGAAGACCCAAATTTAATTAAAGGAAAACCAATTCCAAATATTAAAAACATTATTGCAGTGGCTTCTGGTAAAGGTGGTGTTGGTAAATCTACAGTTACCTCTAACTTGGCAGTTTCTTTGGCAAAAATGGGTTTTAATGTAGGTGTTTTAGATGCCGATATTTATGGACCATCACAACATATTATGTTTGATGTTGAAAAAGAAAAACCACTCTCTGTAAATGTAGATGGGCGTTCTAAAATGAAACCGATTGAAAATTATGGTGTAAAATTATTGTCTTTAGGTTTTTTTACAAATCCAGATCAAGCTGTAATTTGGCGTGGACCAATGGCCAGTAAAGCCTTAAAACAATTGATTTTTGACGGAGCTTGGGGAGAATTAGATTTCTTGTTAATAGATTTACCTCCAGGAACAGGAGACGTGCATTTATCAATCGTACAAGCCTTACCAATTAATGGAGCAGTTGTGGTTTCTACTCCGCAAAATATTGCGTTGGCAGATGCCAAAAAAGGAGTAGCCATGTTTCAACAAGACAGTATAAAAGTACCTGTTTTAGGAATAGTAGAAAATATGGCGTACTTTACACCAGATGAATTGCCAGATAACAAATACTATATTTTTGGTAAAGATGGTGCTAAAAACTTGGCTCAAGATATTAATACCACATTTTTAGGAGAAATTCCTTTAGTACAAAGTATTCGTGAAGCTGGCGATGTTGGTCATCCAGTAGCTTTACAAAAAGGAACTGTTTTAGAAAAGGCTTTTGAAGATATTACCAAAAATATGGTTGCCCAATTATTACAAAGAAATGCAAATTTACCACCAACAGAAGTGGTAAGAATTACAACAATGAGTGGTTGTAGTGCCGTAAAAAAGTAAAAAGCCCATCTTAACTTTCCTAAAGGGAAAGAATTACAAAACGTAAAAAAGATGGATTTTTTTTGATTTAGTTATTTATTAAAAAATATAGAAAATTCAAATACCCTGTTTGAGTTTCTCCCTTTTAGGGAGATTAAAAGGGGCTCAGATTATGACAGCAGAAGAAACACATAATAACGTAGAAAAAGCGTTAGACGAAATTCGCCCTTTTTTAATGAGCGATGGTGGTAATATTAAACTACTTTCTATAGAAGATGCTATTGTAAAAGTACAGCTAGAAGGCGCTTGTACAGGTTGTTCTGTAAACCAAATGACCTTAAAAAACGGTGTAGAAGCTACCATTAAAAAATACGCACCACAGATACAAGAAGTCATTAATGTTGCATAATCTTATGTGACTTTTGTCACATTCTAAACAAAATTGAAAACCTATTTTTGTCATTTTATACAAAGAGAATGATTTCAACAGACATACTTATTATAGGTGCAGGACCAACAGGATTATTTACCGTTTTCGAAGCTGGTTTATTAAAACTACGTTGTCATTTAATTGATGCTTTACCTCAAGCAGGTGGGCAATGTTCAGAAATTTATCCTAAAAAACCCATTTACGATATTCCTGCTTATCCAGAAATTTTAGCTGGCGATTTAACAGACAAATTAATGGAACAAATTAAACAATTTGAACCTGGTTTTACGTTAGGAGAAAGAGCAGATACTATAGATAAACAAGAAGATGGCACCTTTATAGTTACCACAAACAAAGGCACAAAACATCACGCACCAATTGTAGCCATTGCAGGTGGTTTAGGTTCTTTTGAGCCAAGAAAACCACCTATACCAAACATTGCTAATTTTGAAGATAATGGTGTTGAATATATTATTCGTGATCCAGAATTTTACAGAAACAAAAAAGTAGTGATTTCTGGTGGTGGAGATTCTGCTTTAGATTGGTCTATTTTCTTAACGGATGTTGCATCTGAAGTAACGTTAATTCATAGAAGAAATGAGTTTAGAGGCGCTTTAGATTCTGTAGATAAAGTGCAAGAATTAAAAGATGCTAAAAAAATTACTCTTATAACACCAGCAGAAGTAAAAGGAATTATAGGAACTGATAAAGTAGAAGGCGTTTCTGTAGTTAAAAAAGGCGAAGCACCTTTTACCATTGAAACCGATCATTTTATTCCGCTTTTTGGTTTATCTCCAAAATTAGGTCCAATTGCCAATTGGGGTTTAGAAATCGAAAAAAATGCCATTAAAGTTGATAATTCTTTAGATTATCAAACCAATATTCCAGGAATTTATGCCATTGGCGATGTAAATACGTATCCAGGAAAATTAAAATTAATTCTTTGTGGTTTTCATGAAGCTACTTTAATGTGTCAAAGTGCCTACAAACGCATTTTCCCTGATAAAAAATATGTAATGAAATACACTACTGTTGGCGGTGTTGATGGTTTTGATGGAACCAGAAAAGAAGCGCCAAAAGCAGTGATTAAAAAAATTGAATAATCAATTGATTTCTATAGCCTTTTCAGGTTTTAAAAACCTGAAAAGGCTATTATCATAAGTACTATTAAGAATGTTATTTCTACCTTGTGGAGAAATCTTTAAAATTTAGATTTTTCTACTCCATTACATTCCATTCAAAACGATTACTTATACTTTAAAATAAATTGCTTAATTTAAGCATGAATTAAAATTTTGGTTGCGCTAACTTGAATGCATTTTACTCTTTTTATGAATGAATTGGGGTTGAGTATTTTTGTGTAAAATTATTTTACTCTACTCACAGTTAATCCATCTCTAATAGGCAATAAAACCGTCTCTATTCTATTATCTATGTTTAGTAGTGTATTATACTCTAACAAAATTTTAGTGTCTTTATCTTTAGGGTTTAGAGGTTCCACCACTTTGCCACTCCACAACACATTATCAGATAAAATAATACCACCAGCATTCATTTTATCAATAATTAAATGGAAATAGTTTACGTAGTTAGATTTATCAGCATCAATAAAAACCAAATCGAACTTTTCATCAATTGTAGGTATAATTTGTGTAGCATCACCAACAATCTGTGTAATTTGATTTCGAAATCCAGATTTTTCGAAATACTTATTTTGTAGTGTTTCTAACTCTTCATTTTTATCTAAAGTGATAATTTTACCATTTTTCTGTAATCCCTCTGCAAGACACAAAGCAGAATAACCAGTATAAGTGCCAATTTCTAAAATGGTTTTTGGTTGTACTAATTTGGCTATCATAGATAAAACTCTACCTTGAAAAGCACCACTTAACATTCTTGGGTTTAATACCTTTTGCCAAGTTTCTTTGCTTAAATCTTGTAAAATTTTGGGTTCTTGTTGTGAATGATGAACCACATAATCGTCTATATTTTCTGGTAAAAAATGCATAATGTTCTTTGGTCAAACGCAGTTAAGACCTTATTAGATGGTTAAAATAATTACCTTTAGACTGCGCTAAAGGAAGCAAAAGGTTTCATCAAAAATAAAAAAAACGGAATCTATATTGCTATAAATTCCGTCAATCTAACAAAAAATCAAAAATACGGTTTTCAAAAAACCGAAAAAAACTCTTTATGCATTATAATTTTTTAATTGTCTCTTTAAATCTTCTTTATCTTTTTCTGGCATACAATGTACAATACTTTTACAACTTTTTGCATGCCCTTTGTATATTTTCGTTAAGGTCATGTTTTGTTTTGTATATTTCATACAAATCTTACAGCGTATAAAGTGAATGTTTAGCTTTATTTTATCTAATAATGTTGCAGCACCATATTGGTTTTTATCACATATTGTGGTTGCTTCATCGCAAGTAATAATCAATTTTTTAAACATGTCTTAATTATTAAACCAGTTATCTTCCATACATTTTCTTAATTGCGTTCTGGCTCTGTGAATGATAACCCATAAATTTGACGAGGTTATGTCTAACTCCTTACAAATTTCTTCAGTTTCAAACTCTTGAATGGTTTTCATTCTAAAAACCATTCCGTATTTTTCTGGTAAATTATCAATGCAAATATCAATCTGGCTTCTTAACTCTTCATTTTCTATGGTTTTTTCTGAGGCATTATCCCAACTTTGTGGCACACGTTCTTCTAGCCAATTCCCTTCATTTTCGCCATCTGTATAAAAATTCATTCTAACTTCAGCTTGCCCTTTTTTAGAATTTATTTTTCTATAATGGTCAATTACTTTTCTTTTTAAGATAGAAATTAACCACGTTCTTTCTGTAGATTTTCCTTGAAAATTTTTTGCCGATTTTAAGCCTGCAAAAAATGTTTCTTGCACTAAATCTTTAGCAATATCACTATTATTAACACGTACAACAGCATAATTATACAAATAATCTGCATAATTATCTATCCATTTATTAGGGTTTAAAGTGATTTCTTTTTGAGACATCTTACATTTTGAATAATCAAATATAATGCTATTTTTTTTCTTGTAAAGCTTTGCAACTTTCTCTTCTTCTCATATCTATTAAATAAGTAATTTCCCATTTTCCATTATTGTTAAATAGTTGAAAAGAATTGGCTCCACAATGACTAAAATTGCCATTAAAATAAAATTCATAAGGTGTCCAAACAGAGGCTAAGTTACCGTCAATTTTAATATCAAAAGACAATAGTTTTTCTAGATAAACGTGTTCTGGTTTTTTGTTTGCTATTGATGTTAACAAATGTTCTTTGGAATCTGATTTTAAAATATGTAAACCTTTTTTATTTGTTGATGTCGTTTGAATTTTAACGTCTTTATGCAGTGTAGTTTTTATAATTGTACTATCACCTTTGTGTAAACCATCAAAAAAAGTTTCAATTACTTTTTTAACTTCTTTTGAATCTGTATCTGCGTTTTTATTCTGGGCAATTATTGCCGTTGAAAATACGAGAATCAGTAAAAAAGTAATACATTTTAGCATAAGTGCGTTATTTTTAAAACTCTAAAACTAATTAAAATATTGAATTCCAATTACTCATCAATCTAAATTAACGAAATCTTAACGAGTTAAACATCTGTAATTATTTCTTACTTTTACCAAAGTCTAAAAATCAGAAATATGTCTACAGCAAAAAAACAATATAAGCGTATAACCGTAAAATCTTTAGTAGAAATGAAAGCCAATGGAGAAAAAATCTCGATGCTAACTGCTTACGATTATACTATGGCAAAAATTCTAGACAGTGCAGGTTTAGATGTGCTGTTGGTTGGGGATTCTGCTAGTAATGTTATGGCAGGTCATGAAACAACATTACCAATTACTTTAGATCAAATGATTTATCACGCCAGCTCTGTAGTAAGAGCTATTGATCGTTGTTTGGTAGTGGTAGATTTACCTTTTGGTAGTTACCAATCTGACCCAAAAGAGGCTTTACGTTCTGCCATAAGAATTATGAAAGAAAGTGGTGGACATTCTATAAAACTAGAAGGTGGTAAAGAAGTTAAAGAATCTATAAAACGTATTTTAAATGCCGGAATTCCAGTAATGGGGCATTTGGGTTTAACGCCACAATCTATCTATAAATTCGGAACCTACACAGTAAGAGCTAAAGAAGAAGCAGAAGCTGAAAAACTAATGCAAGATGCTTTAATGTTAGAAAAAATTGGCTGTTTTGCCCTTGTTCTTGAAAAAGTGCCTGCAAAATTAGCTACTAAAGTTGCTAAAGCATTAACCATTCCAGTAATTGGCATTGGTGCTGGAAATGGTGTTGATGGTCAGGTTTTAGTTACTCATGATATGATTGGAATGACACATGAATTCAATCCCCGTTTTTTACGAAGATATTTAGATTTATTTGCAGATATGACCAACGCTTTTGAAAGTTACGTGGGTGATGTAAAATCTGGCGATTTTCCTAGTGATAAAGAGCAGTATTAAATTGGACTTTTGGATTGTTAGATTGTTAGATTATGCATAGGTATAAAGATTTAAAATTTTGGCAACTAAGTAGAACTTTTTGCAAAGATATTTATCAAATAACAGATAGTTTTCCTGAATCTGAAAAATTTGGTTTAGTTTCTCAATTAAGAAGAGCTAGTGTATCTGTACCTTCAAATATAGCTGAAGGAGCTTCAAGAAGATCTAATAAAGATTTTTCAAGATTTTTAACAATTGCCTTAGGCTCGTGTTATGAAATAGAAACTCAATTATTACTTTCTTTGGATTTAGGTTTTATTAAAAATGGCGAACTCGAAAAACTTAATTTCATTTTAAATCAAATCATTAAAATGATGTCTAAATTTAGTTCTTCTCTAAAAGTCTAAAAGTCGAATTATCCAAAAATCTAATCGTTGAAAATTCTACACCTAGATACTAACCACCCACTTTTAATCAATCAATTGAATGATTTAGGGTTTATAAATGATGAAGATTATACTTCATCTAAAGAAGAAATAGAAGCAAAAATTCATAATTATGATGGTTTTATCATCAGAAGTCGATTTAAAATTGATCAACATTTTTTAGACAAAGCCAAAAAACTAAAATTTATTGGTAGAGTTGGTGCAGGTTTAGAAAACATAGATTGCGATTACGCAGCATCAAAAAACATAGCATTAATTGCGGCTCCAGAAGGCAATAGAAATGCTGTTGGAGAACATGCTTTAGGAATGTTGTTATCTTTATTTAATAAACTAAATAAGGCTGATAACGAAGTTAGAAAAGGAAAATGGCTACGTGAAGCAAACAGAGGCATTGAATTGGATGGAAAAACCGTAGGTTTAATTGGTTATGGAAATATGGGAAAGTCTTTTGCTAAAAAACTACGTGGTTTTGATGTAAATGTTATCTGTTATGATATACAACCAAATGTTGGCGATGAAAACTGCACCCAAGTTTCTTTACAAGAACTGCAAGAAAAAACTAATGTATTAAGTCTGCACACCCCACAAACAGAACTTACTAAAAACATGATAAATGCTAATTTTATCAACAATTTTAAAGAAAATTTCTGGTTGATTAATACCGCTCGCGGATCTTCTGTTGTTACTAAAGACTTGGTTAATGCTTTAAAATTGGGTAAGGTTTTAGGGGCAGGTTTAGATGTTTTAGAATATGAAAAATCTTCTTTCGAAAACCTGTTTTCTGACGCTAAAATGCCAGAAGCTTTTAAATATTTAATTGATGCAGAAAATGTAATTTTATCGCCTCATGTTGCTGGGTGGACCATTGAAAGTAAAGAAAAATTGGCGCAAACCATTGTAAATAAAATAAATGCAAAATTTTATTAACTTGTAGCTTTTAATCTTTAACAAAAAAAAGATGACTTACGAAGCCAACACAGCAGAAGAATATATTGCGCAATTACCAGAAGAAAGACAGCCTGTAATTGAAAAATTAAGAACCATAATTAAAGAAAATTTACCAAAAGGTTTTCAAGAAGGCATCCATTATAAAATGTTAGGCTATTTTGTGCCTCACAGTATTTATCCTAATGGGTATCATTGCAAGCCTAAAGATCCATTACCTTTTTTAAACGTAGCTTCTCAAAAAAATTCAATAAACCTCTATCACAGTGGTATTTATGCAAAAAAAGAATTGTTAGATTGGTTTGTTGAGGAATATCCAAAACACTGCAAACGGAAATTAGACATGGGTAAAAGTTGTATTCGATTTAAAAAAATAGACGACATTCCTTTTGATTTAATTGCAGAATTATGCACCAAAATGTCTGTTAACGAGTGGATAAATATTTACGAAACTGCTACTAAAAAGAAATAAAAGATGAAAAATAGAGTTACAGGAATTGGTGGTTTGTTTTTTAAAAGTGATGATCCTAAAGCTACTAAAAATTGGTATAAAAAGCATTTAGGTTTTAATACAGACGATTGGGGCTGTACCTTTTGGTGGAAAGATAAAAATGGTAAAGAGTGTTCTACACAATGGAGCCCTTTTGCTAAAAAAACAGATTATTTTGAGCCTTCAACTAAGGACTTTATGTTTAATTATAGAGTTGAAAATTTAGTAGAATTATTGGCAGAACTTAAAAAAGAAGGCGTTACCATTGTTGGAGAAATACAAGAATTTGAATATGGAAAATTTGGTTGGATTCTAGATAATGAAGGAAACAAAATTGAACTCTGGGAACCTATTGA
This sequence comes from Polaribacter sp. R77954, assembly GCF_044595335.1. GTDB lineage: Bacteria > Bacteroidota > Bacteroidia > Flavobacteriales > Flavobacteriaceae > Polaribacter. The sequence goes on from NZ_CP138992.1 coordinate 2,499,616, forward strand.
TGCTGCTTTTAAATAAACTTTGATAATGAAAATTTTTTCTAATTATCCTACTGAAGTATTCATTCTATTATTTTTAATCATCACTTTTATACTATCAGGAATTGATAAATTATTAGACTGGAAAGGTAATGTTGCTTTTATTACAGACCATTTTAAGAATTCTCCTTTAAAGCATAATGTTCCCTTATTATTGGGCATCATTTTAATAATTGAAATGATTGCAGGCATTTTAATGCTCTTTGGAATTTATCAACTCTACACATCTGAAACAAAAGAAACTGCCTTGTTAGGGGTAGAACTTTCTGCGATAACCTTATTATTTTTATTAATAGGTCAACGATTGGCAAAAGATTATGCAGGAGCCATGAGTTTAGCTGTCTATTTTATAATTACACTTTTTGGGATGTATTTATTAAGTAGTTAAATTAAGCTTAAATGTTGTTGAATTACATTCTTGTATTTATCAGAAACTTTAAATTCTTCTGAATTTTCTAAACAAAGCTTATTGCCATTAACTCCTATAATTTTTTGTGGATTAATTGCAATACTTCTATTGATTCTTATTAAAAAGTTTTCTGGTAAAGTTTCTAATATTGATTGCAAAGAATAACGAATCACATCTTTTTTAGAAGTATAATAAACTTCTAAATAAATATGATCTGAAGAGATATAAAGCAACTCGTTTAAGTTAATATTATAGGTTTTTTTACCAATTGCAATGGTAACTTTTTGAAATAGCTTTTTACATACTATAGATAAAGAGGTAACAATATCTACTGGGTTTACAGGTTTAGAAAGGTACCCTTCTGGATTGGTTTTTTTTAAATCGTTAATGGTATCGTTATCGGAATAAGAAGTTAAATATAAAAAGGGAATTTGATACTTTTTATTAATTTCTTCTGCCAAATCAACTCCTGTTTTTTCACCTAATAAATTAATATCAAGTAAAATAATATCTACTTTAGTTGATTTTAAAATAGAAATTGCATCATCATAACTTACAGCTATACCTGTGCAAATAAACTCATGCTCTTCAATAATACCTTTAATATAGTTGGCAATTAAGCCTTCATCTTCAACGATTAATACATTATATTTTACACTCATTTGGTTTGTAATTGTATGTTATATTTAAAATTTTTGTTGGTGTATGTACCTTGTAGTTGCTTTACCATTGTATCAATTAAAAACAAACCTACATTTTCTTCTTGTAACGTTTTTTTGGTATCCACTCCATTATCTTTATAATGTAAGTTTATCATATCATCTTCTTTAAATACATGTAGATTAATCTGCAATTTGGCATTAAACTTAGCGTGTTTTAACGTATTTGTTATCAACTCATTAACAATAATACCAATTGGCAAAGCAGTATCTAAATTTACTAAAAAATCTTTAATTTCAATTCTATTTTTAATAGCATCTACATGTAAATTTACCAACTTGTTTATAATAGCATCTACGTAGGTTTTTAAACTAAAACTATCTTTGTTAGTACTGTATAAAAATTGGTTGTGAGCCACTACTACAGTTTGTATTCTTTTTTCTAAGTCTTTAAGTTTCTCTTTATATTCCTTTTTATCTGTTTTTAAAGCTTGAATGTTAATAAGACTCAACATCATTGATAAATTATTTTTTACACGATGATGTAATTCTTTTAACAGCACCTTTTTCTCTTCTAAGTTTTTGGTGATTTCTTCTTTTTGTTGCTTAATTTTATGATTCTTTTTTTTAATTATTAACAATATTATTAGAATAATAGATAGTGTAAATAATAAACTAACCACACCAATGGTTAGCCATAAAGTTTGTTTTGTTTGAACTTTTAAATCTTTTACAGCTTGCTCATTAGCAAGTTGTTGTTTCTTTAATTCGTAGTTTATTTCTAATTCTTTTACTTTAATATTTTGGTTGTTTAGGTTACTTTTAGAGAAGGCTTGTTCTGATTTTTGTTGATATTTAATTACGGAATCTAGATTTTGTTTTTCTTCAAAAAAATTCTTTTTCAATTGGTAAGAATAACCCAATTCGTTATAATGTCTTGATCCGTTTAAAACAATAATTGATGAATCTAAATAAACTTGACTCAAATTTATATTATTCTGAGAATTAGAAAGTTGAGCCATTGTTATGTAATAATTTGCTAAACTGGCATTATCTTCAAGTTTTTTCCATAAAATGGCACTTTCCTTTAAATAATCTAAACATGCCTCTAAATCTGAACTATATTTTAAAAAACCAAGCAACATTGCAGCAGTTGCTGTTGTATTAGGGTTGTTATTATTTTTTCCGAATTTGTAGGCTTTCTCTGCATATTGTAATGCTTTTCCGTTGATGCCTTGCACTCTATAAAAAGAAGAATATCTGTACAAATACTTGCCATATAAATCATCTTTAATAATAAGTTGATTCTCATATAAATCTGTAACTGCATCTAATTTTAACTTAGCTCTTTTAAAATCTCTAACAAGCTTGTAGGCTAATTCATTATTGATTAAAATTCGTATTTTTTGTGTAGTTGTTAGCGCTGAATTATCTAAATCTTTACTTAGAGCTAGAGATTCTTCTACTAAATTAGCATCTACTAAAGCTTCTACTTTTAACACATTTAATATCGTTTTCTGTTTTTCTGATAATTGATAACTTTTAAGTAAAAGAGCATCTATTAAACCTAGGCTTTTTTGTTGATTTTTAGCAAGGATATTTTTTTCTATACGATTAACTATCTCTGTAAATTTATCTTGCTGATTATCCATCGAAAAACATTCGATAGATAAAAGAACAAATAGATAAAAGAATTTAATTTTCATTGTAGCAATTTTTATTAAAACCAGCTATAGCAATTATATAACTGGTTTGTTAATGAAGAAGAATTTTAAGTTCTTCTCCCCTTTCATAATTTTTTCTTTTTCTGTTTTTTATTCAGGCCTATTTTAGCCAACTACTTTTATGGATTTATCTGGTTTGATTCTAAAATAAATACAAACTTTAATCTTACTACACCATAAATTTTCTAATCATCATATTTTTTATCTTTTGATTTATTTTTAGTTGATCCTTAATCAATAAAACCTCTGTAGGAACCTAAAGCTAGTTTTTACGATAAATGTTTTTTATATACTTCACAAAAAAGTAAAAAGAATACTACTTAAAAAAAAATGTTATGAAAGTGGGTTTTTTTGTTCTCAACCATGAAACAAGTTTAAAATAACAAAAAACTATTATTTACAGACGTGTAAATAGTTTTTTACTATTAAAAACTATTTAAAATAAAGCTATTTAAGCAACTTTATTTTTTTATAAAGGTATTTGTGTGTTTTTAATAAAAAAATTAAACAGCGATTTTTAAAAACAATATTTACACCTTTTTTAAGATGTAAATTAGCGAAGAATATTCTTTTGTAGCTATGGCTTTATAATTTGATACAAAACCTCTAAAAAAAGCTGAAATAAGTTTCATTTTTTTTGATTGGTATTTTTCGCTCAACAAAGAAACATAATACGCATCAAATTTCATAGGGATTGTTTTTTCAACTTTTAAGTTAACCAAGGCAAATAGTTTTGAAATTGAAGTTTGACTAAAATGCCACAAATGTCTTGGCACATCAAAAGCCGCCCAAAATGCTGCATAGTATTTTGCATCGTAACTTTTATGATTAGGTACAGCAATTATTAATCTTCCATCATTTTTTAAAAGAGAGTTTAATTGATAGATATATTCTTCTAAATTTTCAACGTGTTCTAAAACGTGCCAAAGTGTAATTACATCAAACTTGTTGTTTTTAAATTTTGATAAATCGTCTTGTAAAGTAATTCCTTTTTGTTGAGCAATATTTCTTGCTTCTTTACTAGGTTCAGTTCCAAAAACATTCCAAGAATTATTGGCACAAACTTTTAAAAAATCTCCAGTACCCGCTCCTACATCTAAAATATTTTTTGAAGATGTATTAAAAGAATTCATCAGTTTTAATTTTCTTTTTAAAGTGATATTTTTTACAGCTTGATACACTTTATCAAACAAAGATTTTTTTGAATCTGTGTGCGATATATAATCTTCACTTTTATAATAATCCTCTAAATTTTTAGGCACAGGTATTGTAACCAACATATCAAATGCTTTATTTTTTTGAACTTGATATATTTCACTAGAAACTGTAAAATCTTTGCATTCTAAAAAAGGCTCAAGGTTTTTATAAAAGTCGATTTTGTTTTTCATTTTATAGATTCTTAAAATAAATATTCCTGCTTATGCAGGAATATCTGAGTACTTCAATTTTATATTTCTTAGATTGTTCCACGAGGAACATTCAACTATTTAGATTAGAATTTACTAAAGATAGGATGCGTAAAATAGAATTTATCTACCCATATAAACTAGTAATACAGAAATATCACTTGGCGAAACACCACTAATTCTACTTGCTTGAGAAATTGATGTAGGCTGAATTTTAGATAATTTTTCTTTAGCTTCATAAGATAAAGATTTTACTTTTTGATAATTAAAACTAGAAGGAATCATTACATTTTCTAATCGATTTAACTTATCTGCATTGTTCTTTTCTTTTGAAATATAACCAGAATATTTTAGATGAATTTCAGCCTGTTCAATAACTTCTTTATCTATATTATTTTCTTCGATAAAAGTGCTTAGCTTTTTTACAGAATTAAAATCTGAAAAACTCAATTGCGGTCTTGAAGCAATTTTAAAAAGCTTCATAGATTGATTGACTAAGGCCAGGTTTTTTGCTTCTAAAATAGGATTTATTTCCTCTTGCCTTACACTAGTTTTCTCTAAGAATTGAATTAACAAATCTGTTTTACGTTGTTTTTCTAAAACACGATCCAAACGTTCTTGAGAAGCCAGACCTAATTTGTATGCCTTTGGTGTTAATCTTAAATCTGCATTATCTTGCCTTAACAAAGTTCTATATTCTGCTCTAGATGTAAACATTCTATAAGGCTCTTCTGTTCCCTTTGTAATCAAATCATCAATTAAAACACCAATATAAGCCTCATTTCTTTTTAAGATAAAAGGTTCTTTTCCTTGTACTTTTAAGGCTGCATTAACACCTGCCATTAAACCTTGAGAAGCTGCTTCTTCATACCCTGTAGTTCCATTAATTTGACCTGCAAAAAACAAATTTTTAATTAACTTGGTTTCTAAAGAATGTGTTAATTGTGTTGATGGAAAGTAATCGTATTCTATTGCATAACCATATCTAAAAAACTTTACGTTTTCAAAACCAGCAACTGCTCTTATCGCTTTATCTTGAATATCTTCTGGTAAGGAAGTTGAAAAACCATTTACATACATTTCACAAGTAGTCCAACCTTCTGGTTCTACAAAAATCTGATGTCTTTCTTTGGTTGCAAAACGATCTACTTTATCCTCCACAGACGGACAATATCTTGGCCCTGTAGATTGAATTCTACCATTAAACATTGGTGAACGATCAAAACCTTCGCGCAATAAATTATGCACTTCAGGATTTGTATACGTTAACCAACAAGAACGTTGTTTTTTTAAGTTATTCGTAATTGGCAAATATGAAAATTTTTCTGTGCATTCATCACCTGGTTGTTCTATCATCTTTGAATAATCTAAAGAACGTCCATCCACTCTTGGAGGTGTTCCTGTTTTCATTCTTCCTGCTTCAAATCCTTTAGCCACTAAATCTTCTGTTATACCTCTAGAAGCTCCTTCCCCTGCTCTACCTCCACCAAAACTTTTATCACCTATATGAATCAAACCATTTAAAAAAGTACCAGCAGTTACAATAACAGTTTTAGATTTAATTTCTAAACCAAGAGCTGTTTTTACACCAATAATAGCATCCCCATCAAACAACAAACCATTTACAGAATCTTGATAAAAATCTAAGTTTTGCGTTTGTTCTAGCATCGTTCTCCAACACTCTGCAAATTGCATTCTGTCAGACTGTGCTCTTGGACTCCACATTGCTGGCCCTTTAGATTTGTTCAACATTTTAAATTGAATTGCTGTCTTATCCGTTACAATTCCACTGTAACCCCCAAGCGCATCAATTTCTCTTACTATTTGTCCTTTAGCAATTCCACCCATTGCTGGATTACAACTCATTTGCGCAATATTTTGCAAATTCATTGTAATTAATAAAGTGTGTGCACCCATATTAGCTGCAGCTGCAGCTGCTTCACTTCCTGCATGTCCACCACCTACTACAATTACATCAAAATTTGTTGAAATTAGACTCATATTATAAACGTTCCACGTGAAACTATGTTATTTATATTAATTATTTAATAGCATTAAAGCATCATTTTCAGCTTGTCGCATTTGTAATTTTTCAGATTCAGATTTATCTTTTAAACCCATATAATGTAGTATTCCATGAATCATAACCCTATGTAATTCCTCTTCAAAATCTACCTTAAAATGGTTAGAATTATCCTTTACTCTTTCTACAGAAATGAATATATCACCAGAAAGTAATTTACCCATGGTATTATCAAAACTAATAATATCTGTAAGCGTATCATGTTGAAGAAACTCCATATTTAACTTGTACAAGTAAGCATCATCACAAAATATATAATTGATTTCTCCAATTTCAAAACCATTATTCGATACAACTTTATGAATCCAATTTTCTAAAATATGTTCATTTATTAATTGAAAGTCGTATTCATAATTAAATACAATCATTTTTATACTTTGTTTATGTCAGAAAAATACGTTCTAACTTTAGTTTTAAAATTTTGCTGCAAAGGTAATGATTGTCTATTTAATATTTCTAATTGATTATAAAACTGCTTCTTAAATTGGAGTGCTTTAACCTTATTTCTTTGGTTTTCTATTTGATTAACATTTGACTTACGTTTCTTATCCTTACCTTGTTCTAAGGATGCCTTTTCTAGTTTTAATAATTCGTAATTTAAACTTTGCATCTTTTGTAATGTACCCGAATTAAAACCTTTATTCAATATTTCATTCTCTAGTTCTTCCATTGTTTTTAACGCTTTTTTTGCATTGTTAAAACCTGAAGAATTTCCATTTTCGCCTTCTTTTATTGCATTTTGTAATTGTTGTCTTAGTTGCGATTGTTGTTTAAAAATTTCATATAACTCACCATCTAAATCATCATTAGTGGCTTCTCCTTCACCATTACCTTTTTCATTTTTGCCAGACTTACCATCTTTACCTCCTTTACCTTGGTCTCCTTTATCTCCTTTATCTCCAGGTTTTCCATTATCACTTGGTTTATCGCCCTCTTTACCTTGTCCAGATTTATCGCCCTTTTGCATGCCATCTTTCATCTTTTTAGTCAATCCCTTTTGCTTTTTAATCAAATCAGGTAAACTAAAACCTTGACCTTTCCCTTTTTTACCTTTACCCATTTTCATAGACATATTTTCTTGCATACTATTTAACATATTGCTTAAATAATCTGCTAAATTATTGCTAGCTGTCATTACATAACGTTGATTAGACAACCCATTATTAAATCTGTTTTCAGAAAAGTTATACAAAGATTGTTCTAAATTGTAATGTGCGGTTGATAAATCATCTTGAATTACTGTTGATATTTTTGGCAATCGCATTGCTAAAACGTATAGGCTATCATCTATATGCTCAAAGTAACTTTTAATTTGATTTTGTTTTTTTAAATCTTTACCAAAATCTGGATGTGTTGTTGACGTTTCCTTAAACTTGTTAATTAATTGTTCTTGTTGAAAGGAAAAAATGACTAAATTTTCTAAAATTTTACGCAAATCTTCCATATTTTCTTCCATAGATTCACCTTGCATTTCCATCATTTGTTTTTGCATTTTGGCGCTCATCTCTTTCATCTTTTTAGAAGACTGTTTTTGACTTTTTTTAGCCTCCTGCTTATTTTGTTTGACTAAGTTTTGTTCAGAGTCATTTAACTGCTTATCTATGGATTCTTTGTCATCTTCAACATCTGGAAGATCCATGGGTTCTTTTAACTTCTCATTATCCTTATTTAATTCTTCAAGATCATTTTTAATAGCTTCGAACTCTATTTTTATTTCCTTTTGAGATTCTAAATTGTTCTCTTCACTTTTTTCTAAATCTGCTTGTTTTTTTGATAATTCTTCAATTTTGTTTGCAATTTGCATTGTTTTTTGTTCAACATAAAAACGTTTTACCATTTCTAACGTTTTCTCTAAACTACGTTGTTGCTGTTTATTTTGCTGAGCCAACTCCTTGGCTTTTTCTACTAAATCTTCTTTATTTAGTTTATCTGCCATTTTTTTAATCTGATCCAGCAGTTTCTGTTGTTTTTCTAACTTTTTAAGTTCATTAATTCGTTCTTTTAAATCTTCCTTTTTTTCTTGAAGTAATGGATCGTCTTCGTTTTTATCCTCTAAATTATCTTTTAATTTATCGGTTTGCCTCTGCATCATTTTTTTATATTGCTCTTGGCGTTTTATAAAACTTTCTACCTTCTTTTTATCATTCCAATTAATAGACTTTTTATTTTGTAAATCTTGTTGAATATTTTCTAACTCATCTTGTTGTTGCTTTTGCTTTTGTACCGAATTTTCTAAATCATTAATGGTATTTCTTTGCTCTTGTAATAACTCCTCTTCTACTTCTTTATCAGTTTTTTGTCGATAATTAAAAACTTTACTTTTCGTAGATTTATTTCCATTAACAGCATCATTATCAATTACTTGAAAGTAGATTTCATAATTTACACCTTTCTTTAAATCTAAGCCATTAGGAAACTCATAAAAAAAAGTTTGTATATTCTGATTTGTAATTTGAAGATTAAAGCGTTGTTTCTGTTCAGGTTTATCTTCATTATAATACACCAACTGTAACTTGCTTAAGCCATAATCATCAGAAATTTGACCCGCGAATTGTGCTGTTCCACGAACAATACTATCAATATTAGAACTTACAGAAATCATAGGAAATTCGTCTTTTACGACAGCTACCGAAAATTGTAAATTTTCATAATCCTGCAAAAATTCATTAGATGATGCAATCTTGTAATTTAGAGCATTTGCTATAACTTTTGAATATCTGTAACGATCATCACTTATTTTAGAAAAATTGACTCTTTTTTGATTGTTGATAAAATTCAATTCATCAGTTTGAGATGTTTCTACATTCCAAATAATGTTTGTCCCTTCAGGAACCAATATATTTCCAGAATTTTGAACAGTTTCATTTTTCTTATTCAAATATTTAGGATATTTCAAATCCAACAACATATTATTAATAGTTGGTGTACCCAAAACATCAATTTGATACTCTTGTGATTGAACTTCATTTGCTTGAATGTAAAATAGAATCGGTTCTTGCACATCTGCAATACTGTAAGAAAACGTACCATTTCCATTATTTTGTAAAAAATACTGTTGATTATTAAAAATAATCTTGGCTGTATTAGGCAATACATTACCTACAGTTTTTACACTAATAGTAATGGCTTCACCTTGTATTACTGTTAAACTTTTATTTTCTATTAAAAATAAGAATGGTGCTGGCGGATTGTATGCAGTTCTATGATTCACTACACGTTCTAAGCTTTCAGATAAAGAATCACTACTAATTGTAAATAAACTAATTACATAAATTAATACAGGAACCAAAGCATATTTTAGATACTGCTTATTTTGCTTAAAATCAATTGCTTTTACAAAAGGAATAGGTTGCAATTCTGATGATTTTTGATGGATACTTGCTATAATTAAATCAGATTGCTCTAAATTATCATTGAGTTGTAAAACATTTAATAATTTATCCTCTACCTCTGGAAAATGACGCCCAATAATTTTTGATGATGCTTCTAACGAAATCCCTTTACGAAAACCTAACATCTTAGAAATAGGAATCAAGATAAACTTTATCAATAAAAAAACCTCAACAAGTATAAATACCCAAAAAAGTATGGTTCTTGCTGTGGGTTTTAACCATAAAAAAAATTCAATAAATAGGGTAAAAAAAAAGTACAAAAAACCTAAAGAAAAAAATAATAGGGTACCTTTAATCAACTCATTCGTGTAATATTTACGCGTAAATTGATGTAGTTTTTGCTGTATGTTTTTGAATCCGCTCATAATCAACTAATAAAAATAAGGCTTTTGCCAATAACTACAACTAAAAAATTGTTAAAACGATTTTTTGTAAGTAATCTACATCAAAAACAACTAATGTTTTATAGACATTTTAAAAATGAAAAATATCACCAAAGTTCTATTTTTATTCGCTACCATAAGTGTAAGTTCTCAAAGTCCTTGGACTCCAAAAAAAGGAAAGGCTTATACGCAACTTTCTTATACCACGATCCCTGAATACAATGCACTTTTTGCTGAACCTGATAGAACGCTATTTGGCACAATCTCTGACAATACCATTCAATTTTTTGGAGAATATGGTTTATCAAATACCACCAGTTTATTGGTAAATATCCCTTTTAAATCCATTTCTATTGATGATTTTGAAGACCCAAGAATAGATTGTATTGGAAATTGTTCAAGAGACTTTAGTTCATCAGCTCTTGGAAATATTTCATTAGGATTAAAACATAATTTTTATAATAAAAATTGGTTGCTTTCTGGCCAACTAACTATAGAAGGAAACACTGGCTCATATGATAATATATCTGGGATACGAACTGGATATGATGCTTGGTCTTTTACACCATTATTTTTAGTGGGTAGAGGTTTTGGAAAAACATACATTCAAGCATTTTTAGGTGCAGATTTCAGAACAAATAATTACAGCTCAAACTTTAAAATTGGTGGTGAACTTGGTAAAAAACTAGGAAAATACATTTGGTTAATTGGCTTCTTAGATATCTCAAAATCTCTAGAAAACGGAAATGTAATTTTACCCATAGCCAATACACTAAATAGTTTATATGTAAACAACCAAGAATATGGTTCTTTTGGTTTAAAAGGAATTGGAGAAATCAAAAATAATTTTGGAATTACAGCAAGTTTTGGTGGTGCTTTTTTTGGAAACAATGTAGCCAAACAAGCAGCTTTGACTTTTGGAATATATCATAAGTTTTAAATGTTTCAATAACAAATTCCATAGATTTTATCATATTATAAAATTATAATTTTTTAGCAATAAAACTATGTTTAGTAGACTTTGTAGGTTTTAAAAACCTGTGAGGTCTTTTCAATTCTATAAACTATCTTTGCACAACAAAAAAAACACCTTAATTTAATATTTAGGGTCTATTAAAAATAAATTTCCTACAAAAATTAGGAATCAAAAAAAATAAACAGAAAAATGGAATCTAATGTTCGTGTTCGTTTTGCACCAAGTCCTACAGGACCTTTACATATTGGTGGTGTAAGAACAGCTTTATATAATTATTTATTTGCCAAAAAAAACAAGGGTACTTTTATTTTAAGAATAGAAGATACTGATCAAACACGTTATGTAGCAAACGCAGAACAATACATTACTGATGCGCTAAATTGGTGTGCTATTCCTTTTGATGAAGGTCCTAATTTAAAGGGCAATTTTGGTCCATACAGACAATCTGAACGTAAAGAGTTATATAAAAAATATGCTGATATTTTACTTCAAAAAGGTTGGGCTTATTATGCTTTTGATACTGCTGATGCTTTAGATGCCGAACGAAAAAAACACGAATCTGAAGGTAAAACTTTTATTTACAATTGGCATAATCGTGAAAAAGAACGTTTGGTAAATTCTTTAGTTTTATCTGATGACGATGTTCAAAACAGAATAAATTCTGGAGATAAATTCGTGATCCGTTTTAAAAGTCCACAAGACGAAACTTTAATTTTAGAAGATGAAATTCGGGGCACCATAAAAATTGATACCAATACATTAGATGATAAAATTTTGTTTAAAAGTGATGGTATGCCAACTTACCACTTGGCAAATATTGTTGATGATCATTTAATGCAAATTAGTCATGTAATTCGTGGTGAAGAATGGTTGCCTTCCCTCCCACTTCACACGCTATTGTACAAAGCTTTTGAATGGGAAACCCCAAAATTTGCACATTTACCCTTAATTTTAAAACCTGTAGGAAAAGGAAAATTAAGCAAAAGAGATGGAGATAAATTAGGATTTCCTGTGTTTCCTTTAGAATATACCAATGAAAAAACCAACGATGTTTCACGTGGATATAAAGAAGATGGTTATTTTGCAGACGCGTTTATAAACATGTTGGCTTTCTTAGGATGGAATCCTGGTACTGAGCAAGAACTATTTTCTTTAGAAGATTTGATACAAGAATTCGATTTAAAAAGAGTATCAAAATCTGGAGCAAAATTTAGCCCTGACAAAGCAAAATGGTTTCAGCAGCAATATATGCAACAAAAATCTGATGAAGAATTGACAGATTTGTACTTACCGATTTTAAAAGAAAAAGGGATTACAAAAGAAAAAGATTTTGTTTTAAAAGTAGTTTCATCTATTAAAGAAAGAGCCGTTTTTGTAGCCGATTTTTGGGAGTTATCTTCTTTCTTTTTTGCAACACCAACAGCTTATGATGCAAAAGCTTCAAAGAAAAATTGGAAAGAAACTACACCAGATTTAATGCGAGAATTGATTGATGTTATTGAAAGTATTGAAGATTTTTCATCAACAAATACAGAAAAAATTATCAAAGAATGGATTACTGGCAAGGAAATTGGTTTTGGTAAAGTTATGCAACCTTTACGTTTAAGTTTAGTGGGTAAATTGGCTGGCCCTCATTTATTTGATATTATTGCAATGATTGGTAAAAAAGAAACCATGCAAAGAATACAAAACGCAATCAAAAACCTTTAAATTATGAAAAAATATATCTTTTTACTTTTTGTTTTGACAAATTTTTTGGCTCACAGTCAATTTGGTGGTATGCGAAATCAACGCCAAAGACAAATGCCACAAACGCCTAGAGAGGCACCAAAACCGAATTATCAGGTAGAAAAATATTTGGGAATAGTGGTTTATGATATTGAAAAAGCAATGAAGAAATCTGGTGTAAAAACTTCATCTGATGTTGGTAAGCAATTCTCATCAACCTTAAAAAAATACAATAGTAAAATTAGAGATATTAGAAGAATTAATAGTTTTACCTTAAAAAGTACCAAAGAAATGGTAGAAAATTTTCAGGTAACAGTACAAAAAACAGGCGATTACTCTGATAAAACTAAAATTGATAAAATAATGGTTGACAATTTAAAACCTATCTCTGAAACCCTGAAAACAGAAGATATTGCTTTAGATAAAAAAATACGATCTTTATTGTCTGATAAACAATACAAAAAATGGATTAAGTATAATAAAAAACTATATAAAATTTTTCCTAATCCAAAAAAATAGATAAAAAATAAATGTAAAACCCGAGTGTAAATAACTCGGGTTTTTTATGCTTTAACGTAACATTTTGTAAAAAAAGCGTCTTATTCATATGCGTACTTAAATTCAGTATCTTTACAATAACTCAATTATTAATATTTAATTTAAAACATATTTATGAATCCTACTTTTATTATTTTTATAGTACTAGGTGCAGTAGTTCTTTTTGCTGCATTCTTTATGGTAAAGCAACAAACTGCAGCCATTGTAGAACGCTTTGGTAGATTTCAAAGCATTCGTCATTCTGGGTTACAAATGAAAATTCCTTTAGTGGATAGGATTGCTGGTAAAGTAACCTTAAAAATTCAACAATTAGATGTAATTATAGAAACAAAAACATTAGATGATGTATTTGTAAAACTTAAAGTATCTGTACAATACAAAGTAATTAGAGAAAAAGTATATGATGCGTTTTATAAATTAGATTATCCACATGATCAAATTACTTCTTTTGTTTTTGATGTGGTTAGAGCAGAAGTTCCTAAAATGAAATTAGATGATGTTTTTGTTAAAAAAGATGACATTGCTATTGCTGTAAAAAGAGAACTACAAGAATATATGACAGAATATGGATATGACATCATTAAAACGTTAGTAACAGACATAGATCCAGATGCACAAGTTAAGGCAGCTATGAACAGAATTAATGCTGCAGATAGAGAAAAAACGGCTGCACAATTTGAAGGTGATGCCCAGCGTATTTTAATTGTAGAACGTGCAAAAGCTGAAGCAGAAAGTAAACGTTTACAAGGCCAAGGAATTGCAGATCAAAGAAGAGAAATTGCACGTGGTTTAGAAGAATCTGTAGAAGTATTGAATAAAGTAGGTATTAATAGCCAAGAGGCTTCTGCACTAATTGTAGTTACCCAGCATTACGATACCTTACAATCTATAGGACAAGAAACCAATAGTAACTTAATTTTACTACCAAACTCTCCACAAGCTGGTAGCCAAATGTTAAATGATATGGTTGCGAGTTTTACAGCTAGTAACCAAATTGGTGAGGCCATGAAAAACACAAAAAATAAAAAGAAATTAGAATAATTTTTCGTTTTGCTATTTTTTAAAAACTTTATCTTCTTTTATGCCCTATAAATAGCGCATAAAAGAAGATTTTTTTTAATATTGCCATTGTGTTTTAATCCTTTTAATCTGAGTTAAAAAATTGCTTTTAGAATTCAAAAACTGGATAAATTCTCCTTATTTTTTTATAAGTTCCAACAAACTAAATCTGTTAATTAGTTTTGGAACAGGCGGATTTATCTTCTTATTTTTGTATGTTTTTCAACCTTTTGAACTAGAAAAATTACAGAATAACTTACTTTTATATACGGCTGGTTTTGGTGTTATAACCTTTAGTATTCAGTGTATATTCTTTATAATTTTACCTTATTTATTCAGAGATTTTTTTAATAGCGATTATTGGACTGTTGGTAAAAATATAATTTTCTTTCTTACATTTATATCAACTATTACCATTACCAATTGGTTTTACAATTCTTTGGTACAAAATAGTAGTACTATTGCCCTTTTATCACTACAATCATTCATCTTTTACACGTTTTCTATTGCCATAATTCCAATTGCAATATTTACCTATTTAAGTGAAAAATTTTATCGGAATAAAAGAGAAAATATATCCGATGAAATCATGAAAACTAAAGTGGTTTATGAAACCATTGAACAAAATAAAAACGTTACTCTTTATGCACAAAATACTAAAGACAGTATTACTTTTAACCTAAGTAAATTGGTGTATATTTCATCTCAAAGTAATTATGCAAGTATATTTTTAACCGCTAAAACTGGGTTAAAAGAATGTATTATTAGAAATACTCTTACTGCATTAGAAGTACAACTTAAAGATTATACTACTATAAAACGTTGTCATAAATCTTATATTATTCACACTACATTTATGGATTCTATTTCTGGTAATGCCAGAGGATATTATTTAAAATCTAAACTTGTTTCTATAAATATACCTATTTCTAGACGTTTTAAAAAAAGCCAAATTGTAAATTTTATTAAGTAAATTCATTATTTTTAAGCTATGAAAAGAATAATCAACTGGCTGAATACGCCCTATTATTTCAACCCATCTCTATTATTTAAAGTAAAAACAAGCCTAACTCTAGGTACTTTTGTATTCATTTTTTTATACGTTTTTAAACCATTTTCATTAACTAGTTTTGGTAATTATTTATTAGAATATACAGCTGCTATTGGTATTTTTGGTTCATTAGCTTCTTTCTTGGTACTTTTTATACCTCCATTATTACTGCCTGATTATTTTAATGAAGATAAATGGACAATAGGTAAAAATCTACTACTTATTTTTATAGCATTTGTTTTTATTGGCTTTGTTTTATGGTATGCCACAGGTATTTATAAAGACAAGAAAGAATTAGAAAGAATAAGCCTACCTACTTTTATGTACTATACATTTTTAGTTGGTGCTATTCCTGTTTTTTTTTCCATTTATATTAATGAAAAAAATTTAAGTAGAAAAAGGAAAAAGAGAGTTAAAGAAATAAAGAATTATAAAGAGAAAAAGAGACTAGAAAAAGAGAAAGTTTTTACGTCTGATATCACTATTTATTCTGATAATAAAAAAGAGAATATCTGTTTTCATATTAAAGATTTAGTATACATTACTTCGCAAGGAAACTATGCTAGTTTTTTTATAAAAAAAGAAGATGATACCCTACAGGAAAGAATTCTAAGAGTTACGCTAACCAAAATAGAAAAAGAATTAGAAGGTTTTACAAAAGTAATTCGTTGCCATAAATCTTATATTATAAATACTAATTATGTTAACGATATTAGTGGAAATGCAAGAGGTTATTTGTTAGAATCTGATATAATAGAGTTTCAAATTCCGGTATCAAGGAGTTTTAGTAAGCAATCTTTGATGAGTTTTTTAGACTAAAAAGCTTCCCATTTATCCCAAAAATGCCAAAAAGCTTCCCATTTGCAACATTTTTCAGGTTTTATGAACATATCTTCTTTTAGTATTTAAGTAATCTATATATTTGGAATATATTAAATTAAAATATTGGGGGATTTTTTTAATTTAAAACAAAAAGCTCTGTTTGCGTTGCAAACAGAGCTTTACATTTAATAAAAATAATATATTATTTCTTCTCTTCTAACTTATCTTCATTTTCGTCTTTAGAGGCCTTTTTAAACTCTTTTATTCCACCACCTAAACCTTTCATTAACTCAGGAATTTTTTTACCTCCAAATAGTAATAAAATAGCAATGGCAATAATTAACCACGATCCTCCACTTGGCATTCCTAATAAAAATATATTTAAAGTATTCATTTGTTCTAATATTTAGTATTACAAAGATATAAAAAAGGTTTGTATTAATCTCTTTTTTGAATGATACCTCCTACTACTTTCTTGTCTTTTAACACTTCAGGGTTACCTTTGTAAAAAATTGATCCTCCAAAACTTACTTTTGCATTTAACGTTTCGCCAGCCAAAATTTCTGCTTTTGCACCAGTACCAGCATTAACAGATGAGTTGGCTTTTGCTTTTAAATCAAAACCATTATAAATTCCGTATAAATCTACATCTACAGTTTGGTTTTTTGCTTTACCAGATAATTTTATAATTCCACCAGAAATTGCCTTTACTTCTAAATGCTTTACATTCACTACCATGTTAATAAAGGCTCTCTCTTGAGATTTTACCTCTAATTTGTCTTGTTGTATTTCTTTACCTGTAATAGTTGCTCCTTCATTTCCATCAATAACATCAATATTATTGGTGTAATATAATTTTACCAAAACTTCTCCATTGGCCAAATTATTTTCTGGTTTTAGAGAAAAAGGTAACGAAATTTTTAAGGTATTGTTTACATTTTTAATTTTTACAATTTCAGATTTTTTTCCTGTAATTTCTAGTTTTGGTTCTGTAGAATTTATCAACTCTAACTCAATACCATTGTATACTTTTAAAATAGAAAAATCCCCTAAATTTTTTGTAATTTTACTTTGAGATATTATAGATAAACTACTGAATAATAGAAATATGTAAACTATTTTTTTCATAATTATAATTTTATGTAATATTTAAATCAAATTTTATACCAATATAAAACGAACAGATTTAAATTTTGTTATTTGCTTGTTATTTTTTTACACAAACATTACGTTACATAGTAATATTTGTACCTATTAATATTGTTTAAAATATATTATACAACTTCATTTTTAATATTGGCAAAGAAAGAAATTTTTAGATAACCTGTAAAGATTTCTAGAAGCAATTTTTCTTGTGATTTTAAAATTTTTAAAGCACATTAATTGGTTTTAGAAGGGTTAAATATCGTTGTATTTTATATCTTCTTGTTGTATTTTAATTTTATTTTTTTTTTAAGAAATTGTCTTTAAAAAATCGTTCAGAAATATAAACCAGTATTATTATGTAAAGTAGGAAGTCGATTTTAACATACTATTCCAACAAACTATCATCTCATCAACATTAATTATATACTAAGTAATTATACTTTATTTTAAACTTCTGAAACTTTAACAGCAGTTCCTGTAATAGAAACCAATAAAGTTGCAGAATTAGCTAAAGGTTCTACATCTACTTTGATTCCTACAACTGCGTTTGCGTTTAATTTTGTAGCATTTTCTTTCAAATTTTGAAAAGCTTTTTCTTTAATACTCTCTAAGGCTAAAGAGTATTTTTCATAATATTTAGACATGCTAAACATATCTTTAAAAGACATCTTTGTACCATTTGTAGTATAACTAGAATCGTAAGCTGTACCAGTTACAATACCTAAATAATCTACTATTTTAAAGTTTTCGATGTTGTTTGTTGTTGTTAATATCATTGTTAATTTTTTATAATATGATGTTACTTTAAGCGAAATAAAAGATTCTGAAATAAATTCAGGATTAGTCTTCGACTAAATTAAAATCTAAATGTTTGCGTTCTAAATCGGTCTTTTTTACTTGTACTTTTACATCATCACCCAATTGATACATGTGTTTGGTAGATTGCCCAACTACTGCATATTGGTCTTCATCAAAAATATAATAATCGCTTTTTATATCTCTAATTCTAACCATTCCTTCACATTTGTTTTTAGTAATTTCTACATAAACACCCCATTCTGTAACCCCAGTAATTACACCATCAAAAATTTCATCTTTGTGATCTTGCATGTATTTTACTTGCATGTATTTTATGGAATCTCGTTCTGCTTTACTGGCTAATTCTTCACGTTTAGAAGAATGTTTACACTTTTCTTCATAAACATCTTGTTTTGCACTGTTTCCACTATCTAAATAATGTTGCAGTAATCTATGAGTCATTACATCTGGATAACGCCTTATAGGCGATGTAAAGTGGCTGTAATAATCAAAAGCCAAACCATAATGACCAATATTTTGAGTGGTATAGACAGCTTTAGACATTGTTCTAATAGTTAAGGTTTCAATCATATTCGATTCTGCCTTACCATGCACATCACTTAACAATTTATTTAAGGAATCTGAAGTAGATTCTCTAGTATTTGTATCAATTTTATATCCAAATTTACTAATGATATTTTGTAAAGATGCTAATTTTTCAACATCGGGTTCATCATGCACTCTATAAATAAAGGTTTTGTTAGATGGCTTCCCTCCTTTTGCTTTTCCAATAAATTCAGCTACTTTTCTATTGGCTAATAGCATAAATTCTTCAATTAACTTATTAGCGTCTTTTGCTTCTTTAAAATATACACCAACTGGATCTGCTTCCTCATTTAAATTGAACTTTACTTCTACCCTATCAAAAGAAATGGCACCTTGTTTCATGCGCTTTTTTCTCAAAATTTTTGCCAGTTTATCTAATTTTAGGGTTGCTTCTACAATTTCTGGAGCTACTTCATATTCAGCATCAATAATAGAGGTTTCCAATGGCATTGTATAAGATTGAATATCATCAGAAAGTTTACAATTTTCTATTATACTTTGGGCTTCTTCATACGCAAAACGTTGATCTGAATACGTAACTGTTCTACCAAACCATTGATTGACAATTTGAGCTTTTTCATTGATTTCAAAAACCGCAGAAAAGGTTAATTTTTCTTCATTAGGTCGTAAAGAACATACACCATTACTCAACATTTCTGGCAACATGGGCACTACTCTATCCACTAAATATACTGATGTAGCTCTATCATAAGCCTCTTTATCTAAGATAGTATCTTGTTGTAAATAATGAGAAACATCAGCAATATGAATCCCTATTTCATAATTGCCATTTTCCAATTTTTTAAATGATAAAGCATCATCAAAATCTTTTGCATCTTTTGGATCTATAGTAAACGTTAAATCGCCTCTCATATCTCTACGTTTGGAAATTTCATCTTTTGTAATTTCTATAGGCAATGCTTGTGCCTCCTCCTCTACTTCTGTTGGAAACTCATAAGGTAAATCATATTCTAATAAAATAGAATGCATTTCTGTATTATGATCTCCTGGTTTTCCTAAAACCTTAGCTATTTTTCCAAATGGATTTTTAGATTTCTCTGGCCAATCTGTAATAGTTGCTTGTACTTTATCACCATGTTCAGCACCATTGAGTTTGTTTTGTGATATAAAAATATCGGCATACATTTTATTACTATCTGGTAATACAAAACCAAAATTTTTGCTCATTTGTAACACCCCTACAAATTCGGTTTTTGCACGTTCTAAAACCTCAACTACATCTGCTTCTAATTTGTTAGATCTTCTTTTTTTATACACATATGCTCTAACAATATCGCCCTGTAAACCTTTACCTAAATTGATATTTGGTACAAAAATATCATGTTCATAATCATCAGATATAAAATACCCATTTCCATTAGAAGTAATATCTAAAGTACCTAAAGAGTATTTTCTATCTTCATTAATTTGGTATTTTCCTCTTTCTACTTCTTTAATTTTTTTGGTAGCAGTTAACTCTGCTAACTTCTTTAAAACTTGGGTTTTACCATCGGTATCAACAATGCCTAATTTACCAGCAATTTGTTTATAGTTGTAAAATTTATCGCTGTTTTCATTTAAAATTTTAAATATATTTCTTGTCAAGTCTTTAATAACTCTACCTTTCTTTTTATATATTTTTTTCTTCTTTCTTGTCATTAATTTGTTCTTCTATTATTTGGATTACCAAAATACGATTATTTAAGTTTTGTTATGATTAATTAACTGTTATCAATCGATTTTGTACATTGGTACACCTTTATTATTTATTTATGTCTCAATTCGTTACTACAAGTGATGAAAATTCTTGGTTTATTATTGCAAATCCTACATCTGGAAAAGGAAATTTTTCTAAAAATTGGAAGTTGATTGAACAATTTTTAAACGCAAAATACATCAAGTATTCTTATGCTTTTACACAATTCTCTAAACATGAAATTGAACTGGTAGAAAATGCCATTCAAAACGGTTTTAGAAACTTTATAACTGTAGGTGGAGATGGTACACTACATCATGTAGTCAACGGAATTATGATGCAAAGATATGTAAAATCTTCGGATATAACTATTGGGGTAATTCCTCTAGGTACAGGAAACGACTGGATTAAAACTTATAACATTCCTTTAAACATTAAAAAATCTATTGAAATTATACTACAAAATAAAACAGTTTTACAAGATATTGGTGTGTTACAAACTAAAAATACGCCCCTAACCTACTTTAACAATGTGGCTGGTTTAGGATATGATGGTTATATTGTACATAAATTAAATACCTTAAAAAAATTTGGTGCAATTTCTTATTTATTAGCCGGAATTTATGGTTTGTTCTTTTACAAAAAATCAATCTTTACGATTTATTGTAATGATATTCTTTTGAGAGAAAAATGTTTAATGACTGTAATTGGGCTTTGTAAGTTTTCTGGTGGTGGTATGCAGTTTACTAAAAATGTAAATCCCTCTGATGGTTATTTTGATATCAGTATTGTAAAAAATTTTAGTTTTTTAGAAGTGCTATTTAATTTACCAAAATTGTATTCTGGTAAAATAGTACATCATAAAAAAGTAGCCACTTACAAAACCAAAGAAATAAGCATAGTTCCTAAAAATTTAACATCTTTTATACAAGCTGATGGTGAGTTGATTGGAACTGGAAAAATCACAGCTAAAATTATTACAAAAGCCATTCGATTTGTGGTAAAATAAACGAATTCTCAAAATTCTCATTTTTAAAAGGGATGAATTCTACCAAATAATTTTTAAGGGTTTATTACTTGATTTTAAAAATTAAGATTTCATTATCTTAAAAAAATCTTAAAATTTTTGTAACGTTTGCTAAAATAATACGTCTTTATAGTAAGAGAATCAACTTTTTAGGATGAAAAATCTACGTAAAATTATCGCTTTATTCGCATTTATATTTCTTTTAGGTATTTATTTGACTATTAGAACTGTAAATACTTCTTTGAATAAAACGGAAACTCCTAGAGAAACTGTTATAATTGAAAAAGACAGTATCAATTCTTTAACCGCTGAGAAAAAAATTAAAACGGTATAACAACTCTTTTTTTCTCTTTTAATTGTATTTTTCTAAAAATCATTTAAAAGTTTAAATTAACAGTTATCAACATTCTATATTATAATTATTTTTCTTTTATAAAATTTTAAAAAACAATGATGTTTATAATAGTATGTGAATAGCTACAGTAAAAAATGATTCGTTTGTTTGATTTTATCACTTATTAAAAAACATTGACAACTTATGAGTAATTTAAAGTATTAAAAATCAATTAGATTTTATAGTTATTAACAAAAGTTATAAACAGCTATTCACTAATTAATATTAATAATTTACAACCCTATTTATGTAAACAAATTGTAAATTTTATGTTGATAAACTTTTATCAAAAAGTCATAATTAAATTTGCATATATCAACAACGCTACTGTATTGTAATAATAATTAGAATCACCAAAAAAAGTTTCGAGTTTTTAATGAGAACTTCTTAACATTTAGGTAAAGTTGTTAATTGCTTTAAAAATAAGCAGTTATTAAAAATTGATAAAATAACATTGTTTATAACTGTTGATAACTGCTATTTTATATATTTTTGTTGATGTAACTACTTGTCATTCCGATTGAAGCGATAGCAAAACAGAGATTTCTCTATAAAGTCGAAATGACAAACTAAACTAATTTATTATGACAATTGCCATTGGTAACGATCACGCAGGTACCGAATACAAGTTCGAAATTATAAAACATTTAGAAAATAAAGGGTATAAAGTTTTAAACTTTGGAACAGATACTAATGATTCTATGGATTATCCAGATGCCATTCACCCAACTGCAGCTGCTGTTGAAACAGGAAAAGCAACATTAGGCATAATTTTATGTGGATCTGGAAATGGTGCACAAATGACTGCCAATAAACACCAAGGTATTAGAGCTGCCTTATGTTGGAATAATGAATTGGTTGCATTAACAAGACAACATAATAATGCTAATGTATTAACCATTCCTGCTCGTTTTGTGTCTTTACAACAAGCATTAGGTTTTGTAGATATTTTTCTTACTACAGAGTTTGAAGGTGGAAGACATCAAAATAGGGTTGGTAAAATTTCTTGTTAATTTTTTCGATTATTGCGAGTTTACGAAGCAATGTCATGATATACAGATTACTTTATTCGTTCCTCATTCGTAATGACGCTCATTATCATTAATTATGAACTTCATCATAAAATCCTTCCAAGAATTAACAATTATAGAATTGTATCAAATACTACAAATCCGTTCTGAAGTATTTGTTGTAGAGCAAGATTGTGTGTATCAAGATGTAGATTTTAAAGATCAAAAAGCAATACACGTTTTTGGTTATAAAAACGACAAAATTATAGCTTATACTCGTATTTTTAAACCAGGAGATTATTTTAAAAATGCTAGTATTGGTAGAGTAGTAGTTGCTAAAAACGAACGTAAGTTTGGTTACGGACATCAAATTATGATTACTTCTATTACAGCAATAAAAAATTATTTTAAGGTTGATAAAATTACCATATCTGCTCAAAAATATTTAAAGAAATTTTACGAATCACACCAATTTAAACAAATAGGAGAGGAGTATTTAGAAGATGGTATACCACATATTAGAATGGATAGAGATTAGTTTTTATCATCCTTTTTAGTCATTTTATAAATCAAATAACCAAAGCCAACTACAAAGTGTAAAATAATAATTGCAGCAACAATATAAATAGTAGTATTAGAGTTATTCATAAGTCAAAATTAAAAGAATTAAGTAATTTTTTTTGTAATATAAGTTACACAAAACCATCAACCTCTATAACTTTTCCAACCTCTAAATTTCTCAATTTTATATCTCCAATTCTAACACGAATTAAGCGTAAAGTTGGGTAACCTACAGCAGCAGTCATTTTACGTACTTGTCTAAATTTTCCTTCTCTAACAATAACAGAAACCCAACTTGTTGGGCCATGTCTTTCATCTCGAATTTTTTGACTTCTTAACGGAAATTTTGGATCATCAATTGCAAATGCTTTACAAGGTTTGGTCGTATATTTTTTACCTTCAAAACCAATTTCTACCCCATTTTTTAATTTTTCAATAGCTTCTTTAGTGATCATTCCATCAACTTGTACAAAGTATTCTTTTTCAAATTTATTACTTCTAATTTCTTGAGATATTTTTCCATCCGTAGTTAAAAAAAGAAT
Source organism: Polaribacter sp. R77954 (assembly GCF_044595335.1). Taxonomy (GTDB): domain Bacteria; phylum Bacteroidota; class Bacteroidia; order Flavobacteriales; family Flavobacteriaceae; genus Polaribacter. Next base: position 2,523,682 of record NZ_CP138992.1, read on the forward strand.
TCCTTCAGAGGCATAATCTAAACGTCCAATTGCCATAGTTCCCTCAGGAAAATCATACAATTCTCCTAGCAATTTTTTCTTCCTTTTTGTTTGATTATTAATAAATTGCGATAAAAATCCCCAAGGTTTATGAATAATAAAATGACGATGTTGTGGCATTACAACTAAATTATTTTTAGAGCTACAGAAAAGGTGTTTTTTCCTTTTGATAAACGCATATTATCTTCAGAAAATTTTTGGTTAGTATACGATGTATATTGTGTAATTGGCTCAATGCAAACCATATTATTTACTTCTGTCCAAAGCATAAAATTATCAAAGCCTTCTGTGGTTATTTCTAAATCGTTTTTATCTGTATTTTTTAAGACGATTTTATTAGAGTTTAAAACCGGAAACGCATTAGATCCCACTTTATAAACATCGTCTAAATCATATATTTTATCATTAGCAATAAAGGTTTCTTTACCTGTATTTGATAACAAAAATGCAGGATGATATCCTAACATAAAAGGCATATTTTCATCAGATGTAATAATAAAATCGATGGTTAAAACATCGTTTTTTAATCTAAAACATTTTTCAAAAGTAAAATCAAAAGGCCAATGTAAAAACTCCTCAGTAGATTTTTCTGGAAATTTACTATTCTTAACAGCAGTATTTTTAATGTATTTTTTGATAAATTTAGCAGAATTTTCATCCGAAGAAATTAACGAATATTCCATTTCTCGCAACAAACCATGCTGATCTTGAATGGCATCACCATTTTTAGTATGTACTCTAAAATTATTTTTAGAAGTTGGGCCTATTACAGGAAACATTTCATCATCAGATTTTCGCCAACCTTTATTACCTTTTTGATGAATGTATTCTACATTATTATTTATAAAACTTACCAATTCTCCATTTTCAACGGCAGCTGAAGAATTTAAATTACCAATTAAAATTTTAGTTTTCATTGCTTTAAATTTTTGTAAAAATACCATAAAATTGAAATTAAAACATTAGGAAAATACTGTTTGTTTTTTGTAACTTGTGCAACCGTTAAAAAAGGTATTTAGAAAAGATTTATGGCAGTAGATAAAGATAAAGCAGCAAAACTAAAAGCATTACAACTTACTTTAGATAAGTTAGATAAAACGTATGGTAAAGGTTCTGTAATGAAATTGGGTGATGTAGTAACCGAAGATGTAGATGCTATTTCTTCTGGCTCTTTAGGGTTAGATTTGGCCTTAGGTGTTGGCGGTTATCCAAGAGGAAGAGTAATTGAAATTTACGGACCAGAATCTTCTGGTAAAACAACCTTAACTATTCATGCAATTGCAGAAGCCCAAAAAGCAGGTGGTATTGCAGCTTTTATTGATGCAGAACATGCATTTGATAAATTTTATGCAGAAAATTTAGGGGTAGATATAGATAATTTAATTATTTCTCAACCCGATCATGGAGAGCAAGCGTTAGAAATTGCAGATAATTTAATAAGATCTGGTGCAATAGATATTGTTGTAATTGACTCTGTTGCAGCATTAACACCAAAATCTGAGATTGAAGGTGAAATGGGTGACTCTAAAATGGGTTTGCATGCACGTTTAATGAGTCAGGCATTACGTAAACTAACTGGTACCATTTCTAAAACAAATTGTACAGTTATCTTTATCAACCAATTAAGAGAAAAAATTGGGGTTATGTTTGGTAACCCAGAAACAACAACTGGTGGTAATGCCTTAAAGTTTTATGCTTCTGTACGTTTAGATATTCGTAGAAGAACGCAAATAAAAGACGGAGACAGAGTTATTGGTAACAGTACCAAAGTAAAAGTGGTAAAAAATAAAGTTGCGCCACCATTTCAAATTGCAGAATTTGATATTATGTATGGGCAAGGAATATCTAAAGTTGGTGAGGTTTTAGATATTGGTGTAGAGTTAGGTATTGTAAAGAAAAGTGGTTCTTGGTTTAGTTATGGAGAAACCAAACTAGGACAAGGTAGAGATACCGTAAAAGGATTGATAAAAGATAATCCAGAATTAATGGATGAGTTAGAAAGTAAAATAAAAGAAGCTATTGAAAATCAAGATTAAGTATTAAAAGTTCTAACTATTATTAAACTGCTATTGGAGTAATCAACCAATAGCAGTTTTTTGTTTTATAATAATGATTCAGGTATCAAAAAATATACAATTACAAGAAATTTCTATTTCAGACGATGAAATTTTACTTCAGTTGATGAAAGATATTTATCCAGTAGCTTATCATCATTTTTGGAAAGATGCAGGACAGTGGTATATCACTACTCAATATGCAAAAGAAAATATTGAAAAAGAATTATCTCAACACAATGCTAACTATTATTTTATACTTTATAATGATAAAATTGTTGGCAATTTTAGAGTAATTTGGGATGAAAAATTAGATGGATTAGAAGGAAAAAAACAAGTAAAACTGCACAGAATTTATCTACATCAAAAAATACAAGGAAAAGGAGTTGGAAAAACACTATTACTTTGGCTAGAGAAAACAGCCAAAGAAAAAGGGTATTCTATAATTTGGTTAGACGCAATGGATGAGCAACCTCAAGCTTTTCAATTTTATAAAAAATTAGGTTATCGTTATCATTCTCATTGTTTTTTACCTTTTGAATTATTACACAATCAGGTAAGAAAAATGAGTCAGGTTTATAAAAAATTACCTTAAATTATTCTTCAGAAATTACTTTTACCAACCATAAAAGTAAATAAGCACCAAGACCAAATCCACCTATTAATGCAGCCAAAACAAAGAAAATTCTAAAATTCTTTGCAGTAAATTTTGTTTTTGTAGCTAACCAATCACATACTCCTAAAATCATAATTTATCTTTTTTAATGTTATACTCCAGTACTTCCAAACCCCCCTGAACCACGCTCAGTTTCGTTTAAAACTTCTACCTCATTCCAATTAATACGTTCGTGTTTAGCAATGACTAATTGTGCAATGCGTTCACCATCGTTTACCACAAAATTGTCATTAGATAAATTTACTAAAATTACCCCAATTTCACCTCTATAATCAGCATCTACAGTACCAGGGCTGTTTAAAACCGTAATTCCTTTTTTAGCAGCTAAACCACTTCTTGGCCTTACTTGAGCTTCAAAACCCACAGGCAATGCAATGTATAAACCTGTTTTAATAATGGCTCTTTCTAAAGGCTTTAAAACCACAGGTTCGTTTAAATTTGCTCTTAAATCCATTCCTGCAGCACCTTCAGTTTCATAATTTGGTGTTGCGTGTTTTGATTTATTTATAATTTGTACGTTCATTGTTTTATAGTATATAAAAAAGTAATTACCTCTAAAAATTCAGATTTCCAAAAAGATTCTGTGTGTTTTCCATCAATAACTATTTTTGTTTTTAAATTTTGATTTGCAAAGCCAGTCTCTAACAATAATTTTGCTATTTTTTGGGTATCAGGTACCATAGAATCACCTTCTTTGTCTCCAACCAGTAAATAGATTTTTGTGTTTTGAAGATTTCCATTTTCTTTAGTAAAATTATAAATTTTATCAGAAAACCAAAAAGACGTAGAAAGCGCACCAATTTTACCAAAAACATCAGGATATTTTAAACCTCCATAAAAAGAGATAAAACCGCCTAAAGAACTCCCCATAATTGCAGTGTGTTTGGCATCAGTTTTAGTTCTATAATTTGCATCAATATAGGGTTTGAGTTCTTTTACTAAAAAATCGATATAAATAGTACCTTTTCCACCTCCATATTTTGGGTGTTTAAAAGGTGTATATTCTTCAATTCTTTTTGCTCCACCATTTTCAACACCAACCACAATAAAGCTTTTTCTTGTTTTATTGTAGAGATTATTTAAGGTTTCATCAACACCCCATTCACCAATAAAAGAAGTGGCATCATCAAATAAATTTTGTGCATCATGCATATAAATTACAGGATACTTTTCTGTAGAAGAATTATAATTTGGAGGTAAATACAACCAAACTTTATGAGAAATATCATTCAATTCTTTAATTACAAACTGCTTTTTTAAAATATGAACATTATTTGTTTTAGTAGATTTTTTTACGGCAGTTAATGGTATTTCTATCTTTTTCTTAGTAGCTGTAGCAGTACAAGAAAATAATAAAAAAAGTACACAAAAAAGTAAAATATAAACTTTCATAAAGTTAGCTAGTACTTTTACAAATATAATAATTGAAACAAGCTTTCATCAAAAGAGTTTAGTTTTCTTACTTTTGAAGCCAAAATAGAGTAAAATGGATAAACATCAGAAAATAGCAGTTTTTGGAGGTGGAAGTTGGGCAACTGCCATTGTAAAAATGTTAATGGAAAATTTAGATACTATTGGTTGGTATTTAAGAGATGAGCAAGCTATAGAACATATTATTGAAAACGATCATAACCCTAACTATTTACGATCTGCAGAATTAGATGCATCTTTATTAGATTTATCAAGCGATATTAACAAAATAGTTGCTAATTATGATGTATTAATTTTTGCAATACCATCTGCTTTTTTAACTGCTGAACTTAATAAGTTAAATGTTTCTTTAGATAATAAAATAATTTTTTCTGCAATTAAAGGTATTGTTCCAGAAACAGGTTTAATAGTTGGTGAACATTTTAATCAAAAATTTAATATTCCATTACAAAATATTGGGGTAATTACTGGCCCATGCCATGCAGAAGAAGTTGCTATGGAACGTTTATCTTACTTAACAATTGCCTGTATTGATGAACAAAAAGCACAAAATATGGCAGATGCACTGCAAAGTTGGTACATTAATGTTAAAATTTCTGATGATATTATTGGTACAGAATATGCAGCAATGTTAAAAAATATATACGCTGTTGCAGCAGGTATTGCACATGGTTTGGGTTATGGAGATAATTTTCAATCGGTATTGATGAGCAATGCCATTCGCGAAATGAAACGTTTTATTAAAAAAGTACATAAAATGAAACGAAATATTAATAACTCTGCCTATTTAGGCGATTTATTAGTAACAGGTTATTCTACTTTTAGTAGAAATAGAATGTTTGGTAATATGATTGGTAAAGGTTATACTGTAAGATCTGCACAGCACGAAATGAGTATGATTGCAGAAGGGTATTATGCTACAAAAAGTGCGTATAAAATAACCCTTGAAAATGGTGCAAAAACACCAATTATTAAAACTGTATACGACATTTTGTACGACAACAAAAATCCTAAAAAAGAATTTAAAAAATTAACCAATAAATTAGATTAATTTTTAAATAAAAGTTTAAGATATCTTAAAATTGTCCATCCAAACTTGTTTAGAAATTTAAATAAATAAGAGCTAAAGTTTAGATTTTATATAAACTTGTATTTACTGTGTAAATTCTATAATTACTGATGAGATATCAAATAATTGTTTATTTTTGAACAATTATTTATATTTTTAAACTTTTAACATGAAAACAATACAGGAAGTTGTAGAAAGTACCATTAGAAAAACTCCTTTTGTTGAAGAAGCACTGAATGAAAAATTAATCAATGTTTCTTCTTTAGCCAGAATTATTTTACCAGAAGTATCTACAATTTTAAAAAAAGACGTAAAAGTAGGTGCTGTAATGATGGCAATTAATAGACTTTCACCTGCAAGTGAATTGCGTATCAGAAAAAATATAAAACGCTTGGCCTTAGATTTGGGTGATGTAATTGTACGCTCAGATTTATGCGATTTTACGTTTAAAAATACACCATCTTTATTAAAAGAAATTGCAAAAATATTAACTAAATCAGCAGAAAATTCTGATTACTTTTTAACAGTTTCTCAAGGTATTTTTGAAACCAATATTGTTACCAGTAAGAATTTAAGACCTTATGTAGAAGAAATTTTCGAGCAAGAAACACTAACACATAGTATGTTAGAGTTGGCTTCTATCACTATAAAATTACCCGTTGAAAATTTAGAACAATCAGGAATTTATTACTTTATTTTAAAACAATTGGCTTGGGCAGATATTCCTTTACAAGAAATCATCTCAACAACAAATGAAATGACAATTGTAGTGAAAGAACAAGATATTAACCAAACTTTTGCCATTTTAATGGATATGAAATTGAGTTAATTTTCTGATTAATATTTAATAAACATCTTTGATAATGGCCAAACAAGACCCTTATGCTGCATTAAGAATAAGAGAGTTTAATATTTTTTTATTTGTTAGATTTCTCTTAGTCTTTGGTTGGTCTATGCAATTTATTGTGATTGAATGGCAAGTATATTCGATAACAAAAGATCCGCTTTCTTTAGGAATCATTGGATTAATGGAAATTATTCCTGCGTTTTCTATGGCTTTATTTGCGGGTCATATTGTAGATCAAAAAGAAAAACGGAATTTATTAGCATTATGTACAGCTGCATTTTCATTCATTAGTTTAGGCTTATATTTACTAACATCTGAAACAATAATTGCAGATTGGAGCACAAATTCTGTGTTGTATTGTATATATGCTTTGGTGTTTTTTGGTGGTTTTTTGCGTTCTTTTTTTGGGCCTACAATATTTTCTTTAGTGGCGCTTTTAGTACCTAAAAAAATATATCATAATGCTGCAACATGGAGCACAAGTACTTGGAAAACAGCTTCAGTTACAGGAGCACTGTGTGGAGGTTTTTTAATTGGTTTAATTAATGTTGATAACACATTATTACTTGTTTTTATCCTAGTAATATTGTCTTTAGTTTTTACTTTTTTTATCAAAAAGAAACCTATTCTTAATAAAAAAATAGGCGAACCTGTTACAGAAAGTTTAAAAGCAGGGGTAAAATTTGTATTTAAAAATAAGGCAATTTTAGGAGCTTTAACTTTAGATATGATTGCTGTTTTATTTGGTGGTACTGTAGCTATTTTATCTGTTTTTGCGCAAGATATTTTAAAAGTTGGGCCAGAAGGTTTTGGCCTTTTAAATGCGTCGATTTCTATTGGTAGTATAGTAACTATGTTGTTAACTACTTATATACCAATAAACAAAAGTACTGGTAAAAAAATGTTAGTTTCTGTTTTTGTGTTTGGCTTAAGTATTATTGCTTTTGGTTTGTCTTCAATTTTTTGGGTTAGTTTATTAGCTTTATTTGTTAGTGGTGCTGCAGATGGTATTTCTATGGTAATTAGGCAAACCATTTTACAATTAAAAACACCTGATGATATGCGTGGAAGAGTATCTTCTGTAAACTCTATGTTTGTAGGTTCGTCTAACGAATTAGGAGCTTTTGAAAGTGGCTTAGCAGCAAAATTGGTTGGCCCAGTAGCTGCAGTTGTTTTTGGGGGTACTATGACTATTTTAACTGTAGTAACAACAGGAGTTGTAAGTCCAACAATTAGAAATTTAGATTTAACTAAAGATATTGAAGAAAATGAAAAAGAGGAAAATTAAAAGGATGGTAAGGTTTTAAAATTACCCAAACTTAAGGTCCAATCATAACTTTTAAAATCTATATTTTTGGGTTTTTCCGGAGTTATTTTGTATTCGAAAAGAATTTTCTTAGCGCCACATAATCCTCCAAAATCGCCACGAAACCAAGAAAAAAGTGCCACAGCATTAGCAGTTTTAGTATCTTGATTGTAAGAGGTTTGTTCCTTTAAATAGGTTGTGGTCATAAAATCAAATTGCTTATCTAAATTTTTGGCATCATAAATGGCAATTGGTGGGCAACTTTTTGCACCACAGTTCAAGGCAAAATGTATTCTCCAATCAATATCGTTATCAATACGCAACTTGCGTTCCCATTTTTGGCGGAACCATTTTCTAAGATAACCTAAGCTAATTTTCATTCTAGATTTTCTAAGGATTCCATGTTCAATATCATCAAAAGACAAAATTTCACCAGCAATTTCAACTCGTTTTTTTCCAAAAAAAGCACTTCTATTTTCATATTCTTTCGGATTTTCTGTTAATGAAATTTGAATAAAAGCATTATAAATATTTACCCAAAATGCAATTTTTTGATTATCTGTTTGTAGTTCAGTAACTAAATCTTTTAAAGTACTTTTACTTAAAATTTGTACTTTTTTACTGTAAGGCTTTTTATCGATAATATTCTCTAGTAAATCTTGGGCAACATCACTATAAATGATAGAATTTTGAGCATGTAAACCAAAAGTTGATAAAAAAAATAAGGTATATAAAAACGGTTTCATATAAAAATTCGTATGTTTAAGTATGTTAATAAGTATAATTATTCCTGTTTATAATGAGCAAGAAAACCTTGCAAACAGTTTGTCGTTTTTGTGCGAACAAGCTAACAGGTTTCCTCTAGAAATTATTGTGGCTAATTCTCCTGAAACCTCAGACGAAACTCCAAAAGTTTGCAAGCAATACGCTAAAGTTACGTTTTTAAATTGCAAAACAAAAGGAAGAGCAGCTCAAATGAATGCTGCTACAAAAGTGGCTAAAGGTAGTATATTTTTGTTTTTACATGCTGATGTACTTCTTCCTGATGATTTCTATATTCAAATAAAATCGGTTATTCAAGATGGAAATCAATTTGGGTTTTTTGCATATCAGTTTAATAAAAACTCACGACTTTTGGCTTTCAATAGTAAGTTTACAGTCAAAGATGGACTTTTTGCTGGAGGTGGAGATCAATGTCATTTTTTTACTAAAGAAACATTTTTAAAGTTAAAAGGATACAATGAAAACTTTTGTATTATGGAAGATTTTGAAATGATGGATAGAATCAGAAAACAAAAAATTCCTTTTGCCATTATTCCATCTAAAGCTACAGTGAGTGCGAGAAAATATGAAACTAATTCTTGGCTAAAAGTAAATGTAATTAATGGCTATGTATTTTTAAAATACAAATTAGGTGTAGATCCTATTAAATTAAGAAAAACCTACAAAAGTTTATTAAGAGAGTCTGTTTAATTGTGTAAATAATACGTTTCTCTTTTACAAATCGTTTTGTTAATTATGATATAATTTCGTTGACAACTTGATAAACCAATTCGTTTTCGTATCCTTTTCTCATTAAAAAACCAATGAGTTTTTGTTTTCTTTTGTGGATATTAGACTCAGATATTACATTATTTCTATTTTCTGTAATTCTATAAACTGTTTTTATGTATTCTTTTTCATCAATCTCTTTCAATGCAGTTTTAATATTGTAGGCAGAAATATCTTTAAATTTTAGTTCTCTAACAATTCGTTGTTTACCCCAGTTTTTAATTCTGAATTTTCCTCTAGCAAAACTTTTTGCAAAACGTTCTTCGTTCAAAAAATTATCTTGCATTAGGCTCAATAAAATAAGCTCTTTTGCTTCCGTAATTAAGTTGAACTCTCGCATTTTTTGTTCCACTTCTTTATGACATCGATCTTGGTACACGCAATACTGCTCTAACTTTCGTTTGATTTCATCAACAGTAAATACTTTTTTTTGCATTAGTTTCTGTTCTAAAAATAGTTGTATTCACCTTATTTTTTACCCTCAACTACAACAACAATTTCACCTTTTGGTGGTTTTTTAGTAAAATGAGCTAAAACTTCTGTTGCTGTTCCTCTTACAGTTTCTTCGAACATTTTTGTGAGTTCTCTAGACACAGAAACTTTTCTGTCAGCACCAAAATATTCAACAAAATGTCCTAAAGTTTTTACCAATTTATGAGGCGATTCGTAAAAAATCATGGTTCTTGTTTCTTCAGCTAAGAGTAAAAAACGAGTTTGCCTTCCTTTTTTTACAGGTAAAAACCCTTCAAAAACAAATTTATCATTAGGCAAACCAGAATTTACCAAAGCTGGTACAAAAGCAGTTGCACCTGGTAAACATTCTACATCAATATCATTTTCTACGCAAGCTCTCGTTAATAAAAACCCAGGATCAGAAATTGCAGGCGTTCCAGCATCAGAAATAACAGCGCAAGTTTCTCCACTTTTAATTCTATTTAAAATTCCCTCAATAGATTTGTGTTCATTGTGCATATGATGACTATGCATTTGTGTAGAAATTTCAAAATGTTTTAGCAACTTTCCACTTGTTCTGGTATCTTCTGCTAAAATAAAATCGACTTCTTTTAGAATACGAATCGCTCTAAAAGTCATGTCTTCTAAATTACCAATTGGTGTTGGCACTAAATACAGTTTACTCATTAATGGTGGTTTTTAGTTTTTGGTTGATGGTTTTTAGTTGATTTAGTACTGATTTGACCAACAACTAAAAACTAAAAACCAACAACCATTTTTAAATTTCTTCATAAGTTTCTACAGTTATATCTGCAACAACATCTCCTGTATGTTTTGTAGTTAGAGGTTCAAATAAAAGAATATGAACTTCTTCTTTGGCAACAGGTTTGTGTTCTACTCCTTTAGGTACAATATAGAATTCACCTTCATTTATGGTTACAATTTCATCTCGTAAATGCATTTCTAAAACACCTTTTTTCACCATAAAAAGTTCATCTTCATTGTTATGCTTATGAAAAACAAATTCTCCTTTTATTTTTGCCAATAAAATTTGCTGTCCATTCAATTCTCCTATTTTTTTAGGTGACCATAAATCTGTAAAAAGCTGGAATTTTTCGTGAATATTAACTACGCTCATAAAAACAAATTTACAAAGATTTTAATGGATAAAATGTGTAATTTTGCACACAGATCTCGAAATAAATTTGAGAAGATAATTTAAGGATATTCGCTTTTGGCGAAAGAAAATTTTCAATAAGAAATGTACAGAAGTCATTCTTGTGGTGCCTTAAGAGCATCACACATTAACACAGAAGTTACACTAGCAGGTTGGGTTCAAAAATCTAGAGACAAAGGTTTTATGGTTTGGGTAGATTTGCGAGATAGATATGGAATTACACAGTTAATTTTTGATGAAGAACGTACTTCTAAAGACATCATAGAAAAAGCAAAATCTTTAGGTAGAGAGTTTGTAATTCAAGTGAAAGGTACTGTTATTGAAAGAGAATCTAAAAATGATAGGTTAGCTACTGGTGATGTTGAGGTTTTGGTTACTGAACTAGAAATTTTAAACGAGGCTAAATTACCACCTTTTACAATTGAAGATAAAACTGATGGAGGAGAAGACATCAGAATGAAATATAGATATTTAGACATTAGAAGAAATCCTGTGAAAGACAGTTTGATTTTTCGTCATAAAGTTTCTATGGAAGTTAGAAAGTATCTTTCTGAACAAGAATTTATAGAAGTAGAAACTCCGTATTTAATAAAATCTACACCAGAAGGCGCAAGAGATTTTGTAGTGCCTTCTCGTATGAATGAAGGTCAGTTTTACGCATTACCTCAATCACCACAAACCTTTAAACAACTATTAATGGTTGGTGGAATGGATAAATATTTTCAGATCGTAAAATGTTTTAGAGACGAAGATTTACGTGCAGACAGACAGCCAGAATTTACGCAGATTGACTGTGAAATGGCGTTTGTAGAGCAAGAAGATATCCTAAATATTTTCGAAGGATTAACACGTCATTTATTAAAAGAAATCAATAATGTTGAAGTGGAAAAATTTCCAAGAATGTTATATGATGATGCCATGCGTTTGTATGGAAATGACAAACCAGACATTCGTTTTGGGATGCAGTTTGGCGAGTTAAATGAAGTAACACAACACAAAGATTTTGGCGTTTTTAACAATGCAGAATTGGTGGTTGGCTTTGCTGTTCCTGGAGGAAATGCTTATACAAGAAAACAGATTGACAACCTTATTAAATGGGTAAAAAGACCACAAGTTGGTGCTTTGGGAATGATTTATTGTAGAGTTAACGAAGATGGTTCTTTTAAGTCTTCTGTAGATAAATTTTACGATCAAGAAGATTTGGCAAAATGGGCAGAAAAAACCGATGCTAAAAAAGGAGATTTAGTGGTTGTTTTATCTGGTGAAACCAATAAAGTTAGAGCTCAATTATCTGCGTTAAGAATGCATTTAGCAGAAGAATTAGGTTTACGTAAACCAAACGAATTTGCTCCACTTTGGGTTATAGATTTCCCATTGTTAGAGTTAGATGAAGAAACTGGACATTATCATGCAATGCACCATCCATTTACATCGCCAAAACCTGGTCAACTAGAATTATTAGACACAGATCCTGGAGCTGTAAAGGCAAATGCGTATGATTTGGTTTTAAACGGAAATGAAATTGGTGGAGGTTCTATCAGAATTCATGATAAACAAATTCAAGCCACAATGCTAAAACACTTAGGTTTTTCAGAGGAAGAGGCTAAAGCGCAATTTGGTTTCTTAATGGATGCTTTTGAGTATGGAGCACCACCTCATGGAGGTTTGGCTTTTGGTTTAGACAGATTGGTTGCCATTTTAGGAGGCCAAGAAACTATTCGTGATTTTATAGCTTTCCCAAAAAATAATTCTGGAAGAGATGTTATGATAGATGCTCCTGCTTTTATAGATGATGAGCAACTAAAAGAATTGAGTTTGAAGTTGGATATTCAAGAATAAATTTTGAAATTTTTATATATAGACCTTACAGGTTTTTAAAACCTGTGAGGTCTTTTCGTTTAACAATTTTTCTTACTTTTAAAATATGAAAAAACTAATCATATTATTATTGCTATTCACTACAATAATTACTTTCTCACAAGAAATTACAGGAGATGAATTACTAAAAAAAGCAATTCAATTTCATGATCCAAATAACAATTGGGCAACCTTTAAAGGCGAATTATTGGTAACTATGGAAACTCCTAAAAGTGCACCAAGAGAAAGTAAAATCAATATTAATTTGCCTAAACAATATTTTTCAGTTAGTGCAAAAAGAGATACCATTACAACAGCATTTATTGTTAATAAAAACCAAATTAGTTATTCTTTTAATGGAGATGATAATCCATCAGAAGAAATTAAAAAGAAATACAATTTGAATGCTGAACGTGCTAATTTGTATAAAAACTATTATACCTATTTATACGGTTTACCAATGAAGTTGAAAGATGAAGGCACTATCATTCATCAAAAAGTAGAAAGAAAAATGTTTAAAGGAAATGAATATTTAGTGTTAAAAGCAACTTACAAGAAGGAAGTTGGTAAAGATACTTGGTACTTTTATTTCAACCCAAAAACGTATGCAATGGAAGTCTATCAGTTTATTAAAGACACTACAGATAGTGGAGAATATATCTTATTAAAAGGTTTAGAAAGCATAAATGCTATTAAAATGCCAAAAGTAAGAGCTTGGTATTATAACAAAGACGATAAGTATTTAGGGACTGATATTTTATCAAGAAAGTAAAAAAATGACATACCCAAAGGAGTTTAAAGAAGCGATTAGTAATTTACCATCAAAAGAGAAGGATAAGCTCATTTTACGCTTGCTAAAAAAAGATATTCCGTTAGCAAATCGTTTACTTTTTGAATTGGTAAATACAGATTCTGTAGAACAACAAAGAGACAAAACTGAAAAAATGCTCCTAGATTTAGTGAGTAAAAATGCTAAAGATAGCTATTATACAATTGGATATTTAAATTGGGATGTTAGAGATTTAAGCGGATTTATAAACCAGCATGTAAATATTACCAAAGATAAATTTGGTGAAGCACACTTAAATTTAGTAATGATAAATGAGGTTTTAACACTTAATAGAAACTTTATTTTAAATAGTAAACCACCTGCAAAAAGAAAAAAGTTTTGTATTGCAGTAATCGCTAGGGTTTTTAAAATTTTATTAATTATAAATAAGTTAGATGACGATTTTTTAATTGAATTTGAGGAAAATTTACAGGTTTTAGGAAATTTAATAGCTGATAATAAATTTCTTTTGGAAGAAGCCATAAGAAATGGTTTAGATGTAAATTGGTTAACAACTCCAGATATACCAGAAGATATTATTACCATTCATAAAGAATTGCGCGCCAATGGGTTTTTGAAATATCACAAAAGAAGCTATTAAAATAAAAATGCCAACAAAAAACAAATATTTAAAACGAATTTTACTCTGGAGATACAAATACATTTCTGAGCGTCAGTTTGTGTATATTTTAAGCATTTTAGTGGGGTTTTTAGCAGGTATGGGAACTGTGGTTTTAAAAAATGCCACGCACTATATTCGATTACTTCTATCTATCGATTTTTTAAAAAATCACCAGAGTTCGTTATATTTTATTTTTCCCATTATTGGTTTATTAATTGTTGTGATCATCAAAAAAAATTGGCTAAAAAAACATATTGGTCATGGAATTTCAACCACTTTGTATGCCATTTCTAAACGTAAAGGAATTATCCCCAATTACAATATGTATGCTTCTTTAATAACAGCGCCATTAACGGTTGGTTTTGGAGGTTCTGTTGGGTTGCAAGGGCCAGCTGTAAGTGCAGGTACAGCTTTGGCATCTTACACATCGCGTTTGTTTCATATGAATACAAAAACAAGAATGTTATTGATTGGTTGTGCAACTGCTGGTGCAATGTCATCAATGTTTAAGGCGCCAATTGCAGGTATTGTTTTTGCTTTAGAAGTATTTAGTTTAGATATTGCCTTTGTGTCTTTAGTGCCGCTTTTATTGGCTTCTGTAGCTGCAATTGTAACCTCTTATTTCTTTTTAGGTTCAGATGTGTTGTTGGGTTTTGAATTGAACGAAAAATTCGAAATTAGTGAAATTGGTTTTTATGCAATTTTCGGAATTGTTACAGGCATTATTTCTGTCTATTTTTCATTCATATATTTCGCGATTCGAAAGTTTTTTTATCGCTTTGAAAAACGTTTTACGCGCTTTATAATTGGTAGTGTTGTTATTGGTATTATTTTATTTTTAATGCCTTCTTTGTATGGTGAAGGTTATGGATTAATCAATAATTTATTAAAAGGAAACCATATTGAAGCTATTGGAAATACACCTTTTCCTTTTGATAAAACCAATATTTGGATTTTGGTTGGACTCTTATTACTCATCACTTTTTTTAAAGCGATAGCCATGAGTACAACGTTTGCGGCTGGTGGAGTTGGCGGAATTTTTATCCCTACTTTAGTAATGGGAAGTGCCTTAGGCAATGCTTTTGCCAAAATCATCAATAACTTAGGATTTGGTTTTCACGTTTCTGAAGCCAATTTTACGCTAATTGGAATGACAGGTTTAATGGCAGGCGTTTTACACGCGCCTTTAACTGCCATTTTTTTAATTGCAGAAATTACAGGAGGTTATGATTTATTTGTGCCCCTAATGTTGGTGGCTGCTATTTCGTTTGCCTTTACAAAATACTTTATTTCGAACTCTATTTACACTTATAAACTGGCACAAAGAGGCGAACTCATTACGCATAATAAAGATAAAAATGTGTTGATGATGATGGACATTAACCAATTGATAGAAAAGAACTTTAAAGCTGTACACCCTGAAATGTTTTTAGGAGAAATGCTAAAAAAGGCGGTTGCCAAATCAACCAGAAATATTTTTCCTGTTCTTGATAAAGAAAAACAGTTTTTGGGTATTGTTTTATTAGATGATATTCGCCCAATAATGTTCGATTCAGAAATGTACAAAAGTGTAACTGTACAAACCATTATGAAAGCTGCACCAGAAACCATTCAATATGATGATTCTGTTTCGCAAATAATGCAAAAATTTAAAGAAAGTGGCGCCTGGAATTTACCTGTAATTAAAGGAAATACCTATGTTGGTTTTATCTCAAAATCGAAATTACTAACTGCGTACAGAAATAAGTTGATTGAAGTTACTGCTTAAAAAGCTACACATGTTGATCAATTAAAATCATATTTCCATCAGGATCAAAAAACATGAAGTTTGCTGGGCCAGAAGTAGTTTCGTCAGCTTCACTTACCAATTCAATATGGTTGGCTTTTAAGTGTTTTTGAATGGCTCTAACATCATCAAAATCATCCAACTTGTTGGCGTTTTCATCCCAACCAGGATTAAAAGTTAAAATATTGTTCTCAAACATTCCTTGAAATAAACCTACTAAGGCATTTCCGTTTTTAAGAATGAAGTAATTCTTTTCTATTTCTCCTGCAAATACAGTAAACCCCAAAGTTTCATAAAATGCCTTCGATTTATGAAGGTCTTTTACTGCTAAACTGATAGACATTGCCCCTAATTTCATCATAAAAAGTTTTTTGTTGATGGTTTAAAGTTAACAAAAAACAATGAAATAAGTGTTTTTAATTGGCAATTAGTACGTTACAGAAAATGTACTCATTTCTAATACAGGCTCAACATCATCACCCTCTGTATAAACGCCGGCTTTTAAATAGTAGCTGTTTTGGTAGTTATTCCAATCTGCACTTGGTGTTAAACTTTTGGTGTACGTAATATCATTTGTAGAAATCTCGAAAGAAGCTGAACCATTTTGTATGGTTACGTTTATAGAAAGCTCGTTGCCAGCAATGTATAATGGTCCTGTATGCGTGCTGTAGGTAGATTTGCTTTCATCTGGCGTAGTTTCTGTAGCTTTAATTTTAATGAATTTATCATCATCAACATATACACGAATCCAAGGTCTGTTTACACCACCTCTGTTATGTATTTGTGCAATGGTTACTCCATTTTCAGGAATATTGTTTAAGGTAGCTGTGTATGCCATTTTTTTATAAATACTTAGTGGTTTTTCGGCTCCTGAGTTTTCTTTCAATTCTGTTCTATGACTATCGCCTGCTAAACAAGTCATCATTACATTGCCATTATCATAAATATCCATCCAGTTTTCGTTATCAACACTGTTTGCTAAAAAAGTATCTCTATCTCCAGTATTTTTAGAAATCCAGCTGGTTTCAACAACCAAAACTCCAAAATCAACAGCTTTCGGTGTTATGGTTGGTTCTTCTATAACATCGTCAACTTCTTCATCAACAGCATTGCTAGAGCAACTTAAAATAATAGTAAATAAGAAGAGGTATTTAAAACAAGATTTAAGCATAGTTCATACTATTTATAAAATTGAATAATAAAGATACAACACAAAGAAATATGATAATATAAATTAACAATACTTTGATAATAAGCCTATTGTTTATTTTTCTATGGATAACAAAACCATACGCAACTCCATATAAGAAAACGAATCGTCTACTTTTTCTTTAAGCTCAGTTAAACTTTTAAACTCAATATTTTCAATTTGATTGATGATTTTTTTATAACGTTTTAAATCAATTAATTCTAAAATATCAACTTCTCCAGAAGGAATAAAACTTGCCAAATGACTTTCTATTGTGCCAGAAGTTAAACTGCGTTCTTTGGCAATTTCTTTGATAGATAAACCTGCTTTAAACAATTCAAACGTAATTTGTTTGGTAGGTTTTTTGGCCTCTTTTTTTTGCTCGTTTTCTTTATTGATGCCGTTTTCAGCACAATATTTTTCTACTACTTCCAAAATTTCTTCTCCGTATTTTTTTACACGGATTTTACCCATTCCTTTAATTTTTAAAAGTTCTTTCTCAGATCTAGGTATGGCTTCACAAATGGCATACAGCGTTTCTTGAGTAAAGATTTGAAAGGCAGGTATATTTTCTGCGATTCTAATTTCGTCTCTTAACTCGCGTAATTTTAAAGCCAATAATGGATCTTTTCTGGTGGATATTTTTTTCTTCTTTTTGGGTTCTGTTTTTTGAAGAACCGCATTTGCCCTAACCTGCAAATACTCTTGAACTTTAAAACCAGCTGTCATTTTTTCGAGTGCAAATAGTTTTTCTTCTAATTTTTCTTGAAGACTATCAAATTGTTTAGAGAAATCTTTTTTCACGGCTTTATTATCCGAAGAAAAAGAAATAGTTTCTAATGGTTTTTGGAGGTTTGTTTTGGTTTGATTAATAAAATAAGCAACACCTTTTGTAAAGCGTTCTTGAATTTGACTACTGTTTTCTGGCAATACGTTATCTTCTGATAATAATTTCAATTGATTTTTGAATCCGTTAGAAACCTTCATTAAATTTACAACTCCATCGTCTTTTATAGTTTGTAAATGATCAATTACATCTCCTTTTATGGAAGTTTGATTTCTGTAAAAAATATCGATTAATCGTGTTGTAGGATATAAAAAAGGTTGATAATCGAATAATTCTGAAATTAAATTCAACTGAAATTTTTTTTCAGAAGCATTTAAAACAGTTTCATCTGGATGATTTTCTTCTACACTTTCATTAAAAACACTTACAGTTTGGTCGTTAATTATGGCATTACTCGTAATTGGTGTTTTTAAAACCAAACCTTCTAAAGATGTGCATCTACTTAAAGCTACGTAGGTTTGGCCGTGCGCAAAAGAAGCTTCTGCATCAATAATGGCTTTTTCAAACGTTAAACCTTGACTTTTATGAATGGTAATTGCCCAAGCCAAACGCAAGGGAATTTGTTTAAACGAACCAATAATATCTTCTTTAATTTCTTTGGTTTCATCGTTTATAGAATAATTTACGTTATCCCAATTTTCTCTTTCTGTAACAATTTCATCAATTTCATTCGGGCACTGCACAGTTACAGTTTCTTTAGAAATATCTGTAACAATACCAATTTTGCCATTAAAATATCTTTTTTCTAGTGACGAATCATTTTTGATAAACATTACTTGAGCACCCACTTTTAGTGCTAGCTTTTCATCATTTGGAAAAGCATTTTCATTGAATTTACCAGTTACATCAGCTTCAAAAAAATAGCTTTTGTTTTTAAGTTTATTCAATTCAGAATCGTTAATTAAATTGGCTCTTTTGTTGTGCGTAGTTAACGTAATGTAACCATCGTCTTTTGTAGGCGAAAAGTTAGGTTGATAACGTTGATTTAAAATTTTTGCTGAAGTTTCAGATAAATTATCATTTCTAATTTCATTTAAAACCTGAATAAAATCTTCGTTTTTCTGTCTATAAATATGCTTTAATTCTATAGAAACCACATTGGCTTCTTGATACGCTTTTGAACTAAAAAAGTAGACGGTTTCGTAATGATTTCTGAGTAAACTCCATTCGTTAGGTTTTACAACTGGTGCTAACTGTTGCAAATCGCCAATCATTAAAACTTGGGCGCCACCAAATACTTTATGTCTGTTTTTATAACGACGCATTACTTGATCTATACCATCTAGTAAATCTGCTCTAACCATTGAAATTTCATCAATAATTACCAAATCTAACGATTTTATAATATCGATTTTAGTTTTAGAAAAACGTCTTTGTTGCTGATTATTTTGAACCTGATTGGGTAAAATTGGTCCAAAAGGCATTTGGAAAAAAGAGTGAATGGTTACCCCTTTTGCATTAATTGCAGCCACACCTGTTGGTGCAACAATAACCATCCTTTTTAAAGATTCATTTTTAATTTGATGTAAAAAAGTAGTTTTACCTGTACCTGCTTTTCCTGTAATAAACAGGTTTCTATCTGTTTTTTCAATAAAATTAACAGCAAGTTCTAATTCAGGATTTTTAGACATTTCAACTTTTTTTGGATGCAAGATAAACAATCAGACAAAATTAAAACAAAAATGCTTTGATATTTAAATTTTCGAGATCGCAAAAAAACCTAAAAACTCAAGAGCTTTTAGGTTTTAGGGGTAATAAAATAAAGGGTGGTTTTATTAAATAGCTCTTTTTAATTGTAAAAGCTTATTTGTTGAGTGTATGTACTTGTTGTAAATTAAATCATACTGAATTAATTTTTCAAAAGTGTATGGTGCTTCATTAGGCTTACCAAGTAATTTATCACCATTGGCCAATTCAGTAACCTTTAAATTCAGTTTATAATTATTGCTACTATGATCTTTAATGCCTATAGCATCTCTAAAATTTTTAACTAGAATGTTTTCTTGTGCTAATAAACTTTTTCTACCAGTAGTTTTATCAACTATAAATATTTTTGCATGGATATTGTTTGCACCACGAATTTTTTTAAGGATAATAGTTTCTACATTAAAAACAAAGTCTGCAGAAGGTCTGCATTCAAACTTTTGCTTAGCAAGCACGTTTTCAAGGTCTATACGATTTAAATTAGAGTTAGTTTCGAACGATTCGTTCTTTTTTGTATTAAAAGCAAATACAATAATTACAACTACAGCTATCGCTGTAATTTTAAGTAGGGGTTTCATACTTAGGGATTTAAGGGTTGTTACAAATATATTACTTTTTTATATAATGTACAAAATGTTTATTTTTAAAATAAATATGAGCTTACATTTTAACTTATACAGTTGATAATTAGTAGTATATGTTTTTTTTTTATTTTAGTTTGGTTGTAATCCATTAAAAAAAAGAAAAGCTAAAAAATCATTAATAAAAGTTCATAGAGCCAATTTTTACCATTATTTATTTAAAATAGTTACAGAATAACTAGTATCTTTGTTATACTTATGAGTACAATTTTTTTATTTATTGGAGCACCAGAAATATTTGTAATTATGTTAATTGTAGTTATGGTATTTGGTGCTGATAAAATTCCTGATATTGCCAGAGGCTTAGGAAAAGGAATGCGTCAAGTAAAAGACGCAACAAATGATATTAAAAGAGAAATTAACGATACTTCTAAAGAACACAATTTAGATACCAATATTGCAAAAGACATTAATAAGGAAATTAGAAGTGTAAAAGACAATATTGATGATTTTACAGGACCTATTAAAAGAAATAGGTAACCATTCTGTTTTATATTCTTCAAAAATTTTTAGCCTACTTTAGTTAAATTTATTTTTATTTATTCTAAATAAATACTTATTTTTGTAGCGTGAGTATTTTTACAGACATACAATTCAACATTAGGTTAGAACAATATACGTTTTGTCACTATCAGTTAAATATAGATGACAAAAAAATAAAACTTACTTTTCCTCAACTATTACAGCTCCGTAATAAAATTAAACAGCACACTACACCAGAAAATCTAGAACATATCATTCAAAATGACAACTATGTGTTATTATTTATTGCAGATAAAAAACATTTAGAATTTTTAGAGGTGCCAAAATTGTTAGATTTAAAAGAAGAAATAGAATGCTGCTTTTATAGTTATTAGTGATAGTTAGATAGACTATATTCCTTTATTTAGATTCCGTTTAAATTTGTTTTTATCCATAGATATAATCTGTTTTATTTGTATTTTTGTATAACAAATATTGATAATTATGAAAACAGCAATAAGAAGACAAATGACAATTCATCCAGAAGTAATGGATGCTTTAAACGGTCAAATAGCATTAGAAATGCACGCATCTGCCTCTTATTTAGCAATGGCTTCTTGGTGTGATCAGAGAGAGTTACTTAATAGTAAAGCCTTTTTTTACAAGCAAGCTGAGGAAGAAAGAGAACATGGAATGAAAATTTTTAACTTTATAAATGATGCTGGTGGTGCTGCAATTTCTCCTGCAATTCCAGAAGTAAATAACGATTTTGAAAGTTTAAAAACAATTTATGAAACTTCATTAGACCAAGAGATACACGTAACACAATCTATATATAAATGTTTTAAAAAAGCTAGAAATGTAGATGATTTTGCCTCTGAAGTATTTTTACAGTGGTTTGTAAACGAGCAAGTAGAAGAAGAAGATACTGTAAGAAGTATTTTAGATGTATTTGAGTTAATGGGAGATATGCCTTTAAAAATGATTGATGAAAGATTACCAACAGAATAAAACACCTCTGAAATAAAACCGTTAGCCGAAACAAATTTGTTTCGGCTTTTTTTATTTAAAAAATTACTTCTATTTCTATTGCAACAAATTGAGATAAGAAATGGATAGATGTTAATAGAAACAAAGAAACAAATCTTATAAGAGTTTCTTAACAAAAAATTCTTAACTACTTTTTGTATCTTTGTTACAATCACGAAATCGATTGAGATGTTTTTAGAACTACTTTCTTATTTAAAATTCTTAATCAAGCGCAATCCAGAATAATGTTCTTTTAACTGTCATTTCGCACTTGATGCGAAATCTCTTATAATAAAATCTAATAAAAATTGATGAACAAGATTCCTGTTTTTACAGGAATGACAAAATAGAACAGTATGCCTTTTTATCATAAATTAGGAGAAATTCCACCCAAAAGACACACCCAATTCCGTAAAAAAGACGGTAGTTTGTATTACGAACAACTCTTTGGTACCATTGGTTTCGATGGTATGTCTACCAACAGTTACCACGAACACAGGCCAACAATGGTCAAAGAAATCAGAAAGCAATATTCTATAAAACCAAAAATTGCAAAAGCCAATAATATTCAATCGTATCGCTTTCGTGGATTTCAAGTTCCGCCAGAAAACGATTATTTACAAAGCAGAAAAGTGGTATTAACCAACTCAGATTGTAATATTATTTTGTCTGCACCAAAAAAATCAACAACAGAATATTTTTATAAAAATACAGATGCAGATGAGGTTATTTTTATCCATAAAGGATCAGGAAAACTAAGAACGCATTTGGGAAATCTCGATTTTAAATACGGAGATTACCTAGTAATTCCACGAGGAATTATTTATAAACTAGATTTCGATGATGAAAACAATCGACTTTTTATAGTAGAATCTTACAGTCCTGTTTACACACCAAAACGTTATAGAAATTGGTTTGGTCAGTTGTTAGAACATTCGCCATTTTGCGAGCGAGATTTAAGAAGACCTTACGAATTAGAAACCTATAATGAGTTAGGCGATTTTTTAATCAAAGTAAAAAAACAAGGCGAAATTATAGAAATGGTCTATGCATCTCATCCTTTTGATGTAGTTGGTTACGATGGTTATAATTTTCCGTATGCATTTTCCATTCACGATTTCGAGCCAATTACAGGTCGTATTCATCAACCACCACCTGTGCATCAAACTTTCGAAACCAATGCCTTTGTAATTTGCAGTTTTGTGCCACGTTTGTACGATTATCATCCAAACTCAATTCCTGCACCTTACAATCACAGCAATATAGATTCAGATGAGGTTTTATATTATGTAGATGGCGATTTTATGAGCAGAAATGATATTGATCAAGGTCATATTTCCTTGCATCCAGCAGGTATTCCTCATGGTCCACATCCAGGAACCACAGAAAAAAGTATTGGCAAAACAAAAACAGAAGAATTAGCAGTTATGATAGACACTTTTAAACCTTTAATGGTTACAGAAGAAGCTATGAAAATTGCTGATGAAGAGTATTACAAATCTTGGCTTCCTCCCATAAACCCTCCAAAAGAGGGGAACACTCAATCTTAAAATTTGCAGTAAAAAGTTCTTTAAAATAATAATTATTAGAAGCTATTTCGCGCTTTCACTACTCAATTTTTTTGCCTTTCAGGACAAAAAAGATTTCAAACAAACCGTTCAATCACGGCTAAACTTGTTTGCAAACAAAGAGATTAAGTAAACATATAGCTTTTGCAAAAACAAAAGACCTTTCAGGTTTTTTGTGCTGAATTTATTTCAGTATTAAAACCTGAAAGATCAGCTAAATCATAAAAAATGTCAAAAAAAATAGAATCAGTAAACTACGGTTTAGAAAAAATATTTTCTGGAGCACAAGATTTCCTTCCATTGCTAGGTACAGATTATGTAGAATTTTACGTTGGTAATGCAAAACAAGCAGCACATTTTTACAAAACAGCATTTGGTTTTCAATCGTATGCTTATCGTGGATTAGAAACAGGATCAACAGATTCTGTGAGTTATGTGTTAACTCAAGACAAAATAAAGTTGATGCTAACAACCCCATTAAATAGCAAATCACCAATAAACGATCATATTGTAAAACATGGTGATGGAGTTAAAATCGTTGCGCTTTGGGTAGAAGATGCAAGGCAAGCTTATAAAGAAACAACATCTAGAGGTGCAAAATCTTATATGGAACCAACTATAGAAACAGATGAATTTGGCGAAGTTGTAAGAGCAGGAATCTATACCTATGGAGAAACTGTGCATATGTTTGTAGAACGTAAAAACTATAAAGGTGCATTTTTACCAGGTTTTCAAAAATGGGAATCAGATTACAATCCACCAATTGCAGGCTTAAAATACATAGATCATATGGTTGGTAATGTGGGTTG
This sequence comes from Polaribacter sp. R77954, assembly GCF_044595335.1. GTDB lineage: Bacteria > Bacteroidota > Bacteroidia > Flavobacteriales > Flavobacteriaceae > Polaribacter. The sequence continues at coordinate 2,547,628 of NZ_CP138992.1, forward strand.
GAATCAAATGGATATTTGGGTAAAATGGTACGAAGATGTTATGGGTTTCGAAAACTTTTTGTCTTTTGATGATAAGCAAATCCATACAGAATACTCAGCATTAATGAGTAAAGTAATGTCTAATGGAAATGGACGAATCAAATTCCCCATAAACGAACCAGCAGAAGGTAAAAAAAGATCGCAAATAGAAGAATATTTAGATTTTTACGAAGGTGCAGGTGTACAACATATTGCAGTTGCCACAGATGATATTGTTGCAACAGTAACACAATTACGCTTAAATGGAGTAGAATTTTTATCTACACCACCAGAAGAATATTACAGAGCAGTTCCTGGTAGATTAGAAGAATTTAGCCACGAGTTAAGAGAAGATATAGAAAGTTTAAAAGCGTTAGGTATTATGATTGATGCAGATGAAGAAGGGTATTTATTGCAAATTTTTACAAAACCAGTAGAAGACAGACCCACTTTGTTTTTCGAAATTATCCAGAGAATGGGCGCCAAAGGTTTTGGAGCAGGAAATTTTAAAGCCTTGTTTGAATCTATAGAAAGAGAACAAGCCAAAAGAGGAACTTTATAAGGTTATAATAAAGGTTTAATAGCTATGAAGACTATTAAACCTTTGTTTTTTATCTTTGAGTATTTAAAATAGCCTAGAAAAATTATTTACATGAAAAGAATTGTAAGAAAAATAGCCAGAGATATTAAAGATATTGCAAAAGTGAATGAGTTAGATGAGGTAGAACTTACTCTAGAGTTAATTGCTTTTTTAGAAGAAAAAAAGAAAAAAGATATTGTTAAATTATACACCAAAAAAAAGAAAATTTCTGTTTTGGATGTTTGTAAAAAGTACGGAATTTCATCAAAAACTTTTTATCAAATCCTAAAGGATAACAATATTGAGTCTGACAGAAAATACCCAAAGTCTAGCTAAAAGATGGAAAGAGACCAAATTTTAAAGGCTATAGAAGAAAAGTACGACAAATTAGGCGTTCCTGTAGATGCTATGTTAGAAGGCTTGTTGTGGAGTTCACCAATTACTTATTGGGATTATATTCAAACAGATGCACTTTTAGGCTTACAAACTCCAAGAACCAATCAACCAGATGAAATGGTGTTTATCATGTACCATCAGGTAAATGAATTGCTCTTTAAAATGGTTTTGTGGGAAATTGAACAAATAGCAAAAGCGGTTGTATTAACAGCAGATAAATTTTCGATGCATTTGGGTAGAGTTAGTCGTTATTTCGATATGCTATGTAGCTCTTTTAATGTGATGACAGATGGTATGGAAAGAGATCAATATTTAAAATTTAGAAACACTTTAACACCAGCAAGTGGTTTTCAGTCAGCACAATATCGAAAAATTGAATTTGCATCTACAGAATTAATTAATCTTATAGATATCAGGTTTAGAGATACTATTAATAGAAATTCATCTTTTAGAAATGCGTACAATCATTTGTATTGGCAAGCTGCTGGTAAAAATTATACCACTGGTCAAAAATCTACCTTATTAAATTTGTTTGAAAAAAAATATATGGGAGATTTTATAGATTTTATGGAAGATTATAATGATATTAATCTGTCTTTAAAATTTAAACAATTGCCAAAAGAGGTTCAAAAAAATAAAGATTTAATCAAAGCCATGCGTCATTACGATTATACTGTAAACGTAAAATGGGTTATGGCACACTACAATGCTGCAAGTAAATATATTGGTGGTGATGCCTCAGATATTGAAGCTACAGGTGGTAGTAATTGGCGTAAATATATGCATCCAAAGTATCAAAAAAGAATTTTTTATCCTTACTTATGGACCAAAGAAGAGTTAGAAAATTGGGGTACTTTTTAAGAAAATATTTTTAAAGAAACGTTAAAACTTCTTTTATTTACTTTAAACAAATTTCTTTTTTAATTTTGGTACAGGTTTTGTCATTCCTTTTTTATATGTTTGGTTTATATGAAAAAGTGTATCTGTTTATTTTTCACATTGTTTTATTTTTTACTTAGTCAAGCTCAAGAAAAAAAAATTGCGTTTAAAAGCGGAGAATCATTGCGTTATAAAATGAGTTATAGTGGTTTTTTACGTGCTGGTACTGCTGTTTTAGAAGTAGAAGAAAAGTACCTTAATGGTAAAAAAGTTTTTTATACAAAAGGTACTGGTTGGACTTCTGGTATGATTAAGTGGTTTTTTGAAGTTGATGATTTATACGAATCTTATTTTGATAAGGATTCCATAAAACCTTATTTATTTAAAAGAAAAATAAATGAGGGAGGTTACAAGAAACACAGAATTACCTCTTTTAACTACAATTCAAATAAAGCATATGTACAAGATTTTACAAATCAAAAAGACACTTCTGTAGCATTTACAAATGTGCAAGATATGTTATCTTCATTTTATTATTTAAGAAATACAGATACTAAACATCTTGAAAAAGGTGATGAAATAGCTTTAGATATGTTTTTAGACAGTAAAGTGTATCCTTTTAAATTAAGATTTTTAGGTAGGCAAGTATTAAGAACAAAATTCGGTAAGGTAAGTTCAATGATATTTAGACCTTTAGTAGAATCTGGCAGAATATTTAAAGAACAAGAAAGTGTTACCATTTGGATTACTGATGATGCCAACAAAATACCCATAAAAATGGAGGCTTCTTTGGCTGTAGGTTCTTTAAGAGCAGAGTTAGAGGCTTACAAAGGTTTGGCAAATAATTTCAAAAAAATAAAATAGTTTAGCATTGTTACTTACCTTTTAACGTAAAACTTGCCATTCAGTTTTATCAGAAGAAATAATAAAAAACGATTTAGCAACTTCTTGTTTTAGATTCAAAAGAAATCAATTTTATTTGTACTTTTGATATCGATCTAAAACAGCCCATTTTCATTGAAAAAAACACTTATTTTTTTAGCTTTTATTCTTTCTTTTTCATCTTGTAAAAAAGAAGTGCCTAAACCTGTAATTGTTAAAAAAGAGGTGCCTAAACCAGAGATTAGATTTGGTTATAAAATTGATGATTATAAAGTAATTCAAGATACCATAGAAAGTGGCGAAAGTTTTGGAATAATTTTAGACAGGCATCACGTAATGTATCCTAAAATAAACCAAATTGCAGCTGTTGTTAAAGATACTTTTGATGTAAGAAGAGTTAGAGCAGGTAAGCCATATACTATTTTAGCAAGTAAAGATTCTACAGAAAAAGCTCAGGTTTTTATTTATAAACACGATAAAATTAATGCTACAATCTTAGATTTTAAAGATTCTACAATAACTGCAATGCGTTATAAAAAACCTATTAAAATTTTAGAAAAAGAAATACAAGGAACAATTACCTCAAGCCTTTCTGCAACTATGGATAGCTTAGGATTAAATACAAATTTAACTTGGCGAATTGCAGATATTTATGCGTGGACTTTAGATTTTTATAAACTTCAAAAAGGAGACACGTTTAAATTTGTTTACGAAGAAAAATTTATTGATGACAGTACTTTTGCAGGTTATGGTAAAGTAAAATCGGCAGTATTTAAACACAGAGGTAAAGATTTTTATGCATTTCGATTCTTAGCAGATTCCATTTTAAATATTCACGAATATTATGATGAAAATGCCAAAATGTTGAGAAGTCAGTTTTTAAAATCACCTATAAAATTCCAATACCGAATTTCATCAAGATATAATTTACGTAGAAAAATTGCCTATTATGGTAATAGAGTAAAACCGCACAGAGGAACAGATTTTGCTGCAAGAATTGGTACGCCAATCATAGCAACAGCCAATGGTACTGTAGTAGAATCTACCAGAAGAGGAGGTAATGGAAAATTTGTAAAAATAAAGCACAACAACACCTATTCTACTCAGTATTTACATATGAGTAGACAAGCCGTAAAAAAAGGGCAATATGTAAAACAAGGTGATGTTATTGGTTATGTAGGGATGACAGGAAACACTGGAGGCCCACATGTTTGCTATCGTTTCTGGAAATATGGCAGACAAGTAGATCCGCTCAAAGAAAAATTACCAGCAGCAAAACCTATGAAAAAAGAAGTAAAACCCGTCTTTTTCGAGTTTATACAACCACTAAAATATCAATTAGATTACGATAGAGTTCCTGTAGAGGAGCCTACAGAAGTAAATGAAATCATAGCAAAAAACTAAAAAATGGCTTTACCAAATCACAACCCAACCAAAACACAATCTTGGCAAAAACTTACAAATCACTTTAACGATATTCAAAATATCACTATTAAAGATTTGTATAAAGATGAAAATAGAGTATCAGACTTTTCTTTACAGTTTGATGATTTATTGGTAGATTTTTCTAAAAACAGAATCACTAAACAAACTATAGATTTATTAATAGAATTGGCAAAAGAAGTTGGTTTAAAAGAAGCAATTGAGTGTCAATTTAATGGTGAAGAAATTAATGTTACAGAAGGCAGAGCTGTACTACACACAGCCTTAAGAAGCACTTCAGAAGAGCCAGTTTTGGTTGATGGTAAAAATATTAAACCTCAAATACAAACAGCTTTAAGAAAAATTAAAAGTTTTTCTAACAAAGTAATTTCTGGTAAATGGAAAGGATATACAGGTAAATCAATTACAGATGTTGTAAATATTGGTATTGGTGGTTCTGATTTAGGACCAGATATGATTGTAGAATCACTTAAATTTTATAAAAATCAATTAAACACACACTTTGTATCTAATGTAGATGGCGATCATGTTTCAGAAATTATAAAAACATTAAATCCAGAAACTACACTTTTTGTAATTGTGTCAAAAACATTTACAACGCAAGAAACCATTTCTAATGCAGAAACTATTAAAAACTGGTTTTTAAAATCGGCTACTATTTTTGATATTCCTAAACATTTTGTAGCCGTTTCTACAAATTTAGAAGCTGTAGATAGTTTTGGTATCGATAAAAAGAATGTTTTCCCAATGTGGAACTGGGTTGGAGGGCGTTTTTCTTTATGGTCTGCTGTTGGTTTATCTATCAGTTTATCTGTTGGTTTTGACAATTACAGAGCTTTATTAGGTGGCGCAGAAGAAATGGATATCCATTTTAGAAATGAGGAATTTGAGAATAATATTCCTGTAATTTTAGCATTAATTAGCATTTGGTACAATAACTTTTATTTGGCTGAAACTGAAGCTGTGCTGCCTTATTCGCAATATTTAAAGAAATTGCCAGATTATTTACAACAAGCCATTATGGAAAGTAATGGAAAAGGGGTAGATAGAAATGGCGATAAAATTGACTACCAAACAGGTACTATTGTTTGGGGAAGTACAGGAACCAATATGCAACACGCTTTTATGCAATTGGTACACCAAGGTACCAAGTTAATTCCTGCAGATTTTATTGGTTATAAGGAATCTTTATATGGTTTAGAAGATCATCATAAAAAATTAATGGCAAATTATTATGGCCAGATGGAAGCGCTAGCTTTTGGTAAAACTAAAGAAGAGGTACATTTAGAATTGCAATTTTCTGGTGATGAAGATAAAATCAATAAATTACTTCCTTTTAAGGTTTTTGAAGGGAACAGACCAAGTAATGCAATACTTTTCGATAAACTTACACCTAAATCTTTGGGTAAATTAGTGGCTTTATACGAGCATAAAATATACACACAAGGTATTTTATGGAATATCTATAGTTATGATCAATTTGGTGTTGAATTAGGTAAAGAATTGGCTAAAAAACTACTGAACAAACAATAGGTTTCTTTAAACATCTTTAACTTACTAAAAACTTAACTCGAAATTAAGTTTTTAGTAATAAAGCTATTTCTATATAAGTGTTTGATTTTCAAAAATCAAACACTTTTTTTGTGCTTTAAAATATCTTAATTTTACGTTAAAACTTAACATTAAGTTAACACACCAGTGCTGTAAAAGCAAGAATTTAGCGACATCATTCAATAAACAAATTAAACGATGAAAAATTTTAAAAACTTATTACTTGTTGCTTTACTTTTTGTGTCAGCCACAGTTTTAGGACAAACTAAAATTACTGGTACTGTTGTTGACGAAACAAATCAACCAATGCCTGGGGCAAGTGTTCTACAAAAAGGAACTAAAAACGGAACTGATACCGATTTTAACGGTAAGTTTACGTTAAAAGCCTCAAAAAATTCTGGTACACTTGTAATTTCTTACATTGGGTACAAAACAAAAGAAGTTGCTTTTTCTTCTTCAAGTGTTGGAACTATTAAATTAGAGTTAGGCAATACTTTAGATGAAATTGTAATTACTTCTGGTGTAATAGACATTGCAAAAGAAAGAGAAACTCCAATTGCGGTATCTACAATTACTCCACAAGAAATTTCTTTAAAAGTGGGTAACCAAGAATTTCCAGAAATTATGAACAACACACCAGGTGTGTATGCTACTAAAACTAGTGGTGGTTATGGAGATTCTAGAATTTCTTTAAGAGGTTTCGATCAAAGTAATACCTCTTTCTTAATCAATGGTCAACCTGTTAACGATATGGAAAACGGTTGGGTATACTGGTCTAACTGGCAAGGTTTAACAGATGTTGCTTCTGGAATCCAAATTCAAAGAGGTTTAGGGGCTTCTAGATTAGCTGTTCCATCTGTAGGTGGTACTGTTTCTATTTTTACAAAAGCAGCTCAAAAAACTCAAGGAGGTTCTTTCTTTCAAATGGTTGGTAACGATGGTTACTTAAAAACAGGAGCTTCATACAACTCAGGTACAAACGATAAAGGATGGGCGTTCTCAGTATTATTATCTAGATGGGAAGGTGATGGTTATGTAAACAATACTTCAGGTGAAGGATATACCTATTTTGCAGCTGTTGGTTATGAACCAGAAGGCTCAAAATCAAAATTTAATTTATCTTTCTTAGGAGCAGGTCAATGGCACCACCAAAGAGACGTTTGGGTTTCTATTAGAGATTACCAAAACTTTGGGGATAGTGGTATTGATAGAAGATGGAACTCTAATGGAGGTACTTTAAACGGAGAAGAATACAACTTAAGAAGAAACTTTTACAACAAACCTTTAGCTACCTTTAACTGGGATTGGGAAATTTCTGAAAACTTAGAATTAAACACTTCTCTTTATGGCTCTTGGGGTCGTGGAGGTGGAACAGGTCCTAGAGGAAATAACTTTAGAAATGCAACCTTAGACATTTTACCTTTTAGAAAAGATTTAACAGAGCATTATAACGAAAATGGTAGAGGAGCAAGAAATGCAGATGGTACTATTAATTTTGATGCTTTAGTTGCTGAAAATAGAGCATCTACTGCTGCATACACTGGGGCAGTTGGTGATTACGCTGGTCAATTAATTGGTTCTAATGGTTTTAGAGATGATAATGTAAATAGAGCTGTTTTGGTAAGAAGAGCTTCTATGAACTCTCACGATTGGTATGGAGGTATCTCTAGTTTAGATGCAACATTTGGTAAATTCAATGCTTCTATTGGTGTAGATTTAAGATCTTATAGAGGATACCACTACAGAGTATTAAATGATTTATTAGGTTTAGATGGATACTTTTCTACAGGAAATGAAAATTCAGCTGGACAAATTATAAATCACGTTGTAAAAGCTTCTCCATTTAACGATACAGGTTTAAAAACTGTAAAAATGGATTACTACAACGTAGGTGTTGTAGGTTGGCAAGGTGTTAACGGTTTAGTTGAATATAATGATGAAGAAAAAATAACTGCAGTTTTACAGTTTGGGGTTTCTAATCAATCTTTTCAAAGAGAAGACTACTTCAATCAACCAGGAAACAATCCTGTTTCAGACAAGAAAAACATGACTGGAGGTTATGTAAAAGGTGGTGCTAACTATAACTTTAACGAAAAATCAAACGTATTTTTTAATGCAGGTTTTATCTCTAGACAACCATTATTCGACGCTGTTTTTCCAAACTTTGGAAATGCTGTTTCTGATGATTTACAAAATGAACAAATTGTATCTTTCGAGTTAGGGTATGGTTATAAAACTAGCAAGTTAGATGTAAAAATTAATGCATACGCAACTACTTGGGGTAATAGATTCTTATCAAGAAGTTTTCCTATTCCAAACTCTGCAAATTTTGGAACAGCTCAATTTACAGATATAGATGTACAACATAATGGTATTGAGGGTGAAGCTACTTATTTTGCAACCGATAAATTAAAAATTAGAGGTATGTTTTCTTTAGGAGACTGGAGATATACTAAAGATTTTGAATCATCTTTATTTGATGACAACCAAACTTTGGTTGGTACAGGTACTTTATATTTAAAAGATGTTAAAGTAGGTGATGCTGCTCAAACAACTGCAAGCTTAGGTTTAGATTATGACTTAAACGATAAAATTAGCTTTGATGCTAACTATCGTTTTGTAGATGGTTTATATGCAGATTATTCAATCGAAGACTTTGATACAGCAGATAATGATGGTGCTTTAAAATTACCTTCTTATGGTTTAGTAGATTTAGGAGCAACTGCAAAATTCACATTCTTAGGTATGGACTCTTCTTTTAGAGTAAACGTTAACAATGTTTTTGATACAGTATACATAGCAGAATCTAATACAAATATTGCTGCTGATGGAACCTTTGATACTTGGGAAGGTATTGATGTAAGAAATTCAGTTTGGTTTGGTTTCGGTACTACTTGGAACGCAGCACTTAGATTCAATTTCTAAATTAAATAGCCTTATATCATTAAGGAATAATATAAAAAAAGAGGTAGCAATTCAATTGCTACCTCTTTTTATTTTGTAGGCTATTGTAACATTAAATTTAAATTTGTTTTTATCTTGGCATATAATTTGGATGGAATGCAATAAAAATCAACAATGAAACATTTATTAATATTTATTTTTATTATCAGTTTTTCTCAATGTAGCAGTTTACAATTCGATAAAAATGCACCATTTAAAATATCAACTGCAGTATATGAAAATTGGGAAGGAGATCAGCCAGGCGTTAAAGGAACTAGTGTAAAAATCAACTATACAACAAACAAAGATGTTAAGTTTGAGAACATATATTTTAGAAATAATACAACAAAACTTCAAACTAAAAATGCAACATCTGGTAAATTTATCATTGGTTATTTTAACACAGTAAGCAAACAAAACGAGCTTGTTTTAGATAAAAACCCAACTAAAGAATTGAATAATCCAATACCACAAATAAAAAAATTTCCCTTTAAGTTAAAAGAAAATCAAGCCGTAATTAGTTATAGAATCAATGGAAATTTAGCATATTACAGTATAAAATTACTTCAAAAAGTAAAATAAATTCTTTTTATTTTTGTTTTTAAGAAACTTAAAATCAATAGTTTAATCCATTTATATAAGAATGATTTTTTTTTGGCACGCAATTTGAATATTCATAAGCATAACCATAAAACAGAAAGCTTATGAAGACGCTAAAACTACTTTTTACGATTATTATTACAGGGTCATTATTAACTTCTTGTACCATTTATAATGATGGTTTTGTAGAAGAATATCCATTAACTTTAGAAGATGTTGTTAGTGATTATGATTTATGGTATGTAGATTATCATAGAACAACAGGTACTGGAGATGTACCTTATGTATCTAGAGCATTTACCTTATCATTTATCAATGGGGTTTTATACGCAAACAATAATATTGTGGATATTGGAAGAACAGGAAATGGTTTTGGAATTGATGTGGGCACCTACAACGCTTTCAATGGCCTTTTAGAAACCAATCACGATATTGATGGTTTTAACGATTTTGAAGTCGATATAATATCTAATAACGAAATAAGATTGTACAATTACATACAAAATGTAACATACTATTTAGTAGGGTACAGCATTAACAATTTCGATTACGACAGATTGTTTTATGAAAACATAGAATATTTTTTACAAGAATATGAGGCTTGGGAGAAAATAAATGCAGTAGGAGGGACAGAAAATCCTTTTGATACTGAAAATTACCTAGCCTTTACACCAGAAAATATAACAACATTTTATAGCTCTCAAAACGATTTTGGCACACAAATTGCAAATATAAATTGGGATTATGTAGGAGGATATGAAATATTTGATGTAAATGGTTTTGAAGATCTAAAAATTTTAACATTGAATTATGATGGTGGAGATATTGAAGAGTTTGAATTAAGCGTTATTAATGATGGACGAGTTAGCTTATATCATATAAATTCAGACACTACTTATGATTTTTTAGGCAGAGGATTTATACAGTATTTAAAAGGTGAAAAGAATGTTAAAAGTGCTAAAGAGGTTGTAAGGAATAACAACAGAAAACGTACTAAAGTAATAAGAAAAACAAAAGATAGAAGAAATTTAAAATAAAGTTTGGTTAGTTGATTTTTGGTTGGTTATTTCTTAATAACCAATTGAAAGAGAAGCCACCCTGAGGAGGGTGGCTTTTTCTTTGTTTATAATTGATAAAAAGTAGTTTTTTAAAATAAAAATAAAGTGAATTTCTTTCACTATTTTTATACACTATTTGTCAACTTAAGCGCAGTAAAAAGATGTTTACGTAAAACCTACATCAATAAAACTGTAGTAAAATACAATTTAAAAAATGAAAAAAACAGCATTTATAACAGGCGCAACCTCTGGTATTGGTAAAGCTACAGCAGAATTATTTGCTCAAAATAATATTAGATTAATTCTTTGTGGTAGAAGACAAGAACGATTAGATAAATTACAAGAAATTCTAAACGATCAAACAGAAGTAACTACACTAAATTTTGATGTTTCTAAAAGACAAGAGGTAGAAAAAGCAATACAATCGTTGCCTAAAAATTTTCAAAATATCGATATTTTAATCAACAATGCAGGCAATGCACATGGTTTGGCAACTATACAAGAAGGTAGTATTGATGATTGGGATGCCATGTTAGATATTAATGTAAAAGGCTTATTGTATGTATCAAAAGCAATTATTCCAAAAATGATTGAAAACAACTCAGGTTTTATTGTAAATATTGGCTCTACAGCAGGTAAAGAAGTCTATAAGAATGGTAATGTATATTGTGCCTCAAAATTTGCTGTAAACGCTTTAAATAAATCCATGCGATTAGATTTAAATGAGTACAATATTAGAGTTGCAGGGATTCATCCAGGTTTGGTTGAAACCGAATTTTCTGATGTACGTTTTAAAGGCGATACAGAAAGAGCCAAAACCGTTTACAAAGGTTTTAAAGCCTTACAGGCAGAAGATATTGCAGACATTATCAACTTTGTAGTTACAAGACCTTATCATGTAAATATCGAAGATTTAGTGGTATATCCAACAGCACAAGCAAGTGCAACAATGGTTCATAAAGAATTTTAATTTTTTTGATTGTAGATAGTTTACATAAAAGTTGGTTACAATTAGCAGAAGCATATTTTAAAACTACTTCAGAATCATCCTTTTGTTGGCAAAAAATCCAAAAAAACTATTCTTCAAAAAGTAGATATTATCATAATTTGATTCATATACAATCGATGTTAAAAAAAGCATCAGAAAATAAAAATCGAATTACAAATTATGATGAACTATTATTTGCGATTTGGTTTCACGACATTGTATACAAAGCAACTTCTAAAAAGAATGAAGCTAAAAGTGCCGATTTTGCAAAATCTGCTTTAAAAACTATTTCTAGAGATAGGCTTGATATTAATAGCATTCACAAATTGATTATTTCTACAAAAAAGCACCAAATTATTTTAAAAGAGAATACAGATAATGCGTTTTTATTAGATTTTGATTTGGCTATTTTAGGCGCTGATTGGAAAGTTTATGAAACTTATATTCAAAATATTAGAAGAGAATACAAAATTTACCCAGATTTAATATACAAACCTGCTAGAAAAAAAGTGTTGTTGCATTTTTTAGATAGAGAAAAATTATACTTCACAGATACATATCAACAATTATATGAAGAGCGGGCAAGAAAAAATATCAAGAAAGAAATTCAAAAGTATTTAAAATAAAGCTCATAAAAACCAACTTTTGTATAGATTATATAATGACTTATCTATTCTGAATAATATTCTTATTTTTGTGGCCTCAAAAACAGCGAAATGTCAAAAAAGAATATTGCAATTCTTACTATTTTAATCACCATTATTTTAGATCAAATTATAAAAATCTATATAAAAACTAACTTTGTTTTAGGTGAAGAGGTTAAAGTTTTTGACTGGTTTAGAATCCATTTTGTAGAAAATAACGGAATGGCAATGGGTATTGAATTTGGGGGTAATGCTGGTAAGCTTTTTTTAACAATATTTAGAATTGTAGCTGTTGGTGCTATTATTTATTGGTTAAGGGGCACTATAAAACGCAAAGTACATAATGCCGTAATTATTGGTATTTCACTAATCTTTTCTGGTGCTGTTGGCAATATTATCGATTCTATTTTTTATGGAGTTATTTTTAATCACCCAAAACATGAGGTAGCTACTCTTTTTCCAGAAACTACAGATGGTAAATTGTTTTTTGGTAAAGTGGTAGACATGTTTTATTTTCCTATTTGGAGTGGAGATTTACCAGAATGGATTCCGTTTGTTGGCGGAGATCCGTTTACTTTTTTTCAATATATTTTTAATCCAGCAGATTCCTATATTTCTATTGGTGTAGCCTTACTTTTTATTTTTAGCAAACAAGCTTTTCCAAAAGAAGATGAAAAAGAAATAGAAACAAAAATATAGAGGCTTAATCTTTTTTTAATTTACATTTTGTTTTTTAGTACCTTGTATCTTGATTTTTTTTTTGAATTACTAACACATTATATCTATGAAGATTTCAAGATATCTCCTCGTTTTTTTAATCGGCTTTTTAATTGCCAAATTTTGGTATCAAAAAGAAGATAAACATCAAACACAAGAAGAAATAAATGTAGTGGTACATTCCATTAAAAACTTAAGTAAGTTAGTAGTTTCTGGCACTACTTTTTCTGAAGTGTACAATTTTAAAGATTCTAAAAAATATTTTTACGATTATTTATCTTTTGATAAACAAGCCATTGTTACTGTAAATGCTAAAGTAGAGGTGGGTTATGATTTATCGAAATTAGAAATACAGATTGATTCTTTAGGTAAAAAAATTTACATCAACAAAATACCTAAAGAAGAGGTTACTATTGCCCCAGATATTAAATATTTTGATTTACAAGAAAGTCAGTTTAATACTTTTTCTAAAGAAGATTTAAATAAAATCAACCAAAAAAGCATCGAAAAAATAAAACAGACAGCAGCGTTAACTCACTTAAAAAAAGAAGCAAAAACACGTTTTTTTGAAGAAATTTCTAAAATTTACCAACTATCAGCTATTTACGGATGGCAAGTTGTAGATAATACGAACTCTATTTTTTTAACAGAATTTGAAACACAAATCAATTAAATTATCACTCAAAATTAAGTACTTTTGAGTATGTCTGCATCTTTAGAACTTCAAATACAAACCTTACCAAATGCTCCTGGTGTATATCAATATTTTGATAAGGAAGACAAAATTATTTATGTTGGTAAAGCCAAAAATTTAAAGAAACGAGTTAGTTCTTATTTTACCAAAACACACGATAATGGTAAAACCCGAGTACTGGTTAAAAACATTAACAGCATAAAACACATTGTTGTAAATACAGAAACAGATGCGCTTTTATTAGAAAATAATTTAATAAAAAAGTACAAACCACGCTACAATGTTTTATTAAAAGATGATAAAACTTACCCTTGGTTATGCATTAAAAAAGAACGTTTTCCAAGAATTTTTTTAACACGAAGAGTAATAAAAGACGGCTCTGAATATTATGGGCCTTACACCTCTATTAGAACCGTAAAAGTATTGTTAGAAGTAATTAAAGATGTGTATGCTTTGCGCACGTGTAATTACGATTTAAGTAGGCAAAAAATTAACGAAGGCAAATATAAAGTTTGTTTAGAATATCATTTAAAAAATTGTAAAGGTGCTTGTGAAGCCTTAGAAACAGAAGCGCATTATAACCAATCTATTAAAGAAATTAGAAACATTATTAAAGGTAATTTTAAAGAAAGTGTAGCACGTTTAACCAATGTAATGCATTCTTTTGCAGCGCAAATGGAGTTTGAAAAAGCGCAAAAAATTAAAGAAAAGTTAGATCGATTAAGTGGTTACCAAGCCAAAAGTACCATTGTAAATCCGTCTATAAATAATGTAGATGTTTTTAGTATTATATCTGATGAAACCCATGGTTATGCTAATTTTTTAAAGATTTCTAATGGATCAATAATTCAATCTCATACCACAGAAATTAAGAAGAAATTAGATGAGACTGATAAAGAATTATTAGAGCTTTTTATAGTAGAAATTAGGCAACGTTTCCATTCGCAATCACCAGAAATTTATGTGCCTTTTAAAGTAGATATTGGGGAAGATATTAAAGTAACTATTCCAAAATTAGGCGATAAAAAACGAATTGTAGAACTCTCTGAACGCAATGCAAAATATTACAGGCAAGAGCAGTTTAAACAAATAAAAATTGTAGATCCAGATAGGCATGTAAAACGAGTTATGGCGCAAATGAAAAAAGATTTGCGTTTAAAAGAAGAACCAAGGCATATAGAGTGTTTTGACAATTCTAACATACAAGGAACCAATCCTGTTGCAGCTTGTGTGGTGTTTAGAGATGGTAAACCAAGCAAAAAAGAATACAGACATTTTAATATAAAAACAGTTGTTGGCCCAGATGATTTTGCATCTATGGAAGAAGTTGTTTTTAGAAGGTACAAACGTTTATTATCAGAAGGCCAATCTTTACCTCAATTAATTATTGTTGATGGTGGTAAAGGCCAATTATCTTCTGGTTTAAAAGCTTTAGATGATTTAGGTTTGCGAGGCAAAATTGCCATTATAGGTATAGCAAAACGTTTAGAAGAAATTTATTATCCAGATGATCCAATACCTTTATATTTAGATAAAAAATCGGAAACTTTAAAAATAACACAGTTTTTAAGAAACGAAGCACACAGGTTTGGTATTACCTTTCATAGAAATAAACGCAGTAAAAGTGCCATACAATCAGAATTAGAACAAATACCAGCTATTGGCAAACAAACCATTACCACTTTATTGCGTAAATTTAAATCGGCAAAACGTGTTAAAGAAGCTTCTTTTACAGATTTAAAAGAAGTTATTGGTAATGCAAGAGCTGTAAAAGTGCATCAATTTTATCATCCAAAAAAAGAAAATGAAAGTTAAACTCTTTCTTTTAGCAATAGCTTTTCCAGTATTGGTTATAGCACAACAAAAACAACCAAAAATTGGTTTGGTGTTAAGTGGTGGTGGTGCAAAAGGGTTTGCACACGTAGGTATTTTAAAAGAAATTGACAAAGCCGGAATTCAATTAGATTATATAGGGGGCACAAGTATGGGGGCCATTGTTGGTGGTTTGTATGCTGTTGGTTATTCTGCTGTTGAAATTGAAGAAATTGTAAAAAACACCGATTTTGTAAATCTTTTAAGAGATAAATTACCCAGAAGTTCTGCAACTTTTTTTGAAAAAGAGTATTTAGAAAAAACCAAAATTACCTTACCTGTAACTAAAGGAAAAGTTGGGTTACCAAAAGGGGTATCTAAAGGTCAAAACATTTTAAACTTGTTATTTGAGTTATTAGATACTACCGAAAATATAAACGATTTTTCTAAACTACCCATTCCTTTTTTTTGTGTAGCAACAGATGTAGAAACAGGTAACGAAGTTTTGCTAGAAAAAGGTGCATTACCTATTGCTTTAAGAGCTAGTGGTTCTTTTCCAACCTTATTAAATCCGGTAGCTATTGATAATAAATTACTTATAGATGGTGGTGTTGCCAATAATTTTCCGGTTTCTATTATGAAAGCTAAAGGAATGGATATTATAATTGGTGTAGATGTAGAAGGCAGATTGGTTGAAAAAGAAAAATTAACCTCTGCTATTGAAATTTTAAATCAAATTGTGAGTTATCAGATGTATCACAAAAGTAAAGAAGAAAAAGAAAAACTTGATGTATATATTCATCCAGATATTTTTAAGTACAGTGTTGTAGATTTTGATAAAAAGGATGAGATTTTAGAAAAAGGTGAAATAGCAGCCAAAAAATTCACTGAAATTTTTAAAGAATTGGCTGATAAGCAGGTAATAAAAAAAGAGAAAAAGCCACTTGTTACCAACACTAATAAGCGATATATTACAGCAATAAACTTACAAGGCTCTAAAGATTATACCAGGGCTTTTGTGTTAGGAAAGCTAAAAATTAGAGAAGGAGACAGTATTGCAAGGCAAGAAATATCAAAAAGAATCAATCTATTATCAGCAACAAAAAACTACGATAGAATAGCTTATCAATTACAATCTCAAAAAGATAGTTCTTATCAATTAAGCTTTAATTTAAAAGAAGGTAAAGATAATGCATCACTAAGTTTAGGAGCGCATTATGATTTACTTTATAAATCTGGAGTTTTGGTTAATTATAGCCAAAAACATTTGTTAACAAATAACGATTTGTTTTCATTAGATGTAATTTTAGGAGACAATTTACGCTATAATTTAAATTATTTTGTAGATAATGGTTTTTACATCAGTTACGGTTTTAGGTCTAGATACAATCATTTTAGAACCAATTCTAAATTTAGTCCAATAACCTCTCAATTTCCAGACATTAATAGCATTAATGTAAGTTATACAGACATTACCAACCAGTTTTTTATACAAACTACTTTCGATAGAAAATTTGCCTTAGGTTTAGGTGTAGAACACAAATTTTTAAAAGCAAGTACAGAAACAATTTTAGTTAATGGCGAGAAAACAATTATAGACAATAGTAACTATTACAATGTATTTGGCTACTTAAAACTAGATACTTATGACAAAAAGTATTTTGTGACTAAAGGATATTTTGCTGATTTAAATTTTAAATGGTATTTAAATGCAATTGGTTATAACAAAACATTTAATAGTTTTGCACAAACCCAAGGTACTTTAGGTTTTGCCACTACTTTTTTTAATAAACTAACGTTTCAAAACACGAACCAGGCAGGTTTTACCTTAAACAGTTCTGCATCTAATATATTCGACTTTTATTTAGGAGGATATAATCAAAATTATGTAAATACTTTTGTGCCTTTATATGGATATGATTTTGCAGAATTGTCTGAAGATTCTTTTGTAAAATCAGAGTTTTTATTAAGATATGCAGTTGCAGAAAATCATTACGCTACATTTATTGCCAATTACGCAAGGTTAGACAGTAATGTGTTTAAAGATATCGAAATATTTAAAGACATTAAATCTGGTTATGCTTTTGGGTATAGTTACAACAGTTTAATTGGCCCAATAGAACTAAAGTATACTTGGTCTCCAGGAACAAAACAAAACTTTTGGGTATTTAATTTAGGGTTTTGGTTTTAATCAATACTAAAACAAAGGTTTACTTAGTGGTAAGGTAAAACTCTTGATAGGTTTCTAGTAAATTCATTAAAGCCTTCATTAAATCTTTTGTTTCTAATAAAATACTAAAGTATAATGTAGAATTTTTCGGGCTTGTTTCATCTGTTCTAATTCTTGCTACTTGTTTTTCTACCGACTTTGAAACGTTTTCTAGTAAAACTCTTTTTTCAATTAAAATAGAATTTAAGTCTTCAAAACCACGAGATTTAAAAACATCACTAACATTATCAAGAATTTGAGAAAGCTCGTTATTTATAGCTTTTAAATCTTTTAATTGTCCCTTTTTTAAATTTTTATGATTGTTGTTTACGTGTTTAAAACTGGCTCTAGAAATATAGCTAATAGATTGTGCTGAATCTTGCAAATACCCTAAAACCATAATATAAAATCGGCTAGCTTGTACAGAGGTTTCGTCTAAAGATTTGATAAAATAGAATACATTGTCTTTTAATTCATCAATTTCGTTATTTAATTTTTCTACGTGTTTGTCTGTTTTTCGTAGTTTGTTTAAATCATGATTTGCCAAATCATTCACAACATTGGTGTAAAGTTTACTAATTCTACTAGCAACACCAGATATATGATCTGAACTTTCTTCAATTACACCATTAATGGTAATTAACTCAGATCGTTCTATATGTGTTTTTCTTTTTATTTCTTTTGTTTTTTTTCGGTGTGCAATAGAATTTCTTGTAATTAAAAAAGCAACCAATAGCAAAAGAATAGGTATAAATGCAATGCTTAAATTTATTAAATAAGCAACAATACCAGCAGCTATAAAAGCAATAATTGCCGTTAAAAACCAACCACCAATTACATTTAACACACCAGCAACTCTATATACAGCGCTTTCGCGTCCCCAAGCTCTATCTGCTAAAGAAGTACCCATGGCTACCATAAAAGTAACATAAGTTGTAGATAAAGGCAATTTCATAGAAGTAGCAATAGATATTAAAACACTGGCCATAATTAGGTTTACAGAGGCTCTTACCAAATCAAAGGCTGGCATTTCAAAAGTTTTATCTTTTGGTAATCTAACTACAGGTTTTTCAAATTTTTCATTAATAAAATTTTGTGTTTTATTAGGTATTACATAATTGATACCAGTATTTAAAAACATCGCAAAACGAACCACGACTCTAGATAAATTGTTGGGCTGAAATTTTTCATGTCCTTCTCCTTGTCTAGATAAATCTATTCCTGTTTTAATTACATTCTGTGCCTTGCTAGAAGTCCAAAGTGTAATCACCATAATTGCACCAGCCAACAGTAATAACCATATATTAGAAGGTACTTTTTTAGCCAAGCTGCCCATAGAAAAAGTATCTGGAGAAGTTCCAGCAATACTAAAAGCTTCGCTCCAAGCTTCGTAAGAATTTAAAGCAGCAATAGGCACTCCAATAAAGTTTACCAAATCATTACCTGCAAAAGCCATAGCTAAAGAAAAGGTACCAATACCAATAATTAGTACTAATATATTCAATTTAAAAACTTTGGTAATTAAATGAGATAAAATTGACCAAATTATAAAACTAGCTCCTATAATCTCTAAAGTATTACCTTCTAAATATCCTTTTAAACTTCCATAAAATTGCGTTCCTTTTAACCCTTTAATGATAATAAAATAAGTAATAGCTGTAATCGCAAAACCACCAAATAAAGAATTAATATAAGCAGGCCTACTTTCAAAATTAAAAGAATAAATTACACGAGAAAAATATTGTACTATGGCACCAACAGTAAAAGCAACAACCACTGATAATAAAATTCCTAAAATAATGTTTGATGCAGTACTGTAATTAATATATTCCCAAATTGCAGATAGACTTTGGGCATCATTTTGTGTAATTTTTATCAACGCAATCACCACAGCAGAACCTAATAATTCAAAAACAATAGAAACCGTAGTTGAGGTGGGCATTCCAAGAGAATTAAACACATCTAACAGCAAAATATCGGTAATCATAACTGCCATAAAAATGTACATTACATCTTGAAATACAAACATACTTGGGTTAAAAATACCTTTTCTTGCAACCTCCATCATTCCACTAGAAGAAACTGCACCAAAGAATACACCAACACTAGCAATAATCATGATGTTTCTAACAGAAATAGCTTTAGAGCCAATTGCTGAATTTAAAAAGTTTACAGCATCATTACTTACGCCTACTACCAAATCTACAATAGCTAAAACAGCTAATGCAATTAGCATTAAAATATATGGATCTTCCATTTTTTGGTCATCAATTTAAAAAAGCAAAGTTAAATACACAGCATATTGATAATGTTATCTTAATGTTATGAAATTTGCCCAACAATTCGCAAGTAAAAGTATCATTTTTATTTTGTATTCACCACCAACAAATTACTATTTACAGATTGATTTTGATAACACTAAGTTAACAACTAATTAACTCAACCATAATTTACAACTAACATAGACTTTACAAAACAAACGGACTTTTGCACCAGTAAATAACACACATAGAATGAAAAAATTTTTATTGATTACTTTTTTTGCTTTGAGTCAGTTTTTAATAGCTCAAGATAAAGGTAAATTAACAGGTTTATTATCTGATAAAGAAACCAATAACGAACCTTTACCATTTGCAAATGTACTTATTAAAGGAACTACAATTGGTACAACTACAGATTTTGATGGTTTGTACACCTTATCAGTGCCAGCAGGTACGCATACAGTAGTGTTTAGTTTCTTAGGATACAAAACTGTAGAAAAAACATTTACCATAAAAACAGCAGAAACAGTAACTATTAATCAAATATTATCTGCAGAAGAAGGTGTTGCTTTAGATGATGTTGTAGTTAGGGCAGCAGTTGGTAGAGATAAAAAATCGGCGCTTTTAACAAAGCAAAAAAATGCTACAGTAATTGTAGAAAGTATTGGAGCGCAAAGATTAACCGAAACTGGTGTATCTAACGCATCAAATGCAACTACAAAAATTTCTGGAGTTACCAAGAGTGAAGGAACAGGAGATATTTATGTAAGAGGTTTAGGTGATAGATATTTATCTACAACAATGAATGGTTTGCCAATACCATCTGATAATGTTGATAATAAAAACATCAACTTAAGTTTATTTCCAACAAGTATTATTGAGAACGTTGGTATAAGTAAAACCTATGCAACTTCTAATTATTTAGACCAAGCATCAGGTAACGTTAATGTAGAAACCAAAGGGTACAGAAGAAAAGAATTTTCAATTAGTGTATCTGGAGGTTCTAACACAAACGTTATGGAGCAATTTGGTGATTTTAGAAGAACCATTATTACAGATGATGTAACTATGGGTTTTCATCAAAAGCAATTTGCCGTTCAAGATTTAATTACAAGACAAGGTTGGGATACTAAAAGTCAAAGTACACCTTTAAACTTCAGTCTTTCACTTTCTGGTGGTACTAAGTTTGATGTTTTTGGTAAAGAGTTGTCAATATTTGCAACAGCATCACATTCAAAGTCATTTAATTATCAAAATGGATTATTTAAAATAGCAAGAGCCAACATTGTTGAGCAAATTTTTGATGATGTAGAAATATTTAATTCTAATGTAAATACAACTGCATACGCTAACCTTGGTTTAAAGTTAAATGATGATCATAAAATCAAATACAACTCTTTGTTTGTTGCAAAAAGTATAGATTATTTGTATGAACAAGGTAGAAATGGAACAGGTTTTGTTTTTGAACAAGAACCCGAAGAAGATGGCGCTTTTGTAAGAGACCAAAACTTTAAACAAACATTAATGTTTGTAAATCAAGTTTTAGGAGAACATAACTTGTTTGAAAATAATACCTTAAAATGGGCTGTAGGTTTCAATTTTATTTTAGCAGAAGAACCAAATAGAATTAGAAATGAGGTAAGTATCTTAAACCCTACAACTGTTCAATATGCCAATAATAGTGCTTTTCAACAAAGAAAATCAAGCCAAAAAATTGAGGATAACGAAATTAATGCATACGTAAAAGACAGTTGGTCTTTAGGTAAAGCAGATGAGGACGACAATTTACCTTACAAACTTAATTTTGGTGTAAATTACAGGCATAAAGAAAGAAACTTTAGATCTCTTTTTATCGGTGTTGATGCAGATGGTTTTCAAGTACCAAGTGTAGATGAGTTTTCATCAACATTTACCTCTACAGCATTTAATAATGGTTTACGATTGGTAGAAAGACCATTAGACAGGTATAATGGTACCTTTGATGCTATTGCAGGTTTTGCAGATTTCGATTTTCAATTTAATAAATTTAGTGGTAATGTTGGTGTAAGATATGAAAGAGATGAAATTTATGTGGAATGGGATGTTGCCAATTTTCAAGGAAGAACAGGCTCTTTAAACAGAGATTATAACAACATCAACCCAAGTATTAATTTAAAATATGAGTTAAATGACAGAAATTTTGTTCGTTTTGCAACAAGTATTTCTCAAACCTTACCAGAATTTAAAGAATTTGCACCATTTGAATACGTATCTCCAACAGGAAGGGTAACCAAAGGAAACCCTGATATAGAAAGATCTAATGTGTACAATTTTGATTTAAAATGGGAATTTTATCCTAGTAGTGAAGAGTTGGTATCTGTAACAACATTTTATAAAAAAATTGAAGATCCTATCAACTTAGCTCAAGCAAGAGGTTCTGCTGGTATTTTTCAATTTAATAATACTGGAGATGAAGCAAATATTTTTGGAATTGAAGTAGAGGGTAGAGTTGGATTTTTAAAAAATGAAGATGAAGAAAACTTAATGAGCCTAACAGGTAATGTTACAAAAATGTGGTTAACTCAAGATTTATTAACCAATTTTCAATACAATAACAAAACAGAATCTTCATTACAAGGTGCTTCAGATTTTATCCTTAACTCAGCACTTTCTTACAGCAATAAAAAAGAAAAAGAATTTATAGCTACCTTATCTGGTAACTATTCTTCTGATAAAATATTTGCATTAGGTAGCCCAGAAAGTTTTGCAAGTAGCGATACTTTATTCAATGAAGAAATTATTGAAAAAGGTTTTGTAACGCTTGATTTAGTATTTAGCAAAGAAATCACAGAAAAATTAACTGCTCGATTTATTGGTAGAAACTTATTAAACCCTTCAATTAAACAAACGCAAGATATTAGAAATTTAAATACAGGTATAACTACTACAGAAACTGTTTTACAGTACAAAAAAGGGAGTCAGCTATCATTAAATTTTAAATATACTTTTTAAAAAAACAGAATTAAACTACTTTTTTTAAAACTTATAAAAGATCGGTTTTTTTGACTTTAATGTTAAAAACCGATCTTTTTTATTGACGTAACACTAAGTTAACAAAAACCGTATTTTCTTTTTTAACATTAACAATCACTTAATATTTACTTAAACAACAAGACAACAATTAATATCATTTTTGTGGAACTGAAACAAACAAAAAAATAAAATAAAAAAAATGAAAAATTTTAAATTCTTATTTCTATTTGCTACAATTTTAGCATTTACTTTTACAAGTTGTGGTGATGATCCAGAACCGATTATCACAGAAGATTCTCCAGTTATAGAAAATCTTAAAAATGGTATTATGAATGGTAAGTTAGAGGAAGACTATACTTTAGATGCTTCTGTTTCTTATACATTATCTGGTTCTTTTCTTGTTGATGATGGTGTAACGTTAAATATCCCTGCAGGAACTCAAATTAATGCAGTTGCTAATGGTGTAGATATATATATTGCTGTTTTACAAGGTGGTAAAATTAATGTAAATGGTACTGCAGGTAATCCTGTAATTATGGCATCTACAAACAGTGCTCCTGGAGATTGGGGTGGTTTAACATTATGTGGTAAAGCAACTACAACAGCTGGGGCTGATGCTACAGCTGAAGTTGGTGGTTTTATTTATGGAGGATCAACAGATGGTGATAGTTCAGGTATTATTAGAAACTTGATTATTAGAGGAACTGGTGCTGCAATTAATGCAGAATCAGAATATAATGGAGTATCATTTTACGCTGTAGGTTCAGGAACAGTAGTTGAAAATTTAGCGGTTATTGATGGTGCTGATGATGGTGTAGAATTTTTCGGTGGTACAGTTTCTGTAAACAATTTATATTTAGAAAATAACGAAGATGATGCAATCGACTGGACAGAAGGTTGGAATGGTACAGTTAACAATGCTTACGTTGTAAACACAAAGGCAGATTTTTCTACTGTGGTTGAAGCTGATAAAGAAAATGGGAACCCTAAATTAACAAACTTAACTGCAGTTTCTTCTGTTGGTGGTACAGCTTTACAATTTAAAAAGCAATCTGGTGCTACAATTACAGGCTTATCTTTAGTGGGTTATGATGTTACTGTTGATATGGCTGATGATGGACCATTAGCAAATGTTATTATTGATGGTGCAACTGCAGATCCTGCATTAAGCTATAATGCTGTAGCAACTGTAGATATCGATATGTTTTCTTGGGCAAGTGCAGAATTAACAGAAGTTGTAGATTTAAGTGGAACTTTAAGCACAACATTAACTTTAGATAGCTCTAAAAAATACAGACTAAGCTCGTCTTATATTGTTGAAGCTGGTGGTAAATTAATTATTCCAGAAGGAACAAAAATTAGTGCTAGAGCTGGTGGTGTAGATGTATATATCGCTGTTTTAATTGATGGTGAAATTGATATTCAAGGTACTCCTGCTAATCCAGTAGTTATGTCTTCTGTTGGAGCAGAACCTGGAGATTGGGGTGGATTAACTATCTGTGGAAAAGCAAGTACAACATCAGGTGCTAATTCAACTGCAGAAGTTGGTGGATTTATTTATGGTGGAACAACTGACAACGATAGTTCTGGTTCTATTAAAAACTTAGTAATTAAAGGTACAGGAGCAGCTATTAATTCAGAATCAGAATACAATGGAATTTCTTTTTATGCTGTAGGTTCTGGAACAACTGTTGAAAATGTTGCTGTAATTAATGGTGCAGATGATGGTGTTGAATTTTTTGGAGGTACAGTATCAGTAACTAACATTTATTTAGAAAATAATGAAGATGATTCTATCGACTGGACTGAAGGTTGGAATGGTTCTGTAACAAATACATACATTTCTCATACCATTGATAATTTTTCTACTGCTTTTGAAGCTGATAAAGAAAACGGAAATCCTATGTTTACCAATGTAACTGCAATTTCTACAACTGGTGGAATCGCATTACAATTTAAAAAACAATCTGGGGCAACAATCACCAACCTTTATTTAAGTGGTTATGATACTAATATTGATATGGCTGATGATGGACCTTTAGCTAATGTTATTATTGATAGCGTTGCTGCTACATTAACTGGAGCTTACAATACGGGTTCTCAAGTTGATATTTCTAGTTGGACTTGGATTAATGCTGAATTATAAGAACTAAAAGAAAAAGAAAATTTATTACCATAAAAAAAGCAGGCTTTAAGCCTGCTTTTTTTGTTTTCAATACAAATTTATTTTGTGCCTTCTGTAGCGCAACAAGCCATTTTACAGTTTTGTTTACATTCTTTTTTAGAAGCCATCTTATTTTCGCAATCTTTTTTACAATCTTCTGTGCAAGCGTGTGCTACTTTTGAGCTTTCAGAAGCTTTATACAACTCACCACCTGCAATGCCATCTACAAAAGCAATTAAGTCTTTTTTAGACGTTGTATTGGCATCAAACTCAATATTTGCAATACTGTCTGTAAAAATAACTTTAGCGTCTAAAACACCTTCTTTTTTAGACAATTTAGATTGAATGGTTTTTGCACAACCAATTTCGCAAGTCATTCCAGAAATAGCTAATGCTACACTTTCTTTTTTAACTTCTTTTGGCGTTTCTTTTTTACATCCTGTTACAATAAAACAAGCTATGGCTATGGCAAATACTATTTTTTTTGTTTTCATTAGAATCGATTATTAAATTATCTTACAAATTTATCAATAATTAGATGCGAATCTAAATAAATGTAAGATTTTTGCACAAAATTTAACTGATACTGAAATACATACAGCAAAAATGAATAATCAACAGCAAAAATGGTTGTATTTAATTTTACTTGCGCTAGTTTGGGGGAGTTCTTTTATTTTAATGAAAAAAGCGTTAATTGGTTTAACGCCAATTCAATTGGGTGCTTTACGTATTATTTTTACAGCACTTTTTTTGTTTTCAACATCAGCATCCTCTGTAAAAAAAATTAAAAGAAAACATTGGAAATACATTACGTTTACCGCTTTTGCAGCCAGTTTTTTTCCTGTTTTTTTGTTTGCTTTTTCTGTACATCAAATAGATAGTGCTGTTGTGTCTATCTTAAATTGTTTTACCCCTTTTAATACGCTTATTTTTGGTGCGTTACTGTTTGGGTTTTCTTTCAGAAAAGTGCAGTTTTATGGCATATTAATTGGTTTGGTTGGCTGTGCTATTTTAATTTTGACTGATGCTTCTATAAATGAAAATCAGAATTATTGGTATGCTATTTTTGTGTTGATAGCTTCTGTAGGCTACGCTTTAAATGTAAATATGGTAAAAAAATATTTGCAAGATGTACCACCAAGAGCTATTGTTACTGGTAATTTTTTATTGATTTTTATTCCGGCAATTATTGTTTTATATGCTACTGGTTTTTTTAGTGATTATACTTACAATACAGAAGGATTAATGGCTTTGGGTTATGTAGCTGTTTTAGCGGTTTTTGGCACAGGTTTGGCTAAAATAATGTATAATAAATTGGTTCAGATTTCTACACCAATTTTCTCATCATCTGTAACCTATTTAATTCCTTTGGTAGCTGTTTTTTGGGGTTTAATTGATGGTGAAGAATTTGGTATCATTCAACTTTTAGGCGGAACTATTATTTTGTTGGGCGTGTATTTGGTAAACAAGAAAAAGTGATTTTTAGGCAATAAAAAAGAGCCAAAATTTTCATTTTGACTCTTTATTTTATTCGTGTTGATTAGTAAAGATTATTTAAAATCTTCATCGGAAACGCCTTCGTTAACTTTTATGTCTGTTATTGTAAAATTCAAATCCATAGGTCCCATTTTAGTACCTAATGCAAACGGAAATAAAACACCATTTACAGCTTTATAATCGCCAAAAGTTTGAGGTACTTGTACTTCTCCTTGTGGTGTTTTTACAGTTTTAACTTCTTTGGCTTTTAAGCCAGTTTTCATATCATAAAAAACTTCTGTTGTGCCATTTTTTACAACATAATAGTTAATGCCATCAATAGGTTCAATTCTGTCTAAAGTACCTGTTTTATAACTCACATCTAAAATTGGTAAAGACAGTGTTTTAAACTCTTTAAGTTGCTCAGGAGTCATATCCATTCTTCTACCTTGTACTTCTTGGTATCCTTTTTCTCCATCAAAAATAATTTTTTGAAAAACTTGGCCCATTCCTGTAATCACTTTAGACATTTTATTAGGTGCAGCCATTTTATCAACGGAAGTTACATCTATACCCTGCACTTTGGCAGTAGAGGTCATCATTACAGATTTAATTTCCATAACCTTGTCTTTACCTCCAATAGCCTCAATATATTTGTCAACAACAGTTGCAGCAGTCATTCCTTCAGGAATTGGCATGGTCATTTCTGGTTTTTCTGTTGGGTTTCCATATTTATCAAAATACTTAATTACATAATCTGTTTTTTCTAGATTTTTAAGTACATCAATACCCTTACCTGTAATTACAATTCTTGCTTTATTGCCTTTAAAATATTTAATGGCTGCATTTTGAACATCGTCTAAAGTCACCGCTTTAATATTTTTAATGTAGTTTGCATAAAAATCTTCAGGTAAGTTATAACGTTCTATATTTAAAGCAAAATTTGCTACAGTTCTTGGTTTTTGTACATCCATAACAAAACCACCAATATATTCTTCTTTAGAGTTTTGTAGTTCTTCTGCAGTTACTTTTTGGTATCTTATTCTGTTAATTTCTTTTTGAAGTTCTACAACAGAACTATCTGTAACTACATTTCTAACACTTGCAGTGGCTCTAAAAGTACCTGCATATCTATTTTGTCTTAAGCTAGAATAAGAGCCATAAGTATACCCTTTATCTTCACGTAAATTCATAAATAAACGTGCAGTACCACCACCACCTAAAATATTATTGGCCATTAAGGCAGCATAGTAATCTTTATCGCCTAAAGTTAAATCGATATTGTTAATCACAGCAATTTCAGATTGAACTGCGTTAGGCATGTTTATAAAATTAATTTCTGTAGTAGCTACATTTTCTGTTGCTGGAATTTCATAGTTAGGGATTTCTCCTTTTTGCCAGTCTGAAAATGCTTTTTTTACTAATTTTTTTACTTCTTTTGGGTTTATATCACCTTCAATAACTAAATACGCATTATTAGGTTTGTAATAAGTATTGTAATTGTTTTTTACATCATCTAAAGTTATTTTTTCTACACTTTCTTTTGATGTAAATTCTCCAAAAGGATGATTTTTACCATAAGTTAAAACGTTTTCAACTCTTCTTGCAGCAGCTGTAACACTTTTTTCGTTAGATTTTATATTGTCTAAAGTTACTTGTTTTTCTTTATCAAATTCTTCTTGTGTAAACTGAGAATTTTTTACACCATCTGCCATTAATTCTAAAATTTCTGGAAAATATTTTGTTAAAGAACTTGCATAAGCACCAGAGCTAAAGAAAGATACATTGGCACCTAAAAAGTCTACTTTCTCGTTAAATTCATCTTTAGTGATGTTTGTAGTTCCTCTACCTAATAAGCTACCCATCATGCTAGAAACTCCTGCAATTTCTCCTTCTAAATAAGGTTTATTGTCTATAGATAAGTTTGCTGAAACTCTTGGTAATTTGTGGTTTTCTACAATAATTACTTTTAAACCATTCTTTAAAGTAATTTTAACTGGTTTGCCTAACTTTACTTCTGGGTCTGGCCCTGGTTTAGGCATTTTACTTCTATCTATTTGCGCATTAACAGCAATTGTGGCTACAAAAAGGGCTATTAATGATAAAATTTTTGTTTTCATATTTTGTGTCTTATAATTAAGAAATAAATCTTACGATTAAAGTTTTATTATTTTTTTTCTGGTAAATATTCTAAAATTAATCGTTGATTTGGATTCAAATATTTTTTAGCTACCTCTCTAATTTCTTCTCTTGTAATAGATCTAAAAATATCGATTTCAGTGTTAATTAAATTTGTATCTCCATATAAAACGTTAAATGTTGCTAAAGAACTTGCAATACCTTCTACGCTTGAGTTAGCGTTTACATAATTATTTTCGAACTTATTTTGTAGTTTTTGATACGCTTTTTCAGAAATTAACTCGGTTTGCATTTTTACAATTTCTGTATCAATTTCATTAATAATATCTTGTAATTTAGTTTCGCCTTGTGGTAAACCATACAAAATGTAAGTTCCATAGTCTTCTTGACTTGCATTAATAGCACCAGCCTGTAGTGCCATTTTTTTATTGTCAACCAATTTTTTGTATAAAACAGAACTTTTTCCACTACTTAAGTAAGAAGATATCATATCTAACACTCTAGAATCTCTAGTTTTCATAGAAGGTGTTCTGTAGGCAGCCATTATTGCAGGTATTTGAATATTTGGGTCATATCCTTTAGCTATCATTGCAGTTGTAATTGGGTCTTCTTGAGGAAAGTTTTTAGTAACCTCTGCACCTCTAGGAATAGGACCAAAATAATCTTGAATCATTTTTTTTGTAGATTCAAAATCAATATCTCCAGCAACTACTAAAGTAGCATTATTTGGCACATAGAATTTTTTATTAAATGCAATAAACTCCTCTAAAGTAGCAGCATCTAAATGTTCCATTTTACCAATGGTAGTCCCTTTATAAGGATGCTTTTTAAAGATGTTTTCTTTTACGTATTCTAAAAAACGAGAATAAGGTTGGTTATCTACTCGCAATCGTTTTTCTTCTTTTACAACTTCATTTTGTGTATCTACACCATCTTGTCCAATAATTGGGTGTAATAAACGTTCAGACTCCATCCAAAGTCCTAATTCTAATTTGTTTGATGGAAAAATTTCATAATAATACGTTCTATCATCTGTAGTATTTGCATTATTTCTACCACCATTAGAAGAAACAATCTTAAACCATTCTCCTTTCTTAATATTTTTAGTTCCTTCAAACAACAAGTGTTCAAAGAAATGAGCCATACCTGTTCTGCCAGGTTCTTCGTCTTTAGCACCAACATGATACATTACAGAGGTTACAACTACAGGTGCAGCATCATCTTTATGTAATATTACATGCATTCCATTACTTAAATCATACTCTTCAAATTCTACTTTTTGTGCATTTGCTGTAAAGGCAAGCAGCATAGCAGAAGCAAGAGATAAAATACTTTTCTTCATTGATTTTTATTTAGTTTATAAAATGTTTTTTAATTTGACGCAATTTAATCTTAATTGTAACAAAAAACTGGGGTCAATTTACAAATACCAAAAATAATGAAGCAAATGTTAAAATAACAGTTAAAATAAAAGGACTGTAACAATAAGCTATAAAAAATTAATTTATTGTAGATGATGTTGTTAAGTTTTAAAAAAGATGTATATTTGCATCCGCATTTTCAAGAAGTTTAATGCATTAATAAGTATAAATACGCAAAATTAATAGTATGTACGCAATCGTAGAGATAGCAGGGCAGCAATTTAAAGTAGCAAAAGACCAAAAGGTATACGTTCATCGTTTACAAGGAGAAGAGGGATCAAAAGTAACTTTTGATAACGTTCTTTTATTAGATGATAATGGTAAAGTATCTATTGGCGCCCCAGCTATAGAAGGAGCTTCAGTAACAGCTCAAATTCTAGGTCACTTAAAAGGTGATAAAGTTATCGTTTTCAAAAAGAAAAGAAGAAAAGGATACAGAAAGAAAAATGGACACAGACAGTATTTAAGTGAGATTCAGATTGAATCTATTGCTGCTACTGGTGCTAAGAAATCAGCAAAAAAAGAAGCTGCTCCTGCTCAAGAAGCTGCTCCAAAAGCTGAGGTAAGTGAAGAAGCTTCAACAGATTATAACACTATGACTGTTGCAGAATTAAAAGCTGCTGCAAAAGAGCAAGGTATCTCTGGATACACTTCTTTAAAAAAGGCAGAATTAATTGAAGCGCTAACTAAATAAAAATTTCAATTTTAAAACCATAAGACAATGGCACATAAAAAAGGAGTAGGAAGTTCGAAGAACGGTAGAGAATCAGAATCGAAACGACTAGGTGTAAAAATATTTGGTGGGCAAGCTGCAATTGCAGGTAATATTATTGTTCGTCAAAGAGGAACTACTCACAATCCAGGTGAAAACGTTTACATGGGTAAAGATCATACTTTACATGCAAAAGTTGATGGAATTGTAGAATTTCAAAAGAAAAGAAATAACAAATCTTATGTATCTATAACTCCATTCGAGGCTTAGTATATTTAGATTTCAACAACTTTAAAACGCTCAAACTATACAGTTTGAGCGTTTTTTTTGTTTTAATTTTAGTGATATTTAAAAATGTTTACTTAGCTTTATAGGTTATTTAATAAAATCCCTCATGAAAATCCCTCTTAAACTTATTTCTCTTTTTTTCTGCCTACAATTGTTTTCTCAATCTAATTTAGATTTTCATCATGTAGAAGAACATATCCTTAAAAATAATTTAGATTCTGCTGCATATCTTATAAATAAAGTAAAAGAATCTCCAGAAAAAATATTTTTAAAAAGATTTATAGATAAGAAACAATTAGAGTATTCAGATTATTTTCAATTGATATCTCACTTGTCTAAAAGTACTAATACAAATTATTTAAGTGTACAAAATTATATCAATAGAGAAGTTAAAGACCCAATAAAACAAAAAAAAATAGATGTAGATTTTTTTAATACAAAATGGATTTTAATTACCAAATTAAGAGACGACGCGCATTTAGAAGAAGCAAATTCTGAACAAGCAAAACTTGAAAAATACATAGGTAATTTTTCTGAAATTGATGATAATTTTCTGTGGGCAAGCACAAAATTACAAACGCATCCAGTTGTAATGTACTACATAGAAAGAAATATTGAAAAAGGAAAAAAATTAAATTTAGATTGTATAGAAAAAGCAAAAGAACTGGGTGATGTTAAATTACAGATTATATTTTTACACTATTTGACCAATTATTTAATTCATGAACAAAAGCTAAATGAATATATTGAGGTATGTGAAAAAGGCCTTGAACTTCAAAAGCAAATTCCTGAAAAAAGCTTTGTGTATTATAAAATTATTAAAAGCCTTATCAATGCATACATTTATAAAGGTGGTTATGATAATGAAGTATTTATACTTATTGATGAATTGTACAATTCTTATGCAAGAGAAAAATCATACTTATTATATGCCCAATTAGTTTCTAGTCTTCATAAAGATTCCCCAGTATTACAAGTAATTTTTAAAAAATTTGGTGTAAAAAATGCTTTAGAATTAACTCGTAAGTTTGAAAAATTAGGTAAAAATTTAAACTCAAATGGTTTATTTGAACTTATAAATATGTGCTCCAGGGCTCTACAGGGGCAAGAGTATTACAATGAAGCTCTAGCTTACAAACACAAAGCCATAGAACTAACTAGAAAAATATATTCAGAAGAATTATCTGCTTCATTGGCAAGCTTTAAAATTACGGAAGCGGAAAAGGCTAAGGAAAAAGAAATTAAAAGCCAAAAAGAACAAGCAAAGTTATACCTAATTATAGCCTTGCTTTCTTTTTTTCTGATGGTTTTTACTTTTATCACCTTAAAACGATTTAGAAAACAGTCAGCTATGTTAATTCAAAAAAATAACTTAGTAGAAAAATCGTTAAAAGAAAAGGAATTGCTGATTAAAGAAATGCACCATCGTGTAAAAAATAATTTTCAATTAATTACAAGCCTGTTAGATTTGCAAACAGAAGAAATTAAAGACCAAAACGTAATTGAACTTTTAGAAAAAGGAAAAAGTAGAATAAAATCGATGTCTTTAATCCATCAGAAATTATACAGTAATCAATCTGGTTTAGTGAAGTTTGACGATTTTATCAATTCCTTAGTTAAAGAACTTACTTTTTTATACAAACACGAAGATGATTTAAATTTAGATATACATGTAAACGAAATTTATTTTGATTTAGATACCGCAATTCCGTTAGCTTTAATTTTAAATGAATTAGTTACCAATGCTTTTAAGTATGCATTTAAAGAACAAGAGCATAACATGCTTTATATTTCTTTACAAAAAAAGTCTTCAAAAAATTACGAATTAATTTTTAAAGATAATGGCACAGGATTACCCACAGCTTTTAATATTGCAAATACACAAAGTTCTGGATTAAAATTAGTAGAAAGATTGGTAAGGCAACTACAAGGAAAATTACAAATTACAAACCAATCTGGGGCAAAATTTGAAATTTTGTTTAAAGATACTAAAATGAGAAAAGAAATTATTTAATACTATCTAGTTGATATTGATATGAGTAAAATAAAAGTGTTAGTTGTAGAAGATGAAATAATTATAGCAGATAACATTTGTAAAACTTTACAAACTTTAGGTTACAACGTTTTAGAACCAGCGCTAAATTTTTCTGAGGCTATAGAAATTATAGAACAAAAAAAACCGGATATTGCAATTTTAGATATTCATTTATCAGGCAAAAAAACAGGCATAGATTTAGCTAAAATAATAAATGAAACCTATCAATTTCCATTTATTTTTTTAACGGCAAACGCCGATTTTAATACAGTAAATGCCGCTAAAGAAGTAAGGCCTTATGCTTATTTGGTAAAACCATTTTCTAAAAACGAATTATTTACATCAATTGAAATTGCCATATCTAATTTTCAGAAAAAAGAACCTAATCGTAAAGAATTAACTAAAAATTCTATTTTTATAAAACAAAAGAATAGTTTTAATAAAATTCTTTTTGATGAGATTTTATTTATCAAAAGCGATCATATTTATATAGAAATTCATTGTACAGATCAAAGAAAACTAATAGATAGAACAAGTTTAAACGAGATATACGAAAAGCTTAATACCGATTTTATAAGAATACAAAGAGGCTATATTGTTAATGGTAATTATGTTACTAAAATTGATCAGAATTCACTTCAAATAGCTGATTATATAATTCCTATTGGAAAAAAGTATAAACAAAATGTGTTAAAAAAATTAAAATTATAGGACTTTTTGCTTTTTAGAACATTATTTGCTTGTTCTAGAACATTTTTTTGTAACCAAGACTTTTTTAGCATAAATTTATACTTTAGTACAATAGTTTGTAAAAGTAATGTTGGGGGATATTATTGTTTATCACATTATTGTTTCTATAGAAGCTACTCATATAAAAAATGAGTAGCTTTTTTTGTGATATTTAGAAACATCTATTTTGTATTTTTACACCCTGTGAATATACTCTACAACATACTTATTTTTAAAGCAAAAATCCTATTGCCCTTAATCGCAATCTTTAATAAAAAAATAAAGCTTTTTGTTAAAGGGCGAAAAGAAACTTTTTCTAAAGTATCAGCAATAAAAAATAAGAACACAATTTGGTTTCATGCAGCTTCTTTAGGTGAATTTGAACAAGCAAGACCCATTATAGAAGAAATAAAAAAGAATTACAATCAATATAAAATTCTAGTTACCTTTTTTTCTCCTTCAGGATACGAAATTCGTAAAAATTATAATTTAGCAGATGTTGTTTGTTATTTGCCTTTAGATTCTAAAACAAATGCCAAAAAGTTTGTAAAAGAAGTAAACCCAAAATTGGCCATTTTTATTAAGTATGAATTTTGGCCAAACTTGTTAAATGAACTGAAAAAAAAGGAATTACCAACCATTTTAGTTTCTGGTATTTTAAGAGATAAACAATTGTTTTTCAAAAGTTATGGTGGTTTTATGCGAAAATCATTACAAGCTTTCAATCATTTTTTTGTGCAAAATAAAAATTCTAAGAAATTACTAAATTCAATTAATTTTAATAATGTAACAATTGCGGGCGATACTCGCTTTGATCGTGTTTCAAAAATTTTAGAGCAAGATAATTCCCTTGATTTTATTGCTAAATTTAAAAACAACCAATACACCATTGTTGCAGGAAGCACTTGGCAAGAAGATGAAGCCTTAATAGTAAATTACATCAATAATAATGCATCAAAAGATGAAAAACTCATCATTGCACCTCATAATATTAAAGCTGATGCAATTGTTGCTTTACAAAAATCCATCAATAAAAAAACAATTTTATTTTCAGATAAAGAGGATAAAAACTTAGCAGAATATCAAGTTTTTATTATTGATACTATAGGAATTTTAACCAAAATTTACGCTGCTGCTGATGTAGCCTATGTAGGTGGAGGTTTAAAAACAGGTTTACACAATATTTTAGAACCTGCAACTTTCGGAATTCCTGTAGTGATTGGAAATAATTACGACAAATTTCAAGAAGCTGTAGATTTGGTAAAAATAGGAGGTTGTATCTCTATTAAAAATCAACAAGAATTTACAGCACATTTTACACAGTTTAAAAAGGATGAAAACTTTAGAAAATTAACAGGTACTATTAACAAAAAATATATTGAAGATCATCTTGGAGCAACAAAACTAATTACCAATTATTTAATTAAAAATAAATTAATTGTCAGTTCGAGAGCTGTTGAACACTAAAAAATAAAGTTTAACTATGGATTTTATATTGCAACCTTGGGCTTGGTATATTGGTGGCCCTTTAATAACATTATCATTGTTTCTATATTTTTATTTCGGACAAGATTTTGGAGCATCAACAAACTTCGAAACTTTATGTACAATGGCAGGTGCAGGTAAAGTTGCTGACTATTTTAAGAAAGATTGGAAACAACGCGATTTTGCATTAATGTTTGTTATCGGATTAATTATTGGCGGATTCATTTCCGCAAAATACTTAATTCTAGAACCTACTATAGATTTAAACCCTACAACCGTTCAAGAATTAACAGATTTAGGGTTTTCTAACGTTGGCAATCAATATTTCCCAGATGAAATTTTTAGTGATAATGCAGTTTTTTCTTTAAAAGGTTTTTTAATTCTTGTAATCTCTGGACTTTTAATTGGCTTTGGTACACGTTATGCAGGGGGTTGCACTTCTGGCCATGCAATTACAGGGTTAAGTAGTTTACAATTGCCTTCTTTATTGGCGGTTATCGGCTTTTTTATTGGCGGTATTATTGCTACTTGGTTTATAATTCCAATCCTTTTTTAAAGAAAAATTCAATTCTGCAAGGTTTTAAAAACTTTGTAGGCATAAAATATAATCAAAATGAAAAACATCAAATTTTTAATATTAGGTATCTTTTTTGCAATTGTTTTAAGTAAAGTACAAGCCATTTCTTGGTATCGATTTTACGAAATGTTCAAATTTCAATCGTTTCATATGTTCGGAATTATTGGTGGTGCAGTTGTGTTTTCTGCTATTATAATGCAGTTGTTTAAAAATGGAACAATAAAAGATATTAATGGCAATAAAATCGTCCCAAAACCAAAGAAAAAAGGATTCATTAGCACTATTTTTGGGGGTACTTTATTTGGTTTGGGTTGGGGAATTTCAGGAGCCTGTGCAGCACCTGTGTTTGTAATTTTAGGATTCAAATTTTTACCAGCCTTAATTATTTTGTTTGGTGCTTTGTTGGGTGCGTTTTTATACGGGTTAGTAAGTAAAAAACTTCCCAATTAATGAGTAGTTTAAAAGACAATTTTGGCAGACAAATAGAATATGTGCGCTTGGCAGTTACAGATCGTTGTAATTTACGTTGCCAATATTGTATGCCTGCGCATGGAATAGATATAGTGCCAAGACAAGAACTGCTCACTTTTAAAGAAATGTATCGCTTAATTCGTGTATTAACAGAATTGGGTGTTAATAAAGTTCGTTTAACAGGTGGAGAACCTTTTGTGCGTAAAGATTTTGTGGGTTTTTTAGAAATGTTGTCTTACAACGATTTGTTAGACGCCATTAACATAACCACAAATGGAGCTTTAATTTCTCATCATATTGATAAAATAGAAAAACTAAAAAAAGTAAAAAACATCAATTTAAGTATTGATAGTTTAAACCGAGAAAAGTTTGCGAAAATTACAAGACGTGATGTGTATCCAGAAGTATATAAAACATTTGAGCTCTTAGAAAAAAGCAGTTTAAATTTAAAACTAAATGTAGTGGTACAATCTGGTTTTAATACGGATGAAATTGTAGATTTTGTAAGGTTAACCAAAGACAAAAATGTGGCAGTCCGTTTTATAGAAGAAATGCCTTTTAACGGAAAAGGACAACGTGAAATGCAAGAAAATTGGACGTTTAAAAAAATTTTAAACGAAATAAAAACAGAGTTTGATGTTACAGAAATTCAATCAGAAAAATCATCAACTTCAAGAAACTTTAAAGTTGAGAATCATTTAGGAACTGTTGGTATTATTCCTGCATTTACAAGAACCATTTGTAACGATTGTAATAGAATTAGAATTACTTCTACAGGCACTTTTAAAAATTGTTTGTTTGATGATGGTGTTTTTAATCTAAGAGATTTTATTAGAAATGGAGCGTCTAATAACGATTTAAAAGAACTCTTTTTATCTTTAGTAAAAGAAAAACCAGAAAATGGTTTTATAGCAGAAGCAAATCGTAAAAAAGGAAATGTTTCTGAGAGTATGAGTACAATTGGAGGCTAGAAAAGAGTCTATATTAATCTTCCCAAATCTTGTGTTTCATATTAGTAAAAATCATTGCACTTAATCTCTAAATAAAATATTAAAAATCATGAACAACAGAAGAAATATTGACAGTAGAATCGTTGAACTTAAAAGAGAAATAGGAAAAGGTTTTAGTAGTGGTGTTAGTAAAAAATCTATAAGTGAGATTATAAAAGAGGTTGATGAAAAAACAATTATGCCATCAATAATTACACGTTTTTAAATAATGATTTCAGTAAAAGAAGCAAAAAATATCATATTAAACGCAACTCAAGATTTTGGAGTTGAAGAAATTCCGTTTCTAAAATCTATAGGTAGAATTTTAAAAGAAGAAATTGTTGCAGACAGAGATTTTCCACCATTTAACAGAGTTTCTATGGATGGAATTGCAATAGATTATGCTTCATTTAAAAACGGACAAAGAGCATTTAATATAGAAGGAATTCAAGCTGCAGGAAGTCCACAAATAACCCTACAAAACAATGAGAATTGTATTGAAGTAATGACAGGTGCTGTTTTGCCTAAAAATGCAAATGCGGTTATTAGGTATGAAGATGTAGTTATCGAAAATGGCATTGCTCAAATTTTAATTGATACAATTAAAGACTTTCAAAACATTCATCAAAAAGGGAAAGACAGGGTAGAGGGCGATGTCTTAATCCATCAAAATACAATCATTACAGCAGCAGAAATTGGGGTTTTAGCAACTGTAGGTAAATCAACAGTAAAAGTGGCAAAACTACCAAAAGTAATGATTGTTTCTACTGGTGATGAATTGGTTGGTGTAGATGAAACTCCATTGGAACATCAAATTAGAAGATCTAATGTGTTTACCTTAGTTTCCTTATTAGAAAAATTAAATATTCCATCAGAAACCGATCATATTACAGATGATAAACCTATTTTAAAACAAAAAATTAAAACGTATTTAGCACATTATGACGTATTGCTGTTTAGTGGAGCAGTAAGTAAAGGAAAATTCGATTTTCTACCTGAAGTTTTTGAAGAATTAGGCGTTGAAAAATGCTTTCATAAAGTAGCACAAAGACCAGGTAAACCTTTTTGGTTTGGACAAACAGACTATTGTAAAATCTTTGCATTTCCAGGAAACCCAAATTCAACTTTTGTGAATTGTTTGGCATACTTTTATCCTTGGTATTACAAAGCAATGGGCTTAAACGTAAAAATTGAATCTGCATATTTAGATTCAGATGTTATGTTTAAGCCCAATTTAGTTTACTTTTTACAGGTAAAATTAAAGTATAATTCTGGCAATTTATATGCAGTACCTATTCAAGGAAATGGTTCTGGAGATTTAGCAAGTTTGGTAAATGCAGATGCTTTTATTCAATTGCCACAAACTGAACAAAGTTTATTTAAAAAAGGAGAATCATTTTCATTAATTAGATTTAGATAACAAACCTTCATTTATAGATTATTGTTTCATAATTCTTTTGGTAATACTTCCCTTTTTAGTTTTAAAAATAATAGAGTATAAACCTTTTGATAAAGAAGAAACATCTATTTGACTTTTGTTCTCAATATTTGCAGTTACAATTTTTCTACCAGTTAAATCATATAACTCAAAAGAGTGCACTATATCTGTGAGATTTTGACTGAAATTTAAAACATTATTAACTGGGTTTGGATACAACTTAATGTTGCTAGACAGGTCAAAATCTTCAGAAGAAAGCGTTACAGAATTACTTCCAAGACCAGTAGTAGTAACATCTAACTCTGTATATTTTTCATGAATAGCATTTAAAAGAGAATATTCTGTAAATGAGTCCTGTGCAAGTTCCCAAATCATTATACCTCCAACTTTTTTATGTGCTAGCTCTACTTTTTTCTCTATGGTTGGTATTCCATTATAAAATGTATTTCCAATTTGATCTACATTTGCATTACTAGAACTTTGCGTTACCATTTCACCATAAGTAACCCATTGGTATGTGTCAAAATTATGTCCGTAAAAGGAACGCCTAATATTAGTTTTTCTGGGCTAATTTTGCCTGTAGTTTTCCAAAAGTTAATGTTATCTTCTGCAAAAGTATAAGAACTATGTTGGGCTGGTGAAGGACTCCAAAAACCAGCATTGTCATAAGCCATTAAATTTATAAAGTCAAAAACTTCAAGAGCATCTTGAGTTAAATTATCGTAATAAACTTTAGGAAATGCGGCAGTAATCTCAATATTTTCTGTTTTTAATTTACCTGCTAATTCTATGACAAACTCACTATAACCTTGAGTTACTAGGTCAAATTCAAGGTCAATATCAATTCCGTCTAAATTTTTCTGTTTGGCATAATCAACAATTTTGTCAATAAATGCTGTTCTTTGTGTTGGATATAATAAAATATCTTTCCAATAACCTGCTGTAGCCGAATTATGATCTAAACCTCCTGCAAGTGATAAAAATATTTTAATATCAGGATTTAATGTTTTTGCATCATTAACAATTTGTGTAAAATCTGTCATTATTAAATTACCAAAGAAGTCAGGATTAGCAAAACATAACATTAAATGTGTGAGTTGTTCGTAATGTATTTGGCTACTCAAACTAAATCTATAATCTGGCAAGTACCCGATAACTTTAGCATTCTTTAAATTTAAGTCTGGTTCTTTTTCTAAAGATTCACCTATAGAAATCCATTCTATGTTAATATTACCTGAGTAACCTCCTGTTCCAGGATTTACATAAAATGCTAATTCTACCAAGTTTGTAGCATCTAAATTACAAGGACCAGAACTACAAGGTCCTCCATATCCACCATCAACAAGACGATCTGTATAATTTAATTCAAAAACTTGATATTCATCAGTTGGTTTAGCAGTTAAACCATATAAAGAAGTTGAATATCCATTTGCATCAACAAAATCTACTCTAACAGTTGGTGAGTTTTCTGCTTTAAGTTTTATGTAAATTTTCGGAGACGAAGACGCGTCTATTGCAGTATTGATTCCATTGTTATGAAAGGAATATCTGATGTTATCCCAGGCACCAGCATTACCATTTCCAGTAATTTTTAAAGTATTATTGTCTAAAGATGATATTAAATTATCAAAACCATTTAGTTTATTGATGCCAGCATCAAATTCATCGCTGTAAATAACCTGAGAATTACTGTTTATGGAATAAATGAGAAATAGGGAGAATAATAGTTTTTTCATAATAGAATAAATTAATAATGAAGAGATTAATAGATTTTTATCGATGAATATTTCGAGCTAAAAATAAAAAATATAACAATAAAAAGCAAACTGTTATTTTTCTAATGCATATGAACCAATATCTATTTTTATAAATTGTTTAGTGTATTTTTGTTCTTGGTATTTCAACTAAAGGCTTTAAAATAAACGCGAATACTGCCTTTTTTTGTTATAATAAAGGTATTTCTGAATAAGACATATTTTTAATTAGGATACCAAAATTAGATATCAGTTCGATTGTTTTTTGATTGATATTTATTAATTTTTGTGATGTATAAATACGTAAAAAATGAAGATTTTTAAGTTTGGTGGAGCATCTGTAAAAGATGCAGATAGTGTTAAAAATGTTGCAAACATTATTAAAAACGAAGGTGCAAAAGATACCTTAGTGGTTATTTCTGCAATGGGTAAAATGACGAATGCTTTT
The DNA here is from genome assembly GCF_044595335.1 of Polaribacter sp. R77954. Classification (GTDB taxonomy): domain Bacteria; phylum Bacteroidota; class Bacteroidia; order Flavobacteriales; family Flavobacteriaceae; genus Polaribacter. The sequence continues at coordinate 2,588,441 of NZ_CP138992.1, forward strand.
GAAGAAGTTATAGACGCCTATTACAATAAAGAAGAGCATTTACCTGAAAAATTAAGCTTTATAGAAGAGTATCATAAAAATATTATGAACGCTTTATTCGATACAAAAGATCAAATTTTTAAAGATATTGACATTCTTTTTGGAGAATTAGGCTGGTTTTTATCAAGAAATACGTCTAGAAGATACAATTATGTTTACGATCAAATTATCTGTTTTGGTGAATTGCTTTCTACCAAAATTGTAAGTGCCTATTTAACAAAATTAGGCCAAGAAAATGTTTGGTTTGATGGTAGAAGCTATGTAAAAACCGATAGTAATTATAGAGATGCAAAAGTAGATTGGCAACTTACAGAAGAATTGATTACGCAAAATGTAGACGCTACAAAAGTGAATATTACCCAAGGTTTTATTGCAGCAAATGATACCGAAAACACCACTACTTTAGGCAGAGAAGGATCAGATTATACAGCAGGTATTTTTGCCTACTGTTTAAATGCAGAAAGTGTAACGATTTGGAAAGATGTTCCTGGCGTTTTAAACGCAGATCCAAGAGTGTTTTCAGACACTACTTTGTTAGAACAAATTTCTTACGAAGAAGCTATTGAAATGGCTTTTTACGGCGCTTCTGTAATTCACCCAAAAACATTACAACCTTTAGAAAGAAAAGAAATTCCGTTATTGGTGCGTTCTTTCGTCAATCCTAAAGAAACAGGTACAAAAGTATCTAAAGGCACAAGATTAGTGCCTTATATTCCTTGTTTTATCGTTAAGAAAGATCAGATTTTGGTATCAATTTCTGCCTTAGATTTCTCTTTTATGGTAGAAAATAATATCAGTTTTATCTTTCAAAAATTACACGATTATCAACTTAAGGTTAACTTAATTCAAAATTCTGCCATTAGTTTTTCGGTTTGTATTGATAACAAGTTCAATAAGTTTGATGCTTTTTATGATGAGTTAAAAACGCAATTTAAAATTGATGTTCAAAAAGGAGTAGATTTATATACAGTGCGTCATTTTGATGAAAAAGCCATAGCAGCCATTGAAGAAAAAGGAATCTCTTTGTTAACGCAAGTAAATAAAGAAACTTCACAAATTGTTGTTAATCCGAATTAAAAAATTACAATTTCGTTTTTTTTACTATGTTTGCCTTTCAGTTCTAACGAAAGTTTATGGCATTAGTAACATCCAAAGAAATTGCACAAGTAATTGGTTTACAGAATTTTGGTTTTTTAGGAACTTTTATTGGTTGGTTATTGATAAAGGTGCTAAGAATATCTGCCTTAAACAAAATCTATAACAACAATAAAGACAAGTCTGATGTAGATTTTTTAAACGGTGTTTTAGACGATTGTAATATTGAGTTTGAAATTCCGGAAAAAGATTTAAAACGAATTCCTAAAGATGGCGCTTTTATTACCATTTCTAATCATCCTTTAGGAGGTATAGATGGTATTTTATTGTTGAAATTATTGCTCGAAAAAAGAGCAGATTATAAGATTATTGCCAATTTTTTGCTGCACAGAGTTGCGCCTTTAAAACCTTACGTAATGCCTGTAAATCCTTTTGAAAACAGAAAGGATGCCAAATCTAGTGTAGCTGGTATTAAAAGTGCATTGATGCATTTAAAAGAAGGAAAACCTTTGGGGATTTTTCCTGCAGGAGAAGTATCAACCTATAAAGATGGCAAATTAAAGGTAGATAAACCTTGGGAACAAGGTGCAGTTCGTTTGATTAAAAAAGCAAATGTTCCTGTAATTCCGATTTATTTTCATGCAAAAAACAGTCGTTTTTTTTACTTTTTATCTAAAATATCAGACACTTTACGAACCGCAAAATTACCATCAGAAGTAATTTCACAAGAAGGTAAAGTAATTAAAGTAAGAATTGGAAAACCGATTCTTGTTAAAGATCAAGATGCGTTTACAGATATAAGTGCTTTTTCTGATTTTATCCGCAAGAAAACCTATATGTTGGCAAATCCTTTTGAGAAGAAATACACCATATTATCTACCGAAAAAATAAAAATTAAGAAACCTGTTAGAAAAATTACGGCACAAAGAAGTGTAGCATCTTTTAAAAAAGAAGTAGATACTCTAAGAGAAAATAAAGGCAGATTATTGCAAAGTAAAAATTATGAGGTATTTTTTGCTAATGCAAAAGACATCCCCAATTTGTTGCACGAAATAGGTAGATTAAGAGAAATTACCTTTAGAGAAGTTGGTGAAGGCACCAATAAAGCTATTGATTTAGACAAGTACGATAAATATTATTACCATATGTTTTTGTGGGACAGTGTTGCCAATTGTTTGGCTGGTGCCTATAGAATGGGTTTAGGTAAAGAAATTTATAAAAAATATGGCATTAATGGTTTTTACGTGCAAACATTGTTTAGAATTGAGCCAGAATTGCACCAAATGATGGAAAACACCATAGAAATGGGACGTGCTTTTATTATTGGCGAATACCAACAAAAACCAATGCCTCTTTTTTTACTTTGGAAAGGAATTGTACATGTTACTTTACGATATCCAGAACATAAATATTTAATGGGTGGCGTTTCTATTAGCAACCAATTTTCTGATTTTTCAAAATCATTAATGATTGAGTTTATGAAATCGCATTATTACGACCCTTATATTGCACAATATATTTATCCGAAGAAAGAATACAAGGTAAAGTTAAAAGATGGCGATAAAGATTTTGTATTTGATGCAACCAAAGCAGATATGCAAAAGTTCGATAAAATTATAGATGAAATTGAGCCTGGCGCATTACGAATTCCTGTGTTGATTAAAAAATACGTAAAACAAAATGCACGTTTGGTAGCCTTTAATGTAGACCCAAAATTTAACAATGCTGTAGATGGTTTAATGTATATTAAAGTAGCAGACATACCAAAAAGCACTGTAAAACCTGTAATGGAAGAATTTCAAGCAGAGCTAGAAAAAAAGGCTGCTGAGTTGAATAAGGGGTAGTTTTTTGTTTTGTGACGTGTCTGTATGTGAAAAGTAACAGAGTAAAATTGCTATTAGTTTTAGTTTATACATTAAAATAGCAGTTAAGTACAAACTACAAGGTTTGTACTTAACTGCTATTTTTTATATACGTGGTTAGGCACAGTATTTTATTCCATTTTAATATCTTTCAATTTTATGTCCACCATCAGGTAATGGGGTAACATTGAAATTTTTTGAAACCCAAGAACCATAACCACATTTATTGCTTTTTCTAACTTTAATAGTCATATAGCCATTACTTAATGGTTTTATTAAAGGTTGTGATGAATCTGGGTTTTGAATCATAGAATAATTAGCTGTCCAATTCCAGCTTAAGCCACCAGGATAATTTGTCATCCACATTCTCGTCCAATTATTTAAGTAAATACCACCATAATTACCAGGGTAAGGATGAACATCAATATTTGCATCATAATAATCAGTTGGAACACCAAGAGTTACTGTTTTATTTAACACTAATTGTTGTCCACAAGAATTAGAAATTGTTGCAGAAATTGTAACAATTCCACTTCCATTAGCATAAACTGTAGCTTGATTGTTAGATGTACTAATTGAAGCAACACTTGTATTTGAAGAACTCCAAGTAACTATTTCACTGATGCCTAAATTATTTATAGATAAAGTTTCACTAGAACAGACTGTTAAATCTCCACTAATTGTTCTATTTTCGATAGATGTTAAACTTACATTAGATGTTGAAAAAGGTAATTGAGTTCCATTCAGAATAGTTGCTACTTTTATATTATTAAGAGGAAAAGTGTTAGGGACTAAAGTAATGGTACTGGAAGTTGTTGTAAATTCATTTGGAGCAGGACTACCATTGTATAACCAACTATTCCCAACTTGCCATTTATATGATTTTGTACCAGCAGTATTGTATACATTTATAACAGAAAATGTTCTAGAAGAAGTATTTCCACAAGTTATATTAACACTACTTGGTGAAATGTTAAATGTTGGTGTCTGAGTTTTTATAACGGAGTAAGAGCAGGTTGAAGTATATATAACTGTACTAATTGTAGATGTATATTCAACGAAAAAAATGCCACCAGTAAGATTAAAATTGCTAGCTTGTATTGTTTTATCTAAAGAAGCACTAAAGGAAGTTCCAAAATTTGCAGGAACACTATAAGGTGCACCAACTTGTATTTTAGAATCTGTAGAAGATTTCTTATAATATGTTTTTATTGTTCCAGTACCTACAACCATATTTTGTTGTTTTGATAAATTTACAGTAAATTGAAGTCTAAGTTCATTGTAAGATTCTAAATCTATTGTTCCACAATCAGCGATTTGTGTGTTATAAGGTACAGTTGCCATATTACTTATTGTAGTTGTAACTTGTGAAAAAATTGTTGACACATTAAATATTAATGCAATAGCTATGATTATTTTAGTAATTGTTTTCATAATTTTGTAAAATTTTAAATTAATTATTTCGCGGTAATTATTTTTAAATGGAGAGGTCGTTATATCCGTATAACGACATTCTCTTTTTTAAGTTTTCTTCTATTTCATAAGTATCATTTTTTAAGTTATTTTTTTTGTAAATGTATTTGAAACCCAAAGGCAATCGAGAGTTCTTCATTAAATTGGAATGAGTTCTTTTTGTAATTTAAAGTAAGGTTTAAAGCAACACTATTAGTAAAGAATACTGAAGTTCCTATTTTAAATTGATATATGAAATCATTTACTGCTGGATCACCACTACTTTTTCCTTTATAAGATGTGTTTTTAAAGCCAATTCCTCCTTCAATAAAAGGGTTAAGTATTTTTTCATTATTATATAAATAAAAGCGAGCAAAAGGAACTAAAGAAGTATAAAAAGTTGCTTCATTTATAAATACACCTATTTCGCTACCAATTACAAATTGGTCTTTAATAAAATAACCTGCTTTTGGGAATATTTCTGCATAGTATATAAATTTATCTTGGTTTTCAAACTTATAGCCTTGTATTATTGCATCACCACCAAACATCCAATTTCCTTTTTCTGTTTGTGCATTTATACTAATTGTTAAAAATAATATTGTTAAAAATGATATTGTTTTTTTCATAATTATTGTTAATTAGAGTTTCTGTTATTTATTGTTTTCCTTTTTTATTGAGTTAGTTGATCAATTGTGCCTAACCACTTATATTTCAAATAACACTTCTTTTATCTCTCTTTTTTTAACTGTAAACCCAACTTTTTTAGTGATCCGAATACATTTTTAAGGTTGAAAAAAATCAGCAATTATTTGTATTGTAAATCTAAAGTGAAAAAGGATACCTGTCAATCCTCATTTATGGTGAAATTTTTTTCTCCCCATTTATGGGGAGAAGCCTCCCTATAAATGGGGAGGGTATATTTTTAAAGTGCTTTCATTCAAGTTATTAAACTAAATGGGTTTTTGGGGAGAATGTATCTTTTTTATAAAACCTAAGTTTTGGTTTTGAAGTTCAAACGTCAGATATTGCAGAAAGCACTGTAAAACCTGTAATAGAAGAATTTCAAGCAGAGCTAGAAAAAAAGGCTGCTGAGTTGAATAAGGGGTAGGTTGGGCTAATAAACAGCCACAGCTGTAGAAAGTAATAACAATTAGTTAAACTAATGGTTAAGGATATCTAAAAAGTATAAAATTCATATCATTTACATTTTAATGAGAAAATCTTATTTTTTGATAATCAAAATATATAGATTTTTCGACTTTGCTTAAAATGACGTATAGATGTACTTTTCAGACAGCCTTTATTATTTTTAATAGTTTTTTTTAAAGCTATTGCACTTTTAAAAGAAAATAGTTCTTTTTACCACGTTGTAACAATACGTATTTATCAGCAATTAAATCGTTAGTAGTAATGGTAAAACTATCTTTTACTTTTTCTTTGTTTACAGCAATGGCATTTTCTTTTAAGGCTCTTTTGGCATCTCCATTCGATTTTAAAAAGTTAGTTTTTGCAGCTAACGCTCCAATCATATCTAAACCTTCTGCAATATCTTCTGGAGCAATTGTTGCTTGTGGTACACCATCAAAAACATCTAAAAAAGTTTGCTCATCTAAAGATTTTAAATCAGCTGAGGTAGATTTGCCAAACAAAATGCTAGAAGCCTTAATTGCTTTTTCGTATGCTTCTTTTCCATGTACCAAAATTGTAACTTCTTCTCCCAAACGTTTTTGTAAAATACGAGAATGAGGTGCTGTATTGTGCTCTTCAACTAAAGTATCAATGGTTTCTTTGGTTAAAAACGTAAAGATTTTAATGTATTTTTTGGCATCTTCATCAGAGGTATTTAACCAATATTGGTAAAATTTATAAGGTGATGTTCTCTTGGCATCTAACCATACATTACCACCTTCTGATTTTCCGAATTTAGAACCATCAGATTTCGTAATTAATGGGCAAGTAATGGCATACCCTTTTCCACCACCAATTCTACGAATTAATTCTGTACCAGTAGTAATATTTCCCCATTGATCAGAACCCCCCATTTGCAGCGTTGTTGCATTTTCTCTAAACAAATGTAAAAAGTCGTAACCTTGCACCATTTGGTAGGTAAACTCTGTAAAAGACATTCCCTCTTTAGATGCTGCACCAATTCTATTTTTTACAGAATCTTTTGCCATCATGTAATTTACGGTAATGTGTTTGCCTACATCTCTAATAAATTCTAAGAACGAAATATCTTTCATCCAATCGTAATTATTTACTAAAATTGCAGCATTTTCAGCATCCGAAGTAAAATCTAAAAAATGACCCAATTGCGCTTTTACACATTCTTGATTATGTCTTAATGTTTTTTCATCTAACAAATTACGTTCTGCAGATTTACCTGAAGGATCACCAATCATACCAGTTGCACCACCTACCAAAGCAATAGGTTTGTGACCACATCTTTGATAATGAGCCAATAACATAATAGGTACTAAATTACCAATATGTAAAGAATCTGCTGTTGGGTCAAAACCTACGTAAGCACTTCTCATTTGTTCTAAAAGATGTTCTTCAGTTCCTGGCATAGTGTCGTGCAACATTCCACGCCATTGTAATTCTTCAATAAAATTTTTCATTGTATAAACGTAATGTTATTGCAAACAAACAGAAAAACTCTTTTTTTAAAATAAGAGAATGCTTTGTAAACTGGCAATAACGTATTAAATTGTCTTTTAAATTCGATTGGCAAATATAAGTTTATCAACCAAAATATACTAAATTCGTAATATGATTTTAGTTACAGGAGGTACTGGTTTAGTGGGGTCGCATTTATTGTATCATTTATGTGTAGAGAATGATAAAATTAGAGCCATTTATAGAACAAAGTCCTCTTTAGAAAAGGTAAAAAAAGTCTTTTCGTATTACACTTCTGATGCTTCCCTTTTTGATAAAATAGAATGGTTTAAAGCAGATATTACAAAAGTACCTGTAATGATTTTAGCTTTTAAAGGGATAAAACAAGTATACCATTGTGCTGCGTTTATTTCTTTTAATCCTAAGGATTATAGAGAGATGCGAAAAGTAAATATTCATGGTACTGCAATTATTGTTAATCTAGCTATTGATGCTAAAATTGATAAATTTTGTTTTGTAAGTTCTATTGCTGCTGTTGGTGAGGCAAAAAATGAGGAAGAAATGATTACAGAAGAATGTGAATGGAACAAAGAATTGGATAATAGTGGTTATTCGATTACCAAATTTGGGGCAGAAATGGAAGTTTGGAGGGCAAGCCAAGAAGGAGTAGATGTGGTTATTGTAAATCCTGGAGTAATTTTGGGTAGTGGTTTTTGGACTGCTGGTTCTGGTAAATTATTTAGTCAAGTGTATAATGGGTTTAAGTATTATACAGAAGGTGTAACAGGTTTTGTGGGGGTAAAAGATGTGGTACAACCAATGATAAAATTGATGAATGCTGATGTAAAAAATGAGCGTTTTATTTTGGTGGCTGAAAACAAATCTTTTAAAGATATTTTCTTTACTATTGCTAGTGCTTTTGGTAAAAAAAGGCCCTCAATAGCAACAAAACCTTGGCAAACTGCTGTGTTTTGGAGGGTAGCTTGGTTAATCTCAAAAATTACAGGAAAGGCCCCTTTATTAAGTAAATATTCTGCCAGAAGTGCGCATGCCATTTCCAAATATTCTTCAAAAAAGATTCAAAAAGAATTGGGCTATAAATTTGAGATTGTTGACAATGTTATTCAGAAAATTTGTGAGGTTTATCCTAAACCTTAGTTTTTGTTTTACTTTTTACCTCTAAACTATCTTTTAAATTTAACCGACTTTTTTTTATAGAGTCACTTTTTTTCTTTAGCAATTTTACTTTGTCTAAAGAGTCTTTTCTTATAGAATCTTTTACGTTTTTTAATTCATCAAAAACAGCCTTTTGTTTTTCTAGGTTTTGTTTTGCATTTTCAACAATTTCTTGATAATCATCTATTGTGCTCATGTAATACAAGTTACTGATTTGAAAACGAGTGCTATCAATTTTAAAACGATCATAAACCAAAGGCATATAATTTATCTTTTTTTCTAAGTTTTTATTTTTGATAAATTTAGAAGAACTCGCAATAACCAACTCTTGTAGTAAAAGACTCATGGTGTCTTTTGGAATCAAGTCTTTTGGTTTTTCAAAAATGGTATTACTTGTACAAGATACAATGAAAATAAAAAGAAATAAAAAACTAATTTTTTTCATATTAACGGTTAAAAGTTAAGCGTTTACCTTTAATATCGTCATTAAAAATACCATTGTTATACATTAAGTTACCGTTTACAAAAGTGTGTGTAATTTGAGATGAAAACGTGGTTCCTTCAAATGGAGACCAACCACATTTGTATAAAATATTGTCTTTAGCAACTGTCCAAGATTTTTTAGGATCAATAAGCACTACATCTGCATAGAACCCTTCTTTAATAAACCCTCTCTTTTTAATTTGAAATAATTTTGCTGGATTATGGCTCATTTTTTCAACAGCTTTTTCAATAGAAATAACACCTTCTTTTACTTTTTCTAAAATAGCAGTTACAGCATGCTGTACTAATGGCCCACCACTTGGTGCTTTTGTATATACATTTTGTTTTTCTGCTAACGTATGAGGAGCATGATCTGTAGCCAAAACATCAATTCTATCATCTAACAAGGCTTCCCATAAACCTAATCTGTCTTTTTCGGTTTTTACTGCAGGATTCCATTTAATAAACGTTCCTTTTTCTTCGTAATCTTTATCATTAAACCAAAGGTGATGCACACAAACTTCTGCAGTAATTTGTTTTTCTTCTAAAGGGATGTCATTTCTAAACAACTCGGTTTCTTTAGCTGTAGAAACATGAAAAATGTGCAAACGAGCGCCTGTTTTTTTGGCTAATTCAATGGCTTTAGATGATGAAATGTAGCAAGCCTCTTCACTGCGAATAATTGGATGGTATTTTAAAGGGATATCATCACCAAATTTTTCTTTATAAGCTGCTGTATTTTTTCTTATGGTTGCTTCATCTTCACAATGAACAGAAATAATCATTTTGGTTGATGAAAAAATCTTTTCTAAAACTTCTACATCATCCACTAACATATTTCCTGTAGATGAGCCCAAAAATAACTTTATACCAGCAACCATTTTTGGATCAGTTTTTAATAATTCATCTAAATTATCATTGGTACCACCAAACATAAACGAATAATTGGTGTACGAATCTTTTGCTGCTATTTGAAATTTATCTTCTAATAATTTTTGTGTTGTTGCTTGTGGTACTGTATTGGGTTGCTCTATAAATGTGGTAATTCCGCCAGCAACTGCAGCTCTACTTTCTGTAGCAATATTTGCTTTGTGTGTTAAACCAGGTTCTCTAAAATGTACTTGATCATCAATAAAACCAGGAATTAAATACTTTCCTTCAGCATCAATAATTTCTATATTTTCATTGGCATCAATTTTTGATGAAATTTTTTTAATGATTTCATTTTCTATGAGTACATCACCTTTAAAAGTGGTATTCTCATTTACAATTGTTGCATTTTTTATTAGGTAACTACTCATTTTTACTGCTATTTTGGTAATCCTTTTAACCTCATTTTTATTACACCAAAAAGTGCTTCAGAAATAATGTTTCCGCTCATTTTTGATGCACCTAAATCTCTATCTGTAAAAATTACAGAAACTTCTTTAATTTTAAATTTATGTTTCCAAGCTTTAAATTTCATTTCAATTTGAAAAGCATAACCTATAAATTTTATTTTATCTAATTGTATGGTTTCTAAAACTTGGCGTTTCCAACACACAAAACCAGCTGTAGTATCAAAAATTGGAATTCTTGTGATAAGACGTACATATCTAGAAGCAAAGTAAGACAGCAATAAACGTTTAATATCCCAATTTACCACATTAACTTGATTGTTTACATATCTTGACCCTACAGAAACATCTGCACCTTGATTAGAACAGGCATCATACAATCTTATTAAATCTTCTGGATTGTGAGAAAAATCTGCATCCATCTCTATAATATAATTGTATTTTTTTGACAAAGCCCACTTAAAACCATGAATATATGCAGTACCTAAACCATTTTTTCCTTGTCTTTTTTCTATAAATAATTGATTGGGAAATTCACGCATTAATTGGGCTACAATAGCTGCAGTACCATCAGGAGAATTATCATCAACAATAAGAATATGAAATGCTTTTTTTTGGCTAAATATTGCTCTAATTATGGCTTCAATATTTTCTTTTTCGTTGTAAGTAGGAATAATTACTAAAGCGTCTGACATAAATTAATTTTCAGTAGAAAGTAAGCAAATATACATTATTTAATCACTAATTTTGTACGAATCATTTATAAATAAAAGTTAATTGCAAGCCGTTGATAAAATAGTACAAACTAATGATTGGGTAACCCTATTGTTCTTAATCTTATTTTCTGGTATTGTAGTGTTAAAATTAATGAACCCTAAAAAAGTAAAAGAAAATTTTTTTGCTTTTTTTAGGTTTACAATTATTGAAGATGAAGACCTAGAAGGAGTATCTTTTTTTAAAGGGTTTCAACTTTTAATTTTTATGTTTTCTGTTTTGGTGTTTTCTTTTTTAGTATATCAATTTAAACTGTATAAATTACCACAAACAAAAACAGGTTTAACAGTATTTTTATCAATATTGGCATATGTGCTGCTTTATTTTATTGCAAAAAGAATTTTAGAGTACGCTTTATTGTTGTTGTTTGTGATAAAAAATAGAATACAATTTTTTGTGTATTTGAAGAATAGCTATTTATATAGTGTTTCCTTTTTGTTATACATTGCTTTAATTTTATTTGAATACGCAGCTTTAGGTAAACAATACCTATTAATTTTTGCAGTTTTTTTATTTGTTTTAAGATATGTGTTTTTAATTGCAAGAAATAAAAAGCTGATTTTTAATAAGTTGTTTTATTTTATTTTGTATATTTGCGCCCTCGAAATAGCACCGCTATTTGTAGCTTTTAAATTGATGTTTTAAATACAAAATACAAAGCGTATGAAAGTGAAAACGATATTGGTTTCCCAGCCAGCACCAAAGACAGAAACATCTCCATATTTTGACTTGTCTGATAAACAGAAGGTTAAAATAGATTTTCGATCTTTTATTCACGTAGAAGGAATACCTGTAAAGGAGGTAAGAGCAGAAAAAATTGATTTGTCTAAGTTTACTGCCATTATTTTAACAAGTAGAAATGCCGTAGATCATTTTTTTAGAATTGCCGAAGAAATGCGTTTTAAGGTGCCAGATGCTATGAAATATTTCTGCCAATCTGAAGCTGTAGCCTATTATTTACAAAAATATGTAGTGTATAGAAAGCGTAAAATTTATGTTGGTAATCGTACTTTTACAGACTTAACAAAGTTAATTAAAAAGCACAAAACCGAAAAGTTTTTACTGCCATCTTCAGATAAATTAAAACCTTCTATACCTGAAGAGCTAGATAAGTTAGGGGTGACTTGGAAGAGAGTAGACTTATACAGAACAGTAGTTAGTGACTTGTCTGATTTAGAAGATGTATTTTACGATGTTTTGGTGTTTTTTAGCCCTTCAGGAATAGAGTCTTTATTTAAAAACTTTCCGAATTTTAAGCAAAACCAAACTAGAATTGCTGCATTTGGTAATTCTACAGTAAAAGCGGTAACAGAAGCTGGCTTAAAGTGTGATATTGTAGCACCATCTAAAGAAACACCTTCTATGACTATGGCTTTAGATAAATATATTAAAGAGGTTAATAAGAAGTAAGTTCTTATATTAATTTTATAAGATTGATAAAAAACCAAGCAGAAATGCTTGGTTTTTTATTGATATAAGTTTTTCTTACGCAAACAACGTAGCAAAAGCTTCTTCAATCTTTCCAACCAAAATCAAACGAATGGAATGATTTTTTGATGAAATTTTATTGTATTTTGATGCTACAAAACTTTTATAACCTAGTTTTTCTGCTTCTAAAATCCGTTGATCAATTTTTGATACAGGTCTAATTTCACCAGCCAAACCAACCTCTGCAGCAAAACACACATTAGGGTTAATGGCAATATCTTGGTTGGATGATAATATTGCAGCAACCACAGCCAAATCAATGGCAGGGTCATCTACATTTATGCCTCCTGTAATGTTTAAAAACACATCTTTTGCCCCTAATTTAAAACCTGCTCTTTTTTCTAGAACAGCTAAAATCATATTTAATCTTTTTAAATTATAACCTGTTGTTGAGCGTTGTGGAGTTCCGTAAACTGCTGTAGAAACCAAAGCTTGAATTTCTATCATTAAAGGTCTAATTCCTTCTAAAGTACTTGCAATTGCGGTTCCGCTTAAATCTGCATCTTTTTTAGAAATTAAAATTTCTGACGGATTAGAAATTTCGCGTAAACCATTAGACAGCATTTCATAAATCCCTAATTCTGATGTAGAACCAAATCTATTTTTCTGACTTCTTAAAATTCTATAGGTATGATTTCTATCGCCTTCAAACTGTAGGACAACATCAACCATATGTTCTAAAATTTTTGGGCCTGCAATATTTCCTTCTTTGTTGATGTGACCAATTAACAAAACAGGAGTTGCAGTTTCTTTGGCAAATTTTATTAATTCTGCACTGGTTTCTCTAATTTGAGAAATACTTCCTGGAGAAGCTTCAATAGAATTTGTATGTAAGGTTTGTATAGAATCGATTACTAAAACTTCAGGAGCTGTAGCTTCTATATTTTTAAAGATTTGTTGTGTATTGGTTTCTGTTAAAATCAAGCAATTGGAGTTTTCAGCATCCAAACGTTCTGCTCTCATTTTTATTTGAGATTGGCTTTCTTCGCCAGAAACATACAATACTTTTTGACTGATGTTTAAAGCAACTTGCAATAATAAAGTTGATTTTCCAATTCCAGGTTCACCGCCTAAAAGTGTTACAGAACCTTTTACCAAACCACCACCTAAAACTGTATCTAATTCGTTGTTGTTGGTGATGACTCTTTCTTCTGGATTTAGAACAATATCTGCAATTTTTAATGGTTTGTTTGCATTTTGCTTGGCTGTTGTAGATTGTTTCCAAATACGTTTTTCTTCTTTTTGGATTACTTCTTCTACAATAGTATTCCATTCTTTACAAGCACCACATTGGCCCACCCATTTTGCGTGTTGTGTGCCACAATTCTGACAGAAAAAAGTTGTTTTGGTTTTGGCCATTTTTATTAGAGTTGCAAAGTTTAAAAGGCGTAAAGTTACAAAGTAAAGTTAGATTATAAATATCTATTTTTTACATCTTGCTATTCTAGAAATATATAAAAGAAAGTTGACCTTTCAGGTTTTAAAAACCTGAAGGGTCTTGCATATTGAAAGGTTTTTAGCCCTTAAATTAAAAAAGTTCTTCGGATTTTTTATAAGCTAGCAAGTACTTGCGTTAGCGATTGAACGACCTGTTTGAGCTCTTTTTATTTGGTAAAATAAAAAAGCGAGTAGTGAAAGCGCGACCTTTAGGGAACGCCCAACTTCTCGATAAAATTTTAAAAAAAGATTATTCGAAATTATTTATTTTTATTTAAAACTGGAAGTAGTACAAATGCAAGTCCTCCAAAAACGATAATCATAGCAGTTTGTGCGGTCCACATAATCCAACCAAAAGCGGTTGCAGGTTCTGTTGGAATATTAAATAACGCCAAAGCTCCAGCCACAGCAATTGGGTATAAACCAATGCCACCATTTGTGGCAGCAATAGAAAATCCGCCAGCAATAAAGCCGATTAAAATTCCGCCAAAAGGAACGTTTAAATCTTCAATAGCAGGTATTGTTGCCCAAAACATTGCCACATACATTACCCAAATAAAAATGGTGTGAAAAATAAATGCCCATTTATTTTTCATTTTAAAAATGCTTGTAACGCCTTCTATTAAACCCGTAACAAAGGTTTTAATTTTTAATAAAAACCCAGATTCTGCTTTTTTTACAAAGGATGAAAACACAAAGAAACCTACAATTAAAATGGCTAAACCAATGATAATTTTTGTTGGATCGAAGTTGTTGGTTAACAGATTGTAAATAAAATCGAATTGCACAAAAAGTGTAATGGCAACAATAGAAAGCATCATTATTAAATCTGCAATTCGTTCTGCTACGATGGTTCCAAAACCTTTTTCGAAAGGAATATCTTCATAATTTGCCATTACTGTTGCTCTAGATATTTCTCCAGCTCTTGGTAAGGCTAAATTTACCAAATACCCAACCAAAACTGCTAAAACACTGTTGGTAAATTTTGGTTGAAAACCTAAGGGTTCTAACATAAACTTCCATCTATAGGCTCTAGAAAGATGGCTTAAAATACCGAAAAATAACCCAAGGAAAATCCAACCATAATTGGCTTCTTTAAAATATTGCCCTAAGGTTTCAAGAGAAATATCAGATAAAGAATACCAAACTAAAAAACCTCCCAAAGCGAGAGGTAATGTGGTTTTTAAAACTTTTTTAATATTCAAAATTAGGTAAGTGTATTGTCTTTTTCGTTTGGAAAAACAAGTTGAGGTTTAAATTTTTTAGCCTCTTCTAATTCCATAAAAGCATAAACGATTAATATTAATACATCACCAACAGCTACCAAACGAGAAGCAGCCCCATTTAAAGTAATTTCTCCACTTTTTCGAGGTCCTGGAATTGCATACGTTTCTAAACGATTGCCATTGTTGTTGTTTACAATCTGCACACGTTCTCCTTCAATAATTCCTGCAGCATCCATTAAGTCTTCATCAATGGTAATGCTACCTATGTAATTTAAATCGGCACCTGTAACTTTTACACGATGGATTTTAGATTTTACTACTTGTACTAACATTTTGCAAAAATACTATTTTTTTAATTACAAATTTTATAAACGAATGTTATCGATCAATCTAATATCACCTGCAAAAACAGCAATAAAAGCCCTGTATTTTTTGTTAGATTCTTTAATTTTTATGGTTTCTAATGATTTTTCGTCAGCAATAGTAAAATATTCTAAAACCAAATTAGGGTGTTTTTTAAACTTTTTTGCTACCCATTCTGTAACTGAAGCACTGCTTTCTTTTTTAAATTTCTTTTTTGCTTTTTTTAAGGTTTTGTAGATAAAAGGAGCCGCTATTCTGTGAGTTACCGATAATCTTGAATTTCTAGAGCTCATAGCCAAACCATCATCCTCTCTAAATATTTTACAACCTCTTATTTTTATAGGTAAACGATAATTTTTCACCATTTTTTTGATGATTTGTAACTGCTGAAAATCTTTTTGTCCAAAATACGCGTTGTCTGGTGCTACAATTTCGAACAACGTTTTAACAATTGTGCCTACACCATTAAAATGACCCTCTCTAAATTTACCTTCCATTTGATGTTCTAAACCACTAAAATCAAACGTTTCAGAAACGGTGTTTTCTCCATAAATTTCTTCAACTGAAGGGTGAAAAAGCACATTGCAAGAAACACTATTCAATAAATGAACATCATCATCAAAAGTTTTAGGATAATTTACTAAATCTTCTTTCTTATCAAATTGAGTTGGGTTTACAAAAATGCTAACCACAACAATATCATTTTTTTGTTGTGCCTTTTTTATTAAAGACAAATGCCCTTGATGTAAAGCACCCATAGTTGGTACAAAACCAATTTTTTTATTTTGCGCTTTTAAGGCAGATAGATAAACTTTTAGAGGTTGCTTTTCAGTAAAAATGTTCATAGTAAAAGGCTGTATAATGGATGCAAACTTACCATTTTAACACCATATTAGCATAAAAATTTGTACTTTTGCATTTTTATAAAAGAGTTTGATTTAATGAAGGACAAGAGAATTTTATTCGTATCATCAGAAGTTGTTCCCTACTTACCAGAAACAGAACTTTCTTCCACAGCATTTACTTCCGCTAAAAATGCACATTCTAAAGGAGTTCAAACCCGTATTTTTATGCCAAGATTTGGTGTTATTAATGAAAGAAGACACCAATTGCATGAGGTAATTCGTTTATCTGGGATGAATTTAGTAGTTAATGATGTAGATATGCCATTAATCATAAAAGTTGCATCTATTCCTAAAGAAAGAATGCAAGTGTACTTTATTGATAACGAAGAATATTTTAAAAGAAAAGCAGTTTTTACTGATGAAGACGATCAGTTATTTCCAGACAATGATGAAAGAGCTATTTTCTTTGCAAAAGGTGTTGTAGAAACTGTAAAAAAATTAAATTGGGCACCAGACGTAATTCATATTCATGGATGGATGGCTTCTTTATTACCACTTTATTTAAGAGAATTTTATAAAGAAGAGCCATTGTTTACTGAAAGTAAAATTGTTACTTCGCTTTACAATAGTGGTTTTAAAGGTGATTTAAGCGCAGATTTGGCTGATAAAGTAAAATTTGATCTTAACACATCTGATAAAATTGCTACGATAGCTGCACCAAGTCATATTAATATTTTGAAAAGTGCAATCGAAAATTCTGACGCAATTATTCACGGTAGTGAAATTATTGATGAGGAGTTAAGTTCTTTTATAGAAGAACAAGAAATGCCTGTTTTAGAATATCAATCAGAGCATTTAAAGGAATCTTATTTGAATTTTTATGCTGATTTAATTGCAGCAGAGTAATTGTTTATTGAAAGTGAAAAAAAATATTAAGCGAAGCCTATACTTAGGTGTTTTTATATGCCTATCAATGGCAGTCTTATCTTGTGAAGAAGACTTTACAAACATAGATTCTAGTGTATTAACCAATACAAAGTTTACTACAAGTTCTACTTTGGAATATATTACTGCTAAAAATAGTCCTTTAGAAAGGGTTCAGTCAGATAACATTTCAAGACGATTAGGGCAATATCTTTTGGGTGTTTACGCAAGTTCTGATTATGAAAAGCTAGAAGCATCTATTGTTTCTCAAGTGGCCATTACTACTGGCTTACAAGTTATTGATGATGAAAATATTTACGGTGCAGACACCACAGTAGTTACTAAAATGGATACTGTATTTTTAAAGATACCTTACCAAGTATCGTTAAATGATGATGGAGACGCTTATGTGTTAGATTCTATTATCGGAGATCCAACCAAGGCTTTTAATTTAAATATTTATAGATCAAATACTTATTTAAATGTTTATAATCCAGAAGATCCTTCAAAAATAAATCGTTTTTATTCTAATGATGTTTTTGAAAAAATAGGAGACAGACTAAATGTTGATGCAGATTTTCCATTAATACCTAGCGTAAATGATACAACCTTAATTGTAAAAAGAAAATTATTTGACGATAGTATCGCTACAACAGATACTGTAGAAATCTTTAGCTCTGCAATAAGTACTTTAAAAATTCCTTTTATAAGAATTCCTTTAGATGAAGATAAGTTTAAAGAACTTTTTTTAGATAAATTAGAATCTTCAGAATTTGAATCACAAGACGCTTTTAATAATTATTTTAGAGGGCTAATTATAGAAGCAACTGGTACAGAGGGTTCTTTAATTTCTTTTAATTTTAATAATACGAATACCGATTTAAATCCTTCAATAGAAGCTTACTATACAAATACAGTTTTAAAATCGGGTAGTATAGTTTTAGATACAATTACAAAAAACAACTCCTTTCCTTTATCAGGTTTTAGAGTAAATACGTTTGCTATGGATGATAAAGTGTATCCTGATAATGATGAAATTATTATTCAAGGAACTGCAGGGAGTGAAGGTACAATTACGTTATTTGATGAAGATAAAATAAAAGAGTTAAGAGATAGAAACCTATTAATTAACGATGCTTCTTTAATTCTTTACATCAACCAATCTGCAGATACAGCTCACGTTCCTGATAGATTATACCTCTATCAAGATAATACTGGCGTTAATGCTGGTTTTGGACAAATTAAAGATAGTTATAGAGAACAACTCTTTTTTGGAGGTGAGTTGCAAAGAGATGCAAATGGAACAATAGAAAAATACACGTTTAGAATTACCAAACATGTATCAGATTTGTTAAGTGGTGAATCGAATTATTCACCTAATTTTAAATTAAAAGCATTTAATATTACAGATTTTCCAAGTTCTATACCCTTACCAAACACAGTAAGTGCAACAGATACAATTTTTAATAATTTTAGCTGGAATCCTAAAGCTGTAACGCTTTTTAATAGTACAACTGCAAATACTGCAAAAAAAGCGGTTTTAAAAATATCATATTCAGAAGATAATAATTAACTTCACACGATAAAACAAATATTATGTGCGGAATATCAGCCTATATTGGTTATAGAGAAGCTTATCCAATTGTAATTAATGGTTTAAAAAGACTAGAATATAGAGGTTACGACAGTGCTGGAGTAATGATTTATGATGGTGAGCAAATGCAACTTTCTAAAACTAAAGGAAAAGTTTCTGATTTAGAATTAATTACAGACAGTGATGAAAAAAGAAAAGTAGGTAACATTGGTATAGGTCATACACGTTGGGCAACGCATGGTGTGCCAAATGATATAAACTCTCATCCTCATACATCAAATTCTGGAAATTTAGTGATTGTACACAATGGTATTATCGAAAATTATGATACCATAAAAACAGAACTAATTTCTAGAGGTTATACTTTTAAAAGCGATACAGATACAGAAGTTTTAATAAACCTTATAGAAGAAGTTAAAGAAACTGAAGGTTGTAAGTTAGGGCAAGCTGTTCAATTGGCATTAACTAATGTAGTTGGGGCCTATGCCATTGCTGTTTTTGATAAAAATAGGCCTAATGAAATTATTGTGGCACGTTTAGGAAGCCCAATAGCTATTGGAGTTGGCAAAGACGAAAAAGAGTTTTTTGTAGCTTCAGATGCATCACCTTTTGTAGAGTATACCAAAAATGCTATTTATTTAGATGATGAAGAAATGGCAATCATAAAATTAGGTAAAGGTGTAAAAGTGCATAAAATAATTGACGATTCTAAGGTAGATCCTACAGTTCAAAAACTCCAAATGAGTCTAGATCAAATAGAAAAAGGAGGCTATGATCACTTTATGCTTAAGGAAATTCATGAGCAACCTAAGGCAATAACAGATACGTTTAGGGGCAGAATGCTTCCGCAAGAAAATCTTATAAAAATGTCTAGTGTTGAAGATCATTTAGACAAATTTTTAAATGCAAATAGAATTATTATTGTTGCTTGTGGTACCTCTTGGCATGCAGGTTTAGTGGGCGAGTATCTTTTCGAAGAAATGGCTAGAATACCAGTTGAGGTTGAATATGCATCAGAATTTAGATATAGAAACCCCATAATTACCAATAAAGATGTGGTTATTGCTATTTCGCAATCTGGTGAAACAGCAGATACCTTAGCAGCTATTAAATTGGCAAAATCTAAAGGAGCTTTTGTTTTTGGTATATGTAATGTTGTAGGATCGTCAATTGCAAGAGAAACCCATTCAGGAGCTTATACACATGCAGGCCCAGAGATTGGTGTTGCATCTACCAAAGCATTTACAACGCAAATTACAGTATTAATTTTAATGGCTTTAAAATTAGGAAGAGCCAATAAATCTTTAGCAGATCATACTTTTGAAAATTATATTCATAAAATGCAATTGATACCTAGGCAGGTAGAAAAGCTTTTAGATATAGATGAACACGTAAAAAATATTGCCTCCGTATATAAAGATGCACCAAATTGCTTGTATTTAGGAAGAGGATTTAATTTTCCTGTAGCCTTAGAAGGTGCCTTGAAGTTGAAAGAAATTTCTTACATCCATGCAGAAGGATATCCTGCAGCAGAGATGAAACATGGGCCTATTGCATTAATTGATGAAAATATGCCAATTTTTGTAATTGCAACAAACAAAGGACATTATGAAAAAGTGGTTAGCAATATTCAAGAAATTAAGTCTAGGGCTGGAAAAATTATAGCTATTGTTACTGAAGGAGATACTCAAGTAAAAGCAATTGCAGATCATATTATAGAAATACCAGACACAGAAGAAGCTTTAACCCCATTGTTAACTACAATCCCTCTTCAGTTACTTTCTTATCATATAGCTGTATTGTTGGGTAAAAATGTAGATCAACCAAGAAATTTAGCAAAATCTGTTACAGTAGAGTAACTTTAACATCATATTTTTAAAACAAAAAGTCTAGCTCTTAAAAGCTAGACTTTTTGTTTTAAAATTGCTTATAAACCTTACTACATAACAACTTCAAAAGTTACAGGAATACTGTAGGTAACTCCTACAGCTATACCATGTTGTTTCCCAGGTGTCATTTTAGGTAAAGATTTTGTTACTTGTACAACCTCTTGCTCTAAAGTTGGGTGTGGACCTCGTGCTTTAACATTGGTTATATTACCAGTTTTATCTACAGTAAAAACAACATAAATACTCTTTCTTCCAGAGGTTAAACCAAGTTCACTACCTAAATTAGCATTAAAGTTTTTACCAAAATGTTTAGCAACTTTTTTAGTAAAACATTTTTTTAATTGCTCATTGTTGCCTTTACAACCAGGATATACAGGCACATTTTGAATCATCATAAAAGGAACATCTTCTACAATAGTTTCTTCTTCTGCAACTTCAACTATATCGTCTGTAGTAACATCTGCATCAGTAATGGCCTCATTTTCGTCGGTTTCTGTAGATTCTATGATGGTTTCTGGAATGTCAACATCATCCTTAACTACTTCTAATTTTTCAATTGAAGGTGGAGGAGGAGTTTTCATTTGAGTTGGTTTAATTTTAATTACCTTAACAATAGGAATATCTTCTGTCATTTCAGCAACTAAAACAACAGTTTCTAGTTCTCCATACGTTTTTTCGTATGTTTTGTGCTCCATAAAAACATAAATGACAAATAGTGTAAGAACAATACCTATTTGAAAGAAAATTTTGCTAAAATTTTCGAGCTGAAGACGAGGGTTTTTTTTGATTTCCATCTTATAATCCTTTTAAAATTTATAAAATATTTATTTCAGAAATTATGGAATTCTTAGTAATTCGATTTCTTATTATAAAATTATAAATAAAAAGGCATTTAAAATATGATTTCCGTCATAATTTGTCATGAACTTTAGTGTGATTTCCATCATTCCAAAGGGTTAAAATATCTGTAGCTACAGATGCTCCACTGCCAGCTGCAATTGCAAATTGACTTCTATGTCCTGCTATTGTACCACAGCAATACAATCCTTTTTCAATAAAATGGTCTTTATTTTTAAGCTGGATTCTATTTTTAGCAGTATTCGTTTTCTGGTGAGGAATTAAATATTCATCTAAACCCTCTATAGTAAAAGGTTTTGAATAATTTAAGGCAAGTACTACAACCTTAGATTGATATATATTTTTGTTTGTTTTTATTAAATATGTTGTATCAATTTTATCAACAGCAATTACTTTTTCTTTTTCAATTTGATGAATATCAGTATATAAAGTGGTTAATTGTGTTTTTCCATCATTTAAAATATCCTTACCAAGGGTTTTAGCAGATAAACCTAAAACATTATTAAAAAGCGCATTTTCTAAATGTGATGCTTTTTGATGTAAAACAATTCCGATATTTTTATTAGCAGCAAACGCTTTGCTTGTAGCAGAGCCTAAAACCAATGCACATTGCATTCCAGCTACACCACCACCAATAATTAAACAATCAAAAATCA
This sequence comes from Polaribacter sp. R77954, assembly GCF_044595335.1. Lineage (GTDB taxonomy): Bacteria > Bacteroidota > Bacteroidia > Flavobacteriales > Flavobacteriaceae > Polaribacter. The sequence goes on from NZ_CP138992.1 coordinate 2,610,561, forward strand.
TTTTAAACAAATAACATTTTTATATTTTGGGCAAATAACTTTACAGAAATAGCCAATAAAATTACCCCAAATACTTTACGAATTATTTGAATACCAGCTGCACCCAACAAACGCTCTATTTTAGAGGAAGTTTTAAGTACAAGATATAAAAAAATAATGTTTAAAATAACAGCAACAATAATATTTTGTATTGCAAATTCTGCTCTTAAAGATAATAATGTAGTTAAACTTCCTGGGCCAGCTATTAAAGGGAAAGCAATAGGAAACACAGCAGCAGTTAACGAGGCGTTAGAATCACTATCATCTTTATAAAGTGTAATTCCTAAAACCATTTCTAAGGCTATAAAAAACAGTACAAAAGACCCAGCCACTGCAAAAGAATTTACATCTATACCAATTAAGCTTAATAAGCTTTGCCCCACAAATAGAAAAAGCACCATAATAAAGCCTGCAATTAAAGAGGCTTTTTCAGATTGAATATGACCAACTTTTTTGCGTAAATCTATAATTATCGGAATGTTTCCAATAATATCTATAACTGCAAATAATACCATAAAAGCAGTTAATATTTCTTTGAAATCGAAAACCATTTTTATTTTTTAAATTTTTTGCAAAAGTAGTTAACTATTTTTACGAAAATGAAAAAAAATCAGAAATAAATATTCTTATTTTTGCGATATGTTTCAGTTAGGAAAAACCATAGTTTCGGAAGACATTATAGAAAAAGATTTTGTCTGTAATTTATCGGCCTGTAAAGGGGCTTGTTGTATTGATGGAGAGGCAGGAGCGCCTCTAGAAAAAGAAGAAACCAAGATTTTAGAGGAAATTTATCCCAAGGTAAAACCATTTTTAAGAAAAAAAGGGATAGAAGCTATAGAAAAACAAGGGGCTTGGGTTACGAATGAATGGGGTGAATTGGAAACCCCATTAATTAATGGAGCAGATTGTGCTTATGTTATTTTTGATGAAAAAAATACTGCACTTTGTGGGATTGAAGAAGCTTATAATCAAGGTGAAATAGGTTGGAAAAAACCAATTTCTTGTCACCTATATCCAATTCGAGTTAAGGATTATAGTGAGTTTTCGGCTGTAAATTACCATAAATGGGAAATTTGTGACGACGCCTGTTCTTTAGGAAAAGAATTACAAGTGCCTGTTTATAAGTTTGTAAAGCAAGCTTTAATTCGTAAATTTGGGGAAGATTGGTATGCTGAGTTGGAAAAGGTTGCAGAGAAACACTTAAACCAAAGGGATAGTTAAGATTACCTTAGTGCCAACTATATTTTTTTGATCGTTCAAAACATCTTCATAAATTAATGAAAAATTATTTTTGTAGTTTTTTACAAAATTATGGAGTCTTTTTTTGGTGAGGTTAATCCCAATAGATTTTCGGTTGATAGATTTTTCTGATTTTATTTTAGCAGCAGCTTCTCTTCCAATTCCATTATCTTCTATAATGATTTTAACAAAATTTTGACCGATTTTATCAACATATAAACGTACTTTTTTATTCTTTTTTTTTGATGATAAACCATGCCATAAAGAATTTTCTAAAAAAGGCTGAAAAACTAACGGCGGTACTTTTATAGTTTCTAAGTTAATATTTTCTTTAGTAATTATTTGAAAATCAATTTCATTAGAAAAACGAATATTTTCGATATTCATATATAAAGCCATTGTTTCTAACTCGTTATTTAAGCTCGTTTCTTTTTGGCTTGAAGCTTCAAGTATTATGCGAATTAGTTTTGAAAACTTATTTAAATAATAAGTTGCATTTTTTCTTTCATTATTAATAATATAGAGCTTAATAGAGTTTAAAGCATTAAAAATAAAATGAGGGTTCATTTGGTTTTTAAGCGTTATTAGTTTTAAATCGTTAATCTCTTCTTCTAATTTTTTTTGCGCTTTTAAAACTTCTAATTTTTCTTTTAAATCAATATTTATTTTTTCTTTTAAGTTTTTATTTTCTTTAAGTTTTAAAATTAGCGCATTTTTTGCCTCATCTCTTTCTACCAAAATTATTTTTTGCCTTAACCCAAGCCCTAAAGAAAAGAATATATTTTCTATAACTATACCGATATAAAAAATCAGAAAACCAATTTCAGAATTCTCTGTAAATAATTTTAATTCTATTATTGATATCGTTAAAATAGAAGAGAGAAACAGTACAAATGAGCCTATTAAAATATATATTTTCGTTTTTTCTGGTGTTTTGTAAACGAGATAAAAACAATAAAGTGTTAAGGAAATAATGATTGGCATATAAACTAACAAATAGGTCTTTAATAAAAATGTTTTATCATCAAAAAACACAGCAATAATAAAACCAATAATACCCAACCCTAATAGAAATAGTAGAATATATTTAATGATTTTTGTTTGTCTTTTATGGTGTTGCTGAAAATTTAAAAAGCTAAAAACAAAATAATAATATACTATGTTATAGAGCCAGACCCAAAACTCGTGCGTTAATGAAAAGAAATTCTCTAAAGGTTTGCTAATTACGTCTAAAAAATCGTTTTTGGTAAAAGTAAAATAGGCAATAAAAAGTAAAAGTGTATAAGTTGCGTAAAATAGGTGTGTTTTACTTTTATGTTGAAAATACGATAGAAAATTATAAACGGTTAACAAAAAAATAATTCCTAATACAAATAATAATATTCCATTTTTATGCGGTGATGTGAAAACGAAATCTATCAAAATTATTTTTATATAATGAGTTAAAGATAAGCTTAAAAAAATATTGTCTTTTTATTTTCTCAAGTCAACTATTTGCATTGGCCATAAAACATTCAATTCAGAACTTCAAAATTTCTTTCCACTTTACTCGAGAAATGTATGTATTGTATGTTTTTAAGTATACTTAGTATTTTTTTGTGGGTAAGTGGTTAATAATTAAGATTTAAAACTAAAAACCATCTATACAAAATTGCTTACCAAGTATACAAATAAATATAAAATATATTGAGATTATAACATATTTGTAGTAAATACTTAAAATCTGTTGACTATGAAGGTTAAAAAAATACTTTGTTGTGTGTTGTTTTTTGGAATAGTAGCTACATCTAATGCTCAGTTATGGAAAAAACTAAAGAAAAAAGCACAAGAAAAAATATCTAAAGCTGAAGATAAGCTATTAGATAAATTGGATAAAAAAACAGATAATGTAATTGATAGTACTTTAAATGGTAAAAGTAAAAACACAAAAGAGCCATTAAATAAAGGTGGATTAACATCTTATGGTTCTGCATCTATAAATCATTCTAATACCTACCCAAATATTAAAATTGATAATGTAAGCAAAGCTAAAGTAAATAAAACAGGGAGTGAATTTAAAATAAAAGGGAATTGGGGTTCAACCAGTGCAGATGTATTTGATGGTTATAGCATTACTTTAAAAAACACTACGCTTGAAGAGTTAAAAATGGGAAAATCATTTCAAATTCCAGAAGAAGCAGATTTTTATATAGGTTATGATCCTTTGTTAGACGAGAGGAAAAATAGAAAAGAAAATTGGAAAGGAGCTTTTGAAAATAGACCAGAAAACGGATCGATAACAGTAAGGTTTATTAAGGATCAAAGTTTATCAGTTTCTTTTTCTGTTAATGGTAAATTGAGTAAATATATAGAAACAAATAGTCAATTAGAAGAGGGTTATTACGATAAAAAACCAATGTCTATTGACGGTTCTGTAACTTCAAGTAATCCAGAATATACGATTACAAAAGAAAGAAAAAATCAGCAAAACAATGCTTCCAATACCATTTCTGAAGATGAAAAAATGGAAATGCTACAAAAAGTATCGCCAACCATCAACATTCCATCTACATTTAGTTTTAATAAAAGCCTCGAAGTAAAAATGATAGATGAAAGAGGTGATGCACAAATTGTGGAATTTTTAACTGGTATTTATCCAGATATATATGCAATGTCTATAGCACCTAAAGAAATGCAAGGCCAACAAATGTTAGTCGTAAATACGCCTAATGCTGCAACTATGTTTATGGATATGGGTGGAATGAAAATTAAAAAATCTACATCTTTAGACCAAATGGGAAGCCAATTTAATATGGAAGAGAATTTGCCAGAAGATGGTGATTATGTCTACAAAAAAACAGGTAACACTAAAACTATTATCGGTTATTTATGCGAAGAATATAAGGTAGATTTCGACTATACAAATTCTAAAGGAAGTTTATCTTTTTGGGTTTCTAAAGATTTTCCAATTCAAAATAAAGCCATACCAATGTTGGGTATGACTTTAAACAATCCTTATTTTTCTGGTTTTGTGTTAGAAATGAATACCATTCAAAATAACAAGAAATTTACAATAGAAGTTACAAATTTATCTTCTAAAAATGTATCTATTAATACAAATGAATATAAGAAAATGGGATTTTAAAAAGGAAATAATTATGAAAACTAAACTATTATTACTCGCTTTTTGTATTTTTTTAGGAGCTTTACAAGCACAAGATTTTACGATTAATTCTGTAAACTACACTGTAATAGATGCAACAAATAATTATGTAACTGTAGCAAGAAATGCAGGTTTTGCAGGTAATTTAACATTACCATCTACTGTAGATTATACAGAAAATGGATCAACAATAACCTATACTGTAACTAAAATAAACGCACAAGCATTTCAATCTACAAGTATAACAAGCATAACAATACCAAATTCTGTAACAGTTATAGGGGAGCAAGCTTTTTCTTATTGTAGTGCTTTAACAAATATCTCTTTACCAAATTCAATTACAACGATTCCAGAACAGTTTTTAAGAGGTAGTAAAGCTATAGAAAGTATTGTTATTCCTAACTCTGTAACTTCAATTGAAGACACTGCTTTTTTTGAATGTAGTAAGTTAAAAACAATAACTCTTTCTTCTATTTTAGAGGATATTGGCGTTTATTCTTTTTCTGAAACAGCTATTGAAAGTATAGAATTACCAAATACATTAACAACTTTAGGTAGTTTTGCATTTATATCTTGTACAAACTTAAAAAGTATTGTGATACCTAATTCAGTAACAAATATTGGGAATAACACATTTCAATATTGCACTTCTTTATCAAGCATTTCGTTACCAAATACAATTGTAAGAACAGGATCTAATACTTTTGAAGGTACAGCAATAAAGAGTATTGTACTTCCAGCATCTTTAACTAGAATAGACAATTATGCTTTTAAAGGCTGTTCAGAATTATCGGCTATAACACTTCCAGAAAGTGTTAATTCTTTAGGTATTGGTGCATTTGAAAATTCAAGTAAATTAGCAACTATTAATATTCCACAAAATGTAACTTTTTTTAATACTGGAGTTTTTAGAGGTACAGGCTTTACAAGTTTTACAATACCAGAACACGTTACGACTATTAACTCTGGCGTTTTACAAAATTGTAAAAATTTAACCAGTTTTACCTTTCCAGAACATTTATTAGAAGTTCCACAAACTATTTTAAAAGGATGTTCAAATTTAACAAATGTTACTATTCCAGATCATTATACAAATATTTCTAATGGTGCTTTTGAAGCTTGCTCAAGTTTACAAAGCATAAAATTGCCTTCTTCTTTATCTAGTTTTGGGTTAGATAGCAGCTCATTTAGGTATTGTAGTAGTTTAAAAGAAATAAATATACCAGAAAGTGTTACTCGAATTCCTTCTTATCTATTTGGAAGTTGTACATCATTAGAAAACATAATACTACCAGACAATGTATCAACTATAAACAATAATGCTTTTGATGGTTGTACAGGTCTAAAAAATATTTCTTTTCCTAAAAATTTAGTAACTTTTCAAGGTCAGGTTTTTAGAAACTGTTCTAGTTTAACAGATATTTCATTGCCATTAAATGTAGCATCTTTAAGCAATTCTGTTTTTGAAGGTTGTACCAATTTGAAAAATGTTAATCTAGAATCAAACATTACCAATTTGGGCAATAACACATTTAAAGACTGTACAAATCTTGCTAAAGTAACTGTAAATTGGCAAAATCCACTAGCTATTAGTGCAACAGTTTTTGAAAATGTAGCCATAGAAAACGTAGAACTTAAAGTACCAAATAGTACAGCTTCTTTATATCAAAACACAGCAGTTTGGCAAGATTTTGGAACTTTTACAGAAGATGATTTTGTGCCAAATGATAATTTGGTTGTAAATGGAAGCGCAGAAATAACTCCAATTTTAGAAAATGGCTGGACACAAGTTTCTGGAAATTGGACAGGACTCACTGCTACATCTGCACAAGATGGGAATAATATTTTCTTTGCAGGAGCTAATTCATCTGCAGAATTATACCAAGATATAGACGTATCTTCTTTTACAGGCGATATTGATGCAGGTATTCAAAAGTTTTATTTTAGTGTACATCTAAAATCATTTAATTCATTTCCTTTTGATAAATCTCAGGTTATTTTAGAGTATAGAGATAGCCAAGAAAATATATTGGAAACGTATGATACTGAGCTTTCAGAAAATGTAAATTGGTTTCAATATCAAGATACACGTATAGCGCCTGTAGGTACAAAAACGATAAGAATAAAACTTTTTTCTTATAGAGTAAATGGCTCTAATAATGATGGTTATATAGATAATGTTGTGTTTAGAAACGAAGGTTTAGATGTGGTTGATATTCCTGATGCTAATTTTGAACAATATTTATTAGATACATCTATAGATACAGATGGTGTTTTAAATGGACAAGTATTTAGAAAAGATATCATAAATGTAGAAAGTTTAGATATTAGAAGCAAAAACATTACAGATTTAACAGGTATAGAAAGTTTTACAGCACTTAAAACTTTAAATGCAACAAATAATAATATTGCTACTATAGATGTAACTAATCATCAACTTTTAGAAACGTTGTTGGTTAGTCAAAATCAATTAACTAATATTGATTTATCACAAAATATAAATTTAAAGAATGTAAATTTTAGTAACAATCAATTTACAGGTTTTGACTTTAATGAAAACGTGAATCTAGAATCGATAAACTTTAGAAATAATACAATTTCTGCAATAGATTTTAGCACAAATATAATGTTGAAAGAATTATATATTGATAATAGTGAACTACAAAACATAGAAGTTTCTATGCTAACAGAATTAGAAATATTATGGTGTTTTAATAATCTAATTACAGGATTGGATGTAAGTAATAATACAAAATTGAAATCTTTAGATTGCAGTGATAACCAAATATCAGTATTAAATATTGATAAAAATGTTGCTTTAACATCATTAATGATTAGTAGAAATCAGCTTACAAATTTAAAACTTTTAAATAATGCAAGTTTAACTACTTTAAATTGCGAGCAAAATAGCATTACATATTTAGATGTATCTGAAAATGAGTTCTTATCAGAAATTAAATGTAATGATAATGCATTAATTGGTTTAAATATCGCAAACGGAAACAATGCAATAATTACAAATTCAAACTTTTCTGCGTTTGCAAATCCAAATTTATTCTGTGTTAATGTAGATGATGAAGATTATAGTAGAAACAATTGGAATCAAATAGATATGCAAACTGAATTTAGCACAGAATGCCCTGAGTTGGTAGCAATTCCAGATTCTAATTTTGAAACTTATTTGGAATCTATTAACGTTGGTAATGGAGTTAATGGAGATGGTTATGTATTTAAAGCACCTATTGAAGCATTAACTTCATTAAGTATAGCCTCTAAAAACATTAATGATACTTCAGGAATTGAATATTTTACAAGTCTTACTTTTTTAGATGTTGCAGATAATGAGTTAACCCAAATTGATCTTAGTAAAAATATTTTATTAGAGACTTTTTTAGCAGATTTAAATCAATTTACGAGTTTTAACTTTACTCAAAACACAAAACTAAAAACAATTGAAGCTAGAAATAATCTACTAACAACATTAGATTTAAGTACTTTGATAGGTTTAGAAAGATTAGAATTAGAATCTAACGAAATAGTTACCTTAGATTTAGCTTCGAACTCAAAAATATCAATATTAGATTTAAAGAATAATCAATTAGAAAATTTAGATTTAAGTAATCAGCCCGAGCTTGTAATTTTTGAGGCGAATAATAATTTATTACGATTTATCAATTTAAAAAATACAGCAAACCCAACAGTTACTACTTTAAACACAACAAACAATCCAAATTTAACGTGTATTGAAGTTCTTAATGTAGATTATTTTGAGGCTATAGCTCTAGCCATAGATGCACAAACTAAATTTTATGAAAATTGTCCCTCAACAACAGCAATTCCAGATAACAATTTTGAAGCTTATTTAGAGTCTATAAACGTTGGAAATGGAATTGTAGGAGACAATTTAGTGCTCACAGAAGCCATTGCAGCACTAACTATTTTAAATGTGGAATCTCAAAACATTACAGATTTAACGGGTATTAGTCATTTTACAAATCTTATAGATTTAAGCGTAAAAAATAATAACCTAAGTCAAATTGATATTAGCCAAAACAAACAGTTAGAGGTTATCAATTTAGAAAATAATGAATTATCAAACATCGATTTTTCAAATAATTTTAGTTTAAAAAACGTTAATGTTGGCGATAATCAAATTACTGCTTTAGATGTTTATTTTTTAACAGATTTAGAATCTTTACAATGTTATAAAAACCAAATTACGACAATAAATTTAGTTTCTAATACTAAACTTTTAGCCTTTGTAGCAAATGAAAATCAGTTACAAATTGTTGATGTAAGAGCTAATACCAATTTAGTTTGGTTAGATGTAGATGATAATGATTTGGTAAGTTTAACTGTTAAAAATCATAATAATACAAAAATCACACAATTTAGCGCAACTGGTAATTCCAATTTAACGTGTATAGAGGTAGATGATGTTGGTTATAGCGAAACCAACTGGACACAAAAAGATGTAACAGCAATTTTTTCTGCAGATTGTGCACCAGCAAATGACGATTGTTCTTTTGCAATTCCTTTAGTTTTTGGTCAAGAAACACCTGGAGATATCAATAGTGGCACGTTTACAAATGCAACAGACTGTGTTGCAGGGCCAATTATTGCAGATGTTTGGTATACTATCACTGTACCAGAAACTGGAGAGTTTAGTATTGAAGGTGGAGGTTTTGGTGGTCTTTTAAAGTTTGCAATTTATGAATCTTGTACTAGCAATTCTGCGTTAACTTGTGGTCTAAATATATCTTTAACTAATTTAACGCCTGGAGATGTATATTATTTAAAAGTGTGGATGGAAGGAGAAATTTCTAACAAAAGTGCAGCTATAAATTCTGAATTTGGTACGTTTACTTTAACTGCCAATAACACCAGTGTTTTATCTGTTGATAGTGTTAACGAAGAAACTCCGATTTTAATGATATTTCCAAATCCAGCAAAAGAAATTGTTTCTATTTATTTATCTAATAATATTAAAATAGAACAAGTTGAGGTTTATAGTATTTTAGGCGATAAAGTAAAAAGTGAAAAATATATAGATAAATCTAAGATAACCTTTAATGTTTCTAACTTATCTGCAGGAATTTACTTTATAAGAGCCAAAACAACCAAAGGAATTTTATCTAAAAAGTTAATCATTAAATAGTAAAATAAGAGAAGAAAAAGAGTAAATAGCAGCTGTTACTTTAGTGGAATTTTTAAAACCACTTTAGTGCCAGTTGCTTTTTCATTTTCTATTAAATCTTTATAGGTTATGGAATAATTGGTGTAGGATTTTTCACAAAGTTGCTTAAACCAAATTCCTAATGAAAATCTATGTACAGATCTATCAGATTTTATTTTAATTGATGCTTACATCCAATTCCATTATTTTATAAACTTATGCTAGGTAATTTGAATTCTTTTTTTTGGATGATAATCTGTGTCAAATAGTATTTCTAAAAATGGTTGTTACATTAATGGACATGCTTTTACCTTGTGTAAAAAACAAGAACTAGCATGATAAGCAATGAAAATAAAAAGCAATCCTTGCAACCAAAAAGATAAATCCTGATAAAAAAAGTGCACTATATTTTACGTTATTGGAATTTTAAGGGCAACTTTTGTTCCTTTAGGTTTTTTGTCATCATCAAAAAGATCATTAAAAATAATACTAAAAGGATTTTGAAAATCTTTTATAAAGTTTTGTAAACGCTCTTTTGTTAATTCTATTCCTATAGATTTTCTGTTGATAATTTTATTCGACTTTATTTTAGCTGAAGCTGTTCTTCCAATTCCATTATCTTCAATATCAATCTGAACAAAATCTGCTGAAGGTTTAAAAACCGATAAAACAATTTTTTTATCGCCTTTTTTAGAAGATAGTCCATGCCATAACGCATTTTCTAAAAAAGGTTGCAAAACCAAAGGAGGAACTTTAATATTGGCCAAATCTAAATTTTCATCAACCTTAAAAACGTAATCAATTTCGTTAGAAAAACGAATGTTTTCAATGTTCATATACAAATCCATAGTTTCTAATTCTTCTTGTAAAGAAACCTCTTTTAGTTTAGACGATTCTAATATTTTACGAACCAGTTTAGAAAACTTATTTAGGTAACGAACCGCATTTTTTTGTTCATTATTAATAATGTAATGTTTAATAGAATTTAAAGCATTAAAAATAAAATGCGGATTCATTTGTGTTCTTAAAACATCTTGTTCTAAGGTTAAAATGCGTTTTTGTTTTTTTAATAAACGTTGTCTGTATAAAAAGTATAAAACAGCAATAATTAATAAAAAGGTAACTAAAATAATGGCCCAAATATTTCTGTTTTTTACCAATTGTAATTGTGCAATTTCATTTTGTTTGGCAAGGTTTTTTATCTCGTTATTTTTACGTTCACTATCGTATTTTATAATAAGATCATTTACATATTGTGTGTTTCTTTCATTAGATATTTTACTTTCAAATTCGTAAGATAGTTTGTAAAACTCTAGCGCTTTCTTGTATTCTTTTTTTTGTTGATATAACTCAGACAAGTAGCTGTAAGCATAAGATTGCTCTAACGCAAAATTGTATTTTTTAGCTATGGCTAACCCTGAATTTATATTTTTTTCAGCGTTTAAAAATTGATTTAATTTACCTTGTGCCCAGCCTAAATTTAAGTAATAGTTAGACAACATTTCTTTATTACCTAATCTTTTTACAGCATCAAAATTAGTAGTAATTAATGCAATTGCCTTTTTTGCTTTATTTTGTTTTATATAAATATTGGCAATGCTACCATTACAAATAACCTTACCAAAAATATTATTTATTTTATTGTTAATGGCTAAAGATTTTAGAAAATAATCTAAGGCCTCATCTGTTTTTCCTTGTGCATCTTTTGCATACCCAATGTTTTGATAGTTTATGGCTAAGCCTAATTGATTATTAATACTACGTTCTATTTTTTGCGATTTTTTAAAACGCTCAATAGCCAAATCATATTGTTTTAAAAGTAAATAAATATTACCCATACTATTTAAAGAAACAGCAATGCTTCTTTGTAAACCAAGGCTAGGATTATCAACAGTTTCTGCTAATTTTAGCGCTTCATAATTATAATCTAACGCAGTTCTGTTGGCATCCATTTTACGATAATCTACGCCCAACATGTTTAAGCTAAATACTTCAAACTCTATACTTTTTGCTCTTTTAGCAGTTTCTAAGGCAAAAGTGTGTGTTGTAATGGCTTTATCAAATAACGAGTAGTTTCTAAACTGTATGCCTAACAAGTTTTCAACATAAGTTTTACCATCTAAATAAGAAGCATCTTCAAATTTTTGCGCTAATATTTTTAATTTGGTAGTATCTCTTCTAAAAGGTCTTAAATAATTATTAATGCCTTTGTAAGTAATAGGTTTTGTTTTTAGAATACTATCAATTTGAGCATTAAAATTGGGTGTTTTCTTTTGTCCGTTTGTAGGAAAAAAAAAGAAACACAAAACAAAAAACAACCATAATTTTTGCATAGACATTAATTTACAATTTTTCTAAAAATTCCGATTTTCTTTGTCTAGAAACAGGCACTTTTGCACCACTTTCTAAAATAACATAACCATCAGATTTTAAAAATTCTTTAATAATATTTAGATTAATAATGTAAGAATTATGAATTCTAAAAAAATGATCTTTAGGCAACAATTCGTTAATTTCCTTGAGTTTTTTAGTAACTACAATTTTTTTGTTTTTTGATAAATGTAATGTCGAATAATTACCATCAGACTCTACATAATAAATGTCATTAGGTTCTAAAAAAACCAATTTACCATCAGTATTTATAGTAATTTTTTTATGATGCAACTTGTTGTTAAATTTTAACAACATGTCTTCAAATTTATCTGCATTAAAACCTTTTGTATTGTGTTTTTTAATCTTTTGAATTGTTTCTGTAAGATCATCAGAATCAATAGGTTTTAATAAGTAGTCTATGGCTTCTTTTTTTAAAGCCGTAATTGCATATTCATTATAGGCAGTGGTAATAACAACTGCAAAATCTTTAATTTCCAGTTGTTCTAAAAACTGAAAACCGTCCATAGTTGGCATTTCTATGTCTAAAAAAAGACAATCTATTTTTGTTGATTTTAAATAGTGTATTGCTTTTTCTGGCTCAGTAAATGTAGCCACAACTTCCAGTTCATCATTAAAATTAGAAAGTTCCCAAGCCAAACTTTGTATTGCTTTAGGCTCATCATCTATAATTACAGCTCTAATCATTCTTGTCAATTTTCTCAAAGTTAAAATTAATTTCTTAATTAACTTTTAACGATGTGCAAATTGCATTGTTTTTAATACAACTTGCCTTTAATTGTTTATAAGTGGTTAAATGAATTGCAAACCACTTTAAAGCTTTTATTTTAAAGTTTGTATAATGATTAAGGCGTTAATTTTATGGTTTTTTATAAATGTAAGATGCATAAAATTCGATTATGGTGTAATGAGTATTTTTATAAATATCTGAATAGACGTTTTTTGGCACGTTATTTGGTTTAACAAAGCTTTAACAATTTAAAATTTTCTAATTATGAAAAACCTAAAAAAACTACCAACCAAACAATTAGAAAAGTTCTCAACCATTTTTACCCAGTTAGGACTTGTATTAGTGCTTTTTATCGTTTATTTAGCTTTAGAGCATAAAACTGAGCATAAAACATTAGCTGTTTACGAGCCAGAGTTTACTAATGCTATTTATGTTGAGCCTGATACAGAGGTTCGTTTTGTAAAAGAGCCAAAGTTAAAACCGAAGGTAGAAATACGCAAACAGCAGTTTATACCTGATGCAGAAATTAAAAAAGGTAATGATGATATTGTAGAAACCATTATTGATATTCCAGATGATGAACCTGTACAATTAAATATAGATGATTTAATAACTGCAGATGAGCCTATTGATGATGATGTGCCAGATACTGTACCTTTTCTTTTAATAGAAAATGCACCTGTTTTTAAAGGATGCGAAGGTTTATCAAAAGAAGAAAATAAACGATGTTTTGATAAAAAAATGATGCGATTTGTACAACGTAACTTTGATGTAGATTTAGCAAATGAGTTAGGTTTGCGAGCTGGAAAGCATAGAATTTTCACACAATTTATTATAGATGATACAGGTAATGTTGTAGATATTAAAATTAATGCACCACATATTAAATTGAAAAAAGAAACACAGCAACTGATAGAAAAACTTCCTAAATTTACACCAGGTAAACAAAGAAATAAAGCTGTGAAAGTAAAATATGCTTTACCAATTACGTTTAGTGTAAATTAAATAAGGCTTGGCAATTATAAAAAAAGCCCAACTTATCAGTTGGGTTTTTTGTTTTACATTTGTAATACAAAATTATCCCCCAAAATAAAAGGTATATATATGGATTATTTTGCACACGAAACCGCAGTTATAGATGATAACTGCAAAATAGGAAAAGATACTAAAATATGGCATTTTAGTCATATTATGTCTAACTGTAAAATTGGTGAACGCTGTAACTTGGGGCAAAATGTGGTAGTATCTCCAAATGTTGTTTTAGGTAAAAATGTTAAGGTTCAAAATAACGTATCAATTTATTCAGGTGTTATCTGCGAAGACGATGTTTTTTTAGGTCCTTCTATGGTTTTTACCAATGTAATTAATCCTAGAAGCGCCATTATTAGAAGAAACAAATACTTAAAAACAACTGTAAAAAAAGGCGCTAGTATTGGAGCTAATGCCACCATAATTTGTGGTAATACTATTGGAGAGTATGCTTTTATTGGTGCTGGTGCTGTGGTTACAAAACACGTTTTACCTTATGCATTGGTTGTAGGGAATCCATCAAAACAAATTGGTTGGGTTAGTGAATATGGGCACACATTAGAATTTAATGAAGATGGTTATGCAAAGTGTAAGGAAAGCAAAAGATATTATAAAATGGTAAAAGGTAAAGTAGAGAGGTTGTAAATATATTTGAATTGTATTTATAATTTAATGCAGAAGCCATGTTTTTACCACTTTAAAATACTTTTTTAAACAAAGAGTGCTTAAGGGGTTGTTTAAAAAGGATTAAACTTATTATTTTAGACTGTAATAGAGAAATGTTGTTTATTGATAATCAGTATAAGTTTTTCTATTACACTAAAAATAAAACATTTAACCCCTATTTTAACAGGTTAATGTCTTGTAAAAATACTAGAATTAGTATTATTCAAGTTCACAAGTATTATTAATTAACATTTAAATAATGATTTTTAAAATTCTAATGATGAAATAATTCTTAAATTCCCAATAAATTACAGAGTCCCCCAAAAAATGAAGCATTGTTACCCAAAAGTTAACTACGATTTTAAGTTTCAAAATTCTAATTTTAAGATCTTAAAATTAGAAGATTTATTTCTATCTGAAAATAGTGCTGTTTTTGAAAAAAATCATAAGGTTAATTTTTACACGATTATGGTTATTACCAATGATATTGGTAGACATTCTATAGATTATAATGATTTTTATTACAGTAAAGGCACAGTTTTAGCCATTAGAAAAGATCAAATTCATCGATTTTATATCAACAACAATGTAAAAGGCTATTTGTTGCTTTTTAAAGAAGAGTTTTTAAACAGCTATTTGAATGAGCGTCAAGTTTCTATGACTATACAAATGTTTAATGAGTGGATAATTTCTCCAAAAACTCAGTTTAACAAAGACGAATTTCTCCAAATTTTACAATTATCAACTCAAATTGAAAAAGAGTTTACAAACCTTTCAGATGATTATTCTTTAAAAATTATTAGAAGTCAGTTACATGTTTTAATTACTTTAATACATAGAACAAAATCTAAAGGATATAATAAAATACAACTTGGCAACTATTTAAAAGAGTTTATAAAGTTTCAAGGTTTATTAGAAAAAAACTATATAAAGAGTAAAAAAGTACAGTATTATGCCAACAAGTTGGGGTTTTCTTCAAAAAAATTAAATACAATTGTACAATTTATAGCAAATAAATCTGCAAAAGTATTTATAGATGACGTAGTAATTATTAAAGCAAAAAACTACCTTTTACACTCTAATTTATCAATCAAAGAGGTTTCTTTTAAGTTAGGTTTTAAAGACCCAGCAAATTTATGTAAGTATTTTAAGAAGCACACTAAATTTACACCAGAAGCTTATAGAAAAAGATATAAGGTATAAATTTTCCCATTTTTACAATGCAAAGTCTAAAAACTACCCTTGTTGAAAACAAATACCTGCTAAATTTGTTGTAGATAATTACAACAAAATAGAAAATTATGTCCCCCAACTTTCTTATTTAAATAAATTAGGGGTTATTTTTTAAGAAAGTTTATAATTCCAGTCACCCTTATTCTTTGAATTTGGGTGATTTTTTTTAAGCAATCATCTACCTGCGTAAGGCTATTTTACATATTCAAAATCAACTTGATTGCCTTTAGCAATTGCAGTATGATGATTTATAAATAGCGTTGTATTTTCAAATTTTACAGCAATCAACCAAAAAGAACCTTTAAAATATGAGTTGATTACAGTTGCAGAAAATTTAGAATGCTTGGTAATTTTAATTTGATGAGGGTATCGCAATAACTTTTTACCCTCTATATATAGTTCATTTACATCGTCAAAAAGTGCAGCAGCATATTTATCTTTTGGATTTTTATAAATTTCTTTAGGATTATTATGCATCAAAATTTTATTATTTTTGATAATGATCAAATGATCAGCAAAAGAAAGTGCATCATTTTTATCGTGAGTTGCTACTATGCAAGCAATCTCTTTTTCTTTTAAATATCCAAATAAATTGCGTCTTAATGCATTTTTTTTAAAGTTGTCAATTTGTCCAAAAGGCTCATCAAGTAAAAGTAGTTCAGGTTCTTTTGCCAAAGCTCTTGCAATGGCTACTCGTTGTTTTTGCCCTCCACTTAAGTTTTTAACCATTACGTTTTCAAAAGGTTTCATTTCAATAACCTCTAATAATTCTTGTGTACGTTGCTCACTCTCTTCAGGGTAAAAGCGAGACAAGAACTTTTTTATATTTTCTGATACAGAAATGTAAGGCATCAAATCAAAATCTTGAGCTACATACTTAAACTTCTCAAAACCGGGTACTAAATTAAACTTTGGGCCAAAAACCTGTTCGTTGTTCCAGAAAATAGATCCTTTGGGTACATCTAGTAAGCCATAAATAACTTTTAATAAAGTTGATTTTCCACAACCACTTTCGCCCATAACACACAAATGTTCTCCTCTTTTTAAGGTAAAATTAAAGTCTTCTAAAACCGTTTTGTGTTTAGAATACGAAAAAGAAATATGATTTACGTGAAGCATAAAATTTTATAAAAAACGGCTATACCAACTATCTTCGATGGCAGTTTCCCAAAAGTTTTTAAAATCGTGATTATTGGTAATTAAATTATCAAAAATGATACTTTTACCAGTTAAAGCTTTGTTTTTTAATAATTTTTTAAAATCTTTTAACTCTTTATATTGCACAAACTCTCCTTGTTTAAAACAAACATTCATTTTGTCTAAAAGCTGAATATTATATTTTTCTTGTAGTTCTAAGATAAAAGAAACTGAAGCATCTATGTCTGTATTTGTAAGCGTAGATTTTTCATCATCTGCTACCAAAACAATAAATCTATTATATAAAAATTGGTACGATGCTGTAAAGTTTTCGTCGTCCGTTTTCCATTGTTCTACAAAGGTTTTTATTGCGTTTTCAACTTCTTCAATTTCGGTTTTGTAAAACTTTCTACTTGAAGGGTATATCCATACTTTAGCATCATCAGCAATAGCATTGTAATCAACAAACATAATTCTGTTTTTAGTTGTACAAATATACGCAAAGAAAAACCGTAAATTTAGTACTCAAATTTTCGTTTTTTCTTTTAAATAGAATAAGTTTAAACTTCTTTTAAAGTACTTTTTTGAATGATTTTTACAAAATCTTCTTGGGTGCTTACTCCTTTATCTTTGTTGTACCAAACTTGTAAATCTTGTTTAAATTTTGCATCTAAAACACCATGTGCTGCTTTGTAATTGGCTACAATTTTTGTGGCAACACTAGGTCTTGGACCCCAAGTATCTATCACGTTAAGGTTACTATCTAAAGCAATTAGTTTTGGTATAGCTCTACCACCATTTGTTAAAAATAAATCCATCAAAGCTAAATTGTCATCACGCAAAACTAATTTTAGGTTAATGTTTTTATTCAATTCAGCCATTTTGTGTAGTACAGGTAAATTCTGTGCTGCATCACCACACCAACCTTCTGTAATTACCAGCCAAGTTTGTGGGGTTACAACTTTTTGAATTTCTTTGG
Source organism: Polaribacter sp. R77954 (assembly GCF_044595335.1). GTDB lineage: Bacteria > Bacteroidota > Bacteroidia > Flavobacteriales > Flavobacteriaceae > Polaribacter. Next base: position 2,628,322 of record NZ_CP138992.1, read on the forward strand.
TAGTTTCTTCAGTAATTTTAATGGTTTTGTCTAACCTTTTCATTCTTCGATCATTCAACATGCTGTAGTTTGTCAATTCTTCAGATTGATTGGGGCCAGTAGATTTTCCTTCGTCTAGTAAGCTTTTTACTAAACCTCTATATTCTTGGTAAGTATATGTGTTTACTAAACTTTGTTTTATAATTTCTTTCATAATTTTAATGCTAAATACATGCTGTTAGACGTAAATTTAGCACAAACTTACAGTTTCTTAATCTGTTGAATAATGATTTTTGTCATTGATTCTAAATCAAACTGATGTTGCCAGTTCCAGTCTTTTCTAGCTTGAGAATCATCTATAGATGAAGGCCAACTATCTGCAATTTTTTGTCTAAAATCTGGTTGATATGTAATTTCAAATTCAGGGATATGTTTTTGAATTTCTTGGGCAATTTCTTTTGGTGTAAAATCCATAGCCGATAAATTATATCCATTTCTAATTTTTATAGTATCTGCGTCTGCCTGCATTAATGCAATGGTTGCATTTACAGCATCATCCATATACATCATTGGCAAGCGTGTATTTTCAGATAAAAAACATTGGTATTTTTTTTCTTCCATTGCTTTAAAATAAATATCTACAGCATAATCTGTAGTACCACCACCAGGTTTTGTTTTCCAAGAAATAATGCCTGGGTAACGTAAACTTCTTACATCTACACCATATTTTTTGTGGTAATAATTGCACCAAAACTCACCAGAAACTTTGCTAATTCCGTAAACTGTAGTGGGTTCCATTACTGTTTTTTGAGGTGTGTTTTGTTTAGGTGTTGTTGGGCCAAAAACAGCTATAGAGCTTGGCCAATATATTTGTTGTATGTGTTTTTCTTTGGCTAAATCTAATACAGCCAAAAGCGAGTTCATGTTTAAATTCCAAGCTTTTTGGGGGTGATTTTCAGCAGTTGCAGATAGCATTGCTGCCAATAAGTACACCTGAGTTACATTATATTGTTGCACTACTTTTAAAATAGATGCTTTATCAGTAGCATCAATAATTTCAAATGGTCCAGAGGTCATCATTTGTGTATTACCCTTTCTAATGTCTGAGGCAATTACTTGCGTATTGCCATACAAAAAACGTAATTTTTGAGTAAGCTCTGTGCCTATTTGTCCGCTTGCGCCTAAAACAAGAATACAAGTTTTCATGCTATAAAATTATATATTTAACAATAACAAAGGTAATTAATTTTAGTATTCGTAATTATAATTCCTAAAAACATTTATTTATTATGAAATCGAAAATTATAATACATAAAAATTTAAGGTTTCAATAAGTGTTTTACCCTTTAAAAATGTTTATTTTTACCAAATAAAATTTAGTTTTGAAATACTGTTGGTTATTTATTATTTTAGTTTTTCTTTTTTCTTGCGATAAAAATCAAGATCAAGCAAAACCAGACGAAAAAGTAAACTCGCTTTTTAGTGTGGTTAAAGAGCATTTGTCTGTAAAACCAGTAAAACCAATTTATGCTGCAGAAATAGAAGATTGGGAAGAGTTAAAAGCTGTAGATAATTTTTTAGGTAGATTTAAAAAGGTGTCTGCTAACGAAATACTAAGTAATGCTTTAGAATTAAAGGGTTTGGCGAAAAATTTAAAAGATAAAAAAAAACCCAATTTGTTTAATATAGCTTCTTGTAAAGCAAGGATTAATATTTTTTATAACGAAACTTTACGCTTGGCAGATATGACTACAATTCCGGCTATAACTGCAACTGAAGTTCATCAACAAACAGAAAAAATTATTGACGCTTTTTCTGCGGTAAATGCCAAAGTGAATACCATTTTTTCTAAAAAACGTTTTGAAGATGAAATAGGTATTGACATTAAATTTATAGGATTAGATTCAACAAAAATAGATAGTGTAACTCGTAAAAGTTTGAGCACAGATTTAAAAATAAAATAATAAAGAGTGATGAAGAAAAGAGTGGCTATTTTTTTGTTATTTGTTTTTATAACAACTTTTGCAATTGCACAACAATCAATGTCGTCATTAGCAAAAAAAGCAACTAAAAATAAAATTAATACACTTTTAAACGATTGGCATTTGGCTGCATCAGAAGCTAATTTTGATGATTATTTTGATAAAATGGATAGTGTTTCTGTTTTTATTGGTACAGATGCTACAGAAAACTGGCCTAAGACTGCATTTGCAAAATTTAGCAAACCGTATTTTGATCAAGGCAAAGCATGGGATTTTAAAACCCTAGAACGTAATATTTATATAAATAGTACAGGTAATTTTGCTTGGTTTGATGAGTTACTAAATACGTGGATGGGTACTTGCAGAGGTTCTGGAGTTTTAGAAAAAAAGGAGAATGTATGGGTGATTAAGCAGTATGTGTTATCTGTAACCATACCTAATGATGATGTGCAGAAAGTAATAGCTGCCAAAAAAGATAATGATGCTGCTTTTTTAAAAAAGTATAATTAACGTGGTTTTGAATTAGTTTCCTTAGTGTAAAGAGGAGTATTTTTTTGAAAAATTAAATTGTTTTTATTTGCAATTTTAGATTGCAGAATCTACTCTAAAATTTTAGTGGGTAAACCATCAATACTAGTTTGGTTTTTTTCTGTCCAATAGTCTTTAATTCCTTTTTTTCCTTTGGATGCTGCCCAATCATTTAACTCTTCTCTTTCTCCTTTATATTCATAAAACGGAATTGACATTCCGCAAGAAGTTTGTGCAGAATCTACAGTAATATCAAAAATTTGACGTGTTCCAGGAGTTTCTGGAAATAGTTTTATCAATTCATCCCAAGAAGCATCTCCTTCTTTAATTTCTTTGCCTTTTCCATACAAACGTAAAATATTGGGTGCTTTTTCAAACGAGCAAAACATTATTGTAATACGTTTATTTTCTAATAAATGTGCAGCAGTTTCATTGCCACTTCCAGTAACATTTAACCATAAAACTCGGTTTTCACTCATCACCCTAAAAGAATCCATCCCTTTTGGAGACAAGTTGATTCTGCCAGAATTTGGAGCGGTTGCTACAAAAAATATTTTTTGATTTGCTATAAATTTTTGAAGTCTAGGCGTTAGTTTTGTATAAAATTTTGACATGTTTAGGATTTAAAATTATCTAGAAAGTCTTTTTTGTATTTATGACCTAAAGGTATTTTATTTGATTGAATTATGATCCTATTTCCTTCAATATAATCAATCTTATTCTTATTAATAATATAAGATTTATGCACTTGTTTAAAAAGTGTTTTTGGCAATTCAGTATACATGTTTTTCAACGTTTTGTAAACGATAAGAAAATGACTAGTAAAATGAACTTTGATATAATCTCCTAAACTTTCAACATACAAAATATCATCTACTTTAATTTGGTGCAACCTTTTGTTAGATTTTATAATGATACTTTCTGTTTTTTGATCATTTAATACTTTAATTTTTGAAATGGCCTGCACAAAACGTTCAAAAGAAAAAGGCTTTAATAAATAGTCTGTTGCATCTAAATCAAAACCATCCAAAGCGTATTCTGAATATGCAGTTGTAAAAATTACTTTAGGTGGTTTTTGTAATGATTTATAAAATGAGATTCCAGAAAGTTGTGGCATATTAATATCTAAAAAAAGCAAATCAATACTTGTGTTTTTTAAATATTCTAGGGCTTCTAAAGCATCATTACAAACCTGTTTTAAATCTAAATAATCTATTTTATTAATAAAAGATTTTAGTACATTTTGAGAAGATGGTTCATCATCAATTATAATACAACGTATTTTCATAATCGTAAATCTATTGTAAGGTTTACAGTAAAAACATCATTTTTAATTTCTGTATTAAATAAGTGTTTTTTTGGATATATCAATGCTAAATTTTCTTGAATATTTTTTAATCCAACACCCTTATAATCAGTATTATTTAAGTTGTTTTTTTCTTTAAAGTTATTCGAAATTTTAAAAACAAGTTGATTTTTGTTTTCACGCAAATCTATTTTTACAAAAGGATTTTCAACACCACTTTTTAAACCATGTTTAAAACTGTTTTCTATTAAGGGTAGAAGCAACATGGGGTAAATTTCTAACTGCTCATTCACATTATAATCAAAATTAATTTTTGAGTTTTTTATATGTCTGTTTTTTTCAAAAGCAATGTAATTTTTAATCAAATCAATTTCTTTTTGTAACGAAATTTTGTCGGTTTCTACATCATAAATTACATAACGCAAAATGTCGGAAAGCTGTAAAATAGCATGAGTAATTTCCTCTTTTTTATCAATCGCTAAAGAATATAATACGTTTAGCGAATTGAATAAAAAATGAGGGTTAATTTGCCCTTTTAAATAATACAATTGATGCTCAATTTCTTGTTTTTCTGCCTTTAGCACTTGGTTTTCTACTTTATTTAAATACACCCAATCTTCTGCTAATTTAGACAAGGTAGAAAGTATAAAAAAGATAAAAAAGATAAAGTAAATTTCTATTTTATTATGATAACTGATAAAGTAATAATCTGTAAAAAAGCCATTTACAATGGTTTCAAAAAACAATGGATTTAACTCAGAAAAAACAATGAGGTTCAAGATAAAAAACACGCAAAACAAAATGTTTTTTTCTTTTTTTAAAAACTTAGGAACTAAAACATATAAGTTTATACAAACAGGCATGCATAAAGTTACTACAAAGCAAATGGTATAGATGTAGTCTATTTTTTCTGGAGTTGTTCTTCCTGAAAAAAGAAATAATAAAATAACAAAAGAACACCCCCATAATATAGTATTAAATACTACTATATTATGAGAATTGGTTCTTTGTATTATAAACTTATTCGGTTTCACTGGTTTTGCTTAAGGTAAATTTTGTTGAGGTGTCCCATTTATCTTCGTCTTTAGAATTCATATATTTTTCAATAAATTTTTCTAAATCTTTAGAGGTTGCCGTTAATAAATATTTGTTTTTTAAGGTGCCTATTTTTTTATGCTTAATCTTTATTTTCTTTTCTTTAAAAAGGGTTTCAATTTTATCTTCATCTAACCATCTTACATCAATTTTCCCGTTTTTTTGTACGACGTATTTAACCAAACTATGTGTGTAAATGAGGTGACTTTCTAATAAATTATTAATATCATCTTGATATTCTAAAGGATAAAAATCTAAAAAGGTTTGATTGTTAATTTTAAAAGGAGTTGCTAAAAACAATGCTTCTTCTCCTTTAAATTCTCTTTGTATATAATAACTGTTTTTGTATTCTTTATACAACTGCAAGTCATCTTTTTTCATTTTTTCTACAGGATTATTTTTTGTGATTTCATCTCTAAAACGAACCACTGTCCAAACCCCTTTTTTAGAATCTGTCCATTTTCCAATAAAACGATTGTCGTAAGAAATAGTTTTTTTGGTGTAAAAAGGATTTAATGATTTTACAACACAAGAGCTTAAAAAAAGGATGCTAATACCAAATAAAATAGAGTTTCTAATTTTCATGATGATCAAATTTATAATTATTTGATACAAATGACCAAAAGATTGAAGGTTTTTAAAAGTATTTTAGACAAACACCAATTTTTTCTCGGCAAAAACACTTTAATTAATATCTTTAGCAAAATATTTTTCTTCATGGAATACGGATTTCTTTCAGTTTTACCACCAATATTAGCCATTGTTTTAGCATTAAGAACCAAACAAGTTTATATTGCTTTATTATTTGGTATTTGGTTTTCTTGGCTAATCATTAAAGGCTGGAATCCTTTAGAAGGAACATTAGCGATGATAGAAGGTATGGTTAACGTTTTTCAATCAAAAGGAAATACAAGAACTATAATGTTTAGTGCTTTGGTGGGGTCTTTGTTAATTTTTATTCAATATTCTAAAGGTGTTGAAGGGTTTATCAATATCATTAATAAAAAATTACAAAAACTAGAAAATACAAAAACAGGTTATGCTAGAGTGATGGTTCAAATTTTAGCCACCTTTACTGGGTTGTTATTATTTGTAGAAACCAGTATTAGTTCGTTAACTGTAGGTACTTTATATCGTCCAATTTTTGATAAATTAGGAATTCCAAGAGAAAAACTAGCATACATAGCAGACTCAAGTTCTGCACCTTCATCTATTTTAATCCCTTTTAATGCTTGGGGTGCTTTTATTATGGGATTGTTGTTAACTCAAGGAATAGAAAAACCATTTTCGGTGATGATTGCTTCCATAAAATATAATTTTTATCCCCTTTTGGCGATTGCCATTTTATTCTTCATCATCTTATCAAAAAAAGATTTTGGATTGATGAAAAAAGCAGAGCAAAGAACTAAGGAAACTGGTGAGTTATTAAATAAAGGTTCTAAACCAATGATTTCTGATGAGGTAACTTCTTTTCCGCCAAAAGAAGGTATAGAAGCCAAAGCGCATAATATGATTGTGCCACTTTTGGTGATGGTTTTAATGATGCCTATTAACTTAATTTATACAGGTTGGGATGCTGTAAAAGAAGCAACTTCATTTTTAAATCACGCTTCTTTAGCCATTGGCGAAGGTTCTGGTTCATCATCGGTTTTATATGCAGTAATTACGGCTATTTTAGTAGCAATTATGACGTATTTTGTTCAAGGTATTTTAAAACCAAAAGAAGCTGTAAACCTAACTTTAAAAGGAATTAGCGAATTAATGCCTTTGGCTTTATTAATGTTATTGGCTTTTGCAATTGGTGATGCGTGTAAAGTTTTAGATACTGGTAATTACGTAGCAAATATTACAGAAAGTTGGTTATCTCCAGAATTGCTACCAGCAGTAGTTTTTGTGGTGAGTTCTTTTATTGCATTTTCTACAGGAACTTCTTGGGGAACTTTTGCAATTATGTTGGCAATTTCTGTACCAATGGCTAATATTCATAATGCAGATTTAACGATTGTGGTTGCTGCAACTTTAGGAGGTGGAATTTTTGGAGACCATTGTTCGCCAATTTCAGATACCTCAATTATATCATCAATGGCTTCTGCAAGCGATCATATAGACCACGTAAAAACACAATTGCCTTATGCGTTATTTGGTGGCGTAATTACTACTATTTTGTATTTGATTATTGGTTTTTTGGGTTGATTTCATTACGAAAGAGGAACGACTGAAGTAATCTGCTTATTGATAAGTTATAGTTTTAAAAGAAAGATTGCTTCATTTGTTCGCAATGACTAACTCGCCAAAACTCCACGTTTATTTAGCTCAGTTATCATACGCAAAGCACCTTCTTTAATGGTGTTTGCTTCGAAGATGAATGTTTTTTCATACAAAGTATTTCCTTCAAAGAAAGTAACTTGAAAACGATTGTTTAATTTGAATAATTCAGGTTGAATTAGTTCAATCTTAGCAAAAGAATTTGCTGGTAATTTATCTAACTTTTTACGTAATAAAGAAGTGGTTTTAGTATCAGAAAAACCTTGAGAAACAATTACTAACATTTCTAAATCAACATTTTTGTTATTGATGATATACACGTTCCAATCATCAGTTTTATAAATATCATTGTATTCATAAACAACTGCCATTTCTACATTGGTAACTTCTGGTATTTTTATGTCTTTTTTCACTTGTGCTGAACTTGTTTCAGTATCTTTTTTTGCCACGAATTACACAAATTTTCACGAATACATTTCGTAAATATTTGAGTTCCCTCCCTTTGGGAGGGTTAGGGTGGGCTTATAAAACCGATTTAAACTGCTCTAAAAAACGCTTATCATTTTCATAAAACATTCTAATATCTGGTATTTGATACAACAACATGGCAATACGTTCTATACCCATTCCAAAGGCATAACCCGAATATTTTGTAGGATCTATATTTGCGTTTTTTAACACATTAGGGTCTACCATTCCACAGCCCATAATTTCTAACCAACCAGTACCTTTTGTAATTCTGTAATCTGTTTCTGTTTCTAATCCCCAGTAAATATCTACTTCTGCACTTGGCTCTGTAAAGGGGAAATAAGAAGGGCGTAAACGAATCTTAGATTTCCCAAACATCTCTTTGGTAAAGTATAAAAGCGTTTGTTTTAAATCCGCAAAAGAAACATCGGTATCTATATATAAACCTTCTACTTGATGAAAAATACAATGTGCTCTAGCAGAAATATCTTCGTTTCTAAACACTCTTCCTGGAGAAATTGTTCTGATTGGCGGCTCGTTTTCTTCCATATAACGCACTTGTACAGAAGATGTATGTGTACGTAATAAAATATCAGGATTTTGCTCAATAAAAAAGGTGTCTTGCATATCTCTTGCAGGATGATATTCAGGCAAGTTTAACGCACTAAAGTTGTGCCAATCGTCCTCTATTTCTGGGCCTTCAGAAACGGTAAAACCAATTCTATTAAAAACTTCAATAATTTGATTTTTCACCAAAGATATTGGATGGCGAGAACCTAACTCAATGGGTTCAGAAGGGCGAGTTAAATCGCCATAAATATTTTTTTCTTCAACAGTATTTTCAAGTGCATCGTTTAATTCTGCAACTTTACCCTCAGCGGTCTTTTTAAGGTTATTTAATGCCTGGCCAAAATCTTTGCGCAATTCTGCATCTACATTTTTAAATTCAGAAAACAACCCTTTTAGTAAACCTTTGCTTCCTAAATATTTAATTCTGAAAGATTCTACTTCATCTTTAGTTGATGCTTTAAATGCTTCAACTTCTGCAATCAATTCTTTTACTTTATCTAACATTTTAAAATAAAATTAGAGTACAAATTTAAACTTTTTTAAAGAGTTAAAGATTGTATTTTAACAGAAAAGACCATTAGCAAACGAAATCGATTGAAATAAGGGGTTTTAAAAAAATTAAGAAAACTTTTTTATTTTGTCATATTTAAAAATAACTATCTTTGCAGGGTTAAATTTTTATTAATATCACAAAAAAGTATGGAGGAAAGTATTAAATCCAAAATTGACGGATTCATGGACTTGGTAAAACAACGTAATGGACATGAACCAGAATTTTTACAGGCTGTACAAGAAGTAGCAGAAACTGTAATTCCTTATATCATTGATAATGATATTTATTTCGGGAAAAACGTTCTTTTAAGAATGGTAGAACCAGAAAGATTAATTTCTTTCCGTGTTTGTTGGGTAGATGATGATGGAGAGATTCAAGTAAATAGAGGATATAGAGTGCAAATGAATTCTGCAATTGGTCCTTATAAAGGTGGTTTGCGTTTTCATCCCACAGTAAATGCGAGCATCTTAAAGTTTTTAGCTTTTGAACAAGTGTTTAAAAATTCTTTAACCACATTACCTATGGGTGGTGGAAAAGGAGGATCTGATTTTGATCCTAAAGGAAAGTCAGATAACGAAATTATGCGTTTTTGCCATGCTTTTATGACAGAATTGTTTAGACATATTGGACCAAGTACAGACGTTCCTGCTGGGGATATTGGAGTAGGTGCAAGAGAAATTGGATTTATGTTTGGTATGTACAAAAAACTAAACAATGAGTTTACAGGTGTTTTAACTGGTAAAGGACAGTCTTGGGGAGGTTCTTTAATTAGACCAGAAGCAACAGGTTATGGTGCAGTATATTTTGCAGATAATATGTTAAAAGTTAAAGACGATTCGTTTGATAGTAAAGTAGTCGTAATTTCTGGCTCTGGAAATGTGGCACAGTATGCCGCTGAAAAAGCAATAGAATTAGGCGCAAAAGTAGTAACTCTTTCGGATTCTGGTGGGTATATTTATGATGATGAAGGTATAGATACAGAAAAGTTAAAACACGTGATGTATTTAAAAAATGAAAAACGTGCTAGAATTAGTGAGTATTTAGAAAAATATCCGTCTGCAAAATATGTGGCAAAACAAAGACCTTGGTCTGTTAAATGTGATATTGCTTTGCCTTGTGCAACACAGAATGAGTTAAATGGAGAAGAAGCAAAAATATTAATAGAAAATGGTTGTATGTGTGTTTCAGAGGGTGCAAATATGCCTTCTACACCAGATGCTATGCATGCATTTCAGAATGCAAAAATTTTATTTGCACCAGGAAAAGCAAGTAACGCTGGTGGTGTAGCTACGTCTGGTTTAGAAATGAGTCAAAATGCGTTAAGAATGAGTTGGACTCGCAAAGAAGTAGATGAAAAACTAAAAGACATTATGGAAGATATTCATGATTCTTGCGTAGAATATGGTAAAAATGATGATGGTTCTATAGATTATGTTAGAGGAGCAAATATTGCAGGTTTTGTTAAAGTAGCTGATGCCATGTTGGCTCAAGGAATTATTTAAAATACTGATAGTTATATTATTTATAGGAAACGCGTCAATAAATTGGCGCGTTTCTTTGTTTATTTGCTTAGAATAAATTTGATATGAACTTTGTAATTTGCTTTTTTTTAGGTTTTAGTATAGCTTCTTTAGGAAGTATAACTCCAAGTTTTTTAAACTTAACTGTTGTAAAATTTAGTTTAAGAAATGGTAAAAAACCTGCTTTTTATTTGATTGGTGGTTATGCAACAGTGCTGTTTTTTCAAGCAAATATAGGTGCATATTTAGCAAGTATTTTAATGAAAAATTCAGAATATATTACCTTAATTCAGCAAATAGGTACAGGTATTCTTTTGCTACTTTCAATAAACTTTTTTAGGTTGTATTTTTTTACCAAAGAAGATAATAAGGATAAAGAAATACCAAAATCAAAAGCTTATTTCTACGGAATTATGATGTCGCTGTTAAATATGATGGCAATTCCTTTTTATTTTACTTTTATCTCTATTTTAATTGGCATAGAATACTTTGAATATGCTTTAATTAATGCCTTTTATTTTTCTATAGGGTCTACAATAGGATCGTTTACTATATATGCCATTTATGCTATTGTAGCGAATAAAATAGAACATAAACTTACTTATATTGCATCTAAAATGGATTTTATCCTAGGTTCTTTAACGGGTATTGTAGCTGTAGGAAATTTAATTTATTTATTTTATAAATAATCAATTCACCTTAATTGCCTTAAGTTTTACCATATTGTTTTATAAGTATTTACTTTCCTTAAATTTGTAGTATAAAATTTTACAAATGAAAATTCAAAATAATATAATCGTTGATGGAAAACATCAAAAACCAATTGTAACTGATGTTTTTTATCAAGACAATCATCAACCTAAAAAAGTGGTTATTTTTTGCCACGGATATAAGGGTTTTAAAGATTGGGGCGCTTGGAATTTAATGGCACAAGCATTTGCAAAAGCAGGTTTTTTCTTTATTAAATTCAATTTTTCTCATAATGGAGGCACTGCTGAACAACCAATAGATTTTCCAGATTTAGAGGCGTTTGGGAATAATAATTACACCAAAGAATTAGATGATTTAGAAAGTATCTTAGATTGGATTTCATCCGAAGAAAACTACAAAAAAGAGGTTAATATTGACGACATTTCTATAATTGGACACAGTAGAGCAGGAGGAATTGTGTTGTTAAAAGCAAACGAAGATGCAAGAGTAAAAAAAGTAATTACGTTAGCAGGCGTTTGTGATTTTGGCAAACGATCTTCTACCATTGGCGATTTAGAAAACTGGAAAAAAACAGGGGTAAAATACGTGGTTAATGGACGAACCAAACAAAATATGCCTCATTTTTATCAGTTTTATGAAGATTTTAAAGCCAATGAAGAGCGTTTAAATATTCAAAAAGCGACCGAAAAATTAACAATACCTCAGTTAATAATTCATGGAGATAAGGACGATGCTGTTTTTATTAATGAAGGTGAAAATCTAAAAAAATGGAACCCAAAAGCACAATTTGAAATTATTAAAAACGCCAATCACGTATTTAATGTTTCTCATCCTTGGGAAAAAGAAGTTTTATCAAAAGAACTAGAAGAGACCATTAATATTTGTATCAACTTTTTAAAATAATAGTGGAGCATATCAGATTCGAACTGATGACTTTTACGCTGCCAGCGTAACGCTCTAGCCAACTGAGCTAATGCCCCATTTAGAAAAATAAATGTACAGCTTTTTTAGTAAAGAAAAACGATGTTTTGTAATTTTAAAAAATGAAACTCCAACCTCCTTTTCGTAAAATTATTCACGTAGATATGGATGCGTATTATGCATCTGTAGCACAATTGGATAATCCTGAACTAAAAGGAAAAGCCATTGCTGTTGGTGGAGGTGGAGATAGAGGTGTAGTTTCTGCAGCAAGTTATGAAGCGCGAAAATTTGGCGTAAAATCTGCAATGAGCAATGTTTTAGCGAAACAGAAATGTCCACATATTATTTTTGTAAATTCAGATTTTGCTAGGTATAAAGAACTCTCTGCACAAATTCGAGAAATATTTTACGACTATACAGATTTGGTAGAACCACTTTCTTTAGATGAAGCTTATTTAGATGTTACCGAAAACAAAAAAGGAAATCCGTCTGCAAATGATATTGCCAGAGAAATAAGACAGCGAATTTTTGAGGAAACTGGTTTACGAGCATCTGCAGGTATTTCTATCAATAAATTTATTGCAAAAGTTGCTTCTGATATTAACAAACCCAATGGACAAAAAACAGTGCATCCAGATGAGGTAATCTCGTTTTTAGAAGAATTACCTGTCAATAAATTTTATGGTGTTGGTAAAGTTACTGCTGCCAAAATGTATAATTTAGGCATTTTTGTTGGGAACGATTTAAAGCAGAAATCGCTAGAAGAACTCATGTCTTTATTTGGTAAATCTGGCACGCATTATTACAATATTGTTCGCGGCATTCACAATAGCCCAGTAAAACCAAATAGAATTCGAAAATCTTTAGCTGCAGAAAGAACATTTAGTGAAAATATTTCTTCAGAAATTTTTATGATTGAAAAATTAGAAAAAATTGCAGATGAATTAGAAAGACGAATGCTAAAAAGTGAAACAAAGGGTAAAACCATCACCTTAAAAATAAAATATTCTGATTTTACGCAACAAACAAGAAGTAAAACCAAATCAAATTTTATGCAGAAAAAAAGCGAATTTTTTCCTGTAGTAAAAGAACTATTATATCAAGATAAATTGATAAATTCTGTACGCCTTTTAGGATTGTCTTTTGGTAATTTAAATACTGAAAAGAAAGCCCCTGTTTGGGTGCAGTTACAATTTGATTTTTAAGGTTGCGTGTCATCGCAAGTCTACGAAACAATCTTTTTAAACAATGTAGATTGCTTCATTCGTAGCTCATTCGCGATGACAGAAAAATTAAAGTATGATGAAAATAGTTAGAACAAATTCAGAAAACAAAGATTTTATCAATTTGGTAAAGTATTTAGATGCTTATTTAAAAATTACGGACGGAGATGAACACGATTTTTACAATCAGTTTAATCATATTGATGTTTTACAACACGTAGTTGTAATTTATAAAGATGATGTAGCTATGGGTTGTGGAGCCATCAAAAAATTTAATTCTGATGCTATGGAGGTAAAAAGAATGTATGTTGCTCCAGAAGAAAGAGGAACAGGATTTGCGCAGAAAATATTAACAGAATTAGAAGTTTGGGCGAAAGAATTAGGACATAAAAAATGTGTTTTAGAAACTGGTAAAAGACAAAAAGAAGCTGTACATTTTTATGACAAATGTGATTATAAAGTGATACCAAATTACGGACAATATATAGGGATGGAGAATAGTATTTGTTTTGAAAAAGAGCTTTAAATTATAAACCTGTGAGGTCTTGAAAATAAAAAAACAATAATGAATTATAGTTATTGGGAATTAAAAGAATGGTTTACCAACATCGATTTTACCATTGTTGGTAGTGGCATTGTGGGTTTAAATTGCGCTTTAGAACTGATGAAAAACCATCCAAAAGCAAAAATTGTTATTCTAGAAAAAGGAATGCTACCTCAAGGTGCATCTACTAAAAATGCAGGTTTTGCTTGTTTTGGTAGTTTGTCTGAAATTATTGATGATTTGAACTCTCATACTGAAAAAGAAGTTTTTAACTTGGTTGATAAACGTTGGAAAGGTTTACAATTATTGCGTAATAATTTGGGTGATAAAAATATCGATTTTCAACAAAACAAAGGTTTTGAATTATGCGAATCTCGGCATTTTTTTGAAGAATGCATTTCTAAAAAAACACAAATTAATCAACTTTTGAAACCTATTTTTAAACAAGATGTTTTTTCGATTTCTGAGAATACTTTTGGTTTTCAAAAAGTACATCAAAAATACATTGTTAATAATTTTGAAGGTCAAATTGATACTGGAAAAATGGCATCAGAATTATTAAAAAAAGTGCAACATTTAGGCGTAAAAATTTTAAACAATATCACTCTAAAAAGTTTTGTTGAAAATGGTTCTAAAATAAATATAAAAACCAACAGATTAGATTTTTATACCAATAAATTGTTCGTTGCCACAAACGGTTTTGCAAGTCAATTGTTAGATGACAATGTAAAACCAGCAAGAGCACAAGTTCTTATTACAAAACCAATTAAAAATCTACAGATTAAAGGCACGTTTCATCTAAATAAAGGCTATTATTATTTTAGAAATATTGAGGATAGAATCCTCTTTGGAGGTGGTAGAAATCTCGATTTTAAAACTGAAGAAACTACCGAATTTGGGCAGACAAAAATCATACAAAACGAGTTAGAAAGAATCTTAAAAGAAACCATTTTACCAAATACAAAATTCGAAATTGAATACAGATGGAGTGGTATTATGGGTGTTGGCAATCAGAAAAATGCCATTGTAAAACAAGTTTCTAATAACGTTTTTTGTGGAGTGCGCTTGGGAGGAATGGGCATTGCCATTGGTAGTTTGGTAGGCAAAGAGTTGGCAAATTTGGTAGTGTAATGCTTCTTAAAATAAATCTGGTAAGTACGTAATTTGTTGTTATATTTACAAAAACAAAATTGGTTAACCAATTTAATGAATTGTAAATATGGTATTCAAAGTATTCAAAATTAGCGTTCTAATTATTTCACTTCTTTTTTTTAGCATAACTAAAAGTCAAATTGTAGTAAATAATACGTCAGAATTACAAACGGCTATTGCTAATGCGTCTGCGGGTTCAGAAATTATTCTTGCAACAGGAACGTGGAATAACGTTTTTATTAGTATCAACAAAAATGCTACAGCTAGTCAACCTATAATAATTAGAGCTCAAAATCCAGGATCAGTGTTTTTAACGGGTAATTCTAGGGTGTATATGAGAGGAAATCATATAACAGTTGCTGGTTTGGTTTTTCAAAATCCATCAAATTTAATTGTTGATAATGATGTTATTGAACCAATATTTGAACTCAATCAATGTGATAATTGTAAGGTTATTAACAATAAAATTGATGCGTATAATGGTACAGATGCACAGAAAACGATGAAATTTAAATGGGTGTATCTTGTAGATGGTCAGTATAATGAAATTGCGCACAATTCTTTTATCGGTAAATATGGAGTGGGTAGTATAATTAATGATAATAGATCGTTGGCCAATGCAGATTATTTAAAAATTCATCATAATTATTTTGCAGATAGAGTTCCTGTAGATAATGATGTAAATGGGTTAAATGATCAAGATGCTATACGAATTGGCACAAGTACTACTTCTTTATCTGATTCTTATTCAGAAGTTTATGATAATTATTTCTACAATTGGTCTGGCGAAGTAGAAATCATATCTAACAAAAGCGGAAAAAACAAGTATTACAACAATACTTTTAGAGATTATCAAGGAACATTAACCTTAAGGCATGGCAATGGCTGTGAGGTTTTTAACAATTACTTTTTTGCTAATAATAACGCTTTTACAGGTGGTGTAAGGATTATAGGTGAAGATCATAAAATTTACAACAATTATATAGAAGGTGTAAACTCTTTTAAACCTAGTGGATCAGGCTCTAACGTAACAGGTGGAATTAATGTAATGAATGGTGTAACTAATTCGGCTTTAAGTGGATATTATCAAGTTAAAAACACACAAGTTATCAACAACACTTTGGTAAATTGTGATTATGCCATTAGAGTGGGTACCTCATTAGGAGGCACTGAAGAACCAGAAAATTTAACTGTTGCCAATAATATTATGTACAATACCAGCATAAATGCGTATCAAATAAATACGTCGCCCTCTGGAAATTCGGTTGCCCAAGGTAACATTACCCAAAATGGTACTTGGCATTTATCAAACGGAACCAATAACAACCAAACCGTTTCTAATGGCTTGTTAGAAAGTGGTACTGATTTTTTTAGAATTACTGATGCAAGTGCAGCAATTGATGCAAGTGTAGGTTCGTATTCTTTTATAAATGATGATGTTTTAGGAGGTACAAGAGATGACAACCCAGATGCAGGTGCAGAAGAATTTGGCGCAAATGGAACAAATTTACCATATACAAATAGCGATGTAGGAGAAAAAATAGGTTTCTTATCTAACGTTTCTGATCAACTACTTACATCAACCAATACCATAAATTTTAATATAGACAGTGGTTCTAAAAGTTTTGATATCAATTCCAATATAAATTGGTCTATTTCAGAAAATTCAGATTGGCTATCTGTAAGTACCTTAAACGGAAGTAATAGCGAAACTGTTAACATTACAGTAACTGAAAATAAATCTGGTACTGCTAGAACAGCAACTTTAATCATTTCACAAAACAATGGAGATTTAAGTACTACACTTCAAGTAAACCAATCTTTAGAAACCTTTAATGTAGATGATGCAATTGCATTAACAGGCCTTACAGTAACAGGTGTGGGTACGCAAGACCCAAACATTCCAGAAAACACTATAGATGGCGATGATTCTTCAAGATGGTCTGCAAATTCTACAGATGGTTCTGCGTATTTAACCTATAACTTACAGTGTAAAAAAACAGTAACTAGCGTTAAAATCTACTTTCATAAAGGAGCGCAAAGAACAACTAGTTTTAAAATAGCAACTTCTAATGATGGTACAAACTTTACAGATGTTACAGAGGTAATTACCAGTGCTGGAAATATAGTTGGTTTCGAAGATTTTCCATTTTCGCCATTTCAAGAAATACAATATTTACGTATTTATGGTTTTGGAAATTCAGAAGGAAGTGGTTGGAATAGCATAGAAGAAGTACAAATTTTTGGTGATGATACTTGTGCAGCTCTTTCTCTTCATCGTAATAATTCAATTGAAAAATATATTTCTTTTTATCCAAATCCAACAAAAGAAATCTTAAATATTAAAACCGATAACCAAATTGGTTGGGTGCAAATCTTTGACATAAATGGAAAAAAATTAATTTCTAAAAAGATAGAAACAAAACAAGGTTTTATAACAACGAGTTCTTTGAAGAAAGGGTTGTATATTGTTAAAAGTCAGGGAATAACTTATAAGTTTATAATATTGTAATTTTTTTGCGGGTAATGGTGCCAAAAATAGTTGGTAATTTTGATTAAAATTATTTTTATATTATGGCATTAATCTGAAGAGGAAATAAGCGCTGCTGAGGAGCAACTTATTAGCGATAAGATTAATCTTATACAGTAATGAAAGGACTTTTAACGAAGTCCTTTTTTGATTACTGGTAAGTTTATAGCTAAAAAAAACCTACGCTCTGTTTTTAAAGAATAAATACCACATTATATATTGCTTTCTGTGTTTGTAAGATAAGCCTCTATGTATGTTTAAATGTCCTTTCATATGACCAAAAAAAGATTCAATAGAATTGGTTGATTTAGGTATTTTTGGATTGTCTAAATAGTGAAACATATTTGGCAACGCTCTTTTAATAGTCATAAAAGATCTTCTAACCATTTTATGAGTATACCAATATCTTTCTGTTTCTAAATTGTAGCTTTTTTGGTTGATATATTCTCTATATTCTTGATACCATTTATCCAAACTTAATAACCACAAACTTAACTCATAATGTGACGTTATTAAATGCATTTTAGAGCTAATTTGCTTTAAATCATAACCAGCTAAACTTTTAGGTCTATTGGTCAACCATATTCTACAATCTCTTTGTATATGAACTAAACAACGTTGTAGTTTAGCGTCTGGTAACACTTCTCTTACCGCTTTTAATATAGATTTGTGTCCGTCAGAAGTAACGCTTTCTATTTGAACACCAAGTTCTAAAAGATTCTCTAAATCTTCTTTAATTTCTGAATAATTTTCAGCATCTGAAAAACGATAAAGTTGTGTGAATTTAATGGTGGCATCTCTATATAAAACTAAACAAATACCATTGCTAAAATAAGTACCATCAATAAGGAGATTGACCTTCTCAGAAGGATAAACAGATAGAATTGGAGGCTTAGAAAGGTAATCGTTGAAATATCGTTTAAGCGTTCTTATCGAATAATTACTTTCTTCGAATAATTGTAGCATTGTTCTTCTTCCTATAATCCATTTTTCAAACCAAATAAATCGGTTTGAATCTGTAACAGATTTGTTTTTAGAGGTGAAAAGTAAACCACAATTTTTGCATTTAAATCTTTGTTTTCCTTGTTGTTTTCCCCATTTAATTGTGTCAAGATTTTGACAACCCCAACAACGCTTTTTTTTGATGTTTTCATACTACAAAAAAGTTTATTGAAACCAGTTTCAATAAACTTTTCTTAAATCCATTGGTAATAACCCTTTCAAAGGTTTTTACCAACTATTTTTGGCTATTAGACCTTTTTGCGCTATGCGAATATCCTTTCGTAAAAAGGTAAATAAAGCCAAAATTATAAAGCTTTCAACAACAATTTTTATCATTTTATAAAATATAATTAAATTACCATTAGGTATTCAATTCGTAAATAATTGTTATATTTAGTAAATTTAAAATTATCCCCCATGATCAAAAATCTATTCTTTTTCGTTTTTTTTAGTTTTTCAACGGCTGTTTTTTCTCAAGAATGGCGACAAAATCATAGTCAAACTAAGGCGTTATTTTCAGTAAAAAAATTCGGAGTAGAAGTTGTAGGAAATTTTAATGAGTCAGAAGTACATACAAACTTTAATTCTAACGATTTAGAAAACAGTTATATTCATTTGAAGATTCGAGTAAAATCAATCTCTATGGGAAAAAAAAGTAGAGACCAAATGATTTTAAATAGAAAATATTTTTTTGAAAAGAATTATAAATTCATTTATTTTAAATCTTCAAGAATTGAAAAAAGAAAAAATGGCGATTTGTATCTGATAGGAATTTTAAGAATAAAAGGAATTGCGAAGAGAGTTCAAATACCTTTTGATGTTTCAGAAGATGATCAAAAAATTACCATCAAATCGAATTTTAAAATTAAGAGAAAAGATTTTAATCTTGGAGAAAACGACGTAAGTTTGTCTAAATCTGCAAAAATAGAACTAGAATTTACAGGAACAACATAAGACTTGATAAAAGATAAATATTTTGATGTTATTATTATTGGTGGTGGTTTAGCAGGATTATGCAATGCCATCCATTTATCAAAATTAGGTAGAGCTGTTTTATTGATAGAGAAAAATAGCTACCCAAAACATAAAGTTTGTGGTGAGTATATTTCTAACGAAGTTTTACCGTATTTAGCTTTTCTTGATATCAATCCTTTTGATTTTGGTGCAGTAAAAATTGATAATTTTCAAATTTCAACTACAAATAACAAACTTATTTCTGCAAAATTGCCTCTTGGTGGTTTTGGAATTTCGAGATATACTTTAGATTTTGAATTGTATAAAAAAGCCATTAAAAACGGAGCCACCATTCTTCAAGATTCAGTATTACAAATCGATTATCAAAATGATATATTTACGGTAGACACCAAAGAAAACCATTCGTTTACTGCTAAAACTGCCATTGGTGCTTTTGGTAAACGTTCTTTGTTAGATGTAAAGTTAGAGCGCGACTTTATTCAAAAAAAATCGCCTTATTTAGGGGTTAAGATTCACGTAAAAGGAAATTTTCCACAAGATTTGGTAGCGCTTCATAATTTTAAAGGAGGTTATTGTGGAGTGTCTAAAATAGAAGATAACGCTATTAATTTATGTTATATCACGAATTTTTCATCCTTTAAAAAACATAAAAATATTGCTGATTTTCAAGAAAATGTTGTTTTTAAAAATCAATATTTAAAAGATGTTTTTAAAAATACAACTCCCATTTGGCAGAAACCATTATCTATTAGTCAAATATCATTCGAAACAAAAAATCCTATTGAAAACCATATTGTAATGTGTGGCGATGCTGCAGGAATGATTCATCCACTATGTGGTAATGGTATGAGTATGGCCATACAATCTGCGCAAATAGCATCAAAACTCATTCTAAATTACTTGAATGATGCAAATGCGTCAAGAAATGAAATGGAAAAGCTATATATTAGGCAGTGGAACAAACAATTTAAATGGCGTTTAAAAGCAGGACATTTTATTGCAAAATTATTTAGAAATGATAAAGTGGCGAACATATTATTACAAGTTTTACGAAGAGCGCCATTTTTGTTACCTATCATTATTAAACAAACCCACGGAAAACCAATAAAGGTGTAATGGATTTTTTTATCAACACAAAACAAAGAACCGACAAAGAAGAACTAATGGATGATTTTTCTATTGGAGGCGATTTGTTGCGTGATACTTTAGATAAATTAGAAAATATAAATCGTTGGTTAGGTGGAAATAGAGTAACCGTAAACGGATTGAAATCTCTTTTAAAAAACCATCCCAAAGCGCAAGCAATTACAATTGTAGATATTGGTTGTGGCCATGGAGATATTTTAAGAGATGTGGCTAAATTTGGTAGAAAACACAAGTATAAATTTAAATTATTGGGCGTAGATGCAAACCCAACTGCCATAGAATATGCAAACGAATTGTCTTTAGAATATCAAGAACTAAGTTTTAAAACACAAGATATTTTTTCTGAAGAATTTAAAACACAAGAATTTGATGTAGTATTGGCTACGTTATTTTTGCATCATTTTAAAGAAAAAGAACTCAATTCGTTTTTAAGCAATACTGTAAAACAAACCAAAATAGGGATTGTAGTTAACGATTTACATCGAAATAAACTAGCCTATTATTTGTTTATGTTGTTGTCTCTTTTTATCAAAAATAAAATGATTATAGAAGACGGTTTAACCTCAGTTTTAAGAGGATTTAAAAGAAAAGATTTGAGAAAATTATCACTAAAGATAAATAAGCAACCTCAAATTTCTTGGAAATGGGCATTCCGTTTTCTATGGATAATAAAGACGTCAAAATCTAAAGTTTAAAATTCTAATTTGTAAAAAAAACGATGTAATTAGAGAAATTAAAGCGTTTTTTATTTGTGAAAATTAGTAAAATTCGTGTCATATTATTATGAAAGTAAAAATAACATCCGTAGCAAAACAGCTACCTAAATATTATAGAGAAACGACAGATATCATTCCGTTTGTAAAATTATGGATGCAAGATCAAGAAACCCGTTTTCAACGAAAGGTAATTAAATTATTTGAAGGTGCAGGTGTAGACAAACGCTATTCAATTATGGATCCTGAAGAAGTTTTTACAGCCACTTCTTTTGAAGCTAAAAACAATATTTATAAGCGAGAAGTTACCCAATTAGCAGAACAATCGCTCAAAAAAGCATTAGAAAAAGCCAATTTAAAACCAACAGATTTAGATTATATAATAACGGTAAGTTGTACAGGTATAATGATTCCTTCTGTAGATGCCTATTTGATTAATTCTTTAGGAATGAAGCAAGATATTGTGCGTTTGCCAGTTACAGAAATGGGTTGTGCTGCAGGAGTTTCTGGAATTATTTACGCCAAAAACTTCTTAAAAGCAAACCCGAACAAAAGAGCAGCGGTTGTTGCTGTAGAAGCACCAACAGCAACCTTTCAGTTAGACGATTATTCTATGACAAATATAGTGAGTGCTGCCATTTTTGGTGATGGAGCATCTAGCGTTATTTTATCTTCTTATGATGAAGATCAAGGGCCAACTATTGTAGATGAAGCCATGTATCATTTTTATGATGCCACACATATGATGGGTTTTAATTTGGTAAATTCAGGCTTACAAATGATTTTAGATAAAGAAGTTCCCCAAAAAATTTCTGATCATTTTCCAGCAATAATTCACCCTTTTTTAGAGCAAAATAATTTAAAAATTGAAGATATCAATCATTTGATTTTTCATCCTGGAGGAAAGAAAATTGTGCAAACTGTAGAAGATTTATTTGGTGTATTAGGCAAAAATATAGACGATACCAAAGAAGTATTGCGTTTGTATGGCAATATGTCTAGTGCCACAGTTTTATATGTTTTAGAACGTTTTATGGACAGAAATCCGCAAAAAGGCGAACGTGGCATTATGCTAAGTTTTGGACCAGGATTTTCTGCGCAACGTATTTTGTTAGAGTGGTAATGATTAAGTATATGATAAGACCTTTCAGGTTTTAAAAACCTGAAAGGTCTGTTTAAACAAACAAAATGAAATCATCAGAAATCATAAAAAACCTTCCGTACACAACACCTTTTTTATTTGTTGATGAGCTTACAGAAATTTCAGAAAATGGAATTGTTGGAAATTACACTTTTAAAGAAAACGAGTTTTTTTATGAAGGGCATTTTAAAGACAACCCAATTACACCTGGCGTTATTTTAACAGAAACTATGGCACAAATTGGTGTGGTTTGTTTGGGTATTTATTTAATGAAAGATGAAATATCATCAGAAAAGAAACCACAAATTGCGCTAACCTCAAATCAAGTTGATTTTTATATTTCGGTTTTACCTAATCAAAAAGTAACCGTAATTTCTGAGAAAGTGTATTTTAGATTCAATAAATTAAAATGTAAAGTAAAGATGATAAATACAAAAAACGAATTGGTTTGCAGAGGTGAAATTTCTGGAATGATAATCGCTAAATAGCTATTTTATATTCGCAAAAATACCTCACAGGTTTTTAAAATCTGTGAGGTCTGAAAAGTTAGTTGAAGTTTTTAAAATAAATGAAATTAAAAGAAAGGGAAGGTTTGTGAAAATCGGTATTTAAAATATTTATAAATTGAAAAACAGAGTCGTCATAACAGGTTTAGGAGTCGTTGCCCCAAATGGTGTGGGTTTACCTGATTTTACAAATGCTATAAAGTCTGGTACATCAGGAATCACTTTTCATCAAGCATTAAAAGACAAAGGGTTTTCATGTTGTATAGGTGGCATTCCAGAAATTTCTGAAGAAAAAAAGCTAGAATATTTATCACCTCTACAACTGCGTGGTTTTAACAGCACTTCTATTTTATATGGATGTATGGCAGCAATTGATGCTTGGAAGGATGCTGGTTTTAGGGTTGATGAACATTCAAAAACAGATTACGATTCAGGATTAATTTTTGGCACGGGTACCTCAGGAATCGAGAAATTTAGAGAATCGATTTACAAAATTGACGACCAAAAAGTTAGGCGTTTAGGAAGTACTTCTGTAGTACAAACTATGGCAAGTGGTATTTCTGCTTATTTAGGAGGCATTCTTGGTTTTGGAAATCAAGTAACCACAAATTTATCAGCCTGTACAACAGGTACAGAGGCTTTGTTATTGGGTTTTGAACGCATTAAAAATGGGAAAGCAAAAAGAATGTTGGTGGGTAGTTCTAGCGACAGCAGTTTGTACACTTGGGGTGGTTTTGATGCGATGCGTGTAATGACCTACAAACATAATGAGTCTCCAGAAAAAGGGTCAAGACCAATGAGTGCAACAGCTGCTGGTTTTGTACCTGGAAGTGGAGGAGGAGCACTAGTTTTAGAGTCTTTAGAAAGTGCTTTAGCAAGAAATGCAACCATTTATGCTGAGGTTTTAGGCGGAAATGTAAATTCGGGAGGTCAAAGAAATGGAGGTACTTTAACAGCTCCTAATGCAGAAGCTGTGCAAAAATGCATTACAGATGCCTTGGTTGATGCCAATATTAATGCGGATGCTATTGATGCCATTAACGGGCATTTAACAGCAACATCAAAAGATAGTTTAGAAATTGAAAATTGGACAAAAGCTTTGGGTAGAAAAGGAACTGATTTTCCATTTATCAATTCTTTAAAATCTCAAGTTGGGCACTGCTTAGCAGCCTCTGGCGCTATAGAATCTGTAGCATCTGTTTTACAGATTAAAGAGCAATTTTTGTTTCCGAATATCAATTGTAATGATGTGCATCCAGAAATTTTAGAGTTAATTTCTACGGATAAAATCCCAAAGAAATTGATACCAAAAGAAGTGAATATTGTAGCAAAAGCAAGTTTTGGTTTTGGTGATGTAAATGCTTGTGTTATCTTTAAAAAATATTTAGAAGTGTGACAAAAGAATGACTTCAAAGGTTTTTAAAATCGATGAGGTCTGAAAAGAATTTATATAAAATGACAAAAGAAGATATCATCTTAAAATTAACCACTATTATTAAGCCTTATGTGCAGAACGAAGAAGGGTTTAAAAATATTAACGAAGAAACAGATTTTATAAAAGATTTAGAAATAAATTCTGCTAATTTGGTAGATATTATTTTAGATGTAGAAGATGAATTTAACATAGAAATTGATAATGATTCTATGGAAAAAATGCTATCTGTAAAAGCAACTGTTGACATCATTAAGACCAAAATGAATGCCTAATGATTGGCAATGATATTGTTGATTTAAATTTGGCAAAAACACAAAGTAATTGGCAGCGCAAAGGGTTTTTAGAAAAACAATTTACAGATTACGAACAAAAATTAATTAAAAATTCAGATAATCCTTTTTTGAAAGTTTGGTTATTTTGGTCTATGAAAGAGGCTGCTTATAAATGTTACACTCAAGAGTTTCAAAAACGTTTTTATGCTCCATTAAAATTTTCATGTAAAATTATAAATAAATCTACAGGAATAGTAAAAATAGAATCAAAAAAATATTATATAAAAACTAATTTAACAGGTAGGTATGTGTATTCGGTAGCGCAAGAATATCAATCTAAAAAAATGGTTTCTCATTTGTTTTTTGTTGATAAAAATGAAAATAAAACCAAAAAAATAAAACAGAAATTATTAGCTTGTTTTGATCAAAAAGTATGGCTTAAAAAAAATGGTTTAGGTATTCCATATTTATATCAACATAATAAAAAGTTGCCAATTTCTATTTCTACTACTCATCATGGAAATTATGGCGCTTTCGTTATTTCATATTTGTAGTATGTAAAATAACTTTTAGTCTTAACCAAATAAATGATTTCTATAATTTGTAGGTGTTGTTTTTTTTAGTCTTTTAAACTGTCTGTTAAAGTTGGATATATTTGAAAAGCCAACATTAAAAGCTATTTCATTTATAGAGATTTCTTTAGATTTCTGTAAAATTTTACATGCATTTTCTATGCGTAATTCTGTTAAAAAATTAATGTATGTTTTATTTGTTCGCTTTTTAAAATACTTGCAAAAAGCATTTTTTGTCATATTCGCTACTTCCGAAATTTCTAATAATGTTATAGGTAAATGAGCGTTTTCAATAGTGTATTCAAAAACAGAACGCATTCTGTTTCCTTCTCTATCAGTGTATTTTTTAGAATAATTAAAACTAGATAAGTATTCAAATTCAGAGGAAGATATCAACTTCATTAATTTTAAGAAAATTATAAATCGTTCCATTTTCGTGGCTTCTTTTAATTTTGAAAACAAGTGTTTAATTTCTTTTTGATTTGATGTAATTCTGAATCCTTTTTCAGATTTATCAAAAAAACTTCTAATCTCTTCAAATTCATCTAAACTAAAAAAAATATCTCCAAAAGATTTGCTGGTAAAAAAAAGACTCAACATTTTCGATTTCTCTAGTGTATTTTCTTCACTTTTAAACGCATGAGGTAAATTACTCCCAATAATAAAAATATCATTTGTAGTATAGCTAGAAATACTATCGCCAACCAATAAGGTCCCTTTCCCTTGTTCTATAAAACTTATTTGAATTTCATCATGCTGATGCAGTTTATCATAAAAAACTAGCTCAATGTCTTCTTGATAAATTAATGCGCTATTTTCTGGTTTAGGTATTTTAAAAGGGTATACTTTCATTAATACAAAAATACTCATAAATACTAGTAGATTATAATTAAATGAATAATATAATATTAAAAACGAGTAATTTAGTAGTATTGTTGATGGTGATATTTATATAAATTTATAACTCATTAAAAAGAATATAAAAATGAAATCCAATTGGGAAGGTGTAATGCCTGCAGTGTTTACATGGCTGAAAGAGTCAAAATCTGGCAATCTTGAAATTGACTTTGATACAACTCAAAAACAAGCAGCAGGTATTTTAAAAACTCAAGGAAAAGGCGGAAGTAGAATGTGTGGACTTGTGGGTTCTGGTACTCTGGGTGAGAATAGCTATCTGAACAATAAACAACGACTTTCTTTATTGAAATCCCTTTCTGAAGTTGCTAAAGAATACAATGTACCTTTAATCAGTGGAGCTTCAGCAGCAACTAAAGAAGAACTTACCAAAATCATTGAAGGACTTGCAACAGTTGGAGTGGATACAGTTATGGTAATGCCTCCAAAAACGAAGGCAGTTCCTTCTGAAAAAGAAATGTATGAGTACTTTGCTCTTTCAGAAACAACTGCAAAAGATGTAGGCGTAACCATTATGCCTTATAACAATCCAGATGCAGCAGGTTATCATGCAATCTCAACTGAGCTTCTTATGAGACTTTCTGTGCTTCCTAAAGTAACTGCTCTTAAAATATCGACTATAGATGTTTCAATTATTGAAACACTAATGTTAGAAAATAAAGATTTAAAAATTTTGGCAGGAGTAGACACAGTTACTGTACATGCAGGACTCGCTGGAGCTTGTGGTGGAATTACGGGTGTAGGTTGTATCTTTCCAAAAGCTAGTGTTACTATGCAGGAGTATGTTTTAAAGGGAGAATGGGCAGAGGCCAACAAAATTTCTCAGGCTTTAAATTCTTTATCTTATTTGGATGCTCAGCCTTTGCTTTTGGAGTATCTTAAATTTGCTATGGGAATTCATCACAATGATGTTGCTGGAGGACTACGTACCTTTGGTAAGAAGCTAACGAAACAGCAAATTGACGATGTACGTGCAAGATATATGCTGGCAAAAGAAAGACTGGAAGTACTGGATTTAGTAAGTTAATCTTTTCAAATATTTAAAAATGAGAAAGCTTGGTTTTTAGAAAGTGTTTTTTCATTTCAAGGTAATATTACAAAATACCTAATTGTAAAAAAAACAGCTTACAAAAGAGTAAATTAGAAAAAAAGCATTTAAAAATACGTAAAAAATGATTTCAGGAAAAAATTATATAGGCAATCAATTATTTGCTAAAGGAGATAAAGTATTTACAACATTTAATCCTTTATTAAATAAAAATAATGATTGGAATATTACAGAAGCAACTCCAGAAGAAGTAGCAAAAGCTGCAAGTTTAGCAGCGAGTGCTTTTAAAGAATATTCGAAATTTTCTGGTAAAAAGAAAGCTTCTTTTTTAAGAGCCATAGCAGAAGAAATAGAAAATTTAGGCGACAATTTACTCGAAGTTTACTGTGCAGAAAGTGGTTTGCCTCAAGGAAGAGCAAATGGAGAAAGAGGAAGGACTTTAGGACAATTACGAGCGTTTGCAAACCATTTAGAAGATGGTAGTTGGGTAGAAGCTACTATAGATACAGCCCAACCAGATAGACAGCCAATTCCAAAAGTAGATTTACGTAAAATGAATGTTGCTTTAGGTCCAGTTGTGGTTTTTGGAGCATCTAATTTTCCGTTGGCATTTTCTACTGCTGGTGGAGATGCAGCAGCAGCACTAGCAGCAGGTTGCCCAGTAATCGTAAAGTCTCATCCAATGCACGCAGCAACAGGAGAAATGGTAGCATCTGCAATTGTTAAAGCAGCCGAAAAAACAGGAATGCCAAATGGTGTTTTTTCCAATTTAAATTCAAATGGAAATGATGCTGGGCAGCAATTGGTTTTAAATGAAAATATAAAGGCAGTTGGTTTTACAGGAAGTTTAAAGGGCGGTAGAGCTTTATACAATTTAGCGGCAACTCGTAAAGAACCTATTCCTGTTTTTGCAGAAATGGGAAGTGTAAATCCAGTTGTTTTATTGCCAAAGGCATTAGAAAATAGAGCAGAAAGTATTGCAAAAACTTATGCAGGTTCTATTACTTTAGGAGCGGGTCAGTTTTGTACAAATCCAGGTTTAATTATTGGGCTAAAATCAGAAGGTTTAACAAACTTTACAAACAGTTTAGCATCAGATATAAAAGAAGTAACACCTTCTTGTATGTTGCACCCTAATATTGCAAATGCATATTATAAAAATAAAGAAACCGCTTTAAATCAAAACGGAGTTGCAGTGTTGGCAGATATTACTGAAAATGTACCCTCTAATTTTGCTGCCCAAGCAGTAATTACAGTTAGTGGTGCAGCGTTTTTAAAGAATCCAACTTTACATCACGAAGTTTTTGGACCTTTTTCTTTAGTGGTTCAATGCGAGCATAAAGCAGAACTAGAAGAAGTAATAGCTAATTTAGAAGGACAATTAACGGGAACTATAATTTCTGATGATAACGAACTAGAAAACTACAAAACCGTAGTTAATGAACTTCAAAATAAAGTAGGAAGAATTATTTTTAACGGAGTTCCAACAGGGGTAGAGGTTTGTCCATCAATGTTACACGGTGGTCCTTATCCAGCATCAACAGATAGTAGATTTACGGCAGTTGGGGTAGATTCTATTAAAAGATTTGTTCGCCCTTTTAGTTTTCAAGATTGGCCAAATAACTTGCTTCCAGAAGAACTAAAAAATGAAAATCCGTTAGGAATTTTAAGAACCGTTAATGGAGTAAAAACGGATAAAGAGATTTAGAATGAGATTTTTTAAGGCCTTTTTCATATTCCTTTTTGTTGCTTTTTGTAGTTGTAACTCAGGAAATGAAACCTGCAATTCTTCAAAAACAGAATTGGCTATATTGATTAAATCTTATGAAGAAAGAGAGACTTATGATAAAGACACCTATCCATTAGGGCTTTATACTAAAGAATACTATAAATCTGAAGCTGATTATGCTACAAATCAGCTTCAATATTTTAATTGTATTCGATTGGAAGAATTGTCTGAAACCGAACAGATTTCGGCAGCTTTATTGCAATTTGTTTTGCAAGATAAAATTGATTATTACCAATTTGAACGTTACTTAAATCCGTTATTATCAGACTCAGGTTTTCATAGTAGTCTAAATTATCAAATCAAACCACTTAACAACTACGGGCAAGTAAAAGAATATTTAAAGAAGTTACATAGTTTGCCAGATTTTGTAAATCAGCATTTTAAAAATTTACGAGAAGGTTTGGGAAAAGGAGTTTCGCAACCTAGAGTCATTTTTAAAGGCTATGAATCTACATATAATGATCATATTGTGGACGATTACCAAAAAAGTCCGTTTTACAAACCTTTCAAAAATTTACCTTTAAGTTTACATGAAACGCAAAAGGATTCAGTTTTAAAAGCTGCAAAAATTGTAATAGAAAACACTGTAGTTCCTGAATTTAAAAGAATAAAAACTTTTTTTGAAACGGAGTATTTACCAAAAACAAGAACAAGTTTAGGAGTTTCAGAAACTCCAAACGGTGTTGCGTATTATCAAAATAGAATTAATTTTTATACCACAAGTACACAATATACTGCAGATGATATTCATAACATTGGTATAAAAGAAGTTGCCAGAATTAAAGCAGAAATGCAAAAAATAATCAGTTCTTTAAACTTTACAGGAAGTTTTGCTGATTTTTTAAAATTCTTAAGAACAGACGAGCAATTCTATGCAAAAACACCAAAAGAGTTGCTAATGATTGCAAGAGATATGGCAAAAAGAGCAGACGCACAATTGCCAAAATTCTTTAAAACCTTACCACGAAAACCTTATGGAGTTGCACCTGTGCCAGAAGCAATTGCTCCAAAATATACAGGAGGACGTTACATTGGAACATCAAAAGAAAGTACAGAGCCAGGGTATTATTGGGTAAATACCTACGATTTGCCAAGTAGAACTTTGTATACATTACCTGCATTGACAGTTCACGAAGCTGTTCCTGGGCATCATTTGCAAGGAAGTTTAAATAACGAATTGGGAGACTCTATTCCACAATTTCGAAAGAATTTATATTTATCTGCTTATGGAGAAGGTTGGGGGTTGTATTCCGAATTTTTGGCAGATGAAATGAATATGTACACCACACCTTACGAGCAGTTTGGAAAATATACCTATGAAATGTGGCGTGCTTGCAGATTGGTTGTAGATACTGGAATTCACGCAAAAGGATGGACAAGAGAACAAGTTGTAAATTATATGTCTGAAAATACGGCTTTATCACTTCACGAAATCAACACAGAAACAGATCGATATATTTCTTGGCCAGGACAAGCATTGTCTTATAAAATTGGTGAATTAAAAATTAGAGAATTACGTGTAAAAGCAGAATCTGAATTAAAAGACAAGTTTGATATTAGAGAGTTTCACGAAGTAGTTTTAGCACAAGGAACAGTAACCTTATCAATATTAGAAAAAAGAATTCATAATTATATTAAGAACGTTAAAAATGAGTAAACATACTTTTGTTTGTATAGATGCACATACTTGCGGAAATCCTGTAAGAGTTATCAAAAGTGGAGGTCCAGAATTGGTTGGAAATTCAATGAGCGAAAAACGTTTGCATTTTTTAAAAGAATACGATTGGATAAGAAAAGGTTTAATGTTTGAACCACGTGGGCACGATATGATGAGTGGCTCTATTCTCTATCCACCTCACAACCCAGAAAACGATTTTGCTATTTTATTTATAGAAACTTCAGGGTGTTTGCCTATGTGTGGCCACGGAACTATTGGAACCATCACAATCGCTATAGAAGAAGGTTTGGTACAACCTAAAACTCCTGGAAAAATAAAAATGGAAGCACCTGCAGGTTTGGTTGAAATTGATTATTCAATTAAAAATGATAAAGTAGAATGGGTAAAACTAACCAATGTAAAAAGTTATTTGGCAGCAGAAAATTTAAAAATTAATTCTAATGAACTTGGCGAGCTTACTTTTGATGTAGCTTATGGAGGTAATTTTTATGCCATTGTAGATCCACAGAAAAATTTTGCTGGTGTTCAAGATTTTACAGCTTCTGAGATTATCAAACATTCACAAGTTATAAGAGAATTAATCAATAAAAAATATCCTAATCAATTTGTGCATCCAGATAACGAAAACATAAAAGATGTAACGCATTTGTTATGGACAGGAGATACCATTCATCCAACTTCCAATGGTAGAAATGCCGTTTTTTATGGTGATAAAGCAATTGATAGAAGCCCTTGTGGGACAGGTACATCAGCAAGATTGGCACAATTATATGCCAAAGGAAAATTAAAAATAGGAGAAGAGTTTATACACGAAAGTTTTATTGGAAGCACTTTTATTGGTAAAGTAGAAAAAGAAACTTCTATAGGAAATCAAAAAGCAATTGTACCAAGTATTAAAGGATGGGCAAAAATTTACGGACAAAATACCATTACGATAGATACAGAAGATGATCCTTATGCTTTTGGATTTAGTGTAATTTAATTTTTATAAACTTATAAAAAGGTCTGTAAAATTAGTTGGGTTAATGAAAGAAGAAATATTAAAAAAGCATTGTTATACAGAATTGGTTTATCAAAGAATCAATAAAAAACTATCCACTAATTTTTGTAAAGCAGAAATTAGAGAATTCATTAAAAAAGTAATTCAAGAAACAGAAGTTGCAAAATTCGAAAAATGTGGAAAGAATTTCTATATTTCAAACAACAAAGACAACATAAAAATAACTGTAAATTCGAATACATTTAGAATTATTACAGTCGATAAATTAGTAAAATAACTAACTTTTTTAAAAGGAGATGGCAAAAAGTGTAATTATTATAGGTGGTGGAATTATAGGTTTGTGTTCTGCATATTATTTGCAAAAAGAAGGACATAAAGTAACTGTAATTGATAAGTCAGACTTATCAAGTGGCGCATCATATGTAAATGCGGGATATATAACACCAAGTCATATTATTTCTTTGGCAGCTCCAGGAATGATAAACAAAGGTATTAAATGGATGTTTAATGCATCCAGTCCATTTTATGTAAAACCACGTTTAGATATCGATTTTTTAAAATGGAGTTGGTTATTTAAAAAATCGGCAACCAAACAAAAAGTAGAAAAATCCATTCCTATAATTAAAGATATAAATGTATTGAGTAGAGAATTGTATGCAGATTTAAAAACTTCTGGCGATTTTAATTTTCATTATCAACAAAAAGGTTTGATGATGTATTATCAAACAGAAAAAGCGGGAGAAGAAGAATGGGAAGTTGGGCAAAGAGCCATTAAAGAAGGTTTAAAAGTTGAAAACTTATCAAAAGAAGAGGTGCTAAAAATTGAAAAAAATGTTGATGTAAACATCAAGGGTGCTGTTTATTATCATTCGGATGCACACATGACTCCCAATGAATTTATGCCTCAGTTAAAAGCCCATTTAAAAAAAGTGGGAGTTAGTATTTTGGGAAATGAAGAGGTGATAGATATTACAGTTGTAGACGAAAAAATAACAGCTATTAAAACGACTAATCTTCATATAAAATCAGACGAAGTTGTCATAGCAACTGGGTCTTGGTCTCAAAATTTGGCAAAGAAATTAGGAATAAAAATTCCTGTTCAAGGCGGAAAAGGCTATAGCATAAATGTAGAAAGAGAAACACAAATTTCTATTCCAGCAATTTTAATGGAAGCAAAAGTAGCAGTAACACCAATGAATGGCTTTACTCGTTTTGCAGGAACTATGGAAATTGGCGGAATTAATCATAACATCAATCCTGTAAGGGTTCAAGCAATTGCAAAAGCAGCTCAAGATTATTATCCAAATGTAAAAATTAATGAGCAAGAAAAAGCGGATGCAAAATGTGGTTTACGACCACTTTCTCCAGATGGATTACCTTATATTGGTAAATCATCTAAATGTAAAAATGTAACATTTGCAACAGGTCATGCAATGATGGGTTGGAGTTTAGGACCGGCAACTGGGAAGCTAGTTTCTGAAATTATTACTGGTAAAAAAAGATCTATCGATACCAGTCCTTTTCATGTAGATAGAAAATTTTAAGCTTTACAGTAAACAACATAAGTTATAAAAACCATATTTAACTTAAGTTTATTTACGTTGGCTTTGCTTGTAGTTTCTGGGAGATTTTCCCATAAAATTCTTAAAAGTTCTTGAGAAATATAATGGGTCGTCAAAACCAATTTTATAGCTAATTTGTTTGATGCTTAAATCTGTATAGCTAAGATATTCACAAGCTTTTTGAACTTTTTTTAATTTAAAAAATACAAGTATAGGGTAGCCAGTTTCTAATTTGAATTTTGTGTGCAGGTAAGATTTTGAGTAATTAAATTTAGATGCGATTTTATCAAGCGTCAAATTCTTGTCTATATTGTTCATTAAGAATTCTTTGACAGAGTCTATTAGATTGTCTTTTGGGTGTGTGGTGCTAATCGAGTTAAGTTTGTGGTAAACAAATGAACTGATAAAATTCAAGCCCAATAGATTTGCATATTCAATACTGTCTAATAAATAATTATTGTTTAATAAATCGAAAATTTTATTAAATTGGTCAATAGTGTTTTTTGAGAAGGGGATGTTTTTATCGTTATTGATATTGTTTTTTGAGTATCGATTATATATTTTTTCGCTAATAGAACCCTTGAAATGAATCCAATAAATACTCCACGGATCATTGTCATCAGCCCTGTATTCGTGCCGAGTATTTCTTGGTATTATACAAAAATGATTTGGAGAGATTAAAGTTCTTTGATCTTCAATAGTAACTACTCCCTTTCCTTTGGTACAATATATGAAAATATACTCTTTAGCTCCTTTTTTTCTTAATCTATAATGATGGCTTGCAACCGGATAATAACCTAAGTCACTAATGTAAAATTGTTTAGAAATCGGGTTGGTTTTTATTTGTTCTATAATTGCTTTGGGAAATGCAATCATTTTTTGCCCAAGAAAACCTTCTTTTAAAGTATTTTTATCCATATTCCTGTTATTTTATTTTAATGTCAGAATTTAATGGTTAATTTTTTTTTGTTGAATGAATAGTTTTTTATAGGTGTAAATATAAAAAATATAATTTTTAGGCAAATGTTTTGTGGTAAATAAAAATATTTTAAAATCCATGTATCATAAAAAAATTACTTCTTTTTGTTTCTAGTTACAAAAAAAAGTAATTCTGTATTGTTTTTTTAAAAAGTTGCTATTTATTTCTTACCAAAAATTTATTTTTTATGTTTTACATAAAGTTTAGTTGTAAATAATGTAAAAAAAAGTGAATAAAATATTATTGTCCATATATATGATTTTTTCGTCTATTCTGTCAGAAATTCTATAGGGTATATTTGTTAAAAATTAACATATTGTTGATATATATTTAAAATAAAATCAAAAAAAAGAGATATTGTTAATTTGTTTAGATAAAATCAAGATAACGGTTTTTATATTAAAAAATAGAAACGTCTATGTTTGATTAAGTAAAATAGAATAAAGCAAAACTAAATTAAACTAAAATGAAAACAATTAAAGTAAAATTGGTAACAGTAATTTGTCTGCTTGCAATTATTGTAGCTTGTGATGATTCTGTAGAAGTAGATTCGACACCAGAATTTATTTCATTCGTAAAAGAAATTTCGTCTTTACCCGGGCAAACACTTGTCTTTCAGGGGGTGGTTTCAGATCCTGCAGGAATAAGTTCAATTAATATTAAGTACGAACCTTGGTTTTTAGATAAAACTATTGTTAGAGACTCCTTAACTGATATTTATGAGTTGTCTTATCGTTTTAAAGTTCCACAAGGAGAAGAAATGAATAGTGTTCATAATATTCCAATTACAGTTTCTAATATAGGAGGAAATGTTTCAACAAATAATGTTGTTGTAACTTTAGATTTAGATATTTCAAACCCAGTAATACAAATTGCAAGTCCAGCTAACAATGCAACTGTATTAATTGGTGCTGGTAATGAAATAGAGTTAGATGTTACTGTAACTGATGAAAACCTTGCGGAATTTAAAATAGAAAGCAGTGTGTTAAATGAAACTATAGCCATTTCTGGTCAGTCATATAATTACAAGAAATCTCTTGATATTTCAGATTTGGGGAGCTACGAATTTACAATTACAACAACAGACGTTGCGGGTAATTTAGATTCGGCTACTGTATCAGTAAACGTTCTTGATGAATTACTTTTTGATGTTATGTATGTTACTGATGTTACTAGTGATGCTGATTTGAATGAAGATTTGTTTGGTGTTCCATTCAATACAGAAGCTAGCACAGCTACCACAGAAGATGGTTATGTTTTTACTGCAAAGTATTATTCTGCTCAAGAAAACTCAGAGATTAGATTTATACCTCAACAAGCCTCTTTTGCTCCTTATACTTTTGGTGCAGATTCAAGTACAAATGGAAAATTAGTGCTTGGAAGTGATGCAACAGTTAGTCCAATTGTGGTTCCTGGTGTTGGTTACTATGAGGTTAAAATGGATCTAAGAGATCAAAGTTATTCAGTAGAGCCTTATACACCAACAGATACAGCTTTCGATCAAGTGTATGTTTTGGGAAGAGGGGTGTATGTAGATGCAACTACTTCTACTTGTACAAATAACGCAGATGGTTCTACGCAATGTTGGCATTTTAAATCAGGTAAGCCGTTTGTTCAAGCTGCTGATAATCCACACTTATGGACATTAGATGTTACAGTAAAGGATCAACCAGATGATAATGGTGCAAATGGATTTATATTAAATGCTAACCCAGCTGGGTGGAGTCCTTTTTGGAGGGTAGATGGTAGTGATCCATCCATAACTATTCCTAATGGTGGATCTAACTATGTCTTTGATGATAGTGCGCTCAATAAAGATTACACATTTATTTTTGATACACATTTAAACAGACTTGTAGTTAAAACAAGATAACGAGTATTTAGAATAGATTAACAACAATTAAACATACATTAAATGAAACAAGTACTATTAATTTTAATATTTTTTTTAGGTATTGTCTTTTCGGCAACGTCTCAAAACACTGTTGTTGGAACAATAACAGATGAATTAGGAGACCCAATACCAGGGGTAAGTGTACAAGAAAAAAACACAACTAACGGAATTGTGTCTGATTTCGATGGTAAATACAAGATAAAAGTTGGTGAAAATGCCGTTTTAATATTTAGCTACTTAGGATTCAAAACACAAGAAATTTCAGTAAATTCTAGAAGCACAATCTCTGTAGTTTTAACTACAGAAAATCAACAATTAGATGAAATAGTTGTAATTGGTTATGGATCTGTAAAAAAAGATAAAATTGCCACTTCTATAGCTACTGTTGAAGGAGAGGAAATTTCAAAACAAGTGGCCAGTAATCCAGCAGAGGCTTTACAAGGAAAAGCAGCAGGGGTTCAGGTTTTATCTTCAGGAGGTTCGCCAGGTGCATCTCCTAGAATAGTAATTCGAGGTATTACTACAGCTAATGGAAGTACAAGTCCTCTTATAGTTATTGATGGTATTTTACAGCCAAATGGTACATCTTTAAACTCTGTAAATGCCCAAGATATAGATAGTTTTCAAATTTTAAAAGATGCAGCAGCTTCTGCAATCTATGGTTCAAGAGCATCTAATGGTGTTGTTCTTATTACAACAAAAAGAGGTAAATCTGGTAAGTCAGTAGTTAGTTTAGATGTAAATTACGGTGTTCAATACTGGCAAAAAATAGAAAGTGCAGATGCGCAAGAGTATATAAGAATAATGAATACTAGAAGAACTAACGATGGTAATTCACCACTTTTTAATCCTGATGACTATCCAGGTGAAGGTACTGATTGGTGGAACGAAGTTGTTCAAAATTTTGCACCAGTTTTAAACGCTAATGTAAGAGTTTCAGGTGGTTCAGATGAGTTAAAATATTCTGGAAGTGTTAGTGTTTTTGACCAGCAAGCCAACTACTCTAAAGGATTTTACCAAAGAATTACGGGTAGATTTAATGTAGATTATAAAATTTCTGATAAAGTAACGCTTAAACAAGATCTTAGTCCTAGAATCGAAAAATGGGAAAGTACACCAAATTTGTTGTTCAACTCAATGAGAATTGATCCTCTAACACCAGTATATATACCACAAAGTCAACGAGAAGGTAGAAACGAATATAGTATTTTTGGCCTGTCTCAAAATTTAGTACCAAATCCTGTTGCTCAGTTGGCAAGACAATTTAATGAAAATGATTTTTTCGGATTTTTCTCTAATACTCAATTAGACTATAAAATTTTACCAAGCTTAACATTTAGATCTCAACTTGGATTAAATATTTCTAGACAAACTTCTCAAAATTTCAATCCAGAGTATTTTATTGGTCCAAACCGTCAGTTAGAAATTAATAACTTAACCAAAAGAGTAACAAATAATTTCGATTATGTATTAAACAATACAATAACATTTGATAAGACTATTAATGATAAACATTACTTAAATGTTACTGGAGGTATAGTTTTTGACTCAGAAAACTGGGATTATTTACAAGGGTATATGGATGGTATTCCTAGTAATACAAACATGAATCTGTGGCAGCTAGATGCAGCTGAAGGAGAAACCATTAGAGCAAACGCTAATAAAGCAACAGATAATATTTTGTCAGGAGTATTTAGAACTATTTACAGTTACGATAATAAATACTTTTTTAATGGATCTGTAAGGGTAGATCAATCTTCAAGATTCCCGAAAGACGGTAGAACAGGTGTGTTTTCAAGCGTGTCTTTTGCTTGGGATGTAGATTCAGAAGATTTCTTTAAAAGTGAGGTTATTAATAATCTAAGAGTTAAAGTTGGTGCTGGTGAAGTTGGTAATCAAAATATAAGTCGTAATGGTCAATTCTTTTCTATAGGCTCTGGAGATTTTGTATTTGGAGGTGATCGTGTTGTAGCTAACTTTTTATCTCAATTTGGTAACCCTAATTTAAGATGGGAAACTGTTAGAGATAAGAATTTTGGGGTGTCAATTGGGTTGTTTAATAATGAAATTACCTTTGAGGCAGAGTATTATGAGAAAACCTCAGAAGATTTATTGTTTAGTGTAGAAACACCAAATTATACAGGTATACCTGGTACTGTAGCGCAAAATGTAGGTAGTTTTCAATCAAAAGGGTTTGATTTTACTTTAGGGTATAATAAAACATGGAATGATTTTACATTAGGTGCAAATTTAACGCTTTCTACCAATGAAAGTAAAGCAATTGAACTAGCTCCTGGAAACGAAGTAATTCTTGGTCAAAGAAGAGCTCGATTAGGAAATAGGTTTGTAAAAATAACCGAATTAGGAGAAACTGTAGGTTTGTTTCAAGGCTATCAAACAGCAGGGATATTTCAAAATCAAACCGAGTTGAATTCTCATACATCAGAAGATGGTACTATAATTCAGCCTAATGCCCAAATAGGTGATTTACGATTCGTAGATCAAAATGGAGATGGGGTTTTAAATGATGAAGATTTGACAACGATTGGAAATCCATTTCCTGATTTTTATGGAGGTTTGAACATTAATATGAGTTACAAGAAATTTGATTTTTCTATGCAGTGGTATGGTACTGTTGGAAACGATGTGTTTAATATTAATACAGAGTATATACTTGCAGGTACACAAAACTTAAATGTAATAGCGGGTCTAGAAAATCAGGTGTGGTCTCCAACAAATACAGGTGCGCAATATCCAAGATTAACAGAACTTGATAGAAATGGAAATTATCAAAATCCATCAGATTTGTTTATAGAAGATGGGTCTTATTTAAGGTTGCGTAACATTCAATTAGGTTATAATTTTAAATTAAAAGGGATCAGTAAAATGCGCCTTTATCTTGCGGGTCAAAATTTACTAACATTTACAAAATATTCTGGGTTTGATCCTGAGGTAAGTAGTGGAGGTATTATTAATGGCTTAGGAGTTGATACTTCAAGCAACCCAGTAGCAAAAACATTTTTATTAGGATTAAACTTAACATTATAAAATTATGAAAAAACTTATTTTATTTTTAGGATTTTTTGCAGCTTTTCTAAGTGTAAGTTGCGATACAGACAAAATATTAGATCAACCTTTACAGGGTAGACAGCAATTAGATGATTTTTTCTCAACACCAGAAAATGCAGAGTCATTTGTAAATAGTATTTACCAAATGGTTAATGGTACAAATTGGAATCAAGTAAATTTTCAGCGTCAAATCAACGAAATGGCATCTGATGATAACTGGGCAGGAAATACAAGGCAGCCAAGACCAGATATTACAGGTATAGCACAATATAATGTGTTTCCAGGTTCTACTTACTTTAACTTATTTTGGGAAAATCATTACATAGGTATAACAAGGGCTAATATAGCTCTAGATAGAGTTCCTGAGGTAGAAATTGATGATGAAACAAAAGCTAGATTAATTGCAGAAGCAAAGTTTTTAAGAGCATTCTTCTATTTTGATTTAGTTAGAAACTTTGGAGGCGTACCTATTGTAACTACGTACAATGAAATTTTAGAACCAACAATTAATGATAAGGTTAGGTCTTCTGTAGCTGAGGTTTATGAGTTTATTGAATTAGATTTAAACGAAGCCATGAGTTCGTTACCATTAAGAAGCCAGCAATCTTCAGATCAGTCAGGAAGAGCAACTAAGGGTGCAGTACAATCTTTATTGGCTAAAGTGTATCTCTTTGAAGAAAAATGGGCAGAAGCTCAGGCAATGGCAAAAACTGTTATGGATTCAGGGGAGTATAGTTTAGAGGCAGATTTTGCAGATATTTATAAGGTAGGGAACTTAAATAGTGTTGAAACTATTTTTGAAATCCAATACATTAATAATCCAACATTTAACGGTGTTGGTGGTCAGTTTTCCATTACTAACGGAAGTCGTGGAGATCGTGGATGGGGATGGACATCACCTTCAAGTGATTTGGAAAATGCTTTTTTAAGTGAGGGTGATAATATTAGATTAAGGTCTACAATTATAAAACACGGGGAGCCTGTTTTTGGTGATCCTGCAGTAACTTCATTTGATGGGAAGCCTAGTGAAAATAAATCTGGTCGTACCAATAGAAAGTATTACATTCCAACAGATGAAAGACCAGATCCATATCAAAGAGGACAGTTGCCATTACATTACATTCATTTAAGATTAGCCGATGTTATTTTGATACACGCAGAAGCTGCTTATTTTAATGGAGATGAAACAGCTGCTAAAAGCTCTTTGCAATTGGTTAGAGATCGAGTTCAATTGCCTTCTAAAAATAATTTATCTGGAGACGCCTTAAGAGATGCAATATGGAAAGAAAGAAGATTAGAGTTGGCTTTAGAACAGCATAGGCTTTATGATCTTAGAAGACAAAAAATAAACGGAGTTCCTAGAATTGCTCTAATACTAGGTCCAAATGGTTCTTTTGTAAAGTACAATACAGAGGTAAGTACAGATCCTTTTGAGACAACTAATTTATTGGAACCTCAAAATAGTGGAGCATTATTTGATCCTAATATTCACTTATTATGGCCAATACCACCTGAAGAGATTCAATTATCTAGAGGTAATATCGTGCAGAATCCTGGATATTAATTCGGTTTTAATAAATACAATATGTTAAATAAGTATTTTGATTATTTTTTTGGAGTAGTTTTTAGTTTGGTTTTTCTTGGCTGTAGTCAAGATATGGGTACAGATCCAAATGACCCAAAATTTGATGTTCCAGAAGAAGGTATAATACTTAATATCAATAATACATTTCAAGTTATAGATCATTTTGGTGCTTCAGGTGGTTTTCAAGATCAATGGGTCGGAAAATGGCCTGATGCATCCAAAAATAAAGTGGCTGAATTGCTTTTTAGTTCAGATACTGATGTGCAAGGTAATCCTAAAGGAATTGGTTTGTCTTTATGGAGAACAATTATAGGTGATGGAGCAGCTGATCAAGTTAATAGTGGTTTTTCTGCATCCAATTGGTTTAGAGAAACAGAGTGTTATTTAGATGCTTCTGGAAATTACAATTGGTCAAAGCAGCAGGGAGAGCAGTGGTTTATGAACAAAGCAAGAGAGTTTGGAGTATCTAAATTTACTACATGGGCAACAGCACCTCCTTATTTTATGTCTAAAAATGGTTATGTTTTTAGTACTTCAGATGTAAGTAATTTTAATTGTAAGCCAGAAAATTATACTAAATATGCAGATTTTTTAGCAACTGTAGTGAAGTATTATGAAGATCAGGGTTTTAATATTACAACTGTGTGTCCGTTTAATGAAACTCAATATCAATGGAATGCAGCTGCAGGTTCTGCTCAGCAATCAGGAACAAGGGCAACAAATGCAGAAATAGCTCAAGTAACTAAAATTATCGATAACGCATTTACTCAAAAAGGTGTAAAAGCAAAAATTATGCTTCCAGAAGCAGCGCAACTAAAATATTTGTTTGAAGGTGGTAATAACACTAGTAATCAGGTTAATGATTTTTTTAGTGAGTCTAGTTCAAATTATATTGGAAATTTAAAAAACTTATCTAAATACATAGCAGGTCACAGTTATTTCAGTAACGGATCTACTCAAGAGTCTTTAAGACAAAGAAAAACGTTAAAAACAACTTTAGCAAATTACAACTTAGATTATTGGCAGACAGAATATAGTCTTTTAGGTACAGGTTATCAACAAGGTTTAGATGTTTCAGCTTTTACAGAAATTGATTATGCATTATGGATGGCTAGAATAATTCATACAGATTTAGCTTTTGGAAATGCAACAGGTTGGAGTTTTTGGACGGCTTTAAATCAATCGACTTTTGGAGATCATCCTTTTCGGTTTAATTTAATTCTATATCAACCAAATTCAAACAGTCCTGCACATACCGATGGTACTTTTACTCCTAACAAACTTCTTTGGGCGTTAGGTAATTATAGTAGGTTTGTTAAACCAGGAATGGAGAGGTTTGAGGTTGTTGATGCAGATTATAATGATGAAACATCAGTTGAAAACTTTATGATTTCAGGTTATAAAAATCAAAACACAAATGAAATTGTGTTGGTATGTGTTAATAATACCGATACAAACAGAGATTTAAAATTAGAAAATTATAGTACAGATTTTGAAATCAAGGGAGATGCTTTTGAGGTATATACAACTTCAAATATAAGTAATTTAAGAAGATCTGAAGTCTCTGTAGATAATATAAGCATACCAAAGAAAACTATAGTAACATTAAAAGCTGTCTTAAAATAAGTCTAGCTAAAAAATCTTTAATTAAAATTAAATTAGTACAACATGAAAAAGTACATCGAATTGAAATCTTTTTTTTTAGTTATAATATTTGGTCTTTTTGTTTTCTCTTGTTCAAGTGAGGGAGGTACAGATCCTAACGATCCTATTTTTGATGATATTGGTGATGGAGGTGATGTTACAGGTGATATAGCTTTTGATGTAACACTTAAAGTTGATGCAACTGATGGTGTAAATATAAATCCAGATATATTTGGAGTAAATAATGATTGGAGGAGAGTGCCAAATACGGGTTTTTCTACTTTTACAAATACGCTTGAAGATATGGGGTTAAATTCTAAAGTTTTTAGATTTCCTGGTGGTTGGGAGTCAGAATTTTATGCTTGGACAAGCAATACAACTCCAAACTGGAATGATGCACCATCAGAACCTGGGGCTTCTGTATCTGCACTAAAAGAGAACTTCAATAATTACAGTATAGTAATTCCTACTGTAGATGCTATGAATACAAACCCTGGTTCTTCTCAATGGAACAATGCAATTCGAAAGTTAGAGCAAGTTGCAGAAAATGCGATTGAAGCATCAGGTATTGATAATGGTATTGTAGAAATTGGTAATGAGTGGTGGTTGCAATGGGCAGGAGGTGTTTCTAGAGCTCAGAAGTTAGATAAATATGTAAAAGTTGCAATGGAAATCGCAGAGCATCTAGATCAAAAATTTCCAAACCATTCTTTTAAACTTTTAGTAAATGGTGATTATACTTTTCCTGATGAGTTTACAACGATGAAGCAGAAATTTACAAAGGCTTACGATGTGATTGATGGAGTAGCATTACATACATATACTGGATATACAACAAATACACACAATATAAAAGACTTAGAAAAAAGAATAATAGATTGTGCTAATAACTTCAATCCAAACAAAAATTTCAAGTATCTGTCAGAGTGGATGCCTTCTAGAGATTACAATGAAAGAGCGCTTTATATGGAGGCAGCTAATATTATTCCAGATATAATTCATATTTACGCAAGATCTGGTTCTGAAGCAGCAGCTTATTGGCCACCAGTAAACACTCCTGTTCCAGGTTTAGGTTTAACGAATTGGAATTTTTCTAAAATTTTCCCAACAGGTCAAATTTTAGGTGAAATGGCAAGTGAATATAAAGGTAAGGCATTAAAAACAACATCTAATACATTTCATATTGCAGCAGCTTTACAAGATGCAAGCACTATGGTTTTATATGTTACAGGAGCTAGAGAAAGTGGTAAAAAAGTTGGAGTCAAAGTAGAGGGATTTACCATAACTTCTATAGAAAGTGTTCATCGTTTTGTTCCTTTTGATTATAATGATACAGCTAAAGCAGAATCATACATAACAGAGGTAGCTTCTGCAGAATTATCTTCAAATAATGAAGTAGTTTTTGATATTAATAAAGAGGGTTTGCATCAAATATATAAGATTATTTTAAAGGGTAACTAATCTTAGGAATAAGTGTTTTTGTCCATGTTTATGCTCTTGACGTCTATTTTTATTAATTGATCTTTTGTTAATTTTGTTAATGAAATAGGGGGATTAAATTAAGTTTTTGGTAATTTTTTACAATAAATGAATAAGAGTAGTATTTTATATGTTTTTATAATTTTTATTTTTCTGATAAATAGTGAGTCTAAAGCTCAACAACAAGTTTCAAAAATAAATATTAATTCTAAAGAAATATATCAAACAATTGAAGGTTTTGGTGCGTCTGATGCATGGAGATGTCAATTTGTTGGTAAAAATTGGCCTGAACAAAAAAGAAAAAAAATAGCCAAGTTACTTTTTAGTCAAGAGGTTGACAAACAAGGAAACCCAGAAGGAATTGGACTTTCAATTTGGAGATTTTATATAGGCGCAGGAACAACCGAACAAAAAGATAGTTCTCATATAGAAAATGAATGGAGAAGAAGTGAATCTTTTTTAGATCCTAAAGGAACTTACGATTGGACAAAACAGAAAGGGCAACAATGGTTTTTAAATTCGGCTAAGAATTATGGTGTTGATAAATTTTTAGCTTTTTCTAT
Organism: Polaribacter sp. R77954; assembly: GCF_044595335.1. Taxonomy (GTDB): domain Bacteria; phylum Bacteroidota; class Bacteroidia; order Flavobacteriales; family Flavobacteriaceae; genus Polaribacter. The sequence goes on from NZ_CP138992.1 coordinate 2,672,636, forward strand.
TTCAGCTCCTGTTCAATGGACAAAAAACGGAAAAGGTTTTAATGGTGATAATAAAGATGGAGAGATAAATTTAAAACCAGAGCATTTTGATGATTATGCTCAGTTTATGGTTGAGTTTCTAAAACACTTTAAATCTAAAGGAATTGCTTTTGATTATTTAAGTCCAATAAATGAACCACAATGGGATTGGGAAAAAAAGTCGCAAGAAGGAACTCCAGCAACCAATGTCAATATTTTAAAAATATCAAAATTATTAAATCGAAAAATAGAAGAAAATAAGCTGTCAACAAAGATTGTATTAGGAGAGGCTGCAGATTTACGTTGGTTGTATTCCGATTTTGGAAAACCAGAAAGAGGAAGTCAAATAGAATATTTTTTTAATCCTAATAATCAATTAAAAAATGTAAAACAAACCATTTCAGGACACAGTTATTTTACAACCTGGCCAGTAGATAGTTTAATATCGATCAGAAAAAAATTAAATAGTAAACTAAAAGATTACAACGTAAATTATTGGCAAAGTGAGTTTTGTATACTTGAAAAAACAGACGACATTGGAGGAGGATGGAAAAGAGATTTAGGTATAAATACTGCACTGTATGTAGCACGTGTAATTCATGCAGATTTAACTATTGCAAATGCAAGTTCTTGGCAGTGGTGGACAGCCTTAACAAATGCCAATTTTAAAGACGGTTTAATTTATTTAGATACAGGAGATCAAAAAGATTTGTACAATTTGAATAAAATGAAATCGGATGGAGATTTCCATGATTCTAAATTATTATGGGCTTTTGGTAATTTTTCGAGATTTATTAGGCCTAACATGCAACGTGTAAAGATTCAGTTAAATGAAAAGAAGTCATTAAAACAACAATATAAAGATTTAATGTTGTCTGCATATGTAGATCAGAAAACCTCAAAACTTGTAATCGTTGCCATAAATTATGGTGATACAGATAAAACTATTGATTTTTCAGGCTATAACATTCAAGCTAAATACGAAACATCAAAAGATAAAAATCTAGAGTATCAAAAAGTAACAAAACAAATAATAACAGTAAGTAGACGTTCAGTAAATACATTAATAGGTAGTACATCCAAATAAAAATACATCAGTAAATGAAATTTAAAAATAATTTTTTAGAATCAGTTTTAAGCCTTTGTTTAGTTGCCATTTTATTAAATGGCTGTAAGGATAAAGAGGAAAAAAGTAATAGTAGTACTCCAAAAAAACCGAATATCGTTTTTATTTTGGCAGACGATCTTGGTGCTCATGATTTAAGTTATTCAGGTAGTAAATATTATGAAACTCCAAATATTGATGCTATTGCCAAAGAAGGAGTACAATTTACGCAAGGATATGCTGCAGCTCAAGTATGTAGCCCCTCTAGAGCAAGTTTAATGACAGGGCAGTACACTACTCGTCATGGAGTAACAGATTGGATTGGTGCTGCAACTGGTAAAAAATGGGGAGATTATTACAACACTAAAGTGATGCCACCAGAGTATGCTCATGCTTTACCAGAAGAGAATATTACAATTGCAGAAGCTTTAAAACAAAACGGATACAAAACCTTTTTTGCAGGAAAATGGCATATAGGTGATGAACCTTATTCTCCAGAAAATAATGGATTTGATATTAATATTGGAGGATGGGAAGTTGGAGGTCCAAAAGGAGGATATTATGCACCTTGGAGAAATCCTAAATTAGATTACAAATACGAAGGTGAAAATCTAACAAAACGTTTAGCGTTAGAAACTGCAGATTTTATTTCAACTAATAAAGATGAACCATTTTTTGCTTTCTTGTCCTTTTACGCAGTTCATGGTCCTATTGAAACTACCCAAGAAAAATGGAGTAAATATAGAAATAAAGCAGAAGCTCAAGGTATACCTGAATCTGGTTTTGAAATGGAGGCAAGATTGCCAATCAGAAATGTACAAGATAATCCTATTTATGCAGGTTTAGTAGAATCTATGGATGATGCTGTTGGTGTTGTTTTAAAAAGATTAAAAGAATTAGGTATTGATGATAATACAATAATAGTCTTTACTTCTGATAATGGAGGAGTTGCTAGTGGAGATGCATTTTCTACGACGAATTTCCCATTACGTGGTGGAAAAGGATATCAATGGGAAGGTGGTATTAGAGAGCCTTATTTGATCAAAGCACCGATGTTAAAAAACACTCCAAAATCTGTTGATTACCCAGTTTCTGGAATCGATTTTTATCCTACACTTTTAGATTTAGTTGGTGCTAAGAAAGATCCTAAACAGATTATAGATGGAGTAAGTTTATTGCCATTATTAGAAGGGAAACCTTTAGATACAAGACCATTATTTTGGCATTATCCTCACTATGGTAATCAAGGAGGTGATCCTGTAAGTATCATCAGAAAAGAAGCGTATAAATTGATTCATTATTGGGAAGATGGGCATGATGAGTTGTATAATTTATCAAATGATCCAGGAGAGAAAAATGATATTTCTAAAAAAGAAGAACTAATTGCTAAAAGTTTAAGAGCAGAGTTAGATACATATTTAAAAAATATGAATGCTAAAATACCTGAAGTTTATGCCGATTATGATGCAGCTAAAGCAGCTAAAAAACAAGAGGAAAGAAGAACGAAAATGTTACAACGTCTTGAAAAGCAACGTAAGAACTTTTTGAGTAAAGATTTTGATCCTAAGAATAACTGGTACGACAGTAGCTTGAATACAAAAGATTAATAAATAAATACCAGACCACAACAGTTTACTTACCAAAACAATAATTTATGTCTAAAACTAAATTTAACTTTGCCTATTTATTATTCCTTGCACTTGTATCTGCAATGGGTGGTTTCCTTTTTGGATACGATTGGGTAGTTATAGGAGGAGCAAAACCATTTTACGAACTCTTTTTTGATATTAGTTCGCAACCAACATTACAAGGTTGGGCAATGAGTAGTGCGTTAATTGGCTGTATTTTTGGGGCAGTTATCTCTGGTTTTGTCGCGGATAAATTTGGTAGAAAACAACCTTTAATTTTAGCTGCAGCTTTGTTTACGTTATCTGCATTTGGTACAGGTTATGTAAATGAATTTACACCCTTTATAATTTATAGACTTATAGGTGGTTTAGGTATAGGATTGGCGTCTACTTTATCGCCAATGTATATTGCAGAAATTGCACCAGCAAAATATAGAGGGCAATTTGTAGCGATTAATCAATTAACACTGGTAATAGGAATTTTAGCTGCTCAAATTGCAAACTTTTTAATCGCAGAAGCTATACCAGATGGTTTTTCGCCAGAAATGATTTTAGCTTCATGGAATGGGCAAACAGGATGGCGTTGGATGTTTTGGGCAGAATTGATTCCTGCAATTTTATTTTTTGCGTTGATGTTTATCGTGCCTAAAAGTCCAAGATTTTTAGTAAAAATAAACAATAATGATACTGCCAAATTGGTTTTATCTAAAATAGGTGGAACTTCTTATGCTGAAGAAGAGTTGGCCAATATTAAGCAAACACTGCAAGAAGGAAATACCTCTAAAATTAGTTTTTCTGATTTTAAAAGTCCAAAGATTAAACCGATCCTAATTATAGGTGTTGTTTTGGCAATATTCCAACAATGGTGTGGTATCAATATTATTTTCAATTACGCTGAAGAAATTTTTACAGCAGCTGGTTACAGTGTAGGAGATATGTTATTTAACATTGTAATTACTGGTAGTGTAAACCTAATATTTACACTTGTTGCAATGCGAACGGTAGATAGTTGGGGGCGTAGAAAATTAATGCTATTAGGTTCTATTGGTTTAGGTGTTGTGTACATTATTTTAGGTGGTGCTTATTACATGGAATTTACAGGTTTACCTGTTTTAATTTTAGTAATTACTGCCATTGCAATTTATTCGATGTCTTTAGCACCAATTACATGGGTAGTTTTATCAGAAATCTTTCCAAATAAAATAAGAGGTGTAGCAATGTCTATCGCAACATTTTCACTATGGGTAGCTTCATTTATATTAACCTTTACTTTTCCAATTTTAAATGATGCTTTAGGAGCTTCAGGTACATTTTGGGTATATGGTTTCATCTGTATAGCAGGGTTTTTATTCATAAAAAATAAGTTACCTGAAACCAAGGGTAAAAGCTTAGAAGAAATAGAAATAGAACTAACAAAAGACAAAGAATAAATGATAAAATTAAAAAAACATAAAATTCTAATTGTTATTTTATTAATGAGTTTAAACTTTGCTTGTGCTCAAGAATTTTCTAATTCTAATAAGGATATTGTAAAGCATTATTTAGATTCACTAAAAAAAGAATTAAAAGTAAAGTGGCCAAAGAATAGAACTATTAATCTGGTTTTTCACGGGCATTCAGTTCCTACAGGTTACACTACAAGAGGTGTTATAGATCGCTCAAATTCTTATCCGTACAGAACCTTAAAAAAGGTCAACGACTTTTATCCGTATTCTGTGGTAAACACTATCACAACTTCAATTGGTGGGGAACAAGCAGAACAAGGAGCAAAACGTTTTAAAGCTGAGGTATTAAATCATAGGCCAGATGTACTTTTTATTGATTACGGATTAAATGATAGAAGTATTGGTTTAGAACGAGCAAAAATTGCTTGGGAGCAAATGATAAAAGAAGCCTTGCATTATGGAACAAAAGTAATTTTACTAACCCCTACACCAGATTTAAAAGAAGATATTTCTTCAAATGAAACTCCTTTAGCCAAACATAGTGCACAAATAAGAGCGTTAGCAAAAAAGTATAATGTTGGTTTGGTAGATAGTTATCAGCTATTTAAAGACTTGGCATCAATTCAACCATTAATAGGGTATATGTCTCAGAACAATCATATCAATCAAAAAGGACATCAATTTGTTGCAGATGCTATTTTCGAATATTTCAAAATACACTAATAGAAGAAAGAAGATTTACTAAATGAAGTTTTTACAAACCATAAAAGTTATACTTATTTGCTCGTTTTTACTGGCATTAAATGCTTGTGCAAAAAAAGCAGAGAAGCAAATAGATTTATCTGGCAATTGGAGGTTTAAAATTGATTCTTTAAATGTTGGAGAAAAGCAAAACTGGTTTTTAGATAAACTATCAGATACTATTAAGTTGCCAGGTTCTATGGCAGAAAATGGTAAAGGAGATGATATTACTGTAAACACAAATTATACAGGTAATATGTGGAATGATAGTTTGTGGTATACAGATCCAAAAATGGCAAAGTATAGAAAAGAAGGAAATATTAAAATTCCTTTTTGGTTGCAACCTGTTAAAGATTATAAAGGAGCTGCTTGGTATCAAAAAACGGTAACTATTCCAGAAAATTGGAATGGTAAAACCATCAAACTACATTTAGAGCGTGTGCATTGGGAATCTACAGTTTGGGTAGATAACAAAAAAGTAGGCATGCAAAATAGTCTAGCTACAGCACATAATTATGATGTAAGTAATTTCTTAACTTCGGGAGTTCATACCATTTCTATTCGAGTTGATAATAGTATAAAAGATATTAATGTTGGTAAAGATGCCCATAGTATTTCTGATAATACACAAACAAACTGGAATGGTATTGTTGGCGGTATTAAGCTTGAGGTTACTCCTAAATTGGCATTAGGGGTAGTAAAATTGTATCCAAATGTTTCCACTAAATCAGTAAAAGTTGTTGCTCAAATACAAGGTGATACACAAAATACTAAACCAGAATTAACCCTTCAAGTTAGAGAGAAATCAAATAACAAACATACTCTAGAAGAAGTTATAAAAGATGTTCAGCTAGATGTAGATAATAAAATAGTGGTAAACTTTAATATGGGAGAAAACCCTAAGTTTTGGGATGAATTCAACCCTAACCTTTATGAAATGCAACTTGTTTTAAAATCTGATGAAGCAGTTGATACAAAACGTATAGATTTTGGGATGCGAGAGTTTAAAGCTGATGGTACTATTTTTAAAATAAACAACCGCCCTATATATTTAAGAGGAACTCTAGAGTGTGCAATTTTTCCAAAAACTGGCTATCCCCCAACAGATGTAGATTCGTGGAAACGAATTCTAAAAATTATTAAATCGCATGGATTAAATCATGTTCGTTTTCACTCTTGGTGTCCACCTGAAGCAGCATTTATAGCAGCTGATGAAATGGGCGTGTATATTCAGGCAGAAGCATCTGCTTGGTTAGCTAATTTAGGAGATGGAACACCAGTTGATCATTGGTTGTATAAAGAAGGTGAAGCTATTATTGATGCTTATGGAAATCATCCTTCTTTTGTCTTAATGACTTACGGAAATGAGCCAAGTGGAAAATATCACAAAGAATATTTAACCAAATACGTAGATCATTTTAAAAATTTAGATAACAGACGTTTGTATACTAGTGGTGCAGGGTATCCGTATTTGCCAAATATGGATTATTATAACCATAGAGGTCCTAGAATTCAAGGTTGGAACGAAAATTTAAAAAGTATAATTAATGCCAAAGCCCCTCAAACAGTATTCGATTGGAGTAAGTTCATAGATAAAACCCCAATGCCCTATGTAAGCCATGAAATGGGCCAATGGTGTGTGTATCCAAACTTTAAAGAAATGTCTAAATACACTGGTGTTTTAAAACCTAAAAACTTTGAAATTTTTAAAGAAACTTTATCAGAAAATGGGATGAGTGATTTGGCTGAGGATTTTCTAATGGCGTCAGGAAAATTGCAAACGCTGTGTTATAAGGCAGATATTGAAGCAGCTTTAAGAACCAAAGGGATGGCTGGTTTTCAATTACTAGATTTACATGATTTTCCTGGACAAGGAACAGCTTTAGTAGGCGTTTTAGATGCTTTTTGGGATGAAAAAGGATACGTAACTCCAGAAGAATTTAAACAATTTAGTGGAAAAACAGTTCCGTTAGCACGTTTAGAAAAAAGAACTTTTCAAAATACAGATACTTTATCAGCTGTAATTGAAATTGCTCATTTTGGAGAAGCAACATTGGATAATGTAACTCCAAAATGGACATTCACAAAACCTGATGGAAGTATTTTTTCTGAAGGAAAATTAAAAACAACTAACATCCCGTTAGGAAATGGAATTCAATTAGGTGTAATTAATCAATCTTTTAAGAAAATTACGAAAGCTCAAAAATTAACGTTAAGTATTACTGTTAATGAATTTAAAAACAGTTGGGATATTTGGGTATATCCAAATGAAAAAGCACCTATAAAAAATAAGAAAGGCTATAAAGTAACCAATAAATTAGATGCTAAGACATTAGCATATTTAAATAATGGAGGAAGTGTCTTATTGAACATTACCAAAGGAGATGTTACTCCAGAATATGGAGGTGATATCGGAATTGGTTTTTCAAGTATTTTCTGGAATACCTCTTGGACTAAAGAACAAAAACCACATACATTAGGAATCCTTTGTGATCCTAAGCATCCTGCGTTGGCTCATTTTCCAACAGAATACCATTCTAACTGGCAGTGGTGGGATGCCATGAGTCATTCTAACGCCATCATTTTTGATGAACTTCCAGAAATTAATCCAATAGTTAGAGTAATTGACGATTGGTTTAAAAACAGAAAAACAGCACTACTTTTTGAAGCTAAAGTTGGTAAAGGAAAACTACTGTTTTCTGGAATAGACTTACACACAAATTTAGAAGAAAGATTAGAAGCAAAACAGTTGTTGTATAGTTTAGAGAACTATGTGTCAAGTGATGCTTTTAAACCTAAAATAGACCTAAAAGAGAAACAATTAAAACAAATGTTAAAGTATTAATACTCTTTTTTTTGAGTGTTATGTAAAAACTAAGTCATATGAGAACTGTAAAAGCCTGGGAGGAGAAAGTGATGATTCCTACTTACGAAGTTGGAGCTCCAGAAAAATATCCTGTTTTTTTAGAAAAAAGAGTATATCAAGCAAGTAGTGGAGCAGTATATCCACATCCTGTAATAGAAAAAATTAGCGATACAAAAGTAGATAAAGAATGGGATGCTATTTTTATAGAAAATGATTATATAAAATTAATGATTTTACCTGCTTTAGGTGGAAGAATTCAAAGAGCTTACGATAAAATTCGTAAGCGCGACTTTGTATATTATAATCATGTAATAAAACCAGCACTTGTAGGTTTAACTGGTCCTTGGATTTCTGGAGGAATTGAATTCAACTGGCCACAACACCATAGACCAAGTACTTACGATCCAACAGATTTTTATATAGAAGATAATGAGGATGGTAGTAAAACCATTTGGGTAAGCGAATTAGAACGTATGTTCCGTACAAAAGGTATGGCAGGTTTTACCTTACATCCAGATAAAGCATATATAGAAATTAAAGCACATTTATACAACAGAACACCTCATCCACAAACTTTTTTATGGTGGGCAAACCCTGCTGTAGCAGTTAATGATCATTATCAATCTGTATTTCCTCCAGATGTAAATGCAGTATTTGACCACGGAAAACGTGATGTTTCTGAATTTCCAATTGCAAAAGGAGAATACTATAAAGTAGATTACTCACCAGGAACAGATATTTCTAGATATAAAAATATTCCTGTACCAACAAGTTATATGGCAATTACGTCTAAATATGATTTTGTGGGTGGTTATGAGAATGATTCTAAAGGAGGATTATTACACGTAGCAGACCATAATGTGTCTCCTGGAAAAAAACAATGGACTTGGGGTAATGGAGAATTTGGAAAAGCATGGGATAGAAATTTAACAGATACAGACGGACCATACATAGAATTAATGTGTGGCGTATATACAGACAATCAACCAGATTTCTCTTGGATGCATCCTTACGAAGAGAAAAGCTTTAAGCAGTATTTTATGCCTTACTATAATGTTGGTGTAGTAAAAAATGCAACCAAAGAAGCTTTAGTAAACCTAGAAATGGTTGATGGTAAAGCATTGGTAAAAGTATATGTTACCTCTACCTATAACAATTGTGTAATTACTTTAAAAGCAAATGATACAGTAGTACACGAAGAAGTTGTAAACCTTTCTCCAGAAGTAGGTTTTGAACAATCTGTAGAAATAGGAACTAATACGTTTGATGATTTACAAATATCAGTAAATGATGCTGCTGGTAAAGTATTGGTCTCATGGGAACCAGACAAAGATTTATCGGAAGAAATTCCTGAACCAGCAAAAGCTGCTAAAGATCCTAAAGATATAGATACTGTAGAAGGTTTGTATTTAAGAGGATTGCATTTAGAGCAGTACAGACATGCTACTTTTAATGCCACAGATTATTACGAAGAAGCGTTAAGAAGAGCTCCAAAAGATGTACGTTGTAATAATGCAATGGGGCTTTGGTATATGCGCAAAGGGCAATTAGAAAAATCTATCCAATATTTTAACACGGCTATCGAAACGTTAACAAGTCATAATCCAAATCCGTATGATGGAGAACCTTACTTTAATAAAGGGTTGGCTTTAAATTTCTTAGGTAAAAAAGAAGAAGCGTACGCAAGTTTCTTTAAAGCGTGTTGGAATGCACAATGGCAAGATGCAGGTTACTTTAATTTGGCGCAAATAGATTGCTCTAAAGGTGATTTAGAAAAAGCGTTAGACCTTGTAGATAGAGCATTAATTAAAAACTGGCACAATCATAAAGCAAGACATTTAAAAGTTGTTATTTTAAGAAAACAAGGTAAACTAGAAGCTGCTGGTAAATTAATAGAAGAATCTTTAGCTATCGATAAGTTTAATTTCGGGGTTTTATACGAACGTTATATTTTATCAAATAAACAAGAAGATGTAGAGGCTCTTAAACATATTTTAAGAAATAATGCGCATAATTATATTGAGTTTTCTCTAGATTATGCTTCGGCAGGTCAGTTTGATGAAGCTGTGGCTTTATTAAAAGTACACACAGAAGAGAATACTAAGGTTTATCCTATGGTATACTATTTTATGGGATGGTTTTACGATCAAAAAGGAGATCATACAAATGCATTAGAAGCTTACAAAAAAGCCTCTCAAATGCCAGATAAATATTGTTTTCCAAATAAAATAGAAGAAGTATTAGCGCTACAAGCTGCTTGTATAGCAAACCCATCTGATGCCAAAGCATTTTATTATTTAGGTAACTTTTGGTATGCAAATAGACAATATGTAGAAGCGCAAGAATGTTGGGAAACATCCGTGAAATTAGATGAACGTTTTGCAATTATCCATCGTAATTTAGCTTTACTGTATTACAACAAAACCAATCAAAAAGAGTTGGCAGTAAAACATCTAGAAAGAGCCTTTAAGATAGATAATACAGACGCTAGATTGTTAATGGAGTTGGACCAATTGTATAAGAAAATAAATGTATCTATAGACAAGCGTTTGTCTCTTTTAGAACAATATATAGAGTTAACCAATTCTAGAGACGATTTATATTTAGAGCGCATTTCTCTATACAATTTAAAAGGCGATTTTGAAAAAGCGAAAGAATTGATAGAAAACCGCCAGTTTCATCCTTGGGAAGGAGGAGAAGGTAAAGTACCTTTTCAATATTTAACCTGTTATACAGAACTAGCTAAGAAAAACATTAACGCAAAGAATTTTGAATATGCAATTGAGTTGCTCATCGCAGCAAAAACATATCCTCATAATTTAGGTGAAGGTAAATTGCATGGTACCGTAGAAAATGATATTGATTATTGGTTAGGTTGCGCCTATGAAGGTTTAGGTGATAAAGATAAAGCAAAATCATACTTTGAGTTAGCATCAGAAGGGTTAAGCGATCCTAGTCCTGCAATATTTTATAACGATCAGCAACCAGATAAAATTTTCTACCAAGGTTTAGCTTTACAAAAATTAGGAAAATCTAAAAAAGCAGAAAAGAGATTTGATAACCTCTTAAACTATGGTTTAGCGCATATGAATGATAATGTAAAGTTAGATTACTTTGCCATTTCACTACCAGATTTATTAATTTGGGAAGAAGATTTAAACGTTATTAACAAAATACATTGTAACTATTTAATTGGTCTTGGTCAATTAGGTAAAGGCAATGATGCAGAGGCTATTGAAGCTTTCGATAAAGTAAAACGTACAAACCTATCTCATATACCAGCAAATATTCATGCACAATTGGTTGGTGTTTCATAATATTACTTAAACTTCATGAACTTTAAATATTTAATGTATTACAGTATTATTTTCTTCCTTATGGGAGTAAATAGTACTGTTTTTTCTCAAAAGAATAAACCCAATATTGTCATCATTTATGTAGACGATTTAGGTTTTGGTGATATTGGAGTAAATGGAGCAATTGGGGTAAAAACACCTAATATTGATACTTTAGCAAAAAATGGTTTAAATCTTACTGATGCACACTGTTCTGCTGCAACTTGTACACCATCTCGTTATTCTTTATTAACAGGTAGTTACGCTTTTAGAAGTAATGCTGCTATTTTAGAAGGTGATGCTCCCTTAATAATAGATACCAAAAAAGAGACGTTACCAAAAATGTTGCAAAAAGCAGGATACACAACAGGTGTAGTTGGTAAATGGCACTTAGGTTTGGGTAAAGGAAAAATAGACTGGAACAAGCGTATTCCTTTAGGACCAAAAGAAGTTGGTTTTGATTATAGTTTTTTAATTCCTGCAACAGGAGATAGAGTACCTTGTGTATTTCTTGAAAACCAAGAAGTTGTTGGTTTAGATATTAATGATCCAATAACTGTAAGTTATGGTTCTAGAATTGAAGGTTATCCTTGGGGATTTAAACATCCAGAATTATTAAAACAACATACAGATCCTTATCATCAAGGAGCTGTAATTAATGGAATTAGTAGAATTGGTTATATGAAAGGTGGAAAAGATGCACTTTGGGTAGATGAAGATTTTCCTTTTGTATTAACCGATAAAGCCAACGATTTTATAAATAAAAATACGGAAAAACCATTCTTTTTATATTTTTCGTTACACGACATTCATCAACCAAGAATAGCAAATATTAAGTTTGTAGAAAGTAGTAGTATGGGACCTCGTGGAGATGTTATTGCTCAAATGGATTGGTGCGTGGGTCAAATTACAAAAACCTTAAAAAAACACAATCTTTTAGAAAATACGTTAATCATTTTTACTAGTGATAACGGACCTATTTTAGATGATGGATATGTAGATTATGCTAGAGAATTAGTTGGAGACCATAAACCAGGAGGTATTTTTAGAGGAAGTAAATATTCTGTTTATGAAGCAGGAACTAGAATGCCAACAATAGTACATTGGCCAAAAGAAGTAAAACCAGGTACGAGTTCTGCATTGTTATCTCAAGTAGATTTGTATAAATCTCTGGCTTGTTTAGTAAAACAAGATGTTGAAAAAGATGCGGCTCCAGATAGTCAAGATTTTTTAAAGTCGTGGTTAGGGAAATCGAATAAAGGGCGTAAATTTTTATTAGAAGAAGCCTATACTTACGGTTTAAGAATGGGAAAGTGGAAATACATACAACCTAAAAAGAAACCTGTGCCTAATTGGATTGTTCAAAAATTTGTTGACCCAGGTTTCAGAACAGAAGTGCAATTATTTAATTTAGATGAAGATCCATCAGAAAAAAATAATGTCTATAAAAATCACCCAAAAATAGTTGAGGTAATGGAACAAAAAATCAATGCAATTTTAGATCAGAAATAGATTTATAAAGTTTAAAATATGAGTTAATCATATGAGATTTAATAGAAATTATAGCAATTGCGGAAAATTAAATTATTAAGAATTTAATATTACCAATAAAAAATAAAATTACAAAAATGTTGAATAAATTTAATGTACAAAAAACAGGTCTTTTCACAGGGACTCTAATTATATTATTAATATTGAATAGTTGTTCAAAAGCACCAACTTCTATAACTATTTCTGGTCAATGGCAAGTAAAACTAGATTCAACAAATATTGGTAATTCACAAGGTTGGGCAAACAGTAAATTTACAGGAACTTCTATAAACTTACCAAACACTTTAGATGGTGCAAAAATAGGAACTACAGATACACTAAAGCCTGCTATTAACAATTATGTGATGTCTAATTTAACTAGAAAATATCAATATATTGGTAAAGCATGGTATCAAAAAGAAATAGAAATTCCAACTTCTTGGAAAGATAAAAATATTCAATTAGGTTTAGAACGTATCATTTGGGAATCATCAGTTTATATAGATGGGAAATTAATGGGAAGTGCAAATAGTCTCGTTGGTAGTCATAATTATAATCTAACCAATAACCTAACTCCAGGAAAACATTTGCTTACAATTTGTATAGACAATTCTAATAAGTTTCCATTGATTAATGTAGCAGGTACAATGTATCCAATTAAGGTTAATCAAGATATGGCACATGCCTACACTAATCATACGCAAATAAAATGGAATGGTATTTTAGGTGATATGGAGCTAGTTGCTCACGATAAAAACGAGCCAGAAAACATTCAAATTTACCCAAATGCAGCGCTGAATAAATTAAAAGTAACATTTAATCAGCCTACTCAAGTTGGAGAATCTGTAAGTCTTATTATAAAATCTACTGATGGTGTTGAGGTGTATAACAATAAAGTAAAGACCTCTAAAACTGAAGGAAATGAGTTTGTATTAGAAATTGATAAACCTAAAGACTTAGAATTATGGGACGAATTTAACCCAAAATTATATGATGTAACAGTAGTTACCAATACAGGTACAACTAGTGCAAGATTTGGTTATAAGTTTGTGAGCAGTAAGGGTGGAGATTTATTATTAAATGATAAACGAATTTTCTTAAGAGGAAATTTAGAATGTGTAATTTTTCCTTTAACGGGTCATCCACCTACAAAAAAAGAAGAATGGGCTACCTTAATAAAACAAGCCAAAGATTATGGGTTAAATCACTTACGTTTTCATTCATGGTGTCCACCAAAATCGGCATTTGAAGCAGCAGATGAAGCAGGTTTTTATGTGCAAGTAGAATTGCCTCATTGGAGTTTAAAAGTTGGTGAAGACAAAAACACAACCCAGTTTTTAAAACAAGAAGCAGATAAAATAATTAAAGATTACGGAAACCATCCATCGTTTATTTTTATGGCTTTAGGTAACGAATTACAGGGAGATATAAGTGTTTTAAATGATATGGTTGCAGATTTAAAACCTAAAGATAATAGACATTTGTATGCAACTACTGCATTTTCATTTCAACAACCAACTGGTACAAGACCAGAAAAAGAAGATGAGTTTTTTATTGCACAATGGACAGATAAAGGATGGATTAGAGGGCAAGGTATTTTTAATGCAAAAGCACCTCACTTTAATGCAGATTATACTTCAGGAGCAGGTCATATAAACGTGCCTTTAGTATCTCACGAAATAGGACAGTATTCTGTATACCCAGATATGAGTGAAATCGAAAAATATACAGGGGTACTAAAACCATTAAATTTTATTGCTGTAAAAAATGATTTAGAGAAAAAAGGACTTATAGATTTAGCACCAGATTTTACGTATGCTTCAGGAAAATTAGCAGCATTATTATACAAAGAAGAAATTGAACGTGCATTAAAAACACCAAGTTTTGATGGTTTTCAATTATTACAATTACAAGATTTTCCGGGTCAAGGTACAGCTTTAGTTGGTTTGTTAAATGCATTTTGGGAATCTAAAGGTGTAATTTCTGCAGAAGAATTTAGTCAATTTAATAGTGAGTTAGTTCCGCTAATTCGATTTGAAAAAGCAGTTTACGAAAATGAAGAAACATTTGAAGCTTCTATAGAAATTGCTAATTTTTATAAAGAGTTAAAAAATAAAACTATAGATTGGGTTATTACTGATGAAGCAAAAAATGTAGTAAACAAAGGGTCTTTAACTGATGTAAATTTAGTGATAGGCAACAATACCAATTTAGGTAAAATTGTCCATACTATTAAAATTAATAAGGCTAAAAAACTAACCATAACAGTTCGTGTAAACAATACGAAATATAAGAATAGTTGGAATATTTGGGTATACCCAAAAAACCTTTCTACTACAGATAATGATATCGTTTTTACTGCATCTATAGCAGTAGCCGAAAAAGCATTGCAAAAAGGGAAAAAGGTATTTTTAAACCCAAATCCAAAATCATTAAAAGGAATTACAGGTCGTTTTGTTCCTGTATTTTGGAGTCCTGTTCACTTTCCAAATCAACCAGCAACAATGGGTGTCTTGTTAGATGAAAAACATCCAGCATTTACTAAATTCCCAACAGATTCTTACAGTAACTGGCAATGGTGGGATTTATGTATCAATTCAAAATCTATCATTGTAGACTCCATTAATGCCAAACCTTTAGTAAGGGTAATCGATAATTTTGTTACCAACCACCACTTAACCAATTTATTCGAAGCTAAAGTTGGTAAAGGACAATTGGTATTTTCTTCTATAGACTTAACGTCAAATTTAAATAAAAGGCCTGTTGCTAGACAGTTAAAACACAGTGTTATAAATTACATGAAAAGCAGCTCTTTTAATCCTTCAAACTCAATAAATATAGAAGATATAAAATCTTTAAAATTAACGGGAAAACAATCTAATTTCTCTGCAAAAGATATTTATCAATAATATACAACTTAAAAATTTTAAAATGTACAACAAACTTAACATTCAAAGCAGTCAGTTTTTTTTTAGTATTATTTTATTGGCTTTTGTGTTTGCTTCCTGTGAGGGTAATTCAACATCACCTGATGACGAACAATTTAATGATTTAGATGATGATACAGTTACAGATGTAAAACCATTGCTTAATTCTGTAAATACAAGTAATTGGATTTTAATGTTCGAGGACAATTTTGATAAATTCGAACCTACTAAATGGACCAAAAATAACTCAGCAAAAAGTAGAGCAGCTCGTCCAGGAGTTGGTATCAATCAATGGTTTTGGAAACCAGAAAATGTAAGTTATAAAGATGGAAACTTAGTTCTTAAAAGCGAAAAAGTAGCTAATGATGTACTGCATTGTGGAGGTGTTTTTACAAATAATTTATTCGAATTTAAATACGGTTATATAGAAGCTAAAATAAAAATTGCAGAAACTTTTTTTGGCACTCATACCGCTCTTTGGTTGCAAGGAGATAATATGGGGAATATAGATGGTACAGGTAATGACGGCGCAGAAATAGATGTTTTTGAATCTGCTTGGATTGGTGATTACACAAAAAGTGTAGTACATATAGATGGCTATGGACAAAGCCATAAAGCAAATACAAGACGTTATGAAACACCTGGCCTTCACTCTGGTTACCATACTTTTGGGTTACTTTGGAATGAAGATAAGTTAGAGGTTTATTATGATGGGCAATTTAAAACACGTTACCAGGGTATATGGGTTCCAAAAGTTGAAGAATTTCTTTGGTTATCTACAGGTGCAAGTTTTGGAGGTGCTGCAAATACTAATTTTTCAGAAAGAAATATAGGAGAGTTTACAGAAGCTAAAGTAGATTATATTAGAGTATGGAAAATGAAGTAAGTTAAAAAGTAATTATGTCTATGTTTTACTAATATAAGTCCATTTTTTAGTTAGTTTAATTGGGTAGTTTTATATCAAACAATTTTAACTAAATACTTTATTATGAAACTAAAAATTACTTATTTATTCATTTTATTAATTGGCTCAACAAACTTAATGTTTGGGCAGACTATGATTAATGACTTTGAAAATGGAACAACAGAGGATGCACTAACAAATGTAGGTGGTGGTATTACTGCCGAAATTGTAGATAACCCGAATGCCAGTGGAGATAATACCACAGCAAAAGTTTTAAAAATTGGTAGAAATGCAACACAATGGTGGATTTTTGCAGGTATCGATGTTGCAGATATTGCTATTTCAGATACCGAAACAAAATTTTTAAGTTTTATGGTTTATGGCCCTAAAACTGATCTAGCTGTAAGATTTAACGCAACAGCTGATGATAATAACGGAACTAATGGAGGTATTATAAGACCTACAACTTTACATTCTGGAGAAGCTCAATGGGAACAAATCGTGATTCCAATTGTAGATAGCCAAACAGCTACAAGTTTTACAGGTAGCACTCTTTTTAAAATCGTTTTTCACCCAGATATAGCTGATGCAAGTATTGTTGAAGGAGGACAAATTCTAAACGATACAGATAGCTTTTTATATATTGATGAAATTAAAATTTTAGATAGTAATCCATTAAGCACATCAAACTTTGAATTAAACAATACTATTTCCTTATCCCCTAATCCTGCTAGAAATGTTTTTAAAGTAAACACTCTTAATAATATTAGTATAAGAGAGGTTTCGGTTTATAATATTCTTGGTAAACAAGTAAATGTTCTTAACATTGGTGTAAATCAATTTGATATTTCTTCTTTGTCTACAGGAATGTATATGGTAAAAATTAAAGATAGTAAAGGGAGTATAGCTTCTAAAAAACTATTTGTAAAATAAATATTGTTTACTAACTATCTATTTCATTAGATAAATTTTAACTAGAAAAACAGACGTATTTATATGTCTGTTTTTTTATTATTTAATTCACGATTATAATGTTCATGTCATGAAGTTTTTCTTAAGAATATTCTTGTTCGCCTTTTTAATGATCTCTTGTAAACAACAAATAAAATTAAGGCCTAAATATACCGCGAAAGTATGGGAGAATCCAGAATGGGAAAATTCAGAAATATTTCAAGTAAATAGAGAAGCTCCAAAAGCTACTTTTTACAACTACGACAATTTAGACAATGCAATTCTTGGTAAAAATTGGAAATCATCTTCCAATTATAAATCCTTAAACGGCACTTGGAATTTTTATTATGCAGATAGCGTTAAAGCAAGACCAGAAAGTTTTTACAAAGAAGATTTTAATGTAGATGGATGGGATACCATTTCAGTACCTTCTAACTGGGAATTACAGGGGTTTGGTTTGCCTGTGTATACTAATATTGTGTATATGTTTCCTAAAAATCCACCGTTTATTCCTCATAATATCAATAATAACGGAAGCTATAAACGTGATTTTCAAATCCCAAAAAACTGGAAAAATAATGACATTTATTTGCATTTTGCAGGTGTAAGTGGAGCCATGTACGTATATATAAATGGAAAAAAAGTAGGGTATTCAGAAGGTAGTAAAACACCAGCTGAGTTTAATATTACTAAATATATTAAGTCAGGAAAAAATCAGATTGCAGTACAGGTTTTACGTTGGTCTGACGCGAGTTATATAGAAGATCAAGATTTTTGGAGACTAAGTGGTATAGAAAGAGATGTCTATTTAAGAGCAGACAAACCAATTGCAATTAACGATTTTAAAGTAGGTAGTGATTTGGTAAACAATTATAAAGATGGGGCATTTAGTATAGATATAGAACTTAAAAACACAAAACTATCTGTTGAAAAAAGAAAACTAGAGGTTACACTTTTAGACGATAAAAAGCAACAAATTTTTTCTAAGACTAAAATAGTTGCTATTTCAAAAAGCAAATCAAACATAACCTTTAAAGAAAATATTAAAAATGTAAAACCATGGACAGCAGAGACTCCCAACTTATATACAGCAGTTTTATCGTTAAGTAATCTTGATGGGGAATTTTTACAAATTACCTCAGTAAAAGTAGGTTTTAGAAATATAAAAATTAAGAATAACCAATTTTTAGTAAACGGTAAACCTGTTTTAATCAAGGGTGTTAACCTTCACGATCATGATGAAACTAAAGGGCATGTAGTAGACGAAGTATTAACCATTAAAGATCTTAGGTTAATGAAACAGAATAATGTAAATGCCATTCGCTGTAGCCATTACCCTAAGAATACATTTTTTTATGATTTATGTGATACATATGGGTTTTACGTAATTGATGAAGCCAATATAGAAACTCATGGAATGGGCACAACTAACCAAGGCTTAGACAAAAAACCTGAGGTAAAAAAAATACACCCAGCTTATAGAGAAGATTGGAAAGCAGCGCATTTAGATAGAACAATTCGCATGTTTGAGCGTGATAAAAATCATCCATCTATTGTTACTTGGTCTTTAGGAAATGAAGCAGGAAATGGTGATAACTTTTTTGCAACATACAACTGGTTGAAAGAAAATGATGCAACACGCCCTACCCAATACGAAGGTGCAACCAAATACAAGAATACAGACATTCAAGCACCAATGTACGATCGTATTCCACAACTAATTGAGTATGCTGAAAACAAACCCAAACGCCCTTTAATTTTATGCGAATACTCTCATGCTATGGGAAATAGTTTAGGAAATTTTAAAGATTATTGGGACGTTATTCGAAAATACAATGTCTTGCAAGGTGGTTTTATTTGGGATTGGGTTGACCAAGGTTTAGTTACAAAGACAGAAGATGGAAAAAAATATTGGGGTTATGGAGGAGATTTTGGTGCTGCTCACTTACAACACGATGGTAATTTTTGTTTAAACGGAATTGTAAATCCTGACAGAACACCACATCCTGGTTTACAAGAATTGAAAAAAGTATATCAAAACATTCAATTTTCGGATGTTAACTTTAAGACTGGTCAGGTAAAAATTTTTAATGAATATTTCTTTACCAATTTAAATAACTTTAAAATAGATTGGGAGCTTTTTAAAGAAGGCGAAAAAATAACTTCTGGAAGTTTAGGAGTTTTAGATATTGCTCCTCAAAAATCAAAAATGGTACAATTGAACTTGCCTAAATTGGATAATAAAAAGCATGAATACCAACTTAATTTTTTAGCAACTACCCATAAAGATTTACCATTACTTTCTAAAGGGTTTCCTTTAGCTAAAGCACAATTCGTAACAGGTACTTTTATACCCAAATTCAAAGAAAATGCTACAGAGCATTTAATGTTATCTTCTACAGAAAATGAAGTTGTTTTAAAATCAGAAAATTTTACAGCTAGTTTTGACGTGCAAACAGGAGAACTCTCAAAATTAGATTACGGAAACGGAAATATTATCCAAAAAGGAATATCTGCTAATTTTTGGAGAGCAACCACAGATAACGATTACGGATTTAACATGCCCAAACATTTTGGTATTTGGAAAAAAGCAACTGAAAATCAAAAGTTAACCTCTATGTTGTTAAAAGATAAAAAATCATCCCTTGATTTATTATCAGCAGATAAAATAAGTTTTAATGGAAGTGCTGTACATCTAGAAATGATTTATAAATTGCCTGAAAACATTGCTACAATAAAGATGCAATATGTAATTGATGCATCTGGGCAAATAACAATTAAAACCTCATTGTTAAATGTAAAAACAGCGTTGCCCAATTTACCTCGTTTTGGAACTAATTTTATTGTAAATAAAGACTTAAATCAAGTAAATTGGTATGGTAGAGGACCTTTAGAAAATTATCAAGATAGAAAAACATCACAATTTGTAGGTAGTTACCAAGCTTCTGTTTCAGAATTGTATTTTCCGTATATCAGACCTCAAGAAAATGGATATAGAACTGATGTACGTTGGGTAACATTTACAAATAGACAAGGGCAAGGTATTAAAGTATTAGGGCCAGAAAATATTGGTTTTAGTGCGCATCATCAATACAATTCAGATTTTGATGCTGGTGAAACGAAAAAACAAAGACACACTGTTGATATCGTAGAACGAGATTTTACAAATATTAATATAGATAATGAACAGATGGGCGTTGGAGGAGATACAAGTTGGTGGACAAGACCTTTAGAGCAATACCAAATTAAAGCAAAAACACAATCATTTTCTTACAGTATCATTCCTATTCAATAACCTTAGTTAATTATTTTTATAAATGAATCGTTTTTTCTCATTATTTCTTTTCTCACTCATTGTTAGCTTTGGATGTAAATCAAAATTAGAGACTCCAAAAGACAAGTTACCTAACGTAATCATTATTTTAGTAGATGATGCAGGTTATGTAGATTTTGGTTTTATGGGAAGTAAAGATTTACAAACTGCAAATATTGATGACCTAGCTAAAAGCGGTGTAATTTTTACTGATGCACATGTTAGTGCTACTGTTTGTGCGCCATCACGAGCTGGATTAATCACAGGAAAATACCAACAGCGTTTTGGTTTTGAAGCGAATGGGACTGGAGGAATTGGTTTAAGTGATGACGTTACCACCATTGCAGATATCTTTGAAAACAATGGTTACAATACCTATGCTTTAGGAAAATGGCATTTAGGAGAAGAAACTTCCGATCATCCAAACCAAAGAGGCTTTAACGAGTTTTATGGATTTTTAGCAGGAAGTCGTTCTTATTTCCCGTTAGAAAATCCCTCAAAAGAAAAAATGCTACAATACAATGGAGAACGTGTAGTCTTTAATGGTTATATGACTGATGTTTTAGGAGACCAATCTGTAAAATTTGTAGAAGATTCAAAAGAGAAACCGTTTTTTATGTACTTGTCTTATAATGCGGTTCACACTCCAATGCACGCAAAAAAAGAAGATTTAGAAAAGTTCAAAAATCACCCGAGACAAAAGTTAGCAGCGATGACTTGGAATTTAGATAACAACGTAGGTAAACTATTAACCAAGCTTGAAGATTTAGGAATAAGAGAGAATACATTGATTTATTTTTTAAGTGATAATGGTGGAGCTCATAACAACCAATCTTCTACAGGAGCCCTAAAAGGGTGGAAAGGAAATAAATTTGAAGGTGGGCATAGAGTTCCGTTTGTTGTCAGTTGGCCTAAAATGGTTAAAGGAAATCAAAAGTTTGCAGGGTTAACATCTTCACTAGATATTTTTACCACCTCTTTAAGTGCTGCTAAAATTAATAAACCCAAAACATTACAATTAGATGGCAAAGACTTGTTGCCTTATGTAAATGGCGAAAAACAAGGTAATCCGCATAAAACTTTATTTTGGAGAAAATTAGAGGAGTCTGCAGTTAGAATGGGTGATTTTAAAATGATTACTTTAGAGAACTATAGGGCTGTAATGTATAATTTAAATAAAGATTTAGGAGAAATAAATGATATTTCTAAACAAAATAAATCTCAGTTAGATAGTATGTTTTCTTCTTATCACATTTGGCAACAAGAAATGAAAAATCCACTTTGGGTAGAAGGAAAAGATTGGATGAATGTAACTTATCATATTCATAAAAAACTAATGGAGAATAAGCGGCCAGATTACAAAGATATTTGGAGTCCTGCTTTTAAGAAAAAAAATAGAAATATTGTTAAAAGAAAAACATCCTTATTGTAGTTTTAAAACCAAGATAAGGATGTTTAATTAACAAAAAATACAAATAATAAAAATCTAAAAATTATTTACATAAAAATTCCATATAGGGCTGTTGGTTTCAGCACCTTTATCATCCTTAACAGTTATTTGCCAGTAATAAGTAGTTTGAGGAGAATCAGCAGTTACTTGTAACGTTGTTTGTTCTGTATTTTCTAACATTAAAGTAAGTGCATCTTTGTCTTTACCAAAATAGACATCATATTTTAAAGGATCGTTATCTACATCAGAAGCTGTCCATTGTAGATCTATAGTATTTACGCCGTCAAAATTTTGACCAACAAAAGGAGCAACATTATCAGGAGAAAAAGGTAAGTTATTACTATTTGGTACTTCTTCTGTATAGAATTGAGAAGTAGGAGAATAATCACTTTCTATACCTTTACTACTTTTTGCTCTTACTCTCCAGTAATACGCAACACCCTTTTCTAGCGTTACAATTTTTGACAAAGAAGTTTGTATTTCAGATGTAATTATAGTAGAGAATTGATTGTCTGTTGCGATCTCAAAGATATACACTACAGAACTTCCGTCTTCATTTGTAGAAGCATCCCATGAGAAGTTAATTGTATTATCAATACATAATTGATCTGCTCCAGGAAATACTAATAAAGGTGTAGAAGGAGTACTATCTGTAATTTGTCCTAAACCACCATCGTCACTTTTAGAACATGATGAATATATAATGCTACAAATAAAAATATATAATAGTTTTCTCATATTTATTTTTTTATGATTTTAATTGTTTTCGGCTTTTCTAAATTTAATCTTGCAAAATAAACTCCAGAAGCTATGTTTTTAACGTCAACCCTTACTTTATTGTTAATTACTGGATATTGTTTTTTGGATATTAGACCAGATTCTAGAGAATATAACTCTATAGTTATTTGTTTATCAGTTACAGGAATTGGAACTTCAAAAAAGTTGTCTGTAGGGTTTGGAAATGCCTTAAGTTTAATTGTTTCTCCTATTGTTTTTGTGATTTTTCCTTCGCAAGATGCTTTTGATGCTACTTGAATAAAATCGCCTTCTTTTACAGGTAAACTAAAAGATTTACTATGAGTTTCTAATACTTTAATAGTGTTTATATACACTGTATATGGTGCTGTTCCAGATTTCAGATCAATATTAATTTTGTTAGATTTCACAGAGGTTTTACCTGATAAGAGTTCAGATTCTTTAATTTCTAAAGTAGCACAATAATTATATGTTGTATTATCTATACCAATGCAAATGTTGTAAGACCCAGGTTCTAAGTTTGGTACATTTAAAGTGTTGTCAAAATCATATTTTACACCAGAAATTGTTACATTATAATTATGTCTAAATTTAGTTTCAATTTTTAATTTTCCGTTTTTACCTACACAGGTTTCATCTACAACTTCAATTTTAAAATTATCTGGAGCAACAAAAATGGTAGAAAAATCTTCGTTAATTCTAAAGTCTAAAATACCACTTCCATAGGTTCCATATCTTACTAAATTTTCACTTTCTATAAACTGAACAGCAGAATATCTAACTTCTTTTGGAAGTTTGCTACTATCCATTTTAAACCATTTATCTTGTTGTACAGAAAAGACCCAAGCACCATCAAAAACACAGGCTGCAAAAATAAATTGGCCATTTGGTGAGGCAGCTAAACCCACTATTCTGTCTACATCTAATCCATCATTATGATTTGTAAATGTTTTACCTCCGTCTGTAGAAATTAAAAAATTGTTACCTGCTCCTGCATAGTATACTGTTGCTTCATCTATTGGGCTTGTTGCAATTGCAGGAGATCTTTTTCTAGAAGTGCTTACACTACCTTTTGGCCAAGTACCAGAGTAATTGGATTGTGAAAAGTTGCTACCCCCATCTGTAGAATACATGAGTTTACCTGATGCTAATGCTACATACCATCTGTTCGTGTTTTTTGTTGAATAGCCAAAACTAAGTGTAGATTCCGGAAAAACAAAAGGGTGTAATGTTCTATTTATTTCGCTGCCATCGTATGAGATTTTATGTAATTGATTACCCCAAGGAATGTATACAGCATCTTCAGTACTATTTGGAGAAGCAACCATCATTGTGGCTGTCCAGTTATCGTAAAAATCTTTTTTAGAAACTGTTCTAATATCGCCACCACCTACTACAGGACTTCTACCAATTGTACCATAATAATACCAATACCAAGCAGATTCTCCACCTTTGGCTGTAGCTACTCTTAAAACATCAGTATTAGCTTCTCTTAATGCTGGTGAAACAAAGCCTTCTTCTCCTTTGTCATCTCCTAAAATACTTTGAGAGCCTCTATCTTGATTTCCACTATATATTCTATTGTGTTTTTCACTAGTTGCTGAATCATAACTCATCATTGCAGGTGTACCCTTGTTAATTGGAATCCATGAATCCCATTGTTCTGGAGTCGAAGAGTAAAAAGAACCAAAATCAAATCCACCAAATGTAAAGAAAGTTCCATCTTCTTTTTCGTAAGACCTCATGTGTTGTAAATCCCAAACATGATCTATTGGTGGGAGTTTATTACCGTTATTAACCCAAGTATTACCATAGTCAAATGAAATATTTAACCTAGTAAAACCAGAAAAACAAATGTTTGGCTTAGTGGGGTGTATATCTGTAATGTCTCTATCTTGTGGGGTACTTCCGGTTTTTGTCCAAGAACTACCTTCATCATTAGAATAGTAAATTGTGTTATTATTATAACTAACATAAATAGTTGTTGTACCATTAACAGTATTACCTTTTAAAGAGGTTACAGCGTCTATATTAGGGTATGTTTCGCTTAATAAAGTAAAATCTGAATCATTTTCTTCCATTTTATAAATTGATAACCTTTTATCGCTAGTTCTTAGGGCGAAATAATATATGGTGTTACTACCATAAGGTTTAAGTATGTTAGTGTCGTAAGCAGGTGAGTATACAACAACATTAGATTCACGATAATTTAACCCATAATCATCAGAGATATATACTACATCTTTCCAACCTGTTGTGTTTTTTTGATTACCAAAAGCAACAATTTTTTTTCCAGTTGCTGTTTCTGTTACTAGAGTTTTGTAGTTATTTCCGTTTGTAAAAAATGCTCCATTTGCAGTTATCCATGTTCTTCCTTCATCATCAGAAAATTCCATACCTCCGTTTTTCTGTTGATGTAATAATCTAAACGAACCATCAGGTAAGTTAACACCGTTAAAATGCAAACCTGCAAGTCTAAAATTATTATTTGAAAAACTTTTTTGATCATTTCTTAAAAGCCACTGATTTTCGGCGTTTTCATCTATTTTATAGAGATGACCCGCAAAAGAAACAATGTAAAAATCTTTATTTACAGGGTCATAAAGAGAACCATCTGCTCTAAATCCACTTTTATCAAATAAGGTGAATTCTTTTTGATCCCAAAAACCAGATAAGGTATTGTTAGCATAAGAATCTTCTTCAGCCAAAGAAGATGTTAGTATATTTTTTGCAGCCTTTTCTTTATATGCTACGAAGTTTTGTTCACTATTGAATTTAAAACCTGAAGCATTTAGTTTCGTAAACCATTTATTATAGTCTTCTAATTCTTTACCTTGAAGTTTAGAAGGATCAAAAATTGCTGGATGACCATCTTTTTCCATAGCCATTTCAAAAGCAATTTCTTCCTCGGTTTCTTCATAATCTTCACCATATTCTTTATGGTATTCATCAATATCATGACTTATACTTTCACCTAATATATTATTGTTTATTAGAATTAATATTAAGAAAGTTGAAATGGAAATAAAGCTTAGAATTTTAAAAGTATTTTTTTTCATAAATAATGATCTGTTTAAAAAAGTAAACTTATTATAAACTAAGATCATTTACATTAATTAAAATACTGTTTATATGGATTTTAATACTTCGCTATAATAAAGAATCATTTTAAAAATTATAGAACTTTAATAATTAAAATTTAGACTATCACTAAGAAGGAGAATATAAATGATTTAAGTATTCTTTGGATTAAGAATAGACATTTACATTATTTTTTCGATAGGATTTGTATTTGATGTTAGGATTTAGATGCACTTCAGCAGGTTTTCTGAGATCTAGGCTAAAATGAGTTCTCAAATTGTTGTAAATATAGACAGCTTGTTGAGTCATTTTTTGAGCTAATTCAGTGTTTTTAATGTTTTGTTTTAATCCATATTCATATTTAAGTGTTGAGACTGTAAACTCAACTCTGTCTGCATAAAAAAAGTATTAATTTTATTGAGTTATACGTTTATTTGCTGTTTTATTTGAGACTGGTAAATAGGTTTACTTTCTACCATTCTTAGTATTGTTTTATGAAAAATACTAGCTTTATTTTGGGAGCGATTGATTCTAAAACAAAATTCATCAAAGTAAGCTTGAATATGTGCTTTACTCACATGAGTAGGTATGGCTCTTATCCATGATTTCACTTGCATAATTATAGTATGTAATTGTTTAAAATTACCACCATTGTTGCTATAAATCTGCTCAATATTAAAATTTTCTTTTAAAGGTTCATAGCCTCTCCATTTGTCTGTAATTATTTTTGATGATTTACAAATATGTTCTTCAAATATTGGGGTTAGTGATTTTGCAGAATAATCATCAATCGACCTAATATAGACTCTTTTTACTTTGTTATTATCTGTCAATTCTATTGCTATAACAGCCTTTTTCTTTTTACTATCATAACTTCTACCTTGTTTACCTTCTTCTTTTCCTCCAACTGTAAATTCATCAACATGAATTAATTTTTCCAAAGGATATTTTTGGCTGCTCTTCATCGCTTTACGAACTTTTTGCATAAAATACCAAGCTGTTCCTTGACGAAGACTAAAGCGTTTACCCATTTGAATACTTGATATGCTTTTACTGCTTGTACTCATCTCAAATGCAATACAAAATGCTTTCTGTAGGCCAAATTTAACTTTATGAAAAATAGTATTTGCTGTAGCACTTTCCACATGATGACAGTTGTAACAGTGATAAGTATAACCTGATTTTGCACAGCCTTTGGTATGACCACATTTACTACATGTAAAACCATCATGCCATTTTATTTTCGCTAAATAGGATTTACAGGCTTCATCATTTGGTAATTCTTTTATAAAGTTTAGTAAGTCTTGTCCCTTAAATTCTTCCATTTTACTGTATTTAATAATATAAATATACGGAAATTATATGACTAACTCAATTAGTTAAAATATTAGAGCTATGCCTAAAAAACTTCACCCTTTAGTAATTAAAACTAAGTTAGAGTTAGAAAAAATAGATAAAGAGAATGTTAAAACTTGGGGAGAAAGACATAGCTACAGAGGAACGAATTTGCCAGTTTCAGTCGAACCAAAATTGCGACCAAGAGCATTTAATTTTATGAATGAGCTATTGCATCTTTTAGCAAAGAATAATCATTCTATCAAAATAGAGTATAATCGATGCCATATCGAAATGTATGGTCAGTTAACTAAATTTACTTTGAGGCAAAAATTTTACAGAAAAAGAATAAAAGAAGAAGGATATAGTTTTTCACGTAATGTTTTTGTCAAAAGTGAGGATTTAGAGTTTAAAATTTTAGATTATCCTAGAAAGATTTGGATAGATAAAAAAACTAAAAACTTAGAGGATTATTTAATCCAAATTTATGAATATATTCAAAAGAAAAGTTTTGAATGGGCAGAGCATCAAAAACTTCAAAAAATAAAAGAAGAAAAACGAGAGCAAGAAAGAATATTAGAGCAAGAGAAACTAAGGTTAATTGCAATAGAAAAAGCTAAATTTGGAACTTTGGTAAAAAGTTCTCAAGATTTTAAACTAGCAAATGATATTCGTAATTATCTTAAAGAATTAAAAGAAAGAATGATAAAAGAGGGGGCAATTGACAAAAAAGACCTGGAATATATCAAATGGGGGCGTCAAAAAGCAGATGAAATAGATCCGTTAATAAACTTTTTGGACGGTTAAATTTTGCTTTTATTATATTTTTTATTCATTGAAAGTGTTACTAAAGCGTTACTACAAAAAATAAAAACCCTGTAAATCAGTTGATTAACAGGATTTTTTTGTACTCAAGGTGGGAATCGAACCCACACTCCCGAAAGAACTGGATTTTGAATCCAGCGCGTCTACCAATTCCGCCACTTGAGCTTTTCTTGAATTGGTTTGCAAAGCTACTAAATATTTTTAATTTATAATGAGAAAATTTAATTTCAAACTCAATAAATTATTTCTACTTTTGTGAACTCACAACAACACAACAAAAACCATATTTTATGATCATCAGCTCTCTTGCACCAAAACTTTTTGGCTGTAGACAAAGTACTGTCTTAGCTAAGAAAATTGCTAAAGAATATAATACAGAGTTAGGAAACGTGATAACAACGTATTTTAGCGATGGCGAGTTTCAACCTGCGTTTGAAGAATCAGTGCGTGGAAGACGTGTTTTTATTATAGGTTCTACATTTCCAAACTCAGATAATTTAATGGAAATGTTATTAATGTGTGATGCTGCAAAAAGAGCATCTGCAAGACATATTACTGCTGTTATGCCTTATTTTGGTTGGGCAAGACAAGATAGAAAAGACAAACCCAGAGTTGCAATAGGAGCAAAATTGGTAGCTAAACTTTTAGAATCTGCAGGCGCTACAAGAATAATGACTATGGACTTGCATGCAGATCAAATTCAAGGTTTTTTCGAAAAACCAGTAGATCATCTATTCGCCTCGTCTATTTTTTTACCTTATATAGAAAGTTTACAGTTAGATAACTTAACAATAGCATCTCCAGATATGGGAGGGTCTAAAAGAGCATATGCTTATTCTAAACACTTACTTTCTGACGTAGTTATTTGTTATAAACAAAGAAAGAAAGCCAATGTAATTGGTCATATGGAGCTAATTGGTGATGTGGAAGGTAAAAATGTAGTTTTGGTTGATGATATGATTGATACAGGAGGTACATTAGCCCATGCAGCAAATTTAATGAAAGAAAGAGGGGCAGAAAGTGTACGTGCAATTTGTACTCATCCTATATTGTCTGGTGGCGCTTATGAAAAGATTGAAAACTCTGCTTTAACAGAGTTAATTGTTTCAGATACAATACCATTAAAAAAAGAGACATCTAAAATAAAAGTTGTATCTTGCGCGCCCTTATTCGCTGATGTTATGCACAAAGTACAAGATAACACATCAATAAGTAATAAATTTTTAATGTAAATTTTAACAAAAAGTAATGAAATCAATTACAATTAAAGGATCAAAAAGAGAAAGCGTGGGCAAAGTAGCTACTAAAGCCTTACGTAATGCTGGAATGGTTCCTTGCGTTATATACGGAGGAGAAACACCAATTCACTTTTCAGCAGAAGAAAAAGCGTTTAAAAACTTGGTGTATACTCCAAATGTGTATACTGCAAGTCTTAATGTTGATGGACAAAAAATAAGTGCAATTTTACAAGACATTCAATTTCACCCAGTAAGTGATAAAATCTTACACGTAGACTTCTATCAATTATTTGATGATAAAGAAATTACAATGAGTATTCCTGTAAAATTAACAGGTACTTCTCCTGGAGTTTTAAATGGTGGATCTTTGCGTTTTACAAACCGTAAATTAAAAGTTAAAGCGTTACCAGCTAATTTACCAGATTTTGTAACTGCAGATATTTCTAAATTAAAAATAGGAAATAAATTGTTTGTAACATCATTAAAAAATGATGATTATACTTTTATGCACCCAGATAATACTGTTGTAGTTCAGGTAAGAACTTCTCGTAATGCAACTGTTTCTGCTGATGAAGAAGAAGAAACAGCAGCAGAATAAACAACTGTTACTATAAATTTAATAAAAGCGTTACATTTTTGTAACGCTTTTTTTGTGCTTTGAATTTATTTTAGTTCCTCAATCTATTTTTTAAAATTTTGTAAAATGTATTAGAGAATATTATTAAGAAAACGCAATAGCTTAACAACAACCGTATTTATATCAAAAGAAGATATTATTTTTGTAAAATGAATTTTATAAACTCACTTTATAAAACATTCAATACAAAAGTAGTCACTAAAGAAAAATTGATGAAGAAATTTTTAATTGTAGGTTTAGGAAATATAGGTGATAAATACACAAATACTCGTCACAACATTGGCTTTAAAATTTTGGATGAAGTTGCTGAAGAACAAAAGCTAACTTTTGAGACAGAAAAATTAGGCGATGTGGCTAGTTTTCGTTTTAAAGGACGAACATTTATCCTCTTAAAACCAAATACATTTATGAATTTAAGTGGAAAAGCAGTAAAATATTGGATGCAAAAAGAAAAGATTACTATTGACAACATTCTTATAGTTACTGATGATTTAAATATCGATTTTGGAACCATTAGAGTAAAAGCAAAAGGTAGTGATGGAGGCCATAATGGACTAAAAGATATTCAAGAAAAATTAGGTACTACCAAATACCCAAGATTTAGATTTGGTGTAGGAGCTAACTACTCAAAAGGGCGTCAAGTAGATTATGTTTTAGGAGAATGGAATAAAGATGAAAATAGCCAATTAATAGAGCGTTTGCCTACCTCTGTAAAAGTAATAACTTCTTTTGGTACTGCTGGTTTAGCAAATACAATGAATACCTTTAATGGTAAATAGTTGCGTATTTATACATCTTACAATTATTTAACGCAACCTTTTAGAGTTTTTATCATCTATAGAGTATATTGTTCTAAAATAGAAGGTTATGAAAAAAATTGTTATCGTTATTTTTTGTTTTGCACTTACGAGTTGCATTTTTGATAATTGGAGAGAGCCTGAAATAACTGTAGATCCTGTATGGTCTAGATACGATCCTGTAACATTATCTAGAACTGATTTCGAAAATTCAATTGAAATTCAAGAAAAAACCCCAGTTATAGAATCATCAAAAATATATATTATTGAGGATTATATTTTTGTAAATGATAAACGTACTGGTTTTCATATTTTCGACAATACTGATGAAACCAATCCTGTTAAAAAGAAATTTTTAAAAATTCCAGGAGCAACAGATATCGCAATTAGAAATAACACACTTTATATCAATCAAGCAACAGATTTAGTGGTGTTAAATATAGATTACACTACTTTTCAAGTAGAGGTTAAAAAGAGATTGAAAAATGTTTTTCCAGAATTACTTTCTCCAGATGGAGAATCTTTCTATGAAAATGATAAGGTAGTTGTTAATTGGATTCAAAAATAATATGATGAAAAAGAGATTTATAATTCCATTATTTGCGCTTTTGTTTGCTATTTCGTGTACTGAAAATAATAGTACTGTTTCTTCTGATATTGCTAGTGATGGGCAAGGAGGTTCTTTAGCAACCTTTATATTAAAAGGAGATTATTTATATACTGTAGATTTTTTTAATTTATCTGTATTTAATATCAATGATGTTTCTAATCCTATAAAAGTAAATGCCATAAATGTTGGTTTTAATATAGAAACATTATTTAGTTTTAAAAACTATTTATTCATTGGCTCACAAGATGCCATGTATATTTATGATATTACTAATGCAGAATTACCAAAATTATTGTCGCAATCAAATCATTTTAGAGCCTGTGATCCTGTAGTTGCCAATGATACCAACGCTTACGTTACTTTGCATAGTAATGCCACTTGTGGAGGAGCCGTTAACGAATTAAAAACCTATAATATAGAAGATGTTGAAAACCCAATATTGTTAAATACAAGAGGTTTAACACAACCAAAAGGGTTGAGTTTATATGGCGATAATTATTTGTTGGTTTGCGATGATACTTTAAAAATATTCGATGTTACAGATCCAAGCGATTCTAAATACGTTGATGAAATTGCAACAGAAGGCGCAATTGACATCATTATTAGAAACGACCACGCATTTGTAATATCAGAATTTGCGATAGAGCAATATCAATTAAATGAAAATGATATTACTAATGCTATTAAAATAAGTACGTTTACTTTTTAGCATTTCTTTATTTTCTTACTAATGCCATTCTTACTGTTGAGGTTGTAGTTATGCCTCCATTAACATCTGAATCTTCTTGAGTTATAGTAAAAGTAGTTTCGCTAAAGGTAATTACCTCAAATAAGCCTTCTACGAATTCATCATTTGAAGGACTAAAAGTAATGGTATTCGTAGTGTTGTTAATTGTATACGTTCCTGATGCCTCAAACACTTCAATTTCACTATCGGTAGTTGTAGTTCCTCCATTAGGTGTTTCGTTTATTACAATTCTATAAGCTCCAGTAGCAGTGTATGTTCCATCTGAATTAAGTGTAAAATTAACATCATCAAAAGAATCAGCAACTATGGTGCTTGTAAACACATTAACAACAGCGCCAGAATTGGTTGTGGCTGTTTCGTTTTGCTCACCTTCTAAACTTAAAATTTCGTAAGTACCAGCAATATTAGCATAGGATAAAGTAAAAACAGTATTACCTGAATTGTCATCACCACAACTAAAGAAAGAAACTGATAAAACTAAAACTAAAATATATTTAAGATTTTTCATAAGAATAAATTTTTGTCAAATATAACTCATTAATTAAAATGATATTGTCTTAAAAAAGTTACATTTCTATTAAATTAATTTTCGCTTGCAAACCATTCTGCAAAGCTAGTATCGGTTTCTTGCAATTTTATAGCATGTAATTTAATATTTTGTGGTAGGCGCGCTTTTATTTTATCAGCAAAATCAATGACCATCATTTCACTAGTTGGTTGATAATCAACTAAAATAACATGATGACCTCTATCTTTTAATTCTTTTGCTAATTCTATATGTGGTGTGTTTTTGTTAAAAACAGTAGCATGATCAAAAAGATCTACAATTTCTTCGTTCACAATTTTTTTTAAATCGCCAAAGTCAATTACCATTCCAAATTTAACATTACTGCTATCATCAATTGGGGTTCCTGAAACTGTTACCGCCAATTTATAAGAATGCCCATGTACATTTTTACATTTACCATCATAACCATATAAAGCATGGCCTGTTTCAAAATTAAATTGTTTTGTAATTCTAATTGTGCTCATTAACGTCTGTTTCTAAATTTGTTGTAAAAGTAGACAATAACCAAAACTATTGCTAAAACTAAAAATAAATAATTTCCTCCCATTTTTTTAATCTTTTAAAAAATCTTGTAACACATCTGCTATTTTTCTATTGTCTGATAATTGCGGAATTTTATTCTGCCCACCAAATTTTCCTATGGATTTCATATACGCATGAAATCCACCTTTTTTTACTTTTCTAATGATAAGTGGGCGCAAAACTTTGCCTTCAATCAAATCGAAATAATAAATATTTTGTGCTTGCATAGATGCGTCTACTTTTGCTGAAAATTCTTCTAAATTTTTTGGTTCAGTTTCAAATTCAATGAACCATTCGTGATAAGGTAAACCATTTTTTGGGTTTACTTGAGGTGCTACTGTAAATTCACTTATATTAATATTAGTGCCTTGTATAGCGTCGTTTAAAGCTTTTTCTACTTCTTTACCAATAACGTGTTCGCCAAAGGCAGAGATAAAATGTTTGATTCTTCCAGTAACTTTAATTCTATACGGTTTTGTTGAGGTAAACTCTACAGTATCACCAATATTATAGCCCCATAAACCTGCAGTGGTATTTAAAATGATTACGTAATTTACACCTACTTTTACATCTTTGATGGATATTCTTGTGGGGTTTTCATCAAAAAATTCAGTAGCAGGAATAAATTCATAAAACATCCCTGAATTTAGTTGCAATAACATCCCTTTTTCAGTTTGCGAATCTTGATAGGCAATAAAACCTTCTGAAGCAGGATACAATTCGATATAATCGATTTTTTTACCAATTAAACTTTCAAACTTATTTTTATAAGGTTCAAAATTTACACCACCGTAAATGAAAAAGTTAAAATTAGGGAACAATTCAGAAACTTTTTTACCCGTTTTTTCAATCAATTTTTCAAAGTACATTTGCACCCAAGAAGGAATTCCGCTAATTACAGACATGTCTTCATTAAGAGTTTCTTCTACAATGGCATTTACTTTGGTATCCCAATCTTCAATGCAGTTGGTTTCCCAACTTGGCAAACGGTTTTTTAGCAAGTATTTTGGTACGTAATGCGCTACAATTCCACTTAATCTGCCTAATTTAACTCCATTTTTATCACTTAAAACAGGGCTTCCTTGTAAAAAAATCATTTTTCCATCAACAAAACTTGCATCATTTTTTTCTACAATGTAAAACAACAAAGCGTTTCTTGCTGCCTTAATATGCGTTGGCATAGATTCTTTGGTGATGGGGATGTATTTTGCGCCAGAAGTTGTACCCGAAGTTTTTGCAAAATAAAGCGGTTTGCCTGGCCAAAGCACATCAGCTTCTCCAGCAACAACTCTATCTGCGTAAGTGCGTAAACCTTCGTAATCAGAAACTTTAACGCGCTTTTTAAAATCTTCATAAGATGTAATATTCTTAAAATCGTGATCTTTACCAAAAGCTGTATGTTTTGCTTTAGAGATTAAATTTTTAAAAACTTTATCTTGTGTTTGATGAGGTTTGTTTGCCCACTTAAAAACTTTTTTTGTTGCGATTTTGGCAAACGGAATTGCAAATATAGATTTTATGCTCATTATTTAAAGTCAATCAAATTTGTAGGATTTACGGCATAACCACCACTCCAAAG
Organism: Polaribacter sp. R77954; assembly: GCF_044595335.1. Lineage (GTDB taxonomy): Bacteria > Bacteroidota > Bacteroidia > Flavobacteriales > Flavobacteriaceae > Polaribacter. The sequence goes on from NZ_CP138992.1 coordinate 2,707,545, forward strand.
TTCAAAATGCAAATGGGGTCCTGTAGTTAACTCGCCAGTAGAACCCACACTAGCAATAACTTCACCCGATTTTACATAATCGCCTTGTTCTTTTAGTAAGGTTCCATTGTGTTTGTATACAGAAATATAATCGTGCGCATGTTTTAAAATAATCACGTAGCCAGTTTCTGTATTCCAACCCGAAAAAATAACGGTTCCATCTGCAGTAGCCTTAACAGGTGTACCACTTTTAGCAACAATATCTACAGCCAAATGTTTAGATTTTGCATCAAAATTTTCTGAAATTGTGCCTGTTAAAGGTGCAAAAAATACAATTTTTACATTTGTTGTAGCGTTATTCTGAATTGGAAAACGATCTTGACTTTCAATTTTTTCTCTAAAAATAGAATCTTCACGAGTTGCGTTTAATAAACTATCTATTATTATGGTTTTATTTGCTTCTATAGCTATAGAATCTATAATTTCGGGTTCTATTTGTCCAGTTAGAATGGGTTGTAATGCTTTGGTATAATCGTGCATTACATCTAACTTTCTTTTTAACGAGTCTGTTTGAAAAGCTAGTTTTGTAGCTTTTATTTTTAGAGCTGTAGATGAATATCCAGGAATAAATTCTTTAATGGGCGTAAAAGTGATGATAAATGTAGTTACTAAAATCAACAAAAAAGAAAGTACACCACCTAAAACAAAAACATTTAAACGAGATAACTTTAAAGAAAAACGTTCTTCGAATGTATCTTCATTTAAAACTACTAATCTGTATTTATCAGTCAGTTTTTGTTTTAATTTGCCTTTTTTCTTTGCTTTGTTTTTCACTGAAATCTTAATTTACTTTTGGTGTAAAACGTAAAAGTAGCGAAACTATTTTTTATAAAAATTCATTTCGTCAATATATTCCCAAACTGCTTCAGTTAATAGGGGTTTTACGTTCTTTTTTTCTTTGATGCCTTTTCGAATCATTGTTGATGAGATTTGTATAATTGGAGCGTCAACTTTATGAATTTTCGAATTGTTTTTAAACTGATGTTCTGTAATGCCATCAGCAATTCTTGGGTATACATAAATGTGATGATGTTCTAAAATGGTTTCATAGTTTTTCCATCTATGAAAGCTTTTCAGATTATCTTCTCCCATAATTAAGCTGAATTGTTTATCAGGGTATTTGTCAGAAATATGGGCTAAAGTATGTACAGTATAATTGGGTTGAGGCAATTTAAACTCAATATCTGATGGTTTAATTTTGATATAATTTTCTGTTGCTCTATACACCAATTCATATCTATGATGATTTTCTAGCAAACTACTTTTCTTTTTAAACGGGTTATGAGGGGTTACTACCATCCAAATTTCATCTAAATCAGAATGTTCAACCATATGATTGGCAATAATCAAATGCCCTACATGAATTGGGTTAAATGTGCCAAAATATAAACCGATTTTACTCATTTTTTTAGTTTAGAGAAGAGAAAATAGATGCTAGAAAAAAGATTTTTATCACTCTTTTTTTTCTTTGTTCCTATCTCTTGTTTCCTTTTTGTCTTGTTTCTTTACTCTCTATTCTTGTTTCTCTTTCAACCCCAAAAACTCACTAACCAATTCCTCAGCTTCTTTTAAAGCAACATCAAGTTCGTAATTTTTAATGATTTTATCAAACTGAGGTGCAGTTGCCAATTCTACAGATGCTTTTGCAATTCTCATATTTATTTTGTCTTCGCTTTCTGTAGATCGTTTTTTTAAACGAATCTTCAGCTCATCTATACTTGGTGGTTTTACAAAAACGGATAAAGTTTGTTCTGGAAATTTTTTCTTAATTCGCAAACCGCCAGCTACATCAATATCAAAAATTACGTGTTTTTTTTGTGCCCAAATGCGTTCTACTTCACTTTTTAAGGTGCCATAAAAATTATCTCTATACACTTCTTCCCACTCTAAAAAATCTTCACTTTTAATATGGTTTTTAAATTGTTTTAAAGAGATAAAATAGTAATCTTCGCCATTTTTTTCTTCACCTCTAGGGTTTCTAGAAGTGGCTGATATAGAAAAGGCTAGGTTAAATTTTTCTTGATTTAATAAATGACGAACAATAGTAGTTTTACCAGAACCAGAGGGTGCTGAAAACACAAATAATTTACCTACAAAATTATCTTTCATAATTAATTTTGTTATGCTGAACTTGTTTCAGCATCTTGTTAATATTAGAAGCTGAAATAAATTCAGCTTACTTTAACTTCATTAAAGTACATTCAAAATTTGTTCCTTAATTTGCTCTAATTCGTTTTTCATTTGAATCACTGCTTTTTGCATTGGTGCAAAATTTGCTTTAGAGCCTGTGGTGTTGATTTCTCTACCCATTTCTTGCACAATAAAACCTAGCTTTTTTCCATTAGAATCTGGGGTTGCTAAGGTTTCTAAAAAGTAATTTAAATGATTTTCTAAACGTACTTTTTCTTCATTAATATCTAACTTCTCTAAATAATAGATCAATTCTTGTTCAAAACGATTTTCATCAGTATCTACTTTTAAATCATCAATTGCTTTTTGTAAACGTGTTTTTACGTTTTCAATTCTATCTGCATCAAGAGCTTTTACATCTTCTAAATATTTTCTGATATTAACAATTCTTTGTTTAAAATCAATTTCTAACGAAGCTGCTTCATCAATTCTATATTGTACAATTTCTTTAATAGCTACATCAATACCTTCATCGATTAGATTCCATTCATTTTCATCTAACTCTTCGCGTTCTGTTTTTAAAGCATCTGGCATTGTAATAGCCATTTTTAATAATTCTACATCATTTTCAGATCCTATAAAAAGGGTGTTTCTAAGTTGTTCAATGTAGTTTTTTACAGCACTTTTATTTACAGTTGTAGAGGTTTCATCTGCAGTCATTTCTACAAAAATGGAAAAGTCTACTTTACCTCTTACTAAAGATTTTGCCAGTTTTTTACGCACCGATAATTCTTTTTCTTTGTAGTAAGAAGGAATTCGAACGTTTAGATCTAAATTTTTACTGTTTAAAGATTTTATTTCTATGGTTACTTTTTTGGTTGGCAATTGCAACACCGATTTTCCATAACCAGTCATAGATTGAATCATACAAACATTGTTTTAAATGAAAGGCAAAGATAAGTTTTTATTTTGTTGATTTCTTTACTTGTTTGGTAACTAAATACACACCAAAAAAAATAATACTGGTAGCTAAAATTTTAATTAAATTTAAAGAATCACTGCCTGAAATTAATGCGTAAGTAGTTGCAATTACAGGTTGTAAATAAATAAAAACACTTACTGTTGTGGGTTTTAACTTAGATAACCCATACAAGTTAAATAAATAGGTAATACAAGTAGTAAAAACAACTACAAAACCAACTTTTAAATAAATATTTGTGGGCATAGTTGCCCATTGAATATCATTAAATTCTGAAATACTAAAAGGTAACACAAAAAATAAACCAAATAAATAGAGCCATTTTATAAAAACAAAAGGATTGTACTTATGAATTATGTTTTTTACCAAAACCATATATAACCCGTAAGAAGTAGCATTTACAAACACTAAAAAATTACCTAAGGCTCTATTGCTTGCATTTTCTTCTGAACTGTTTCCGTAAACAATTAGCAAAATAGCCCCAATTAAACCAATAAATATACCTGCTATTTGTCTTTTTATAATTTTCTCCTTTAATAAAAAAGCAGTAAAAATAAGCACCATAATAGGTGAAATAACCATAACAACAGATGCACTAATGGGTGTTGTTAAGCTTAAGCCTTTAAAAAAAGAAAGCATATTTAAGGCAATACCAAAAAAAGAGGCAAAAGCAATTTTTTTGTAATCGTCTTTGTCTATTTTTTGAGATTTTATAAATAAACCCAAGAACCAAAATACAACTGTAGCACCAAAAACTCTTAGTAGAATAAAAGCAAAAGGTTTTACATAAAAAGGCATTACATCTTTAGCTATAGTGTAATTTACGCCATAAATAAAAGTGCCAATAGATACAGCAATAATGGCAAGTGTTCTTGTTTTCATTATTTTTTATAGAGGCTGCAAAGTTGGTGATTTTTTTTTCAGACAAAAAAAGAGGTCGTCTAAAAAGTAATTTTTAGGCGATTTTCTTTTTTGTATATTTTTAGTTTCTTGCTTTAATTTTCTTTTGTTTTAAAAAAGCAAAAGCTCGTTTATATCGTTAAGCTATACTTATTTAGGTTATGTGCTATTGCAATTAACCCCATTTCTACATTTATTTTATCTATTCCTCTTAGCATAAAGCGTTTAAAATTCATATTTTGCTTTATGTTCCCAAAAACAGCCTCTACATCCCAACATCGTTGTTTCCTTTTTGCAATTCCTTGCTCACTGGTTAATAATGTTTTTGCTTTAGCTTTTAATCGGATTAGATTGTAATTGCGTTCTATAATACGATTGTACTTGGATTTATGACAACTGCTTCTGAGCGGACAACCCTTGCAATTTTGTGCTTGGTATCTATGAATTTCTTGTTCAAAACCATTTTTTGTTTTCTTTTTATAACTACCAATGTTAGTCATCGTTTGTCCCATAGGACAGTAATACGTATCTGTTTCTTTGTTATAATGCAGCTCATCTGGATGGAAGGGATTTGTTTTTGCTCTCTTTTTATCTAGCTGTTCTTTATGGAAGTAATTGTATTTTACAAAAGCAGTAATGTGTTTATCTTCTAAATCGGTATAATTTTCTTCGCTTCCATAACCAGCATCTGCTGTTAGAGTTTCTGGGTTTTGGTTATAGTTTTCTATATGATTATTGAGGTGGTCTTTTAGTGTGGTAGTATCTGCTGTGGTTTGTGCTATCGTATAATTGGTTAGATATTGATTATTGGTAGAAGCTTGAATATTATAAGCGGGTTTGAGTTGTCCATTCTGCATATGATCATCTTTCATACGCATAAAAGTAGCATCAGTATCAGTTTTACTGTAGCTGTTTCGCTCTTTTAAAATGGCTTCTTGCTTTTGGTACTTTGCCATATTAGAAGGCCAGTTCTTCTTAGCATAGTTTAACTTTTGCTTTACCTTCTTGTCAATCTCTTTACCCTGTAAAGCGTCATTGATTTGATCGATGGTGGCTGCTATTTTATCAGCATCTATAGCTTCAAAATCAGGTGTATTAGGTATGGCTTGTTCGTCTTTATAAACTTTTTCAACATAAGTCCAAAGTTCTTTTAACTGTTTTTTGATGCGCTCTTTACTTGTCTTTATAGATTTACCCCATACAAAGGTGTAACGATTTGCATTGGCTTCTATTTTTGTTCCATCTACAAAAATATCCTTTAAGCTAACAACGCCTTGTTCTACAAGAAGTAAAACCACTTGATGGAATATTTTTTTTAAATTTTTTTGTAAACGTTTCCCTCTAAAATCATTAATAGTATTATGGTCTGGTTTACTCTGACCACTAAGCCACATAAAATGAATATTCTCTGTTAAAGCTTGTTCTATTTTTCTTGATGAATATAAATTACGTAAATACGCATAGATAATTACTTTGAGTAACATTCGAGGATGATAACTCGATGTCCCTCCTCCTTTATAACTTTGCTCTAAGCTAACAATATCTAAATGGTCTACAATAGTGTTTACAATTCGAACGGGATGATTTTTGGGAACTAAATCATCATAACTGGGTGGTAAAAGACTTAATTGTTCTTGACTATAGGTCTTAAAAACTACTTTTCTATTCATTCTTAAAAATAAGAAATTCAAGAAAAAAATGCAAAAAAAAGACTGCCTTTTAAGACAGCCTCTTTTTACTTAGGTTGGTTGATTTTGGTTGTCTATTCTGTAATAAATGACCATAAAATACAGATGCAATATACAAATTTTAAGGTATTAAATTATATTTGTTAAACAATTAGATATTATGCAAATACACTATGTAGGAGAAAACAACTCTATTTTAAATAAATTTATCGCTGAAATTAGAGACCAAAAAATTCAAAAAGACTCGCTTCGTTTTAGAAGAAATATAGAGAGAATTGGTGAGGTTTTAGGGTATGAATTGAGTAAAAAACTGTCTTACAAATTAGTAGATATACAAACACCACTTGGAGTTAGTAAAGAGAGTTTAATGAGTAACTCTATAGTGTTGTGTTCTATTTTAAGAGCTGGTTTACCCTTACATCAAGGATTATTAAATTATTTTGATGATGTAGAAAATGCTTTTATTTCTGCCTATAGACATCACCCAAATAATGATGATGCTTTTGAAATAGTGGTAGAGTACTTTGCATCTCCAGAAATACAAGACAAAACATTAGTATTAGCAGACCCAATGCTAGCTACTGGGCAATCTTTAACAACGGTTTTTGAAGCCATTAAAAAAACAGGAACTCCTAAAGAAATTCATATTATAGCAGTTATAGGTGCAAAAAGCGGAATTGAGTTCATTAAGAATAAATTTCCTAAAAACACGCACTTATGGATTGCTGCCATAGATGACGAATTAAATGAAAAAGGATATATTGTGCCTGGTTTAGGTGATGCTGGAGATTTGGCTTTTGGAGAAAAACTATAATAAAAAATGTAAAATAATACATGCAATTAAGAACAGATAGAGCACACTATCTTTAAGTATTTTTTTCTCAATCAGCTCAATTCCGTTTGCCAAAATAATGGCAGATGGTAAAAACACAAAAATTAATTCAGAGCCGTTTTTTTCAGGAAGATAACATAAAAAAACGATGACTATTGTAAAATTAGTAAGCAATACAATCCAACTTTTCTTAAAAGTATTGTTTATAGATAAGGTTTTTATCGACTTTATTAACAACGATAAAATGGTAAAAAATAAAACACTACTTACAATCCAAAAATATTTTGTTTGTGCGTAAAACTCAACATCAAAATTAATATTAAAATCTTTATCAGCTGTAAATGCATCAAGTTGCTCAACCCCAAAAAGGTAGGTAAAGTAAATAATTAAAGGAGTAATATAACCAGTAATTGGCACAAAAAGCGATTGAATAGTAATTTTATGATGTGTATAAATTGCTATATAAAGTAATATTAGAAATACAACAGAAAAAGGTTCTACAATAAAAAGGATGCCTAACCAAAAACCACTATCAAAAAACTTCTCTATGGTTTTTTTAGATGATCGAAGACTGTAAATTTTACGAAGAAATAGCAAGTAAATGATCGTTTTAATTAAAATGGAGTATTCAATTAATACAGATGAAATACTTAGCGTTAGTAAAACGAATAAAAAATAGGCATAAGAATTATCAAATGTCAGATTATTTTTACTGTTGATAAAATTAAAAACAAAAAAGATAGTTAAAAAAAGGAGGCTTAAAATGGTGCTTTGTACTAGTTTATCTGATGTAAAACCATCATAAAAAATGGTATAAAACAACCCAACTAAGAAAAAAACTAACACACCAATAAAATTGATAGGTTTAGATTTGTTTAAAAAATTGGCTAACATCTTTTCTTTTATTATTTTTGCAGCGTAAAGATACTTAAGTTATGATAGTAAGCAATATTTTTAGATGGATTGGTAGTTTATTTACCGACGTTTTATTTCTACCTTTTAAATGGTTACGACTAGAACTTGCAACTGCAGATTTAGGTTGGTGGTTATCTAATGGTGTAAACTGGTTATTTTTATTGGTTCTTTTGGTTTTATTTGGTTACTGGATGAAACAGTCTAAAAAGTTTTTGGACGAAGGAACAGAAGATAGAGCATAATTTTACGACTTGGGAAGTAAAAACAAACTAAAACGTTTCAAAGAAAACGAAACGTTCAAAAATGTCATTCAGCCAACAAGAGATGAGGTAATTACCAATTTTTCTTATAAAGGTAAATGGCATTCTTTTTTTGAGAATAATAATCCTATTATTGTAGAGTTGGGTTGTGGTAAAGGCGAATACACTATTGCTTTAGCTCGTAAAAACCCGAATAAAAATTATATTGGTATAGATATAAAAGGCGCTCGTTTTTGGAGAGGTGCCAAAACTGCAATCGAAGAAAATTTACCGAATGTTGCTTTTGTAAGAACACAAATTGAATTGGTTGATTTTATTTTTGCAGAAAATGAAGTCTCTGAAATTTGGATTACTTTTCCAGATCCACAGATTAAATACCAACGCACAAAACATAGAATGACCAATGCTAATTTCTTAAAGAAATATCATCATATTTTAAAAGAAGATGGCATTGTGAATTTAAAAACAGATTCTGAGTTTATGCATGGGTACACTCTAGGTTTATTATCTGGTGAAGGGCATACCATTTTATATTCAAACCATAATGTGTACAAGAATGATGGTGCACCAAAAGAAGTTACAGAAACACAAACTTTTTACGAGAACCAATATCTAGAAATTGGTAAACCAATCACCTACATTCAATTTCAACTAAATTATTAAAACGTTTTCGTAATTTATTGAAAATCAAATCTATTAAAATTTATTAAAACAAATTTTAATAGTAAATTGTCCTCAAAAAACATCCTATAAAACAGATTAAAATGCATTTATATCCTTTAAAATTTACACCACTTTATAAATACAGAATTTGGGGTGGAGAAAAGTTAAAAACAGAACTCAATAAAAATTATACCGAAGAAAATATTGGCGAATCTTGGGAGATTTCTGATGTTTCTGGTGATGAAACTGTGGTTGCTGAAGGTGCTTTAAAAGGTAAAACGTTAAGAGATTTAACCAATCAATTTAAAGGTGATTTTGTAGGAAATGCGGTTTATGAAAAATTTGGAGAGGAATTTCCACTATTGATTAAGTTTATTGATGCCAAAACACCATTGTCTATTCAAGTGCATCCAAGTAACGAGGTTGCTAAAGAACGTCATAATTCGTTTGGAAAAAACGAAATGTGGTACGTAATGCAAGCTGATGAAAATGCAGAATTGATTGTTGGCTTTGATGAAGAAATTACCACTGAGGGTTATCAAAAACATTTAGAAAACAATACAATTCTTGATGTTATGCATCACGAAATTGTAAATAAAGGAGATACTTTTTATATTCCTACAGGAAGAGTACATGCAATTGGTGCTGGAGTTTTATTGGCAGAAATTCAGCAGACTTCTAACATAACTTATCGTATTTATGATTATGATAGAGTTGATGCTAAAACAGGAGAAAAAAGAGAATTGCATACAGAAATGGCTATGGATGTACTAGATTATAAAGTGCATAATTCTTACAAAACGGAGTATAATTTAGAGAAAAATACCTCAAACAAATTAGTACACTCGCCTTATTTTAAAACTAATATTTTAGACATCAATACAACTATCGAAAAAGATTACACAGCAATAGATTCTTTTGTAATTTATATGTGTGTAGAAGGTTCTGTTGATTTAATTTGTGATGAAACCACGTATACCATTAATCAAGGTGAAACTTTATTGTTACCTGCATCACTTAAAAAAGTGGAATTAAAAGCAGATGCTGCCAAAGTTTTAGAGGTATATTATTAGTACTTTATAAAACTTAAAATATTACGAGGCTGTCTGAAAAGTATTAAAATTTGTCATTTCGACTGCAATGGAGAAATCTTATTTATTGATAATTAAATACATAGGTTTTTCGACTTCGCTCAAAATGACATCCAAACCTATTTTTCAGACAGCCTCTTTTATTTATTTTTTAGTCAACATTCTCTTAATTTCATTCAATTTCATTAAAGCTTCAATGGGCGTTAACGTATCAATATTGGTGGCTAAAATTTCTTCACGAATATTTTCTAACAAAGGATCATCTAACTGAAAAAAGCTGAGTTGCATTTCTTCATGTTGCGTTTGTTTTAAAACGTCTTTTACTTCTGCACTTTTGTTGTTTTTTTCTAATTGTGCTAAAATTTTATTGGCTCTATGAATCACCATATTTGGCATTCCTGCTAGTTTTGCAACGTGAATTCCGAAACTGTGATTAGAGCCACCAGCAACCAATTTACGCAAGAAAATAATATTATCTTTTAGTTCTTTTACAGATACATTAAAGTTTTTAATACGCTCAAAAGTACTCGTCATTTCATTCAATTCATGATAATGTGTAGCAAACAAGGTTTTTGCTTTTGATGGATGTTCGTGCAAAAATTCTGAGATTGCCCAAGCAATAGAAATTCCATCATAAGTAGAGGTTCCTCTACCAATTTCATCTAACAAAATTAAACTACGTTCAGAAACATTATTTAAGATGGAAGCAGTTTCGTTCATTTCTACCATAAACGTAGATTCGCCCATCGAAATATTATCACTTGCACCAACTCTAGTAAATATTTTATCAACTATACCAATTTTTGCATTTTGAGCAGGCACATAACTGCCCATTTGCGCCAATAAAACAATCAAAGCAGTTTGTCTTAAAATAGCTGATTTACCAGACATATTGGGTCCTGTAATCATAATAATTTGTTGTTGATTTCTATTCAACACTACATCATTAGCAATATAAGTTTGATCAATAGGCAATTGTTTTTCAATAACAGGATGTCTACCGTTTTTAATTTCTAAATCTGTACTTTCATCCATAATTGGACGTACATAATTGTTATCAATCGCTAAAACAGAGAAGGATAACAAACAATCTATTTTTGCAATAATTTGTGCATTTTCTTGTACAATATCAACAAACTGAATGATGTATTGCAACAGTTTCGAGAAAATTTCTTGCTCTAATTTAGCAATTTTTTCTTCTGCACCTAAAATTTTGGTTTCGTATTCTTTAAGTTCTTCTGTAATATATCTTTCTGCTGACACTAAAGTTTGTTTTCTAATCCATTGTTCAGGAACTTTGTCTTTATGTGTATTTCTAACTTCTATGTAATAGCCAAAAACGTTATTGAATGCAATTTTTAAACTCGTAATTCCTGTTGCTTCGGTTTCACGAGCCAACATATCATCTAAATACTGTTTTCCAGAGTTAGATATAGCTCGTAAATCGTCTAATTCTTGATGTACATTATTGGCAATTGCGTTTCCTTTATTGATGTTTACAGGAGCATCATCAAACAAGGTTTCAGAAATTTTTGTGATTAAATCCTCACAACTATGTAGTTGTTTTCCTAAAAGTTGAACAGCTTTATTTTTACTTTCTTCTGATGCTGATTTTATCGGTAAAATTGCTTTTAGCGAATCTTTTAAAAGCACAATTTCTCTAGGTGAAGCTTTTCCTGTAGCTACTTTAGAAATTAACCGTTCTAAATCTGATATTTGTTTCAATTGATACGTTACAGTCTTAGAAAAATCATTAGAATTGATAAAGAATTTAACCAATTCGTGTCGATTTTGAATCTCGTCAATATTTTTTAAAGGTAAAGCTAACCAACGTTTTAACAATCTTCCACCCATAGGTGAAATGGTTTTATCAATCACATCTAAAAGGGTAACTGCATTTACAGAATTCGGATTATACAACTCTAAATTTCTAACCGTAAATCTGTCCATCCAAACATAATTGTCTTCTGCAATTCTGCTAATATGTTGAATGTGTTTTAACTGATTATGTTGTGTTTCTGATAAATAATACAATACTGCACCAGCAGCAATAATTCCGTTTTTTAAATCTTGAATTCCAAAACCTTTTAAGCTTTTTACTTCAAAATGATTTTGTAAAGTTTCTTTTGCATATTCTTTTTGAAAAACCCAATCATCTAAATAAAACGTATAATACCTGTTTTCAAAAAGTTCTAAGAATTTTTGCTTGTTTTGTTTCTGAACTAAAACCTCACTAGGATTAAAGTTTTGCAGTAATTTATCTATATATTCTGATGTTCCTTGAGCAACTAAATATTCACCTGTTGAAACATCCAAAAATGAAATTCCCAGTTGTTTTTTATCAAAATGAACAGCCGCTAAAAAGTTATTGGTTTTGCTTTGTAAAACTTCATCGTTTAAAGAAACACCAGGTGTAACCAATTCTGTAACGCCACGTTTTACAATGGTTTTGGTCATTTTCGGGTCTTCTAATTGATCGCAAATGGCAACGCGCATTCCTGCTTTTACCAACTTTGGTAAATACGTGTTTAAAGAGTGATGAGGAAAACCGGCTAAAGCTGTTTCAGAATCGGAACCTGCTCCTCTTTTAGTTAATGTAATGCCTAAAACTTTTGCAGCTTTTTTGGCATCTTCTCCAAAAGTCTCGTAAAAATCTCCCACACGAAAAAGCAACATTGCATCAGGATATTTGGCCTTGATGGCATTGTATTGTTTCATTAAAGGAGTAACCTTTTTTACTTTGGATTTTGCCAAGTTTTTGGAAATTTAGATTAGTTTTGCGAAGATAGAAAAGTTTCTAGTTTCTTTTGTTTCAAGTTATCCACAACTTGAAACCTTAAACTTGAAACCTGAAACCATAAGTATGAGAAAATTAAAAAATAATGAGTTAGGTAGAATTTCGGTTGATGAATTTAAATCAACTAAAAAAACACCTCTTATAATTGTATTAGACAATATTAGAAGTTTAAACAATATTGGTTCTGTCTTTAGAACTTCGGATGCTTTTTTGATTGAAAAAATCTATTTATGTGGCATTTGTGCAACTCCGCCAAATAAAGACATTCATAAAACTGCTTTGGGTGCAACTGAATCTGTAGCATGGGAATATGTAGAAGATACGTTAACGCTTATTCAAAAATTAAAAGATGCAAATGTTAAGGTTTTAGCTATTGAACAAGCTGAAAATTCCACAAAACTGGATACTTTTTATCCAAAGAAAGGTGAAAAATACGCAATTGTCATGGGAAATGAAGTGAAAGGTGTACAACAAGAAGTAATAAATGCCTCTGATTTGTGTATCGAAATTCCGCAATTAGGCACCAAACATTCTTTAAATATATCTGTAACTACAGGCGTTGTAATTTGGGATTTGTTTACGAAGTTGAATACTCTTTAATAGTTTTCTATACACTTATAATTTAATAGCGTAAACTAATCTTATGTGAGCATAAGCACCATTATTAAAGTTAGCGCTTTCGTTTAGCTGAGTTCTATCATCTCCAAAGGTTGCAAGTGGAATAGCTAAATCAATTTTATCATCTTGATTATATTGAGCGTAACTTCTTCCAAAAGAATAACCATATCTTCCTTCTAGATGAATTCCGCCCATAATATTATATCTAGCAAACAAACCTAAATCGATACTTCTTCTTTCTATGTAATCATTCTGATACGCTTCTTCTCCCAAACGATATGAAGTTACCAAGCCAAAATGATGTATTCCTAGATTTAACTTTTCGTTTACTTTGTATTTAATTTTAGAATAAATTGGAAGTAAACCTGACATAGACCATCTTTCAGAAATTTGCCATTCTAAGTTTACCAATGGGACTGCATTAGGGCCAAATGTTTCTTGGTTATACAAGATTCCGTAACCGATTTTTAATCTTTCGTGATATACTTTTTCATAAATAAATGTTCCTCCAAATTGGAAGTGTTTTCCATCTATATTTTTAAAATCTGTCATTAATCTGGGGCTAAAAAATGCTTGAATCGAATTTCCGTTTGAAAGTTTCTGAATCAATCCTGTTCTTATAATAAGTCCATGTAGCTGTATTGGGTTAGCAATATTATCTGGTATAGTAATAGTATTAGTTACATTCCATTGCATATAATTAACACTGTTATACCAAATTTGTTTTTCATTCAATACAATGGGAACAACCAGATTAACCATAGCCCCTCTTTCAGTGGTTTCTCCTGTATAAGGAGATGCTGCTTCAAAAGGTTGTGCTTTGCCAAAATGCCCTGATATGGTTACTATATCTAACGTTTCTTGAGCGGTAACAATCGACACTGATGCTATAATAAGTAATAAAACTAAACTTCTTTTCATATTCATTTTTTTTTAATTCCGACAATTTACCTCTTCTTTCACTCTTAAAAGACTAAAAGTTTAATTATAATGAGATTTTTAAATATTAAACGTAATTTACGATGATATGCGTCGTTTAAGTATAGTAAAAATCAGTTGTATAGGATGTTAATGAATTTGGGATTTGTTTACCAAAATAAGGCTGTCTGAAAAGTAATAATTTTGTCATTTTGAGCGAAATGGAATGTAGTCGAAAAATCTATATAATTAAAATTCAATAATTTAGATTTCTTTATAAAGTCGAAATGACAGGTTAAATACACTTTTCAGACAGCCTCTTTAACAAATAGAAATGGGGATATACTTGCCACGAATTCACAAATTATTAGTGAATTTGTTGCTAATTATTTTCATATCGAAAACCATCAAACAACACAAAATTTTCTATAGATGTTGGAATATCACCCATAAAAAACAGATTTTCTAAACTGCAATGTACTTTAAATTTGATATTGCTTTTTACTTCCGTTTGCAATTCTTTTACCAATTTATTATTGATAAACCATTTAACAAAATAGCACCCATCAACATCAATTAACTCCATTTTAAAATCGGAATATGCATTCATTTTTACAGGAAAATGATTGGAATTTGATGGAGAAAATTGAGAAACACAAAACACAATAGCCTCATCATTTTTAAGGTTTATTTTTTCTCGGTCTATTTTTTGTCCAGAACCAATTTCAAAATCGAACTCAAATTCTTCTTTTTGATTGTGATATAAAAACGCACCAATACTTACTTGTTTATGCAACTTAAATTTTGGTACAAAAATGCGCCAAGTATAACTGCCTGTTGTAAATTTTTGTTTCGATCTTATTTTTACTCTATCGTTAGAATTTGGTCTTGTTGAAATTTTTAAATGGTCATTTTCTAATTGATACAAAGCAGGACTTTTCCATGAATTATTACTCCAGTTTTTTTGAAACTGAACAGTATTGTTGAAGTTTTCTATAAAAGTAGCAGTATTGTTCATAAATAAATTTTCGAAAACACTACAACTCGTAAAAAGTAAGAGTAAAATAAAAATCGTTAATTTTTTAATGATTGAATCCATTTTTTGGGGGATTAAAATTAATGAAATCAACTTGCATTGGGCGCAAATAATAAATCAGTAGGTGTATCTAAATCATATAAATATTGATAGCTTTTCGTTTCTTTTTTGCAAAATGGTTCTAAAAGGCGTATCATTTTTCTAAAGCTTTCTATGGTTAAAACACAAAAAAAGGTTTGATTGTCTTTTGTGAGAATTCCTTCATCCGTTTTAAATAAACCAAAGATTAAATTGTAGTTTTCTGTATCAATAAAATCAACTTGAGATACATCTAATTTTTGTTTTTTAGTAATAACAACATCAATCAAAAGGTCTCTAAATAGAATGGCTTCTGCTTTATTAAAGTTGTACAAACGAACTATGTTTTCTTCAAGTCCGTTGTAATTATTTATGTAATCTAATTCCATTTTTTGTTTTGTAATTATTACTTTATAACAACAATATTTTCCCCATTCCAAGAATATGTTTTCAAAATTTCAACTTTATCATCAGCATCTTCTTTAGGAATTATTTTTGCATAAATAATTAAATCCTTTTTTCCATTATCATCACTTGGAAATAAATAAGTGAAATAAGGCTCTGGGCCATCACAATGATTATTTTCTACTACTGGTAAACTAATCAGTTGTTTGTTTTTATCAACCAAATAAAAATATTCATCAGTGTTAGAGCAGCAGGCACTATAAGAAGATTCAATTTTGATGATTTGGATAATATTCTTTAGTTCATTTTCTTTTTTCACTATTAATGTAGTTCCTTCATACATTTCTAAATCCCCAATTTCAAGTTGAACTAAATTGATATGATTTTTATTTCTTAGATAGATGAATGAAGGCTTGGTTTTAATATTTTTTCGTAAATTCTCCCAGTACTCATTCTTAGTAATTGAATCAATTTTAGTAAGATAATAATTACCTTTTTCAGTTCCTTTATTTGGAATTTTATCAGTTAAAAACCCACTAAAAACATAACCTTTTATATCTTCTTTATAACTTTTAACTTCTATCCAATTGCCATTTATAATTTTTCCATTATCCTTGATTTCTAGGCTAATTTCAGTTTTTTTGATGATATAAACTCTCGTGTTATTTTTTAACTTTCCAATTCTTTGAGCGTTTTTGTGTGGTGCATCTCTAACAATTAAACCACTATTAGCTTTTACAAATTTTATTTCTTGAGAAAACAAAGACGCGGTAAATAGTATTAAGAATGTTGTAATTGTTTTTTTCATAACTTTTTTTTCTAATGCGCTTCCAGCCAATTGTAACCAACTCCCATTTCAACATCTAAAGGAACACTCATTTTAAACGCATTTTCCATTTCGTGTTTTATGATGGGTTTTATCGTTTCTAACTCCTCTTTATGTGCATCAAAAACCAATTCATCATGTACTTGTAATAACATTTTAGATTTAAAATTTTCTTTCTCAAAACGGTTATGAATATTAATCATTGCTAGTTTAATAATATCAGCAGCAGAACCTTGTATTGGTGCATTTACCGCATTTCGTTCTGCACCAGATCTAACCATTGCATTTCTAGAATTGATATCTTTTAAATATCGACGTCTGTTTAAAACCGTTTCTACATATCCGTGTTCGCGCGCAAAATCGACTTGTGCAGACATATAAGCTTTTAATTTTGGATAGGTTTCATAATACGTGTCAATCAATTCTTTGGCTTCACTTCTGCTTAAATCAGTTTGGTTGCTTAATCCGAAAGCAGAAACGCCGTAAATAATTCCGAAATTGACGGTTTTTGCATTGCTTCTTTGTTCACGAGTCACTTGATCTAAAGGAACATTAAACACTTTTGCAGCAGTAGAAGCGTGAATGTCTTCGCCATTTTTAAAAGCATTGATCATATTTTCTTCTTCACTTAAAGCCGCAATAATTCGCAATTCTATCTGAGAGTAATCTGCAGCCAATAAAACATATTCTTGACTTCTTGGGATGAACGCTTTACGCACTTCACGTCCTCTTTCTGTTCTGATTGGAATGTTCTGTAAATTCGGATTGTTAGAACTCAGCCTTCCTGTTGCAGCAACAGCTTGCATATATTGTGTATGAATTCTGCCTGTTTTTGGGTTGATTTCATTGGGCAAAGCATCTACATACGTACTTTGTAATTTTTTATATTGACGATATTCTTGAATATCTCTAATAATTTTGTGGTCTTTGGCTAAAAAAGATAAAATATCTTCTCCTGTTTTATATTGACCCGTTTTTGTCTTTTTTGGTTTGTCAACCAACTTCATATTTTCGAACAATACAATACCCAATTGTTTTGGCGAAGCAATATTAAATTCCTCTCCTGCTTGTTCGTAAATACTTTTTTCGAGCCTGTTGATATCCTCAGTTAAAGCAAAAGACAATTCTTGTAAAAATTCTGTGTTGATGTTTATCCCTTCAATTTCCATAGCTGTTAATACAGAAACCAGAGGCAATTCTACATCATTAAACAATTTGGTTACATTTCCAGTTTCTAATTCTTTGGTAAAATGTTCTTTTAATTGCAAGGTGATATCTGCGTCTTCTACAGCATATTCGGTTTGATCTTCGATAGGTACAACTCGCATAGACAGCTGATTTTTACCTTTTTTACCAATCAATTCTGTGATAGAAACAGGTTGATAATTCAAATACGTTTCAGCTAAAACATCCATATTATGACGCATATCTGGATTGATCAGATAATGCGCAATCATGGTATCAAACAATTTCCCCTTTACAGGCATATTGTAGTTGGATAATACCTTGATGTCATATTTTAAATTATGACCAATTTTTTCAATTTCAGATTCAAAAAATGGTCTAAACTCTTCTAAAATCGATTTGGTTTCTTCTTGATTTTCTGGAAAAGAAACATAATATCCTTTACCAACTTCGTAAGAAAAAGCAATTCCAATTAACTCAACTTCTAGCGCTTTTAAACCAGTGGTTTCTGTGTCAAAACAAACAGAAGTTTGCTGCATTAATTTTTGCAATAATAATTTTCTTGATAATGGGGTGTTTATGTGTTGATAAAAATGATCGGTGGTTAAAATACTTTTAAAACCAGAGGCTACTTCTTCTTGAGTAACACTTCCTGTTCCTGGAGCAGCAAATAAATCGAATTGACCAGTTGTATTTGGAGTTGTTTTTTTTGCAGATTTAGATTTCTCCATTTCAGTCGAAATGACATTTGAATTGTTTGTGGAAGTTTCAGTATCAAAAGTTCGTAAGAAATTCGTCAATAAATTTCTAAATTCTAAATCGTTAAAAATTTCGGTAACTTTTTCTTTATCAGGTTCATCTAAAGTAAAATCTGTAGCATCAAAAGCAACAGGAACATCTAACATAATGGTTGCCAATTTTTTAGAAAGTAAACCCAATTCGCCATTTGCTTCCACTTTTTCTTTCATTTTTCCTTTTAGTTGATCTGTGTTGGCTAACAAACCTTCCATAGAACCAAATTGTGCTAAAAATTTCTTCGCAGTTTTTTCTCCAACTCCAGGTAACCCTGGAATATTATCAGCAGAATCGCCCATCATTCCTAAAAAATCGATGACTTGTTCAGGTTCTACAACTCCGAATTTTTCTTGCACTTCTGGTACTCCCCAAATATCATAACCACCGCCAAAACGCGGTTTGTACATAAAAATATTTTCTGAAACCAGTTGTGCAAAATCTTTATCAGGCGTAACCATAAAGGTTTTATAACCTTCTTTTTCGGCTTGTTTAGAAAGGGTTCCAATTACATCATCAGCCTCAAAACCTTCTTTTACCAAAATTGGTATGTGCATGGCTTTTAAAATCTCATAAATGTAAGGTACAGCAACTTTTATAGCTTCTGGAGTTTCATCTCTGTTGGCTTTGTAGGCTTCAAACATTTCTACACGATCTGCACTGCCACCTTTGTCAAAACAAACGGCTAAATGATCAGGTCTTTCACGTTTTATAACATCTAATAATGAGTTCATAAAACCCATTATTGCAGAAGTATCTAATCCTTTGCTATTGATTCTTGGGTTCTTTATAAACGCATAATATCCACGAAAAATTAATGCATACGCATCAACTAAAAAAAGTCTTTTTTGTTCTGCCATTTTATCTAAATTCTAAAAGGATAAAACTACAAAAACTTATGATGCCTATGAAACTTGAAATGGTTTTTTAAAAAAAGAAGTATTTAGTTATTCTTAATAAACTTAGCTAAATTTTCTTTATTCATTTGTACTACAGACCAATCGTTTAAATACGTAGCGCCTGTACTTTTGTAAAATTCGATTGCATTTGTATTCCAGTCAATTACTTCCCAAGCTACTCTGTTAAAATTGTGATCGTAAGCATATTTTAAAACAGCCGTATATAAAGCTTTTCCTGCACCAATTTTTTGTCTACTTTTTGTAACAATTAAATCTTCTAAATGAATGGTTTTACCTTTCCAAGTAGAATAACGTTCGTAAAAAAGTGCAATACCTATGATTGAACTTTGTTCTTCAGCAACAAATATTTTAAATTTTGGATGGTCAGAAAATCCATCATTTACCAAATCATCAACTGTAATTTCTACAGCATCTGGTTCTTTTTCAAAAATAGCCAATTCGTTAATTAAATCTAAGACAGATGGCATATCTTCTTTTTTTCCTTCTCTAATTATAAATTTCATTGGGATGTGTTTTGTTTGTCAAAGATAATTGTTTTAAACATTCTTAAAAAAAAACCACTTTTTTCAACATTATTTTTTGAATTGTTAAAAATAACCTAAAAAAATTACCAAATGATTTTCACGAAAACGTTGTCGTAAATTATAAAATATTGCATCTTTGTAGATATCAACTTCATATAATTATGGCAAAAAAAAATCAGACTTTAGGTGAATTTATAATAGAAAATCAAAATGATTTTAAATACTCATCTGGAGAATTATCGAGATTATTAAATTCTATTCGTTTAGCAGGTAAAGTAGTAAACCACGAAGTAAATAAAGCTGGTTTGGTTGATATTACTGGAGCTGCAGGAGATACCAATATTCAAGGCGAAGATCAGCAAAAGTTAGATGTTTTGGCAAATGATGTGTTTATAGAAACCATTAGAAATAGAAATATTGTTTGCGGAATTGCAAGTGAAGAAGAAGATGATTTTATCATCATTAATAGTCAAGATAAAAATCATCAAAATAAATATGTAGTATTAATGGATCCTTTAGATGGTTCTTCTAATATTGATGTAAATGTTTCTGTGGGAACCATTTTTTCTATTTTTAGAAGAGTTACAGAAGTAGGAACTCCTGTGCAAATTGAAGATTTTTTACAATCTGGAGACAAGCAAGTAGCTGCTGGTTACATTGTTTACGGAACTTCAACAATGTTGGTGTATACTACAGGAAATGGTGTTAATGGTTTTACATTAAACCCAGCTCTTGGAAGTTGGTATTTATCGCACCCAAACATGAAGTTTCCAACAGATGGAAAAATATATTCTGTAAATGAAGGAAATTATTTAGATTTTCCTGCTGGGATTAAGATGTACATCAAATACTGCCAAGCAGAAGAAGGAGATAGGCCATACACAAGTAGATATATTGGGTCTTTAGTTTCTGATTTTCATAGAAATATGATAAAAGGTGGAATTTATATGTATCCAAAAGGATCTAAAAATCCAAAAGGAAAATTACGTCTATTATATGAGTGTAGTCCTATGGCTTTTTTAGCAGAGCAAGCTGGTGGTTTAGCAACAGATGGTACAAAAAGAATTATGGAAATAGAACCAACAGAACTGCATGAACGTGTACCTTTTGTTTGCGGAAGTAAAAATATGGTAAAAAAAGTTTCTGAATTTATGCAAACTTTTGGCGAATAAATGTTTCTTATAGCAGTATAAGTTAACAAAACGCTAATGTTTTGGGTAATGCTTAATAAACAATTAAATTTGTTGTACAAAAAATTATATTAATTTAAAACCAAAACAATTATGGCTTTTGAACTACCAGAATTAGGATATGCTTACGACGCGTTAGAACCACATATAGATGCAAAAACAATGGAAATTCATCATACAAAGCATCACAATGGATATACAACAAAATTAAATGCAGCTATTGCAGGTACAGATTTAGAAGGAAAATCAATCGAAGATATTCTTGCGAATTTAGATATGAGCAATGGTGCTGTTAGAAATAATGGAGGTGGGTTTTACAATCACTCATTATTTTGGACAGTTTTAAATCCAGAAGGAAGAGGTTATTTATCAGGAGAATTAAAAGATGCTATTGAGGCTGAATTTGGTTCAAAAGATGCCTTTATTGAGGCTTTCTCTAAGGCAGCAGCTACACAATTTGGCTCAGGTTGGGCTTGGTTATGTGTATTGCCAGGAGGTAAATTAGAAGTTTGCTCAACACCAAACCAAGATAATCCTTTAATGCCAGGAGTTACTTGCGAAGGAACGCCTATTTTAGGTTTAGATGTATGGGAGCATGCATATTACTTAAACTACCAAAACAGAAGACCAGATTATATTGATGCTTTCTTTAAAGTAATCAATTGGAATGAAGTTGAAGAAAGATACGCAGCAGCAAAATAATTTATATCACATCATAATTAGTATTAAAGCATCCTTTTTTAGGATGCTTTTTTTATAGGTTCATTTTATAGATCTCTGCCATCACTCAAAAATTTACCTTTTTTGGCTCACTTAGATTTCATATATTTACTGATTAGTCAGTATCAAATTATAGTTTTCTATGTATTTGATAGTCAATATTTATGAATCTTAGAAGTTCTTTAGAAATAGTTTTTTGAATCAATTTTATTGAATACAAATCTCTTAAATTCTAAAAACTAATAAAAATATATTATTTTACTTATGGCATGTGGAAGTTGTGGTACAACAGAAAATGGAGTACCTAGAGGTTGTAAAAGTAATGGAAATTGTGGTACAGGAAGTTGTGGAAGTGGCAGTGAAAAGCTAGCTGTTTTTGATTGGCTTTCTAATATGTCGCTACCTAGTGGTCAAGAACGATTTAATATTTTCGAAGTCCGTTTTAAAAACGGAAGAAAACATTTTTATAAAAACACAGATAATTTGCCCTTAACAATGGGCGATATTATTGCTGTTGAAGGTGCTCCTGGGCATGATATTGGTACAATATCTTTAGCTGGTGAATTGGTGAAAGTGCAAATGAAAAAGCGCAAAATTACTGCAGATCATGAAGATGTAAAGAAAATTTACAGAAAAGCCACTCAAAAAGATATTGATATTTGGCAAACAGCCAGAGGTAGAGAAGAAGAAACACAAAGAAGAGGTAGAGAAATTTTAGGTAAATTAGGCTTAAAAATGAAGCTTTCTGACGTAGAGTTTCAGGGCGATGGTAATAAAGCAACTTTTTACTATACAGCAGATGCAAGAGTAGATTTTAGGCAATTGATTAGAGATTTGGCAAGTGCATTTTCTATTCGCGTAGAAATGAAACAAGTTGGGGCAAGGCAAGAAGCTGCACGATTAGGTGGAGTAGGTTCTTGTGGTAGAGAACTATGCTGTTCTACTTGGCTAACAGATTTTAGAAAAGTAACCACATCTGCTGCACGTTATCAACAGTTGTCTTTGAATCCATTAAAATTAGCTGGACAATGTGGTAAGTTAAAATGTTGCTTAAATTTTGAGTTAGATACGTATTTAGATGCGCTAAAATCTTTTCCAAAGCAAGACTTAGTATTAAGAACAGAAAAAGGGGATGCCGTTTTTGTTAAGATGGATATTTTTAAAAAACACCTTTGGTACACCTATAAAGAAGAACGCTTTAAATGGTTTAGATTAACACTAGACCAAGTTCATGAAATTATAGACTTGAATAAAAATAACGAGAAATCTATGTCTTTAGAAGACTATGAATCTGATGTAGAAATTCCTGTTAAAGTAGATTTTGAAGATGCAGTGGGTCAAGACAGTCTAACACGTTTTGATGCACCTAAAACAAGTAAAAGAAGAAGAAATAACAGAAATAAAAGAAGAAAAAAACCTGTTGCAGTTGCCAATCAAAATCAAGAAAATACTCAGAAAACGCAACAGAAAAGAAAACCAAAACCAAAGCCAAACACGAGAAGAAAACCGGCAAACAATAATCAACAGAATTCTAATTCGCCAAAAAAAACGAATTCTAAAAGAACCAATTCAAATACTAACAGAAATGCTTCAAATACTAAAAATAGGCCTTCTAAAAAATAAGAAAGTTGTTTTTTTGATGACGTGTTTAGGGATTATTTCTTGTAGCAATTCAATTGAGTTTACCAAATATAAATCGCTACCAAATGCTTCTTGGGAAGCGCATAAGAATATTTCGTTTGAGTTTGAGGTTACAGATACGATATCACCCAAAAATCTCTTTATCAATATTAGAAATAATAAAGAATATGCATATAGTAATTTGTATGTAATTACCGAACTTAAATTCCCAAAAGGAAACAAAATTATAGATACTTTACAATATGAGATGGCAGATAAATCTGGTAAATATTTAGGAGAAGGGTTTACAGATATTAAAGAAAATAAATTATTTTATAAAGAAAAAAAAGTGTTTCCTGAATCAGGCAAATATGTGTTTCACATTCGTCATGCAATGCGTAAAAATGGTGAGGTAAATCCAGTCCCTTTTTTAGAAGGTTTGCAAGATGTTGGTTTTAGTATAGAAAAAATAGAATAGACTCCTGTTTGTACAGGAAAATTAAATTAATGCAACCTCAAGAAATTTGAGAAGAAGTTTATGATGGCAAAGAAACAAACAACAAGTTATACAAAATACCTCTTATGGTTTTGGGGTATTCTTTTAAGTGTATTATTGGTTTTAATTTTACTGTTTTATATAGCAGCATCAGGTGGTTTAGGTGCGTTACCAACTTTTGAAGAATTAGAAAATCCACAAACCAATTTGGCAACAGAAGTAATTTCTGCAGATGGTGTTACTATTGGTAAATATGCCAAAGAAAACAGAACTCCTGTTAAATACGATGAGTTACCTCAAAATTTGGTAAATGCTTTAGTAGCCACAGAAGATGAGCGTTTTTATGAACATTCTGGTATAGATTATATAGGTACAGCAAGAGCGGTTTTAAAACCAGGTAGTGGAGGTGCAAGTACCATTTCACAACAGTTGGCAAAAATGCTGTTTACAGGACGAGCTTCTAGAAATATCTTTAAAAGGATAGGTCAAAAAATGAAAGAATGGGTGGTTGCTACAAAGTTAGAAAGGCAGTATACTAAAAATGAAATTATTGCCATGTATTTAAATAAGTACGACTTTTTAAATCAGGCAGTAGGTATTCGTTCTGCAGCAAGAATTTATTTTGGCAAAGAGCCTAAAGAATTGGAAGTTCAAGAATCTGCGATGTTAGTAGGCATGTTAAAAAACTCATCCTATTTTAATCCGTTAAGAAGAGAAGCTAAAGTAAAGCAAAGAAGAAATGTAGTGCTTTTACAAATGACCAAAAACGGTTTTATTACAGAAAGGCAGAAATTAGATTTACAACAATTAGATTTAGGTATTAACTATACACCAGAAAGTCATGATGAAGGTTATGCTACCTATTTTAGAACACATTTGCAGAAAGTAATGCGAACTTGGGTTAAAGATAATCCAAAACCAAATGGAGAGGAATATGATATTTTTAGTGACGGGTTAAAAATTTATGTAACCATAGATTCTAGAATACAACAGTATGCAGAAGAAGCTATTTCAGAACACATGGCTAACTTACAATCGTACTTTTTTAAAGAGCAAAAAAAGAACAGAACAGCTCCTTTTTATGATTTAGACAAAAGTCAAATAAACGGTATTTTAAATAGAGCGAAAAGAAATTCAGAGCGGTATAAACGACTAAAAATAGCAGGAAAATCAAAAAAGGAAATTGATGAAATTTTTAAGAAAAAAACCAAAATGAAAGTTTTTTCTTGGAAAGGAAATATAGATACCATAATGTCTCCTAATGATTCTATCAAATACTATAAATCATTTTTACGTTCTGGATTGTTATCCATAGAGCCACAAACAGGTCATATTAAAGCTTGGGTGGGTGGTATCAATAACAAACACTTTAAATACGATGCTGTAGCGCAACAAAAAAGACAAGTAGGTTCTACATTTAAACCATTTGTATATGCAACTGCTATCAATCAATTGAGGAAATCTCCTTGCGATTTGTTACCCAATACACCTTATACAATTCCTGCTGGTAAATATGGTATTCCAGAAGAATGGACCCCAAAAAACTCAAATGATAAATATGGGGGAATGTTGAGTTTAAAAGATGCTTTGGCTACTTCAACCAATGTAGTAACCGCAAATTTAATAGATCAAGTATCGCCAATTAACGTAGTACGTTTGGCAAAAGCTGCTGGTATAGAAACTGAAATTAAACCAAATCCATCTATAGCTTTAGGTGCTGTAGATTTATCTTTATACGAAATGGTAAGTGCATACAGTACGTTTGCCAATAAAGGATTGCGTGTAAAGCCAATGATAATTACCAGAATCGAAGATAAAAACGGAACCGTTTTAAAAGATTTTGTACCAAAAACAGAAGAAGTGTTAAGTGAAGAGTCTGCTTATGTAATCTTAAATTTATTGCAAGGGGTTACAACTTCTGGTTCAGGAATTCGATTACGTTCTAAATGGACTTCTGCTAAGGGAGCAGCAACAGGTTTTCCATACGAATTTGAAAACGAAATTGCAGGAAAAACGGGTACAACACAAAATCAATCAGATGGTTGGTTTATGGGAATTGTACCCAATTTAGCAACCGGAGTTTGGACAGGTGGTGAAGATAGAGCCACACATTTTGCAGGGATTACAAAAGGGCAAGGGGCAACAATGTCTTTACCTACTTGGGCTTTATTTATGAAAAAATGTTATGCAGATAAAACGTTAAATATCAGTCAAGATGAATTTGAAAAGCCAGAAGATTTATCTATAAGAGTAGATTGTGGAGAAAAAGTTGAAGAAGAAGAGGAAGGAAAAGATAAAAAAGCAATTGTTCCTGTAGAGGATGAAACCGATTTTTAAAAGTACTTTTTATGACTTGGATACCCACAAAAGAACACATAAAAAAATCTAATATTGGAAAGTTGATGCAAAAGCATCAATTTTCTGCTTATAAAGATTTATGGACTTGGTCTGTAAAAAATAAAGAAACTTTTTGGGAAGAAACAGTGGAGTCTTTAAACATCATTCAAGATAAAAAATACAAACAAATTTTAAATATTGATGATGGTATAACACAAGCAAAATGGTTGTTTGGTGCTAAGCTAAATATTATAGATTCTTGTTTTCAAAATGACGATAATGCAAATGCAATCGTTTTTCAAAAACCCAATGAAAAAGTTCAAAAAGTAACTCAAAAAGAGTTAGAAGAGCTTGTAAATAAAATAGCCAATAGTTTTCCAAATATCAAGGTACAAAAAGGAGATACTATTGCTATAGATTTACCAATGACCTTAGAATGTGTAGCCATTTATTTGGCTGCCATAAAAGCAGGCGTAAAAGTGGCAACTATTGTTGATAGTTTTACACCAAAAGAAATAAAAGTAAGGTTAAATTTAACACAACCAAAAGTTGTTTTTACTCAAGATTTTTTGGCAAGAGCCCATAAAACATTTCCTTTATATGATAAAGTGGTAGAAGCAAATGCAGATAAAATTGTCGCTATAAAAACCATCAAAAACAAAGATTTCAAATTAAGAAATCAAGACGTTTTTTGGGATGATTTTTTATCTGAAAACACCAACTTTACATCAGTAAAACAAACACCACAAAACTGTATTACCATACTTTTTTCATCAGGCACAACTGGAGAGCCTAAAGCAATTCCTTGGAATCATACTACTGCAATAAAAGCAGCTTCAGACGGATTTTACCATCAAAATATACAACAAAATGATGTGGTTTGTTGGCCTACAAATTTAGGTTGGATGATGGGACCTTGGTTAATTTTTGCAGCTTTAGTGAATAAAGCAGCTATTGGATTGTATTATGATGCTCCTACAGGTGCCGATTTTGGCGAATTTGTTCAAAATGGAAAAGTTACCATGTTAGGTGTGATACCAAGTATTGTAAAGCATTGGAAAAATTCAGCTTGTATGGAATCCTTCAATTGGGATTCCATTAAAAATTATAGTTCTACAGGTGAAGTTTCTAATCCTACAGAAATGGAATATTTAATGCGTCTAGCCAATAATAAACCTGTGATAGAATATTGTGGAGGTACAGAAATTGGTGGAGGTTACGTAACAAGTTCAGTAGTTCAAGAAAATATACCAAGTACCTTTTCTACTAAAGCTTTGGGTAGCGATTTTGTGTTGTTAGATGAAAATCATCAAGAAACCAATAAAGGAGAGGTGTTTTTAATTCCGCCAATAATGGGGCTTTCAACAGAGTTGCTGAATAAAAATCATCAGAAAATTTATTATGATGATACTCCTAAATATCATCAAATGTTAAGAAGACATGGAGATGAGTTAAAGCAGCTAGAAAATGGTTGCTTTAAGATTTTAGGTAGAGTTGATGATGCCATGAATTTAGGTGGAATTAAAGTAAGTGCAACTCAAATAGAAGAAGCCATTAATCAATTAGGTTTTGTGCTAGAATCTGCTGCTATTGCTGTGGCTCCCAAAGATGGTGGACCAGCAAAATTAGTCGTATTTTATGTCGAAAAAAGAGATGCCATACCAAATGTAGATCGATTAAAAACGGCCCAAAAAATTGTAAAAACAGAATTGAATCCATTATTTAAAGTTGCAGATTTGGTAAAGATTGAAGCTTTACCAAGAACAGCATCTAACAAAATAATGAGACGTAAATTAAGAGATACTTATAAAAGTTAACCGATGAAAAATATTGTAAAATATCCAAGACTAATTTTTGTAATGCTTTTTCTGGTGATGTATTACGTTTCATACATTTCAGGAATTGAAAACGGTATGTTAAGAACGGTGTTTTCAATTACGTTAGCTTTTGTGTTATCACCAAGAAAAAAGAAAGTAAAAACACAAGCAGGAGAAAAAACTCAAATTACTTGGGTGTTTTTAAAGAAACCAATTATTTTAGATTAAATAGAAGAATTAATATAGCTATAAGATGAATATTTTTAAAAAAATAATACCCTTCCTTTTTCCTATTTTAATAATTGTATTTGGATTAGTGATTTATAAAATAATGGATTATGAACCCAATTTTTACAGCATTTTAATAAATATTTCACTTGCCTATATTTTATCTCCAAAGTTTAAAACAGTAATAAAGCAATCAGGTGAAGAAGAGCAAATCAAATGGCTATTTTTCAAGAAAGTGATTGATAATAATTAATTAACAGAATATATTTTTCCCCTTTGGGGAAATTAAAAGGGGCTTAATGAAAATAATATCATACAACGTAAACGGAATTAGAGCAGCATTAAAAAAAGGATTTTTAGATTGGTTACAAGCTGCAAAACCAGATGTAATTTGCATTCAAGAAACTAAAGCGCATAAAGATCAATTAGATTTAGAAGCGTTTGAAAATGCGGGTTATCCATACCATTATTGGTTTTCAGCACAAAAAAAAGGATACTCATCTGTAGCAGTTTTGTGTAAAGAAAAACCGAAACATATTGAGTATGGAACAGGCATAGAAACTATGGATTTTGAGGGTAGAAACCTTCGTGTAGATTTTGATGAAGTATCTGTTATGAGTTTATACTTACCTTCAGGAACCAATTTAGATCGATTGAATTTCAAGTTAAATTATATGGATGAATTTCAAGAATACATCAACAATTTAAAGCAAGAAATTCCGAATTTGGTCATTTGTGGCGATTACAATATTTGTCATGAAGAAATAGACATTCATAATCCAAAAATGAAAGGTGTTTCTGGTTTTTTACCTGAAGAAAGAACTTGGATTGGAGCATTTATCCAAAGTGGATTTATAGACAGTTTTAGATATCTAAATCCTGAAAAACAAGCATATTCTTGGTGGAGTTATAGAGCCAATGCTAGAGCCAATAATAAAGGTTGGCGATTAGATTATGCCATGGTTTCATCACCTTTAAAAGAAAAAATAGCGAGAGCTTATATTTTACCAGAAGCTAAACATTCAGATCACTGCCCAATTGCTGTTGAATTAAATTTATAAAATGAAAAAGATACATTTAGTAGTATTGCTTTTAGTATTCTTTTCTGTAGATACTTTTGCGCATTCGCAAACACAAAATACTGTAGTTAAAAACGGAATAGGATTAGGTTCTGTAATAGCAGTGGTAATTTCTTGGAGTAGAAATGAATCTATTTTATTGGCAATTCTTCATGGTATTTTTAGTTGGTTTTATGTTATTTATTATTTCTTTGCGCTAAAAGAGAAATAGCCCATTATTCAGTATGAAAAATATTTTATTGCTTTTATTGGTTAGTACTTCAGTTTTTTCACAAGAAAAAAAGGAAACTATTATCAAACCAAGAATGGATACTTTATTTATCGCTAAAGATTCTATCAAAAAACCGTTAAAAAAAGAATTTTTTACAGATGATGATTTAAAATTGATAGATAGTTTATTGGTGGATGAAAAATTCAATTCGCCATTAATTGATACTTTAGAATATGTAATTGATGATAAAGATTTAATAGGCAACACCATTCAAGCAGTAACCTCAGATCTACTAAAAGTGCGCTTGGCAGATTTGAATGAAAGTACACCCTTTAATTTGGCCTTTAATCCTGCCTTAGAAAAAGTGATTAACGGGTATTTAAAATATCGAAAAAAATATTATCCTGCATTAATGGCAAAAGCAAAGTACTACTTTCCTATGTTTGAGCAGTATTTAGATCAATACGATATTCCTTTAGAAATGAAATACTTGGCTATTGTAGAATCTGCATTAAGACCAAAAGCAAGATCTGGAGTTGGCGCTTCTGGTTTGTGGCAATTTATGTATGGTACAGGAAAACAATTTGATTTAAAAGTCAGTTCTTATGTAGATGAAAGGCACGATCCTGTAAAAGCAACTATTGCTGCATGCAAATATTTAAGTCAGTTATATAGTATTTTTGGTGATTGGGATTTGGCTTTGGCAGCCTACAATTCAGGCCCAGGAAACGTTTCTAAAGCCATAAAACGTTCAGGTGGTTTTACCAATTATTGGAATATAAGACCGTATTTGCCAAGAGAAACAGCAGGTTATGTACCCGCTTTTTATGCAACAATGTACATTTTTAACTATGCAAAAGAACACAATATTTATTCAGATTTACCTAAATTTTTTGAGTTTCAAACAGATACAGTTCGTGTAAAAAGAACAGTTACCTTTGGTCAAATTTCTAAGACCATCAATGTTGATGAAGATGTACTCACGTTTTTAAATCCGTCTTATAAACTCGATATTATTCCGTTTGTAAAAAATAGAGATTATGCTTTGCGATTACCAAGCAATAAAATCATCGATTTTTTAGATAAAGAAAAACAGTTGTATGCCTTAGCAGATTCTATTGATGCAAAAAGAGAAAAGCCATTACCTAAGTATTTTGAAATGGATAAACGTATTCGTTACAAAGTAAAAAGTGGCGATTATTTAGGTAAAATTGCTAATAAATTTGGAGTACGAGTAAGTAGTATAAAGCGTTGGAATGGCTTAAGAAGTAGTAATTTAAAAATAGGACAACGATTGTATATTTACCCGAAAAGAATACGATAGTTTTTTACAATAGATAAAAAATTTAATTTATCTAACAATAAAAGTAAAAATGGAACAATATTTGGTAGGTTTAAAGTAAGAACTAACCCAAAACACATCAACTTTATGAGAAAAATATTTTCAATTCTAACGCTTACCATTTTGTTAACCTCTTGTGTAGGAAATGACAAAATGATTTTGAGGGAATCTATAGGTAAAATTAACAAAGTAATGGTTGTTGCTAAAATAAGCGACTGGACAGGAGATGTTGGTAAAGAAATAAGAAACTCTTTTGGGGAGCTACAAGTTGGTTTACCACAAAGTGAGCCTATTTTATCTGTTTCGCAAGTAGCACCTAATGGATTTAGTTCTATGATGAAATCTAGCAGAAATATTTTAATGATTTCTGAAGGAGAAACCGAAAATTTTTCGGTGAAAAAAAATGTGTATGCCAGACCACAAACTATTGTTTATGTACAAGCTAAAGATGATGCAAGTATCATAAAAATACTGCAAGATCGTAAAAACGAAATTCGAAGAATATTTTTAGATGCAGATATCGAATTTACACAAAATATCTTCAAAAAAGAGAAACTAGATGAAAACCAGTTTAAAACCATACAAAATTTAGGCTTATCGCTTATCATTCCAGATAAATTTAGAACAGTTGATGATACAGGAGATTTTTTATGGCTACGTAACCATTTAACAAGTGGAATTGCAAAATCGGGGAGTAATAATATTTTAGTATATTCAGTGCCTTTGGCAGATAAAACTATGGTTGCTGATAGTATTGTAGCCATTAGAAATAGCATTGGTAAAAAATACATACCAGGCTCTAAAGAAGGCATGTATATGATAACAGAAAAAGCCTACACACCATTTACTTTTGATGCTAAAATTGATGGTAAAAAAGCGTATGAAACTCGAGGTAAATGGGAAGTAAAAGACGATTTTATGGCAGGCCCATTTTTAAATTACACAGTTATTGATGAAAAAAACAATAGATTAATTGTTTTTGAAGGGTTTACGTATGCACCTTCTGTAAATAAAAGAGCGTTTTTGTTTGAGCTAGAAGCTATTGCAAAGTCGATGAAAATTCAATAGAAAGTAAATTACAATACATAAAAAATGCCGCTAAAAGCGGCATTTTTTATGGTGATGTATAGTTTAATATCCTATTTTTTCTCTAACTCTTTTTAAAACATCGTTAGCTACCAAAGTTGCTTTTGCTGCACCTATAGTTAACGCTTCATCAATTTCATTTTTGTTTTCCATAAAATGGTGGTAACGTTCTCTAATGGTAGCAAATTTTATTAAAATCAATTCGTACAAAGCTTGTTTTGCGTGTCCATAACCATAATTTCCACCTTCGTAATTTGCTCTCATTTCAGCAATTTCATCATCAGAAGCTAATAACTTATATAATGCAAAAACATTATCAGTATCAGGGTCTTTAGGTTCTTCTAAACCTTTGCTATCTGTTTTTATACCCATTATTTGTTTTCTTAACTTTTTATCCGCTAAAAAAATATTAATAATGTTATTTCTAGATTTACTCATTTTTTCGCCATCAATACCAGGTACTAATTTTGTGTGTTCTTGAATCTTTGCTTCTGGGGCAACTAATGTGTCACCAACAATGTTATTAAAACGATTGGCAACATCTCTAGTCATTTCTAAATGTTGCAATTGGTCTTTGCCTACAGGTACAATTTCTGCATCGTACAATAAAATATCTGCAGCCATTAACATTGGGTAAGTAAATAAACCTGCATTTACATCTGCAAGTCTGTCTGCTTTGTCTTTAAAACCATGAGCTAAAGTTAATCTTTGATACGGAAAAAAACAGCTTAAATACCACGTTAATTCTGTTACTTGTGGTATATCACTTTGTCTGTAAAATATAGTTTTGTTAATATCTAAACCACAAGCAAGCCAAGTAGCAGCAACACTATACGTGTTTTCTCTTAATAAATCTCCATCTTTAATTTGTGTTAAAGAATGCATATCTGCAATAAATATAAAAGATTCATTTTCTGGGCTATTTGCCATTTCAATTGCGGGTAAAATGGCACCTAATAAATTTCCTAGATGTGGTGTTCCTGTACTTTGAACTCCAGTTAAAATTCTTGACATTTATTTATAATTTTAAGATAAAATTAAAAAAGTGTCTTAAAAAACACACTTTAAGAGCGCAAAAATAAGGTTTTGATTTATAAAATCTATCAAACAAAAGAAATTAGTATTTTAGCCACTTATGAAAATTCTAAAAATACCTTTTCTGCTTATTTGGCGTGTTTGGTTTTACCTTTTAATAATAGTTACTATTATTTTAATGGCTCCTTTTTTATTGATTTTAACAGCAAAAGAAAAGTATTATGGAATGTTTTGGAAAATGGTAAGAGTTTGGGCAAAATTTTTGATTTTTGCCATGGGTTTTAGATTGAGCATACAAAATGATCAAGAATTAGAATGCGATAAAAGTTATATGTTTTGCCCCAATCATGCATCTTTAATGGATCCGTTTGTTTTGATTGCTTTGAGTAAAAACCCTATTGTTTTTGTTGGGAAACAAGAGTTTGTTAAAATTCCTGTTTTTGGATTTTTTTACAAAAGGGTTGTAATTATGGTGGATAGAAGTAATCCTGAAAGTAGAAAAAGGGTTTATGAAAAAGCGAAACAAAAATTACAAAACGGAACAAGTATGGCTATTTTTCCTGAAGGATTAGTGCCTACAGAAAATGTAATTTTAGCACCTTTTAAAAATGGTGCATTTAGTTTGGCAATTGAATTTGGTATTCCAATTGTACCACAAGTGTATTATGATTGTAAACGATTTTTTTCTTGGGATTTTTTTAAAGGAAGACCAGGTGTTTTTAGAGTGCGTCAGCATAAATTTATTGCAACTAAAGATTTAAAAATTAACGATAAGGAAGCTTTAAAACAACAAACTTTTGAATTGATTTATAATGATTTGGTAAACGATTCAAAATATATGAAAGATACAAACAGACCTAATAATGAGCGCGAATTTAAATCACCCATATAGTAAAAAAGAAGAGCAATTAAATATAGTTTCTCACGGACTAGGATTGGTTGTAAGTATTTTAGCTTTTCCTTTTTTGGTGATAAAATCATTTAATTTTGATGATTTTTGGAAACCAACTAGTTTTATCATTTATGGCTTAAGTATGATTATTTTGTATGCAGCATCTACTTTTTATCACGCAGCAAAACATCCGAAGAAAAGAAGACGCTTAAATATTTTTGATCATGCAGCTATTTATGTTTTAATTGCTGGTAGTTATTCTCCTTTTTGTTTGGTGGGTTTAGATTCTAAATTAGGTTGGTATATGTTTTTGTTTGTTTGGCTTTTTGCACTTACAGGCATCATTTTAAAACTATTTTTTACGGGTAAATTCGATAAAGTTTCAACAGCAATGTATTTGCTTATGGGTTGGCAAGTAATGTTTTTTATAAAACCTTTAATGAGTAGTATTTCTGCCGAGAATTTTCAATATTTAGTGGCTGGTGGAGTTTTTTATTCAGTAGGTGCAATTTTGTATTCTATTAAAAAAATACCCTACAACCATGCCATTTTTCACCTTTTTGTATTGTTAGGTAGTTTTAGTCATTTTTTGGCAATTTATAATTTATAAAACCCAATTTTTAAAAGGATTTTTACTGATACTTGAGTTGTAATATTCGATGTTTCCAGTAACTTCTTTGCCTAACCAATTAGGTTTTTTAAAGGTTTCATTTTCTGAATTTAATTCAATTTCTGCAACAATTAAACCCTTATTATCACCATAAAATTCGTCAATTTCATAAGTATGATGATCGCTTTTTACTAGAAAACGAGTTTTATCAATAATTGAAGGTTCGCATAACAAAAGTAATTCTTCAGCTTCGTTTTTATCAATTTCTTTTTCCCATTCAAAACGTGTTGTACCAGAAGAATTTGTTTTACCTTTTATGGTTAAAAATGCTTTGTCATCAGCAATTCTAACTCTAACAGTTCTGTTTTTGTCAGAATTTAAATACCCTTGTTTAATTATTTTTTTTTGATATGCTTCAGATTTGAATTCTTCATTTATCACTAAAAATTTTCTTTCTATTTCTAAACTCATAAAAATTCTTTCAATTTTGTACTAATGTAACTCTTTTTAACGTTAATTTACAATATTTAAATATCTTTGGTAATATAATCAGTTTTATGAAAAAAGTAATTTTTCTTCTTCTTTTATCTATGTATTCTACTGTTTTTTCTCAAATAGATTACAGCGATTCTTGGGAAGATTTTTATTCTTATAATAATGTAAAAGATTTTATTAAAGTTGATGATATCATCTATGCTTTAGCAGATAATGCCGTTTTTACTTTTAACGAAACAACTTTAGAAATCGAGAAATTTTCATCAATTCAGGGTTTGTCTGGCGAAACAACTTCTGCAATTTATTACAGTGCTACTTACGATAGATTGATAATTGGTTATGAAAATGGACTTGTAGAAGTAATTGATAGCGATGATAGCATTACCATTTCTTCAGATATTGTGAATTTTAATCAATCTGGTAATAAGAGCATCAACCATATTTCTGAATCTGGTAACATTTTATATTTAGCTACACCTTTTGCTATTGTTGAATATAATATCGAAAAATTAGAATTTGGTGATACTTTTTTTATTGGAAATAGTTCAACATCGTTAGTGATTCATCAAACTCTAGTAGAAAATAACACTATTTATGCTGCTACTGAAGATGGAGTTTTTACAGCTGATGTTAGCAACAATTTATTGATTGATTTTAATAACTGGAATCAAAATTTTGCTGGTCGTGAATTTAGTAATATTTCTTTTTTTAATGATCAAGTTTATGTTTCAGAGGGCAATAAATTATATCAATTCAATAATGGAAATTTAACACAAGTTAGAGACTTTTTTCAGACGATATATGGCCTAAATTCATCCAACTCACATTTAACGGTTACACTAAACAAAAGTGCAGTAGTTTTAGATACATCTAACAACCAAACAGCTAATTTTACAACGACTACAGATTTTGATTTTACTTTATCTAATTCATTATTTGTAGATGAAACTATTTATTTAGCCACAGAAGAATTCGGAATTTTAAAAACTACTTCTTCTCTTACTACTTTCGAAGAAATTCATCCAGAAGGCCCTTTGTCTAATGAAGTTTTTTCTATTGATGTAAATAATAGTGATTTGTGGGTAGTTTATGGGGGGTATGATGGAGTATATGCACCTGCACAAATCAAACAAGGTTTTAGTCATTTTAATGGAGAAAACTGGATTAATACTCCTTATGACTCTGGTTATCCTGTAACCGATTTAAATTATGTTTCCATAGATCCTAATCACGAAAATAAAGTATACATTAGTTCTTTTGGAGCTACAAATAATGTTAATTCAGTTTCTACAGGAGGTTTGCTTGTTGTAGAAAACGATGAAATAAATACATTTTATAATCATTTAAATAGTCCTTTAGCAGATATAGAATCAGCTAATCCAAACTATGTAACAGTTAGAGTTAGTGCTACAGCTTTTGATAGCCAAGGTAATTTGTGGGTAGCAAACATCAATCAAGATGAAGAGCTTAAGAAATTAACCCCAAATGGACAATGGAGTAGTTATGATATTAGTGCTATACAAACGGTTTTTGCTTTTGGGTTAAGTGAAATGGCCATAAGTAGTAATAATACAATTTGGGTAGGCACTAGAAGAAATGGTGTTTATGCATTTAATGAAACTGGAAATAGAAAAAGAGCTTTAATTGCCACAGAAAATTTAGGAAATTTACCAGATACAGATGTGTTAACTGTTGCTATTGATAAAAGTGGAAGAGTTTGGCTAGGTACAAGAACGGGTATGGTTGTTTTTAGAAACGCATCTACTGTTTTTGATGCGGATATTTTAAATGCAGAACCTGTAATTATAGAAGAAAATGGCGTTGGAGAGCGCTTGTTGGGCGATCAAAGAATAAATACCATTTTTGTAGATGGTGCAGATAATAAATGGTTTGGTACAGATAGTGGAGGTGTGTTATACACAAATCCTTCAGGGCAAACTACTTTGGCTAATTTTAGTACAGAAAATTCACCTTTACCTTCAGATAGAATTTTAAAAATAAGGGTAGATGAAAGTAGTGGAAAAGTATACTTTGCAACAGATAAAGGTATTGTAGCTTACAATAGTAATGTTGCACCTTTTGGTGAAGTTTTGGCAGAGGTGTATGCATATCCAAACCCTGCTTTAAAAAATCACCAAACTATAACTATTGGTGGTAGAAATGGTACACATTTGCCTCAAGGTACTAACGTTAAAATTTTAGATGTTGCAGGTAATTTAGTTTACGAAACCAATGTTGTAGAAGGTCAAGAATTACAGGGTGGTAAAGTGGTTTGGAACAAAAAAAACTTGGCTGGTAATAGTGTGGCATCTGGGGTTTATATTGTTTTAATGGCTAATGAAGATGCCTCAGAAACAGCTACCACAAAAATTGCAATTGTAAATTAATGGCAATTGTAACCACAAAAGCCATTGTGTTAAGCTCACTAAAATATGGTGATACAAGTTTAATTGTAAAATGCTACACAGAAAATGATGGTATAAAAAGTTATATGCTTAGAGGGATTTTAAAACCTAAAAAAAAAGGCATAAAAGCAGCTTACTTTCAGCCTTTAACTCAATTGCAAATTGTAGCAAAACACAATTCTAAAAACACATTAAACTCCATAAAAGAAGTTCAAGTTATTCAACCCTATAAAACCATTCATGCAGATATTGTAAAGCAATCTGTAGTGTTTTTCTTGTCAGAGGTTTTGGCAAGTTCTATTCAAGAAGAAGAACAAAATAAAACATTATACAGCTATTTAGAAACCGCTTTTACTTGGTTAGATGTGCATGATAAAATTGCTAATTTTCATCTTCTTTTTTTATTGAATCTTACTGGTTTTTTAGGATTTTATCCAGACATGTCTCAAACTAATAAAGCTGGTTTTAACCTTTTAGAAGGTGTTTTTTCTGATGATATACAAGATAAAAATGTCATTCATCACAATAATTTTCATCAATTTAAAAAGCTGTTAGGCATAAATTTTGATGCAATAGAAAATGTATCTTATAGTAAGGATGAAAGACAACTAGTTTTGCAAACCATAATTAAGTATTTTAAGTTACATTTGGGGAGTTTTAGAGAACCGAAATCTTTACAAGTTTTAGAAACCGTTTTTAGTTGATGATGAAGTATTTCTTTTTTGTAGTTATTTTTTTGGTAAGCTGTAGTTCTTTTGCCCAAAAAGTGAAAGTTTTAGATCAAGAAACAGGTAAAGTTGTTAAAAATGTAACTGTTTTTAATGAATTTAATACAGTAAGCTTAACAACAGACGATTCTGGTTTTACAGATATTACCTCTATAAAAGCAAACGAGATTATCTTTTTTTCACATTTGTCTTATGCTGTTTTTAGAATAAAAAAAGCAACATTAAGAAAGCGAAATTTTATTGTGTATCTCAACAAACAGTCTGAAGAGTTAGATGAAGTTGTAATTTCATCATTTAAAAAAGCAGAAAAAGCAAAACGTATTGCAGAACAAATAGCTGTACTTTCTCAAAAAGACATACAAAAAGTTTCACCTCAAACTTCGGCTGATTTGTTGGCAACAATTCCTGGTATTAAAGTACAAAAATCGCAGTTTGGTGGTGGTAGTCCTGTAATTCGTGGTATGGAATCTAATCGGGTTTTGTTGGTAGTTGATGGTGTTAGAATGAATAATGCAATTTACAGAAAAGGGCATCTACAAAACGCAATTACATTATCACCCAATTTATTAGATAAAACAGAGGTAGTTTTTGGGCCATCGTCTGTAATTTATGGCTCAGATGCCTTGGGTGGAGTTATTCATTATTATACAAAAACACCTAAATTATCCGAAGAAACAAAAGTAGAAAGTCATTTTTTTTCTAGATTTTCTACTGTAAATCAAGAAATAACAACTACTGTTTCTGCAGAGGTTAGTCATAAAAACTGGGCCTCGTTTACAAGTGTTTCTTATTCTGATTTTGGTGATTTAAAAGTAGGTGAAAATAGAAATCATGGTTTTTCAGATTGGGGAAAAGTATTCTATTTTTCAGAAAATGTAAATGGCAATTATGCAGCAAATCCCACATTAAACTCTAACCCTAATTTGCTAAGAAACACAGGTTTTAATCAAACAGATGTGCTACAAAAATTCTTTGTGCCTTTCACAAAAAATACAGATTTAAAAATCAATTTACAATACTCTACATCTTCAGATATTCCAAGATTTGATCGATTAACAGAGCTTACAGAAGTTACAGATGCCTCTTCATTAAAATTTGCAGAATGGTATTATGGGCCTCAAAATCGTTTACTAATCTCGTCACAATTACTCATCAACCCTAATAAAAATTGGTTAGAAAGTGGCACAATTACGGCTGCATACCAAAATATTGAAGAAAGTAGAATTCAAAGAAAATTTGGTAGTTTAGATAGAAGTTATAGAGAAGAAACCGTTGATGTTTTTAGTATAAATGGTGATTTTTCTGTGCCAGTAACCGAAGATAAAACCAGAGTGTTATCTTATGGTTTTGAGTTTGCTTACAATAATGTTGCGTCTAATTCTTATGGAAAAACCTTAACGATTGTAGACGATAAAATAGCTGGTTTTGCTAATGATTTTAAAGTACAATCTCGATATCCTGATGGGGGTAGCAATTTTTTAACGTCAGCTGCTTATTTAGGCTATAGACAAGATTTAAATAGCAAATCTACCCTTAATACAGGCATACGATTTACCAATACAAATAAAAATGCAACTTGGGTAGATGATACTTTTTTAAACTTTGAAGACAAAACCTTAAGCCGAAACAATTCTGCTGTAACAGCTACTTTGGGTTATGTGTATAAACCCAATAGAAATTGGCAATTAAATGGAGTTTTATCTTCTGGATTTCGATCACCAAATATAGATGATGTTGGTAGGGTTCGTGAAAAAGCAGGAAATGTTACCATACCTAATATTAACGTAGATCCTGAATTTGCTTACAATGCAGAGATTGGCATTTTAAAATACTTGAACAAACGAAAATTTAGAATCGGGGCTAACTTATATTATACCTTGTTAGATAATTATATACAAAGAGATTTTGTGTACAATGCAGATGGTAGTATTATGCAAGTAGCTTTTGATGGTGAATTGGGTAATGCTGTAAACAATCAAAATAAAGGAAATGCCTATATTTTTGGATACACTTTAAATTATTTAGGTAAAATATCTAAAACCGTAAACACTTCTGGATTTATTACCTACACTAAAGGTAGAACCTATGATACAGAAGAGCCAATGTCTTCAATTCCGCCATTATTTGGTCAGTTTCAACTCAATTATCAAAAAGATAAAATTGCGTTAGGCGCAGATTTTAGATTTAATAGTAAAAAAGATATAGAAGATTTTAATTTTATAGAAGGGATTGATAATCATGATTTAACACCCATTGTAAATGCTAATGCTACAGATGATGTTGATAAATTTTATGGTACACCAAGTTGGATGACTTTTGGGGTAAATGGTAGTTACGAGGTAAATACTAATTTTTCTGTACAAGCAAGATTCGATAATGTTTTTGATGAACATTATGTAGAGTTTGCTTCTGGTGTTTCTTCCCCAGGTAGAAATTTATCGGTTTCTTTTATGGCTAATTTTTAGTCGTATATTTATCCTATTATGAATAGCTTAATAAACAATAGGATAGAATGGATAGATACTGTGAAAGGTTTTGGTATTATTCTGGTTGTATATGGTCATAATTTTCCCTTATTAGAAAATTATATATATACTTTTCATATGCCTTTGTTTTTTTTAATTGCAGGCTTGTTTCATCCTAATAAAATTACAAGTACAATCATTAAAAAAAGAGCTCAGCAAATTCTAATTCCATATTTTCTGTGGAGTAGTTTATTATTTTTGTTTTGGTATGCCTTAG
Organism: Polaribacter sp. R77954; assembly: GCF_044595335.1. Lineage (GTDB taxonomy): Bacteria > Bacteroidota > Bacteroidia > Flavobacteriales > Flavobacteriaceae > Polaribacter. The sequence continues at coordinate 2,748,174 of NZ_CP138992.1, forward strand.
GCAGGCATTTTGGAGAGTCTAAAGCAATGAACTTAAGTGTATTTAAAAATCTTTTTGGTGTTTTTTATGCTCAAGGAGATATCGAATATATGAATTGGGGGATACCTATGTGGTTTTTACCCGCTATTTTTTTATCATTTTTAATTTTTGGATACATTTTAAAGTTCAAACAAAAAGTACATCAAATTATAATTGCTGTAATTTTAATAATTATTGGATTTTTAATTCCAAAATTGACTGATTTCCATTTAGTATGGAGCTTGGATGTTGTATTGGTTTCACTTGTATTCTATGCTATTGGTTACTACTTTAAGGCTTTTATTTTAAGTGATAAAATGCAATATCAAAAACCAGTATTATTGTTGTTTTTTATTGTTCATTTATTCATTTCCATTTTTTTTGAAAACAAAGTAGATATGTATCGATCTAACTATGGCAATGAACTTTTGTTTATTTTAAACGGAATAACTGGTGTATTTTTTTGGATATTATTGTTCAAAACCATAAAAAAGATACCAATTTTATTTTTTTTTGGTAAGCATACCATACCTGTTTTAGCAATGCAAGTAAGGGCTTTAACATTAATTAAGGCTTTGTTACTATTTATTTTTAATTATAAAAATTTTAATTTTACAGAGTTAGAAATCGTTATAATTACTATAGCACAATTATGCATAATGTATTTAGCAATACTATTTATTAATAAAAAATTCCCAATCTTAAATGGTAAAAGAAAGGCTTTGGAAAGAGGAATTTAAGTTTCATTTAAAATTGCAATTACTTATTGTAATTTTTGTTACGCTTTCTTCTTACGTTTACATTCCATTTGGTAGTGTTAAAGCACTTCTTGTATATTTTATACACTTTCTATTATTACAATTTTCTGTATTTGGCTTTGTTTACATACTTAGTGTATTCAAAAATCTTTTTTTTGTTTTATTTCCATTGATATTTTTAGTGTTCACCTCATTATCCTTTTGGGTTTATACACAAGATGTTACCATTGCTTTGGGGTTAATTCAAGCAATTTTAGAAACAAAAACAGATATAGCCATAGATACCATTAGCATTCCGTTTTTAGGGTATTTATTTATATCAATTATACCGCTTTTTTTCCTGATGAAAAGGTTTAAAAAGTTGAAAACTAATGGCGTAAAGTCACCTTTATTTGTTCTTGCAATTTTTGGTATTATTACTTTTTTTGTAGTTGAACATTATAAATTTGGCACTTTTAAAAGAAAGCTACCTTATAACGCTTATTTTGGTTTAGTAGATTACCTAAAAACATCTAATTTAGAGTTGAATGAAGTTGTTGAAGATCTGGTATCAACAGAAAAAAATATAGAAATTATTTTTGTTTTGGGCGAGTCTGTAAGAGCAGATCACTTGGGTTTAAATGGTTATTACAGAAACACAACACCTTTATTATCGATTCAAAAAAACATCGTTAGCTTCAAAAATATCTATACACCATTAACGTATACAGCTATTAGTGTTCCTCAAATATTAACAAATAAATCTATTACAGATGTAAACCATAAAAAATGGACTAGCGTTTACAGTGTTCTTCATAAAGCCGATTTTAAGACAACTTGGTTAGGAAACCAAACCTTAGAGAAGAGTTATCAAAAAATTGTTCAAACCAATGATACTGTTCAAATTATCGATAAATTTCACTCTGTTTTAAGTTTCAAAAAAGAAAAAGATATGGAACTTTTAGATTTTTTTGAAGATGAAAAAATAGAAGAGAATAAGATTACAACTTTACACATGATAGGTAGCCACTGGTATTACAATAGTAGAATTTCAAAACAATTTAAACAGTATACACCCATTGTTAAAAGTAAATATGTAGGTTCATCTTCTGCAGAAGAGTTGATAAACTCTTATGACAATACAATTTTATATTTAGATTCTTTTTTAAATACGTTGATTCATAAACTTAAAAAATCTTCTAAAAAAACCATCTTAATTTATCTCTCAGATCATGGAGAAACTTTGGGTGAAGATGGTAAATGGTTTCATGCACAAGAACACGAAGCCTCCAAAAATCCAGCGATGTTAGTTTGGTTTTCTGATAATTTTAAAAACAGTTATCCTTTAAAAATAAAGAATTTAAAAGCTAAAAAAAACGATGCTATTACAACAGATTTTTTGTTTCATAGCATTATAGATCTTGCAGAAATTAAAAACTTTAAATTTGATAGAACAAAAAGTATTTTTAATTAAAATTAGGCTTATTTCTTTTTTTTACCCTCGTCTGTAAAATTATCGTTTATAGAACGTTCTGTTTTTACAATACTTACTAAAAGTGATAAAGCTACTAAAACCATAGGTTCCCAGCTTAATGCTACTTTTGTAATGGTTGCTAATAGTAACGCAGCCAAAAAAGAAAAACCACTATATTTTAAAAAAGCTTCATTAAAAGTATTGTTTGCAAAATCCCATATTTGTTGATTTTGCATAGCCTTAGGTGTACGATACCCATAGATATTATTAATTTTTTTTGGCGGAAATTTCCAGAAAATAACACTAATCAAAAATAATACACCATTGGTTGTTAATACATACGTAAAAGAACTCATATTTTATTTTTCTATTTTTAAATTTCCAATTATCTAGTAAACGGTTTACTTTTTAACTGGTCTTAACAATCCTTCTTGAGCAAAAGAGGCAATTAATTTACCATCTCTTGTAAAAATATTTCCTCTACATAACCCTCTTGCTCCATAAGTGCTTGGTGATTCTGCAGAAAAAAGCATCCAATCATCAAACTCAAAATCTCTAAAAAACCACATAGAATGATCTAAACTCGCAGTCATGGTATTGCCAAAATTATAATCTTTGGCATTCGGATTAAAAGCAGCATTCAATACATTATAATCCGAAATGTATGTCAAAATTTGATGTTTCATTTGGATGTCCATTTCAGGAACATCTCCTTTTAATTTAAACCAAACTTCTTCTTTTGGAGGCCTGTTTTTTGGTTCTAAAGGATTTGGAACAACCAAAGGTTTAAATGCAATTGGCCTTTCTATTTCTAAAAATGCTTTTATACTTTTTGGTAAAAAATCACCAAACTGAACAGCCATATCATCCCAACTTAATAGTTCTTCGGGTTGCTTAATATTCGTTTTCATGGCAACTTGATGTTCAAAACCTTCTTCATTTTTATGAAAAGAAGCAGCCAGAATAAATATGGTTTTACCATTCTGACTTGCAGTTACTCTTCTTGTAGAAAAACTACCACCATTTCTAACTTCAGAAACATCGTATTCTATAGGAATTGTTAAATCTCCGGATTCTAAAAAATAAGAATGTAAAGAATGTAAAAAACGATTTTCTGGAATTGTTCTATACGCAGCATGTACAGCTTGCGCCAGTACTTGACCACCAAACACAATTGCACTTCCAATGGTTACACTTTCTCCTAAAAACTTGTTTTTTGTGACTTCTTTTAAAGATAAAAGAGAGACGAGTTCTTTACTATTCTTCATTAAAATTTATGATTTAAATGGAAATTTTTGACGAAAAGATGTAGGTTGTACATATTGCAAAAATAACTTTAAAATTTTATTTGTGATACTTTTTTTATGACGAAGATACATGGTTAAATCTTGTGGAACTGCGCCTACAGAACTTTTTATTTCGCTTGCTGTTCTTCCAAAATTAACGGTTTTTAGTTTTTTTTCAATGGCAATTTCTACATAATCATATAGCATTCTTTGATAAATGGCATATTTTTTATTCAGTTGATAATCAATCCCTACAAAATGAGCATCCAAAGATTTTTGGTTGATGACACCAGACATAAATCCTACAATTTTATCATTTATGCTGTAGGTTTTTAAAATGTAATTGCTGCCTAGTTTTTCTTTAAAATCTTTGTATGTTTCTAAATTAAAATTGGCCAGATTAAAATCTGCACCAGAACTCACCTTTTTATACAAAGCTGACATTTTGGGCAATTTTTCATCAATATTATCTAAGGTAACATTTTCTATTAAAAGACTTTTACTCAATACTAAAGCTCTTTTTGCTTTTACTCTGAATTTTGTTTTCATAGCCATTAAATAATCATCAAAAGTTACCCAGTTTTTAGGTAATTTTAATTTCATATTTGGCTCAACAGAAAAAGGATGATAATTGTACGCTTTTAATTCGTCTGTAATCGATAAAGATTCGTTTACAAAATCTTTAATTAAAAAGGCATCGATTTTTGTTTTAAGGTCTTTGTTTAAGTTTAAAAAGTGATTTATGCTTTCTGCCAGTTCTTTAAGAATTGCATTTTTATCTTCGTCTTTTTTGATAAAAACGCCATGTTCTCCGCTCACAAAAATGTTTCCATAGATTAATAATTTTAAAGGTTTGTTATCTGGAATTATATGCAGTTTTTTACCAATATTTCTTAAAAACTCTAAATCGTTCTTAATGGAATTTACATGAAAATCAACAATTTTTAAATTTGCAATTGCAGTTGGTTTTTTATTGTTATCAATTAGAACAATATAGGCAAAGCCAATTTCTGGATGATTTTTTTCTAATGATTTTAAATAATTAGGATGAAAATAAATATTATTATTACAAGCTAAATCTTCCCAAATTTCAGCAGGAATTGCATCAACAGAATCAAAAAATAATGATGTATTTGTGTTAGTATTGCAAATCAAACAATTATAAAGGTTTTAGGATTAGATGCATATAAATTAGCGTATTTATTATTTAAAAAAGATAAAGATGCTAAAAAAATATGGTTTACTAAAAGTTACCTTATAATTGTCGTTTTTTTCTTTTTATACTTTCTAAAACGTTAAAAATGTTTTTAAATGTTATATTTTTTTTAACAAAATATTAAATAGTTGCACCTACAACTAAACAGGTGGTTTGTTTACTTTTGCTCGGTGAAAAAAAAAGATTTAGATATTGATTTCGAGAATTCTATTGGGCCTTGGTTAGGTAGAACAGGCAAATTGGTAGATTATTTTTTTCAGGAATCTTTTAATGCTAATGGTTTAGATTTAACCAAAGAACAAATGATAGTTTTAAAAAAATTAACTTATCAAGATGGCTTAAATCAAAATGAATTGGCGTTTTTAACATTAAGAGACAAGTCTTCTCTTGCTCGTTTATTATCTAAAATGGAAAAGAAAAACTACATTTTTAGAGAACAAAGTAAAGAAGACAAACGTATTAAAAATGTGTTTTTAACCAACTACGGAAAAGAAATATACGAAAAAACTAAGCCTGTTATTCAAAATTTAATATCAACCATAGAACAAAATATTACACCAGAAGAAAAGCAACAAATAATTCAAATATTCAAACAAATACAAACTAACTTTAACTCTAAAATAGAGCACATTTAACCAATCATATATGAGAAAAATTATACTTGCTGCCCTAGGAATTGCTGCTATTGTAGGAGCAATTTTTTTAGGTAATTATTTAATTGAAAAAAATCAGAAACCTAAACCAACTTTTAAAAAGCAAATAAAAACTGTTTTTGTAAAAAATGTAGAAAATAAATTAATTCCTATTGTTTTATCTGCAAGTGGTAATTTAACTGCAAAAAATAAAATAGAAATTTATTCTGAAGTATCTGGAGTTTTAAAACCGTCTAAAAAGTTATTTAAAGCAGGTTCTAATTACTATAAAGGAGAAACTTTATTAAGTTTAAATAACGATGAATTTTATGCAAGTATTCAATCACAAAAAAGTAATTTATATAACTTAATAACTTCGGTTTTACCAGATTTAAGATTAGATTATCCATCTGAATTTCCAAAATGGGAAAAATATTTGCAGGGTTTTGATTTAAATAAATCAACACCTAAAATTCCCGAATTTTCTTCTGATAAAGAAAAGTATTTTATTTCTGGTAGAGGTATTTTAACGGCCTATTTTAACGTAAAAAATTTAGAAGTTCGTTTAACAAAATACCAAATAAGAGCGCCTTTTTCAGGTATTTTAACAGAAGCATTAGTAAGTCCGGGTTCTTTAGTAAGAGTTGGGCAAAAATTAGGAGAATTTATAGATCCAAGTGTTTATGAAATGGAAGTTTCTATAAATGCAGCCTATGCAGATTTGTTAAAAATAGGTAATGATGTTACACTTTCTAATTTAGAAAAAACAAAAAATTATACAGGTAAAGTGGTACGTGTAAATGGTAAAGTAGATCAGGTGTCGCAAACTATAAAAGCTTTTATTGATGTAAAACATACAGATTTAAAAGAAGGTATGTATTTAGAAGCCAATTTGGTAGCTAAATCTGAAACCGACGCTATAGAAATACCAAGAAAATTATTGGTAGATAATACTGCTGTTTACACAGTTCAAAACGATAGTGTTTTAACCTTGTCAAAAATAAATCCGGTTTATTTTGGGGCAGAAACTGTAGTTATCAAAGGTCTTAAAAATAACGATAAATTATTATCGCAAACTTTACCAGGTGCTTTTGATGGTATGATTGTAAAAATTAATAAAAAGTAATTATATGAAAAAAATAATTACGTATTTTATAAAATATCCAGTAGCCGTAAATGTAATAATTATAGCATTTATCATTTTTGGAGCAGTTGGTATATTTAGCATGAAATCTTCCTTTTTTCCATTGGTAGATTCAGAACTAATAAATATTTCTTTAGCTTATCCTGGTGCATCACCTGCAGAAATGGAAGAAGGTGTTGTACTAAAAATAGAAGATAATTTAAAAGGAATTGTAGGTGTAGAAAGAGTAACTTCTGTATCTAGAGAAAATTCTGCAACTGTAAGTATAGAGGTAGAAAAAGGCAAGAATATAGATGTTGTTTTATCTGACGTTAAAAATGCTGTAGATCGTGTTCCATCATTTCCTTCTGGTATGGAACCCGCAGTTATTGCTAAGGTAGAGAGTATTAGACCAACCATAAGTTTTACAGTTAGTGGAGATAATCTTTCTTTAAAAGCCATTAAACAATATGCAAGAAATGTAGAGAATGATATTAGAGGTATGGAAGGTATCTCTCAAGTATCACTTTCTGGTTTTCCTGATGAAGAAATAGAAATTGCAGTAAGAGAAAATGATTTACGTGCCTATAATATGTCTTTTGCAGAAGTGGCTAGCGCAGTTTCCAATTCTAATATTTTAATAACTGGTGGTAATATAAAAACGGTAGAAGAAGATTATTTAATTAGAGCAAGTAACAGGTCTTATTATGGTTTAGAACTTCAAAATTTAATTGTTAGAACAGAAACTAATGGTAATATTATCCGTTTAAAAGATATTGCAGAAGTTAGAGATACTTGGTCAGAAACTCCAGATAGGTTGTATTATAATGGCAATTTAGCCATAGATATTACAGTAAGTAATACCAATAATGAAGATTTAATTTCTTCTGCCGATAAAATTAAAGAGTATATTCATAAATACAATCAAGAAAACCAAAATGTAAAATTAAGCGTTACTAGCGATAGAAGTTTAACCCTAAATGGTAGAACAAAATTATTAGTAGAAAACGGAGTTGTAGGTATACTTTTAGTATTATTTTTCTTAGCACTATTTTTAAACTTACGTTTAGCAATTTGGGTAGCATTTGGTTTGCCTGTCGCATTTTTAGGTATGTTCATTTTCGCAGCTCAATTTGATGTAACCATTAATGTTTTATCTCTTTTTGGGATGATTATTGTTATCGGTATTTTAGTTGATGATGGAATTGTGATAGGTGAAAATATATACCATCATTATTACGACTTAGGAAAATCTAAAATAAAAGCAGCTATAGATGGTACAATGGAAGTTATTCCGCCAATTGTATCAGCAATTTTAACTACAATCATCGCTTTTTCAACTTTCTTTTTTGTTGATGGAAGAATAGGTAGTTTTTTTGGTGAAGTATCTACAATTGTGTTGTTAACACTTACAGTTTCTTTAGTAGAAGCTCTAATTATTTTACCTGCGCATATTGCACATTCTAAAGCTCTAGACAGAAAAAGATTAGAAAATGGCGAAAAGAAAAAAAGCAATAAACTAGACGATTTCTTTAACAAAGTAAACAAAGGAGCAGACGTGTTTTTAATGAAAATTAGAGATAACTATTATATGCCATTTTTAAGGTTTAGCTTACAAAATAAAATTTTTGCTTTCGGTATTCCAATTGCAATGTTAATTTTTAGTATTCTAGCTATGAATGCAGGTATTATTAAACAATCATTTTTTCCAAGGGTAGCAAGCGATCAAGTAAAGATTACGTTAACCATGCCTCAAGGTACTAACGAAAAAATTACAGATTCGATTATTTCATCCATAGAAGAAAAAGTGTGGTTGGTTAACAAAGAGTATTCTGCCAAACAATCAGGAGATTTAGATGTTGTAGAAAATGTAATCAAAAGAGTTGGGCCAGGAAGTGCAAATGCAACTTTAAGTGTAAACCTTTTACCAGGTGAAGCAAGAGATTTTTCATCACCAGAAATAACAAATGCCATTAGCGATAAAGTAGGTAAAGTTTATGGTGTAGAAAGTTTAGTTTTTGGTTCTGGGGGTAATTTTGGTGGTAGCCCAGTTGCGGTTTCTTTATTAGGTAATAATATTACAGAATTAAAAGCTGCCAAAGAAGAATTAAAGTTGGTGCTAGAAAACAACCCGCTTTTAAAAGATATTTCTGATAACGACCCAGCAGGTATTAAAGAAGTAAAAATAGAATTAAAAGACAATGCTTATTTGCTAGGTTTAAACTTGCAATCTGTAATGGCACAAGTGCGTTATGGTTTCTTCGGATTACAAGCGCAGCGTTTTCAAAGAGGACAAGACGAAATTAAAATCTGGGTACGTTATGATAAAAAAGACAGATCATCAATTAAAAATTTAGATGATATGCGTATTATAACACCAACAGGAACAAGAATTCCGTTTTCTGAAATTGCAAATTATACAATAGAAAGAGGAGATATTGCAATTAATCATTTAGATGGAAAAAGAGAAATTCAAATTACAGCAGATTTAAAAGATTTAGAAACAAGTGCAACAGAAGTTTTAGATGATATTAAGTTAAAAGTAATGCCAGAAATACTTTCTAAATATCACAGTGTAACTCCTTTGTATGAAGGTCAAAATAGAGAAGCTAAGAAAACTACAGATTCTGTTAAACTTGTTGGTCCAATAATTTTATTATTAATTTATATTGTAATAGCATTTACATTCCGTTCTTATAGCCAACCAATATTACTAATTATTATGATTCCTTTTAGTATGATTGGAGTTATTTGGGGGCATTTTATTCACGATTTTTCAATTGGTATATTATCTTTCTTAGGTATTATTGCCTTAGTAGGTATTATGGTAAATGATGGTTTGGTTTTAATAGGTAAATTTAATAACTATTTAAAAGAAGGTATGAAGTTTGACGAAGCGTTAATTGCAGCAGGTCAATCTCGTTTCAGAGCAATTTTCTTAACTTCTTTAACTACTATTGCTGGTTTAGCACCTTTAATGTTAGAAAAAAGTAGACAAGCACAATTTTTAATACCAATGGCAATATCTATTTCTTATGGTATTGCAATTGCTACAGTTTTAACTTTGGTAATGTTGCCATTATTATTATCGGTTTCTAACTCTATGAAAGTAGGAATTAAATGGTTAAAAACAGGAGAAAAGGTTACAAAAGAAGAAGTAGAAAGAGCAATTATAGAATCTAAATTCGATGAAAATGAAGATCATTAAAAACACAATATTTGTAGTCGTTTTTTTATCGACTTTACAAGTTTTTTCTCAAGAAATATTAACAAAAAAAGAAGCATTAGCAATTACTCTAGAAAATAATTTCGGAGTTAAAATTGCTAATAATAATTTAGAAGTTGCTAAAAATAATACAAGTATTTACAATACAGGTTTTTTACCAACTGCTTCTGTAAGTTCTGGTGCAAATTATAGTAGAAATAACCAAAGTTTAACATTTACAGATAGAGACACTGGTGGTGATTCTGAGATAGCAGGTAGTGGAATTGTCTCTAAAACATACAATGCAACTTTAGGAGTAAATTATACAATTTTTGACGGTTTGGGTAGAAAGTATAATTATAAGCAATTAAAAGAAACCTATAATTTAACAGAGCTACAAGCAAGAGCCACTATAGAAAACACCTATTTACAATTGTTTACAAATTACTTTCAAATTGCACGTTTGTCTGAAAATGAAAAAAATTTAAAAGAAGCGTTATCCATTTCAAAAAGAAGGATGCAAAGAGCAAAATATACCTATGATTATGGGCAATCTACAAAATTAGAATACCTAAATGCTCAAGTAGATGTTAATAATGATAGTATTAGTTATATAAGCGCAAAACAGCAATTAAGCAATGCAAAAAGAGGTTTAAATGTTATTTTGGGTATTGAAAAAGAAACCAACTATAACGTTGAAACTAAGGTAGATTATAGCACAATGCTTAACTTTAATGATTTAGAAGTTAAAACACTTGCTAATAATTCACTCTTAAAGCAAAACGAAAAAAATATCGCTATTAGTGAGTTTAATATTAAAGTAAATAAAGCCAGTTACTTACCAACGTTAAGTTTTAACGCATCTTATGGTTTTAATAGAACCGAAAATGAAAATCTAATTAACCCATTTGGGGCAAAATTAATTACTTCTGATGGATTAAATGCGGGTTTAAATTTATCTTGGAATATTTTTGATGGAGGTTCTAGAAAAACAAGTGTTGCCAATGCCAAAATAGCATTAGACAATCAAGAAATAGCATTAGAGCAGCAAAAAGTTACCATTAAAAATAACTTAAAAAACACTTGGGAAAACTATAAAAATCAGCTTTTTATCTTAAAAGCACAAGAACAAAATGTACTGAGTAATCAAAATAATTTTGATAGAACTCAAGAGCGTTTTAAGTTAGGGCAAATTACTTCAGTAGAATTTAGGCAAGCACAAATTAACTTAATAAACGCAAAAACAGCTTTAAATAACGCAAAATTTGATGCAAAATTAATAGAATTACAATTGTTACAATTAAGTGGCGATATTTTAAATGTGGCGTTTTAAATACTGACTGACTTTTATCATAAAATAACGTAATAGAATACAATACTTTTACAATCTAATTTTATTGAATATGAAGTTTTTAAATATACCTTTAGTTTCTTGGGCCAATGGTACAATTATGATTGGCATTTTTGTTTTAGTTGTTATTGGTCTAGTAGCAGCAGTTTACTTATTGATGAATAGCGATAAGAAGCCAACCAAATAAAGAGCTGCTTTATTTTTTTTGCAATCTAAATTTTCATTTGGATACTTCTTTTTTTGGCATAATTTCAAGCTTTTTTTATGTAAATTTATAATCTAAATTTTTGATTTATAATGAATGTAGATCTTGCTAGTAATTTTGCGTACTTATTTGAAAAAGAGTTGCTCGAAGAAATTAATACTCTTGGCGTAGCAAAACAATTTAAAGCCGACAGTGTTATTATAGAGTTGGAAGATTTTATAAAATCGATGCCACTATTGCTTTCTGGAGCCATAAAAATTCTAAGAGAAGACGATAAAGGAGAAGAACTTGTACTTTATTATTTAGAAAAAGGAGATACATGTGCTATGACATTATCTTGCTGTATGGGCCAAACAAAAAGTAAAATTAGAGCAGTTGCAGAAACCGATGTTTCTTTAATTTTATTGCCAAAAGAAAAAATGACAGTTTGGTTAAGTACGTACAAATCTTGGCAATCATTTATTTTAGAAAGCTATCATAACAGAGTAGAAGAACTTTTAGAAGCTATAGATACCATTGCTTTTTTAAAAATGGAAGACCGCCTTTTTAAATACCTAAAAGACAAAGCTATGGTAGTGCATAATGATGAGTTAATTACAACCCACAAACAAATTTCTGAAGATTTACATACCTCTAGAGTTGTGGTATCTAGACTATTAAAAAAATTAGAAAACGAAAACAAAATAGAGTTGCATAGAAATAGTATAAAAGTAGTACAACTGTAACATAGGTTACAAAAAATGTAAAGATTCTATTTTATTTTTGTAATAAAATTATGAAATACTATACGCTAATATTCGCCTTACTTTTTGCTTTTAGCTGCCAAAAAAGCCAAAAACCATCTTATTCCAAACAAAAATCTTCTGCGGATGCAGATCATCCTGGAAAGAAAATAATGGAAAACAAATGCTATGTCTGTCATAGTCCATCAGCAACAGAAGATGGTAGAATTGCACCACCAATGATTGCCATTAAAAGGCATTATATTTCTTCAGAAACATCAAAAGAAGAATTTATACAAGACATGCAAAATTGGATTCAAAATCCAATTGAAGAGAATGCTAAAATGTTAGGGGCAGTTAAAAGATTTGGTTTGATGCCAAAACAGTATTTCTCTAAAGAAGATATTAAGAAAATTTCTGAATATATGTTTGATAATGAAATCGAAAAACCAACATGGTTTGAAGATCATTATAACAAAGAAAGTGGTAAAGGCAAAGGTCATGGAATGGGTAATGGTAAAGGGGTGCACAAACAACAAAGCAATAATTTTAAAAACCTACCTTATCATGAAAGAGGTTTAAAATATGCACTAACGACAAAAGCTGTTTTAGGAAAAAACTTAATGGGTAAAATACAAAAAGAAGGTACTTTGGCTGCTTTAAAATTTTGTAATATAAAAGCTTATCCTTTAACCGATAGCATGGCTGTTGTGCACAATGCAACCATTAAACGAGTTTCAGACAAACCTAGAAATCCTAAAAATTTAGCTAGTTCAGAAGAAAATATGTATATCAATATTTTTAAAGAAGATGTAAAATCTGCTAAAGATTCAGAACCCATTGTGGTAGCATCTACAAATCACGTAAATGTGTACTACCCAATTAAAACAAACAGCATGTGCATACAATGTCATGGTGATAAAAGTGGTGATATACAGTCTAACGTTTTAACGCAAATAGACAAGCTATATCCAAAAGATATGGCAACAGGCTATAGTGAAAATCAAGTAAGGGGTATATGGAGTATATCTTTTAACAAATAAAATAGTTTTTAGGCATGAGCAAATTTTCAGAAATTATTAATCAAGATAAACCTGTTTTAGTAGATTTTTTTGCAGAATGGTGTGGGCCTTGTAAAATGATGAGCCCTATTTTAAAAGAAGTAAAAGAGGGTTTAGGAGATCAGGTATCAATTATTAAAATTGATGTTGATAAAAATCAAACTCTAGCTGCAAAATATCAAGTTAGGGGAGTGCCTACATTAATACTATACAAATCTGGAAAACAAGTTTGGCGACAATCTGGGATGGTACAGAAAAACGAATTAGTTTCTATTATTGATAAATTTAGTTGATTATTATAATAGTTTGGTTAGTAAGCACCTGAATTAAATTTCAGGTGTTTTTTTATTTTAGGTGCAATCTAAACTGTAAAAACCACCACAATTTACCGTTCTTTTTTTAGAAAACTGGGTTATTAAATAGGCAGTTGTAATTAGGTTTCTTAATTCGCACAAATCTACAGAAAGTTCAGAATAATCATACAAACGTTTATTATCTTCATATAAAACACGTAAACGTTTTTCTGCACGTTGTAAACGTTCGTTAGAACGCACAATGCCTACATAATTAGTCATTATTGTTTTTACTTCATTTCTATCATGAGAAATTAAAACTTTTTCCATATTCTTTTTTACACCACTATCATTCCAAGCTGGTACATTATCTGGAAATTTTGCTTTTTTTAACTTCTTAGAAATATCTTTAAAAGCGTTATGCGCATAAACCAAACCTTCTAATAAAGAGTTAGAGGCCAATCTGTTTCCACCATGTAAACCAGTTCTGGTTACTTCTCCACAGGCATAGAGTTTTTTAATAGAAGTTTTTGCTTTTTTGTTTACATTTACACCACCACAAATATAATGTGATGCAGGTACAACAGGTATATAATCTTTAGAAACATCAATATTTAAAGACAAACATTTCTTGGTGATATTCGGAAAATGTTCCTTAAATTTTTCCATATCTAATTGTGTACAATCTAAATAAACATGAGGTTTTCCGCTCATTTTTAATTCGTTATCTATAGCTCTTGCAACAATATCTCTAGAGGCTAATTCTTCTCTTTCATCGTATTTATACATAAAGAAATTACCATTGTAATCTCTTAATTTAGCACCAAAACCCCTAACAGCTTCAGAAATTAAAAATGCAGGATATTCTCCAGGATTAAATAATGCTGTTGGATGAAACTGAATAAACTCCATATCAGAAATTTCTGCTTTGGCTCTGTAAGCAATTCCTATTCCATCTCCTGTAGCTACAGTTGGGTTTGTAGTGGTTTCATAAACTTGGCCATTTCCACCAGAAGCAAGCAAGGTAAACTTACTAACAATTGTTTTTACGCGCTCTTTTTTTTCATCTAAAACATAAGCGCCATAACAAGAAATTTTTCCATTTCTTTTGGTTTTTTTCTTTTTTAGTTGATGCTCTGTAATTAAATCTATGGCATAATGATGGGTAAGAAAATCGATGTTTGGCAATGCGTTTACTTGCGTTAATAACGCACGTTCAATTTCTGCACCAGTGATATCTGTATGATGTAAAATTCGGTTTTGAGAGTGCCCTCCTTCACGACCTAAATCGTAATAACCATTTTCATTTTTATCAAATTGTGTACCCCACTCAATTAATTCTTTTAATCTTTTAGGAGCATTTTCTACAACCATTCTAACAACATCTTCATCACACAAACCATCACCAGCAACTAAAGTATCTTGCACATGTTGTTCAAAACTATCTACATCTTTATTAAAAACGGTTGCAATACCTCCTTGTGCATATTTGGTATTCGATTCGCTTTGAGAATCTTTAGTAACTATAATAACCTTAGAATCTTTGTGTTCTTTTGCAATTTTTAGCGCAAAAGTTAATCCAGAAACTCCAGAGCCAATTACTAAAAAATCGCATGTAATTATTTTATCGTTACTAACCATTTGTTTTTTTATTTAGATAATTCTAACATTCTGTTTATAGGTACAATTGCTTTTTTAGCCAATTCACTTTCAACTTCTATATTAGGCAATTCGTGTTTTAAACATAAATACAACTTTTTCATTGTATTCATTTTCATGTAGGCACATTCGCTGCAAGCGCAAGTATTATCTTCTTTTGCAGGTGCAGGAATAATGGTTTTATTTGGATTTTCTTGCATCATTTCAAATAAAATACCAGCTTCTGTGGCTACAATAAACTTGTTCTTTTCGCTGTTTTTTACGTAATTTAATAAACCTGATGTAGAGCCAATGTATTTAGCAACTTTTAGCAAGTGCGCTTCAGACTCTGGATGCGCAATGATTTCTGCATCAGGGTGTTCTTTGTACAAGTCTATCAACTTTTCCATAGAAAACGCTTCATGTACCATACAAGCACCATCCCAAAGTAACATCTCTCTACCTGTTTCTTTATTTAAATAATCGCCTAAATTTCTATCTGGCGCAAAAATAATGGGTTGATTTTCTGGAAAAGAATCAATTATTTTTTTGGCATTAGATGAGGTGCAAACAATATCGCTTAGCGCTTTAATTTCTGCAGAGCAATTAATATAAGTAACTACTTTATGATCTGGATGTTTTGCTTTAAAAACCGAAAATTCTTCTGGCGGACAAGAATCTGCTAAAGAGCAACCTGCTAATAAATCTGGTAATAAAACCTTTTTTGTAGGATTTAAAATTTTTGCAGTTTCTGCCATAAAATGAACCCCTGCAAAAACAATCATGTCAGCATCTGTTTTAGCAGCTTGTTGTGCCAATGCCAAACTATCACCAACAAAATCAGCAATTTCTTGAATTTCATCAATTTGATAATAATGAGCCAATATAACTGCATTTTTTTCTTTTTTTAACTTTAGAATTTCTTCAACATAATTAATGTTGGGAGTTTCTAGATCTAAAAACCCTTTTTTATTCAATTTTTCTTTTGCGGCGATTAAAGTTTCCATAAAATTGTTTAATTTGGACTGTGTAGCAAATATAAAAGCTATTTTATTGGTAGGAAAATGATTAAAGTCATTGCTATTAAATTATAACTAGAATGTAAGAAATGTTGAATTTATCCGAGAATTTTTGGGCAAAAAAATACGAAACAGATAAAACAGGTTGGGATTTAGGAGAAATATCTCCGCCTTTAAAAGCCTATTTTGCTCAATTCAGTAACAAAGCATTTAAAATATTAATTCCTGGTGCTGGAAATTCTTACGAAGCTGAGTATCTTTTTAACAACGGATTTAAAAATGTGTATGTTGTAGATATTGCAAAACAACCTTTAGAAAACTTAAAAAAAAGGGTTCCTAATTTTCCAGAAAATCAATTAATTCATGCCAATTTTTTTGATTTAGAAGATACTTTCGATTTGATTATCGAACAAACTTTTTTCTGTGCCATCAATCCTGATTTAAGACGTAAATATGCTTCTAAAATGCATAATTTACTCAATAAAAACGGAAAATTGGTAGGTTTGCTTTTCAATGCAAAACTTAACGAAGATCATCCACCATTTGGTGGTAGTAAAGATGAGTATTTAAAGTATTTTCATTTTTATTTTAAAGAAATTAATATGGAAACGTGTTATAATTCTTTTCAGAATAGACAAGGTTTGGAGCTTTTTGTACAGCTAAAAAAAGCGTAGTTTTATTTTAACCTTTTGGTAACTTTTGTTACTGTGTTTTTCTAAAAAAGTTTATAATTTTACTATAAAATATTGGTAAATTATGGATACAGAAATATTAGCAAGAATTCAGTTTGCCTTCACAATTGCTTTTCATTATATCTACCCACCTTTAAGTATTGGTATTGGGCTTATAATGGTAATTATGGAAGGTTTATATTTAAAAACGGGTAACAAACAGTATGAAGTGTTAACCCGTTTTTGGTTAAAAATATTTGCCATAACTTTTGGTATTGGTGTTGCTACAGGAATTATAATGGAGTTTGAATTTGGTACCAATTGGTCTGTTTATTCAAAATACGTGGGTGATATTTTTGGGAGCGCTTTAGCTGCAGAAGGTTTGTTTGCTTTTGGTTTAGAAAGTACCTTTTTAGGTATTTTAATTTTTGGTTGGAATAGAGTATCACCCAAAGTACATTTTATATCAACCATTGGTGTTTTTTTAGGTTCTATGTTTTCTGCAGTTTGGATTGTTGTAGCCAATAGTTGGCAACAAACTCCTGCAGGGTATCATATTGTTGGCGAAGGTTTTAACGCAAGAGCAGAAGTTACCGATTTTTGGGAAATGGTTTTTAACCCATCAAGTGTAGATCGAATTATTCATGTTTGGCAAGGTGCATTTTTAGCAGGTGCATTTTTAGTACTAAGTGTACATGCTTATTATTTACTTAAAGGTAGGTATATAGAAATCTCTAAAAAAGCATTTAAAATTGCGCTTTTGGTTGCCACAATATTTTCATTAACACAATTGCTTTCTGGGCATAGTTCTGCTGATGGAGTTGCAAAAAATCAACCTGCAAAATTAGCGGCTATGGAAGGGCATTATGACAAGTCTGCACCCGCAGATTTGTATTTGTTTGGTTGGGTAAATAATCAAACGCAACAAGTTGTAGGATTGGCTTTACCTGGTGGATTGTCCTTTTTAGTGCATCAAGATTTTAGCGCACCAATTACAGGTTTAAATGCATTTCCAGAAGAAGACAGGCCAAGCCAAGTCAATGCCGTTTTTCAGTTTTATCATATTATGGTTTTTATAGGAATGTTTTTTATAGGATTAACGTTATATGCAAGTTTTTTATGGTGGAGAGGAAAATTATTTGATAAAAGATGGTTGTTGCAAATTTTTGCGTTTTCGGTTATTTTACCTCAAATAGCCAATCAAGTAGGTTGGTTTGCTGCAGAAATGGGTAGACAACCTTGGATTGTTTACGGACATTTAAGAACTAGTGAAGGCTTTTCGCAAGAAGTATCATCAAACCAAATTCTTTTCTCATTAATCTTATTTTTAGTAGTCTACACGCTATTATTTCTTTTGTTTATGTATTCTTTAAATAAAAAAATAAAACATGGGCCTTATGATGAAGCTAAAAACGATTTAAAAATTATATAAAATGGTAGAATTAGAAACTTTTTTAGGGATCGATTATCCAACACTTTGGTATTTAGTGGTTGGGTTACTATTTTCAGGATATGCAATTTTAGAAGGCTTTGATTATGGTGCAGGAGCTTGGCATTTGTTCTTAAAAAAAGATTTGAGCAGACGAATTGCTATTAATGCCATTGGTCCTCTATGGGATGCCAATCAAGTATGGTTAATTATTGGTGGTGGTGCTTTGTTTGCAGGTTTTCCAGTAATGTATGCTACCATGTTATCTGCAATGTATATTCCGTTTATGTTGTTTTTAGTATTGCTAGTTTTACGTTCTGCTGCTATAAAATTTAGAAGCGCTGAAGAAATGATTTGGTGGCGAAAAACCTGGGATATTATTTATTTTGTTTCCAATACTTTAATTGCCTTTTTATTAGGTGTAGTTTTAGGAAACGTACTGCAAGGTTTTGAAATCGGAGAAAACTTCAGTTATAAAGGTGGTATTTTCTTTGCTTTTTTAAGTCCGTATGCAATTATGGTGGGTTTCACAACCTTATCTATTTTTATGACGCAAGGGGCTATCTTTTTATTGTTAAAAACAGAAGGACGTTTGTATGAAAGGTTAACTTTTCTATTAAAAAAAGGAATGATATTTTTTATTGTCTCATTTGCAATAACTTCTTTATATACTTTAGTTTTTTTACCTGGAGTAACCGATAAATTTAAAGAATACCCTGTCTTTTTTATACTGCCTATTTTGGCATTTTTAGCAGTAGCAAATGTGCCAAGGTTGGTTTCAAAGAAAAAATATGGAAATGCACTGGTATTTTCGTCGTTAACTATGGCGTTTTTATTAATGTTAGTTGCTTTTCAATTGTATCCTGTTTTATTACCTTCTACCATAGATCCTAAATTTAGTGTTACTATATACAATGCAGCTTCTTCACAAAAATCGTTAGGCATTATGCTAACTATCGTGGTAATTGGAGCACCACTTCTGGCAGGGTATTTTTTGTTTTTGTACAAAACATTTCATGGAAAAGTGAAGTTAGATGATACAAGTTATTAAATATTCAATCTTTATAGTTTATACAGCACCTTTAGGATGCTTTTTTATGTAACAAAAGTTGCACTAGTTAAGAATTTGTTTTAATAATTTTATCAAATTAAAAAAAACAGCATTATGAAAATAATAGTAGCGTTTCTATTCTCAATTTTAATAGTAAGTTCAAGTTTATCTCAAGATCAATTTACAGTTCAAATAGAGCCATTGGTAATTACAAATGCGCCAAGTGTACATTCTTTTTCTTGGGGTAAAACGTCTGATGGGAAATGGGTAATTTTCGGTGGTAGAATTGATGGTTTACATCAGCGACAACCTTTTGCCTCTTTTTTAGAGAATGATAATAATAAAAATGTATTTGTTATAGATCCAGTAGCAAAACAAACTTGGAGCACTTCAATAAGTGTTTTATCAGCATCATTGTTTGAACAATTACAATCTACAAATCAAGAGTTTATACAAAGAGGAAACACTTTATATATTATTGGTGGATATGGTTTTAGTGCCACACAAAATGACCATATAACGTATGATAAATTAACAGCAGTAAATATTGATGGTTTAGCTAATGCAGTTATAAATAATACAACTATCACGTCCTTTTTTAGACAAATTTCCGATACAAATCTTGCTGTAACTGGTGGTCAATTGGGTTTGTTAAACGATGTATTTTATTTATGTGGAGGTCAATATTTTGAAGGAAAATATAATCCTAGAGGTCCAAGTAATGGACAAGGGTTTGTACAGAAATATACTGATGAAATTAGAACATTTCAAATCAATGATGATGGTACTAACCTAAGTATTGCAAATTATTCAGCGCAACAAGATACCAATAATTTACATAGAAGAGATTACAATATGGCATATCAAATTTTTCCAGATGGCACAGAAGGATTTACTATGTTTAGTGGAGTTTTTCAACATACAGCTAATTTACCTTGGTTAAATTCAGTAGATGTTACTGCTTCTGGTTATACCGTTAATAATAATTTTAATCAATATTTAAGTCAATATCACAGTGCAAAAATTCCTGTTTTTGATGAAGAAAATAATATAATGCACACCTTATTTTTTGGAGGTATGAGTCAATATAAATTAGATGGCAATAACAATCTAATACAAGATGATAATGTACCATTTGTAAAAACCATAAGTAAAGTTTCTAGGTTTAATGATGGTACTATGGAAGAAAGTAGTTTAGGAATAGAAATGCCAACTTTTTTAGGTTCTGGAGCAGAGTTTATTCCACTGCATAATGAAACTAATTATGTATCTGATGAAATTGTAGATTTGAATAATTTACAAGAAGGCAAAACATTAGTTGGTTATATTTTTGGAGGAATAGAAAGTACACAAGAAAATATTTTTTTTATTAATGATGGTTCGCAAAGTTCTGCAAGTAATTTAGCTTTTAAAGTATTTATCGATAAAAAATCCACATTAAGTACAAGTGAGGTTGCACTTAAGTTAGACAATATTTATAATGTAAAAGTATATCCAAACCCATCACTAGGTCTTTTTTCTATTGAGGTTTTTACACCAAATACAGAAAAAAGCAGTTTAGAAATATTTGATGTTTTAGGAAAAAAAATAAAGACCATCACTTTAAAAAATACAATAGGAATAAAAAAAGTTTCTTTAGATTTAACTAAAGAAGCTTCTGGTGAATATATATTGGTTTTTAAAAATAACAATAAAAAGATTAGGCAAAAATTACTTAAAAAATAATTTTATTAATAATTTTATTAATAATTTGTTTTACAAATTTTTACTTAGTTTTTAATTAGAAGAGGTTATTAGTTTTAATAATCTTTTTTTTTTTTTTTGTAATTCATTTAGAATCTGTAACATATGTTACTGTGTACATCTAATATTAAAATTACCTTTATGTAAAAATTAATAATTATGTCTAAAATTGTCATTTTAGGAGCTGGGATTTCTGGGCACGTAGCAGCTTCTCATTTAAGAAGAAAGTTGGCTAAAAAACATGAGGTTGTTGTAGTTTCTCCTAATAGCAATTATCAATGGATTCCTTCTAATATTTGGGTAGGAATTGGTAGGATGAAATCTAAAAAAATCTTATTTCCTTTGGCCCCTTTATATAAAAAGAAAGGAATTGGGTACAAACAAGCCAAAGCAATTTCTTTTTTTCCTGAAGGAGATGTAAATGAAGAAAAACCATATGTTTTGGCAGAGTATGTTGTGGGAGAAAATAAAGGAAAACAAGAAAAAGTTACTTACGATTATTTAATAAATGCTACCGGACCAAAATTAAATTTTGAAGCCACAGAAGGACTGATTCCTGGTAAAAATAAAACCTATTCTGTTTGTACATATACACATGCAGATCATGCATGGGAAGGTTTAAACGAATCTATTCAGCAAATGAAAGCTGGCAAAAAAATGAAAATTTTAATTGGTACAGGTCATGCAAAATCTACTTGTCAAGGTGCCGCTTTTGAGTATATTTTAAATGTAGAAAAAGAATTACGTCGTCATAAAGTTAGAGATATGGCAGAAATTACTTGGATCTCAAACGAGTACAGTTTAGGCGATTTTGGGATGGATGGAATGCTGATGAGTTATGGAGATATGATAATGAAATCTAGCGAAATGATTGAAATGATTTTTGAAGATAGAGACATTAAATGGATACTTGGAGCTGGTGTAAATAAAATTGAAGATGGTGTTGCTCATTATGAGAATTTAGATGGCGAATACAAATCAGAAACCTATGATTTTGCCATGTTAATTCCAGCTTTTTCTGGTCATGGATTTAAAGCTTATGATAAAAATAAAAAAGATATTACAGAAAAATTGTTTAAAGGTTTTATGATTGTAGATGCTGATTATACAGCAAAACCTTACGAAGAATGGACGGTTCAAGATTGGCCAGAAACGTATCAAAACCCTAGTTATAAAAATATTTTTGCACCAGGAATTGCATTTGCGCCACCACATACAATTTCTAAACCAAGAACAAGTAAAAACGGAACACCTATTTTTCCTGCACCACCAAGAACAGGAATGCCATCAGGAATTACAGCAAAATTAGTTGCAGATAATATTATAGATTCTATTAAAAAAGGAGGTGAATCTTTGCATCACAAAGGATCTATGGGAAATATGGGTGCAGCATGTATTGCGTCTGCAGGATTTGGTTTTTGGGACGGAAGTGGAGTAAGTATCACAACATATCCAATTGTGCCAGATTTTGTAAAATATCCAGATTCTCATGGAAGACATTTGGGTAAAACCTTTGGAGCTATTGGTTTGGCAGGGCATTGGCTTAAATTAATGCTGCATTATGCATTTATATATAAAGCAAAAATGAAACCTTTTTGGTGGTTGATTCCTGAATAGGAATCAAACTAATAATGTTGATTCCTGAATAGGAATCAAACCAACAAAGGTTGATGCTAAGGCAAGAGTACATTCAAAAACAACAATAATTCATAAAAAGAAACAGTATGAGAAGAATATCTCCAAGAATGCGATTTAGAATGATGAATCCAATTCTACAATTTTTTAAGTTTATCATTTTAAGTGTTAAAATTATGATTATTGTAGCAGGTGGACATGGAGGAACAAGAATTAATAAATAATTAAAAAGAATAAAATGGAAAGTATACAAGAACAACAAGACGTGTTTAGTATGCCAAGAATTGGTGATAAAGCACCAGAATTTACAGCAACAACTACACAAGGAGATATAAATTATCCTTCTGATTATTCAGGAAAATGGTCAATTTTATTTAGTCATCCTGCAGATTTTACACCTGTTTGTACTTCAGAGTTTATGACTTTTGCACATTTAGAAGAAAAATTTGCCAAAGCAAACTGTAGTTTAATAGGACTGTCTATTGATGGATTATACAGCCATATTGCGTGGTTAAGAACTATCAAGGATAAAATTAAATTCAATGGAATGGAAAATATTGAAGTTAAATTTCCTCTTATTGAAGATATTTCTATGAATGTAGCCAAAAAATACGGCATGATTCAACCTGGAGAAAGTAAAACGCAAGCAGTAAGAGCGGTGTTTTTTGTAGATCCAAAAGGTATTGTAAGAGCTATTATTTATTACCCTTTAAGTTTAGGCCGAAATTTTGATGAGTTGTATAGAGCTTTAATAGCAATGCAAACATCAGATAAATTTAATGTGGCGACTCCTGCAGATTGGAATCCTGGAGATGATGTAATTGTATCTCCTGCAGGATCTTGTGGTGTGGCAGAAGAAAGAATGGCATCTACAGAAGATTTAGACTGTAAAGACTGGTTTTTTTGTACAAAGAAATTAGATAAAGATTTAGTATTAAATGAAGTTCTGAAAAAATAGTAAATTTAGTTAGTGATAGTTATTTTAAAATAGGGCATTAAAAAGTTAATGCCCTATTTTATTTTTAAAAATTGTACTGTAAAAAAGCAGTAAAATTTCTTCCAGGTTCAGTAATAGGAACCCTACCAAAATTAGCTTGATTGTTAAAACTAAAGTTTAAATGGTTGTTATAGGTTTTGTCAAAAACATTTATAACTGCAAACCCAAGGTTAGCATTTTTAAAAGGTTTAAATCCTAAACGAACATCAATAGTTTGGTAACCATCTGTACTTGTTTCTCCAAAACTTGGGGCAATTTCGTTTTGAGAACTGGTGATATTGTATTGTACATTTGCCCAATATTTTTCTTTGGTAGTTCCTAAAATCAATCTAGCATTTAAAGGCGGAGTTAAGGGCAAAGATTCGTCTAAATCTTTATTTTTAGCATACACATAAGCCATTTCAGATTTAAAATAATAATCAGTAGTAAGGGCAGTTTCAAAACTAGCTTCAAAACCTGTTCTGTAAGCGTTGTCTAAATTTCGAAACACTTTAGGGTTTACAGGTTGTGCAGTTGGCATAAATTTTCTGGTTTTAGTAGGGTCTACAATACCCACAATAAAGTTTTGCAAATCAGAATAATACACAGAAGCTGCGTATTTAATACTGTTTTTGGTATTTTTTGCTTTAAAACCAACTTCAAACTGATTGTTTACTTCTGCTTTTAAATCGGGATTTCCTATATATTCAAAAGGATCTTGATTGATGGTAAAGTGATTGATATAACGCTCTATCATATTTGCAGAACGTACACCTCTACCAAAAGCAGCCTCTAGAGTAAAGTTTTTAGAAACTAATTTTTTTAATGAAACAGTTCCACTAATATTATTTTCTGTTCTTTTTTCTAAGTTATACAATGCTGCAAAATCTGCTTCTGGGTCTTTGATGTCAGATATTATTCTATCATATCTTACCCCAGCAGTTAACAAAGTATTTTCTGCAAACAACCATTTTGCTTCTGTAAATAAGCCAAAATCATTAACATATGAGTCTTGCCAAACTTTATCGTTAAATTCTCTAGGAGTAGGGAGCATGTTTCCGTTCATCATTTTTGCCAAACGCGTTCTTCCACCATCTCTAGCAATTAACATCGCATCAACACCTGTAAAAATATCTACATTTTTAGTAGGTTGCCAATTCAGTTCAATTTTTCCACCCATTGTTGTAGCTTCTACAGCAGAAGCAGCTTCTGTCATCATAAAAGAAGGTCTGTTGGTATTGGTCATTAAATGATCTACATAACTATAATACGCTTTGGCAGAAATACTATTTAATTTTCCTGATAAATTCGTTTTTTTATAGTCTAAAGAAGCAATGCTACTATTGTCATACTCTGTATCCATAGGCAAACCTGCGTGTAAAACATCACGTCCAAAAGATTGTCTCCAATGAAATTGCAAACGCTCAAAATCGGTAAAATTATAACCCACTTTTACACCATAATCTGTGCTTAAAAAAGAAGAAGGTATTTCTGTACCATCACCATCTGTATAACTTCCAAAATCTCTGTAACCAAAATTACCAACCACATCATATTTGTCTTTTATATACTGTAATTGCAGCATATTTACGGTAGAATTTCCATTGGTTTCAAAACCAGATGAAAATTTTCCTGAAAAACCATTGTCTAAATAGTTTGTTTTTTTAGAAACCATATTTACAATTCCGCCAAAAGTAGCTCCATAACGAACTGTATAGGGTCCTTTTATAATTTCGATTTTAGCAATTTCTTCTGGAATAATATGCGTTGTAATCGGGTCCATTCTATTTGGGCAAGCATGCATGGCTTTGGTTCCTCCATCATATTGAATATTTAATTGTTCATACTGGCTTCCTCTAAAAGATGGGTCTATGGCGTAATTTCCTCTTTTAATTACAGAAAAACCATTGATGTTGTTAAATAAATCTGCTACGTTTTTCGGCTGTACCACATTTTTATCATATCTGTTAGAAATAATGGTATGTATAGGATCTGTTTTTAATTTTCCGGTTACAATTACCTCATCTAATTGTACTTTTTTTAGGGTATCTTTTTCTACATCCTTTTTTTCTTGTGATAAAAAAGATGAAGAAATAAGTGTGCATAATAACACACTAAAAAATAATTTCATTTTTTAAATTTTAGTTTTTATATACGATTTTGTGTAGGCTCTCTGAAAAGTAGATCTATATGTCATTTTGAGCGAAGTCGAAAAATCTAACTATTTGATGATCAAAAATTAAGATTTCTCCATTACAGTCGAAATGACATGGATTTTATACTTTTTAAACAGCCTGTTTTTTAAATTGAAGTAAAACTAAACTTGTGGTGGGTGAAAACTTGTGTCAATGATCAAGTAGTCATAATAATTTTGATAGTTGAAAAATGTTTTTTTTGCAGCTATATTTATTTGAAAATCAACTTGGCAGATGGTATGCTGATGTAGTAAAATATCTTTAAAATCTACGATTTGAAGAGGTGCTTCTTCTGAACTTTTACTACTTTCTGTAACTTTTTTTAAGTGACATTTTCCATTACATTGCAATTCGGGTTGATCTTTATTCTCACACAATTCTGCAATAAAACCAATAGGATCTACATTGTAATAAATATACGTAAATGAAACTCGTAACATATTGTACAACACAAGACTGCTTAAAAAAAAAGCATAAAAAAGGGTTTTATATTTTGATAAAAAAATCAAATATTATAAGGTTTGTATCAACGTATTTACAGCGCAAATATAGGGTTCAAAAGTAACATATTCGTGTAACTTAGGTTACTTATAACCACTCTTTTTTATAATACCTTTATTCTATGAATTTTAAATATTAGAGATTATGAAAAATGTAATTAAAAAAGTAACGGTTCTATTTGTTATAATAATTTTAGCTATAGTTGTAAATGCATGTTCAGATGGTTCACAAGATGAATTTATACTATTTGACTTGAATGATGTTGAAGATGTTCAAGAAAGTACAACAATTTTGCAGGAAGATATTGATGCATTATTGTTTATGTTAGAAGAAGAAAAATTAGCGAGAGATACTTATGAGTATTTAGACAATACTTGGAGTTTAAGTCAGTTTGAAAACATAAAAAAAAGCGAACAAGCCCATATGGATGCTATAGAAGATGTATTAAAACAAAACGAGATTTCTTACACTATTTTACCAAAAGGAGTTTTTAGTAATAAAGATTTACAAGCGCATTACAATACATTTAAAGAAGATGGTGCAAAAAGTGTTATAAATGCATTAAAAATTGGTGCAACTATAGAAGATTTGGATATCAAAGATTTAGAAAACTATGTTTCACTAACTAAAAATAGTACTCTTATAAGTATTTATCAAAATTTAATATGCGGTTCAAGAAATCATTTAAGAAGTTTTATGAGAGGTTTAGATAATAATGAAGGCACATATACACCTCAATTTATCACTCAAGACGCCTTTGATTCGATAGTAAATAGTAGTCAAGAGCAATGTAATTAAATTTTAGTTTTCAGTTGGGTTAGAAAGCACTTAAATCATAGAGATTTAAGTGCTTTTTGTTTGGTAACTAATGTTACTAAAAAAACATTTTATTCGATTTAGTTTTGCATTGTTAAAATAAAATAGATGAAAAAAATAGTAAAAAGCATTTTTATAATTGTGTTATTGTTTTCTAAACAATTGCCTGCACAAGAAATAATTTCGATAGGTAAGTCTGAGGTGTTATCTAAAATTTCTGAAAAGAACTTATCCTTAAAAATTTCTAAAGAAGCGTTTAATGCTGCAAAAGCAGATTATAAACAAACCAATGCTGTTTTTTTACCAAATATTACAGCAAGTCATACAGGTATTTCTACTACAAATCCGTTAATGGCGTTTGGGTCTAAATTAAACCAAGGCATTTTAACGCAGAACGATTTTAATCCTACATTGTTAAACAACCCAGCACAAACTCAGAATTTTGCAACCATTATAAAAGTAGAACAACCGCTTATTAATTTAGATGGAGTTTATCAAAGAAAAGCTGCTAAATCTAAAATGGATGCCATGTCTTTGCAATCTAAAAGAACGGAGGATTACCTAACTTTTGAAGTAGAAAAAGCCTATATGCAATTGCAATTGGCCTACAAAGGTGAGCAGGTTTTAGAAAAAGCTTTACAGACAGCAAACGAAAACCAAAAATTAGCAGAGAACAGTTTTAAACAAGGTTTATTACAGCGTGCAGATGTATTAAATGTAGAGGTACGAGTTACAGAAATTAAAAATCAATTACAAACTGCAAAAAGTAACGTACAAAATGCCTCTAATTATTTGTCTTTTTTAATGAATGATGATGGATTTGTAATTTATAAACCAACAGATAGTTTAACGGTTTCTAATTTTTCTATGGATAACAAAACGATTTCAGAAAACAGATCTGATATCAAAGCAATGGAACTATCTACTAAAGCTTATGAGGCAATGAATAAAGCCGATAAAATGGCCTTTTTACCGCGTTTAAATGCGTTTGGAAGTTATGAACTCTATGACAATACCATTTTTCAAGGCAATGCAAGTGGATACTTAATTGGTGCGCAGTTAAGTTGGGACATTTTTCAAGGTTCAAAACGATTTGGAAAAGCACAAAAAAGTAAAGCAGAATTCGAAAAATCAAAGTTGGCTTACAATCAATATGTATCGCAAAGTAATTTAGAATTGAACAAAGTAAAACGTCAATTAATAGATGCTAAAAATAAATTAGAACTAACAGCATTAGCAGTGCAACAATCTAAAGAATCTTTAAGAATCCGTAAAAATAGATTTAAAGAAGGTTTAGAAAAAACGTCTGATTTATTACAAGCAGAAACGCAATTTGCTCAAAAACAATTAGAGTATTATCAAACTGTTTTCGAATACAATTTTACCCAAACGTACATCCAATTTTTAACTAAAGAATAATTATTAAAATGAAAAAATATATTTACATCATCGCGCTAATTTCCACATCATTAGTATTTAATAGTTGTGGTAGTGAAGACAAAAAAGTTGTTACAGATAACGCTCCAACATTACCTGTTAAAGTTGCTAAAGTTAAGCTAAATGCAAACAATTCCTTTTTATCTGTAAGCGGAAAAATACAAGCTACAAATAGTGCAGAAGTAAGCACAAGAATGATGGGTTTTGTAGAAAAAGTATACGTAAATGTTGGCGATAAAGTTAAAAAAGGACAATTGTTAATTGCAATTAACAATGCCGATTTACAAGCCAAAAAAGCACAGGTAGATGCTGGTATTGTACAAGCACAAACTGCTTTTACAAATGCAGAGAAAAATTATAACCGTTTTAAAAATTTATATGCAAGTAAAAGTATTTCTCAAAAAGAAATGGATGATATGACTGCCAATTACCAAATGGCAAAAGCAAGTTTAGAGTCTGCTAAACAAATGAAAAACGAAATTAATGCACAGTTTGCTTATGCTAACATTACTGCTCCTTTTAGCGGAATAATTACAAGTAAAAACATTAAATCTGGAGATATGGCAAATCCAGGAATGCCATTAATTAGTATAGAAACTCCAAAAGAATTTGAAGTAATGGCAATGGTACCAGAAACAGAAATTTCACAAATTAAAACAGGAACTTCTGTAGATGTTTTAGTAAAATCTATTGATACAACTCTTAAAGGAAAAGTAACAGAAGTAAGCACTTCTGCAAAAAATACAGGTGGGCAGTATTTGGTAAAAATCAATTTAGAAGAAACCAATGCAAATATTTTATCAGGAATGTTTACCACAGTTCAGTTTCCTGTGGATAAAAAGGTAAAATCAGAAATGGTGCTAATTCCTACTGAAGCTCTTGTAAAAAACGGACAATTATCTGGAGTGTATACTGTAAGTCAAAGTAATACAGCTTTGTTACGTTGGTTGCGTTTAGGAAGAACTTATGGAGATAAAGTAGAGGTATTATCTGGTTTATCAGCATCAGAATCTTATATCATTTCTGCTGATGGAAAATTATTTAACGGAGCAAAAATTTCAATTCAATAACTAAAAAGTCGCGTTAAGGATAGAAGTGAAAATCCTTTTTTTGCTGCCATAAATGGCAAAAAAAGATTGAAACGGATAGCCTGTTAAAACGCCCAAAAATAGAAACAATATGAAAGAAGGTTTAGCAGGAAAAATTGCAAAAGTCTTTATCGGTTCTAAATTAACGGTATTGCTAATGATTGTGTTTATGGTCATTGGTGTGTACAGCTCGTTTTTAATTCCGCGTGAAGAAGAACCACAAATAGATGTGCCAATGGCAGATATTTTTGTAGGATATCCAGGTGCAAGTCCTACAGAAGTAGAGTCTAGAGTGGTAAAACCTTTAGAGAAATTAATTTCAAATATCAAAGGTGTAGAATACGTGTATTCTACTTCGATGAACGAAAAAGCGATGGTAATTGTGCAGTTTTACGTGGGCGAAGACATTGAGCGTTCGTTTGTAAAATTATATAATGAAATTAACAAACACATGGATCAAATGCCAAAAGGAGTTACTTTTCCTTTGGTAAAAACGCGTGCTATTGATGATGTTCCAATGCTGGGATTAACCTTGTGGAGCGAAAATTATAACGATTTTCAGCTTGGGCAAATGGCACAAGAATTAGAAAGCGAAATTAAAAAGGTAAATGACGTTTCGATTACCCACAAAATTGGGGGAAGAAACCGTCAATTACGAGTGGTTTTAGATAAAGACAAGTTGGCTGCAAGCGGATTAGATTTCTTATCGGTTTCAGAAATGATAAAAGCCAATAACACCCAATTAAGTTCGGGTAGTTTTGATAAAAATGATACCGAGTTTTTAGTAAAAACAGGCAAGTTTTTAGCCTCTAAAACCGATGTAGAAAATTTGGTGGTTGGTGTGCAACAAAATCAGCCTATTTATTTAAAACAGATTGCAAAAATTATAGACGGACCAGAAGTTCCACAAAATTACGTGTCTTTAGGTTTTGGAAAAGCGAGTGATAAATCAGAAAAATACAAATCTGAATACCCTGCAGTTACCCTATCTGTTGCTAAAAGAAAAGGTGCAGATGCTATGAAAATTGCAGAAGTAATTATCGATAAAGTAGACCATTTAAGAACCTCTTTAATTCCTGATGATGTACACGTAGAAGTTACTAGAAATTATGGAGAAACTGCTTCTCATAAAGTATCAGAATTATTGTTACACCTTATTGGCTCTATCTTTGCAGTAACTTTAGTAGTGATGCTTGCTATGGGTTGGCGAGGTGGTTTGGTGGTGTTTTTATCAGTACCAATCACGTTTGCATTAACCTTGTTGAGCTACTATATGCTAGATTATACCTTAAACAGAATTACGTTGTTTGCGTTGGTTTTTGTTACAGGTATTGTGGTGGATGATTCCATTATTATTGCCGAAAATATGCATAGGCATTTTAAAATGAAACGCTTGCCTTTTAAACAAGCGGCTTTATATGCTATTAATGAAGTTGGTAACCCAACCATTTTAGCAACTTTTACCGTAATTGCTTCTGTGTTGCCAATGGCTTTTGTATCTGGTTTAATGGGGCCTTATATGGCACCAATGCCAATAGGAGCCTCTATTGCAATGATTTTATCATTATTTGTAGCCTTAACAATAACCCCTTATTTAGGTTATATTTTCTTAAGAGAAAAAGATAAAAAAGGAGCAGAAAAGAAGACCGAAAAACCTTTAGAGAATACTTTAATCTACAAAATTTACAATAAGCTAGAAAGACCTTTATTAGAAAGTACAACCAAAAGATGGTTGTTTTTAGGAGGAACATTCTTTGTGTTAATAGCAACAATGGGCTTGTTTTTAACCAATTCTGTAGCCGTAAAAATGTTGCCTTTTGATAACAAAAATGAGTTTCAAGTAGTAATTGATATGCCAGAAGGAACTACGTTAGAAAGAACAGCAGTAGTTACTCAAGAAATTGCTCAGTATTTAGCCACAAGACCAGAAGTGGTGAATTACCAAAACTATATTGGTACTTCTGCACCTATTACGTTTAATGGTTTGGTTCGTCATTACGATTTACGTGGCGGTTCTAATATGGCAGATATTCAAGTGAATTTGTTAGATAAAGGAGAACGTTCTATTCAAAGTCATGGAATTGCCAAATTATTGAGACCAGAAATTCAGAAAATTGCAGCAAAATACAATGCCAATGTAAAGTTGGTAGAAGTGCCACCTGGACCACCAGTTTTATCCACTATTGTTGCAGAAGTGTATGGACCAGATTATGAGGAACAAATTAGAATAGCAAA
Organism: Polaribacter sp. R77954; assembly: GCF_044595335.1. Taxonomy (GTDB): domain Bacteria; phylum Bacteroidota; class Bacteroidia; order Flavobacteriales; family Flavobacteriaceae; genus Polaribacter. Next base: position 2,779,931 of record NZ_CP138992.1, read on the forward strand.
TAATGTTCAAAATATTCTAAAAAATACAGAGGATGTAGTTGATATTGATTGGATGGTAGAAGCCAACCAAAAAGAATATCAGTTTGAAATAAACAGAGAAAAAGCCATGTTGTATGGAGTGGCTCCTCAGCAAATAGCTTATACCATGAATATGGCTTTATCTAATAGACCAATTACCAATTTATATGATGAAGATGCTGTAAATCAGGTTGGTTTGGTGTTGAGTTTAGATGAAAAAGAGAAATCTACCATTTCTGATATTTCTCAATTAAAAGTAACATCGAAACAAGGAAATATGATTCCTATTGCAGATTTAGTGGAAATTAAACAAACAACTGCTGCAAAAAGTATTTATAGAAAAAATCAGAAAAGAGTGGTGTATGTGTTGGCTGATATGGCTGGCGAATTGGAAAGTCCTGCATACGCAATTTTAGGAATGGAAAAGAAATTGAAAGAAATTAAACTTCCAGAAGGTTATCAATTAAATGAAATGTATTTGGGTCAGCCAGATTTTGAAGACGATTTTACTGTAAAATGGGATGGAGAATGGCAAATAACCTTAGAAGTTTTTAGAGATTTAGGAATCGCATTTTTAGGAGCATTAATCTTAATTTACATTTTAATTGTAGGTTGGTTTCAAAACTTTAAAGCACCTGTTGTAATGATGGTTGCTGTGCCTTTATCCTTAATCGGAATTATTATAGGTCACTGGATGATGGGCGCCTTTTTTACAGCTACCTCATTTATTGGAATGATTGCCTTAGCAGGAATTATGGTAAGAAATTCTGTTTTATTAATTGATTTTATCAACCTAAGATTGGCAGAAGGCATTCCGTTAAAACAAGCAGCCATAGAAGCTGGAGCTGTAAGAACTACACCTATTTTATTAACAGCAGGAACTGTAGTAATAGGAGCATTTGTCATCTTATTTGATCCAATTTTTCAAGGATTGGCAATCTCTTTAATGGGAGGAACTATTGTGAGTACAGTGCTAACTTTATTAGTAGTGCCATTGGTATATTATATGATTGAGAAGAAAAACTATAAATAAAAATATAATCAGATGAAATTAGTATTAGTTACAGCAGTAGAAGAATTTCAGAAAGCCATTTTAAAAATCTTTAAAAAAGCTTCGATAGAAAATTTAAGTGTTACAGAAATTAGTGGATTTAAAAATATTCCATCAGAAATAGCATCTAATTGGTTTTCTTCAGCAAAAAATGGTAATGAGTCTATATTGTTTTTCTCTTTTACAGATGATGAACATATTGATGTATTGTTCAATTTAATAACAGATTTTAATAATAATATGGAAACCAACAATCCTGTAAAAGGAGTGGTGTTGCCCATAGAAAGATTTACATAATAATTTAAAAATAAGAAAATGTTAAATACGTATTTTAGAGTAATAGTAGGGTTTATGGTTTTATTAATGGTAGCTTTATCTTACTATGTAAGCATAAATTGGTTGTGGTTTGGTGTCTTTATTGGTCTAAATATGATACAATCTGCCTTTACAAAATGGTGTTTGTTAGAAACTATTTTAGTAAAACTTGGTGTAAAAAAAGAAAGTGCTTCTTGCTCTTCTTGTTAAATAACTGTTCTCCAACTCAAAAAAAGAGGTTTTCTTCATTTTAAGAAGAAACCTCTTTTCAATTTTAACAACTTTTTATTTTTATTTATTCTAAATAAACTTTTATATTTGCAGTATATTTTATAATAATGATTATATTTTATACTGATAATAAGCCAACAATTACTATGACAAACACTTCAGTTTGTGATAGTGTTTGTTCGTCTAATTGTATTAAGCCAAAAAGTAAATGCTGTAATAAGTATCAAAAAAAGGGCATCAACTGTAAGCGATGCCCTCATATTTTACTTCAAAAGGCATCTTAATTATAAATTTATATTTTTTTCTATTTACAGTAAATTTACTTTACATTAATTAAAGTATTTTTAATCATATACTCAATTATATTTTCATTTGTTTTTAAAAAAATTACCAATTATTAGGTTTTAAGTGTTTACAAATTATTTTTTAACGTTTTTTTTTTAGAAAAAAAATTAAGGTATTTAGCAAAAACAAATTCTAGCTTATTATTTATGTATTAAGTTTGCTTTTTGATGCTATGTATTCCATGTATTATATTAAATTTTATATCGTTTTTTTTGCGGCCTTTTTTGTTACAACTGTTTTTTCTCAAAACCCAGTAATAGAAGAGATGAATAAAATCTCTAATCTGCCAGATGTTGAGTTTTATGATGTTAAAGAAGATGCACAAAAATACATTTGGTTAGCTGCTAATAAGGGTTTGTATCGTTACAATGGAAAATCATACAAACGCTTTAGTCATCCAAAACAAAAATCAAACTCACTCTTTCAACTAAAGTTAGATCACTTAGGGCAATTATGGTGTAACAATCTTTATGGACAGCTATTTTACGTAAAAAACAATAAATTACAGTTGTTTTATGATGCAAGTCAGTTTGCTAAAGGACAACTTTTTGGATATGTAATAAATTTAAAAACTATACGCTTGTTTACCACAACAGGTATTTATGATATTGATAAAATTACAAGAAAACCAATAAAAATATCTGATGGTTTATGCATTAGCAATGCCAATGATGAGCAAATGAATTATGTGTTTGTTGTTAATTCTGAGAATGATTTAAACAATAATATTACTTTTAAAATTGATAATCTATTAGGCACTAATATTGTAAAAATTGAAAGTTTTAAGAATATTCAATCTCCAAAACTATTTGGATTTAAAAATCATGTATTTTTTACCCATAAAATTAATAATGATAATGTACTATATATTATCAATAAGGATAAGAAAACAAAACAAAAATTAATTACGCCAAATGAATTAAAAGATAAAACTATTTATAATCTTTTAAATTTTAAAGGTAATTACTGGTTTTTAACAACTTCTGGTGTCTATATTTATCAACTTAAAAATTATAAACTAGTTTTTAAAGACCATATATTTAAAAACGAATCTATTACAGATGTAGAAATAGATTTTAATAATAACTATTGGTTTACAACATTAGATAATGGTGTATTTGTATCTCCTAATTTAAACATACGTCAGGTTAATTTAAAGTCTTTAGTTTTTAAAATTACAGCCTCTTGTAATTTAAATAATAATGAGTTTGTTTTAGGAACTAATGATGGTAAATTATTTTTTTATAATACTCAAAAACAATTTAAAACCATTCAATTACCTAGTAAAAAAATAGTTGGTAAACTTTTTTTTGATACACAAAAAGAACAGTTAATTGTTAGTATAAACGCTACTGAATCTTTTACAATTAACTTAAAAAATTATAAAATTACAGATACAGGTTCTAGATTTTCTGTGGCTAAAACTTTTTCTAAAATAAATGATACGTTATTATTTTATGGGAATTATAAAGAAGGCATACTTTATAACAATCCATTTAAACTCAAAGAAAAAAAGATTTTAGGATCTAATAGAGTAAAAACATCTATAGTTTATAAATCATCTCTTTTAGTGGCTTATATTAATGGTTTCTTTCAATACGATTTAGATACATTTAATCAGAAAGAAATTAAAATAAATGAAAAAAGTTTACTAGTAAATGCTATAACTAAATCTGCAAATACAGTTTGGTTAACAACACAACATAATGGTTTTTTAAAACTAACAAATGATACTTTAACCCAAGTAAAATTGGGGTTGCCAAAAAATGTACAAATAAATGCAATAAAATCTGATAGAGATTATTTATGGATTTCTACAGATACTGGTTTATATCAACACAATACCTTAACAAATACCTTTAAATTATTAAACGCTCAAGACGGAATTAATACAGCTGTAAATAATTTTTTGATTCTCAAAGATTATATTGTTATTACTTTGCCAAAATCATTTTATGTACTTCCAAAAGAAAAAGGTTTGTTTAAGACTTTTAAAACAGCCAAGGTAATTATAAAGAAAATAATTATTAATGATAAAGATACATTGGTAAAACCCCAATATAAACTACCTTTTAATTTTAATAGAATAGGGGTGCATTTTAACTCAAATGGCTTTCAAAGTAATAAACACGTAGCTTATCAATATCGTATAAAATCTATTGATACAAGTTGGCATCAGATTCCCTTAAACACACAAACAATTAATTTTAATAGTTTATCTAGTGGAAAACACAAAATTGAGTTAAAAGCTAAAAATATAAGTGCTAAAAAAGCAGTTTATGCACCTTCTATTTCTTTTATAATTAGCAAACCTTTTTGGCAAAGTTGGTGGTTTTATCTAATAATACTGCTCATTATTTTTACCTCTATTTGGTTGTATTTTTGGTGGAGTTCAAAACGTAAAGAAGCAAAGCGAAACATTGAAATTGATAAAATTTTAATCGATAAAAAAATTACGCATTTGCGTTTAGAAAATTTACGTTCTCAAATGAATCCGCACTTTATTTTTAATGCGTTAAATTCTATTCAAGATTATATCATATCTAACAAAAAAGATTTAGCAAGTTCTTATTTGGTTAAATTTAGTAGATTAATACGAATTTATCTAGATTACAGTCAGCAAAACGAAATTACATTGCAAGAAGAATTAAACGCCTTGAAACTGTATTTAGAGTTAGAAAAAATTCGTTTTGAAGACGAACTAGAATATAGGGTTCAAACAGAACAACAGGTAAATACTAAAAACATAAAAGTACCTCCTTTATTTATACAGCCTTATGTAGAAAATGCTTTAAAACATGGGTTGTTGCACAAATCAAACAATAGAAAACTGCAAGTAATTATCAAAAAAAAATCGGATACTATTTTAGAAATTACTATAGAAGATAATGGCATTGGACGTATCAAGTCTCAAGAAATAAAGCAGTCAAATCATCAGCATAAATCATTTGCCACAAAAGCTAACGAAGAACGTGTGTACTTGTACAAAACAAAGTTAAAAAAAGAGATTAGCGTTAAAATAATTGATCTTTATAATAAAAATAAAGAAGCAACAGGAACAAAAGTCATTATTAAAATGTCAATACCAAAATACTTATGAAAGCAATAATAATAGATGATGAAAAAAGAGCAAGGCATTTGCTTTTGAGTTTGTTAACAGAACATTGTAAAAATATTTCTAGTATTTTTGAAGCACAAGATTTAGTGTCTGGTGTAGATTTAATTAAAACTATAAAACCAGATTTGGTGTTTTTAGATATAGAAATGCCAAATCAATCTGGATTAGAAATTTTAGAATATTTCCCAAATCAAATCGATTTTAAAATCATTTTTGTAACTGCCTATAACCAATATGCTATTGAAGCTTTTAAGCTTTCTGCTATAGATTATCTTTTAAAACCTATAGATATTGACGAGCTTAAAGAAGCAGTTGCAAAATCAGAAAAAGCTATAAAAGCTAGTAATCTTAGCGAACAACTTAAAAAATTACGCAAGTCTTTAAAACAGTTGTCTGTAGATAAAATAGCTTTAGAAATTCCTAAAGGAATTATGTTTGCATCTCATAATGATATCATTTATTTTGAAGCAGATGGAATGTATACTAACGTTCAGTTGGTTAATGGTAAACAAAAAACTATCTGTAAACCTTTAAAACATTTTGTAGATCAGCTAGAAAAAAATGCCATGTTTTTTAAATGTCATAGGTCGTATTTAATCAACTTAAAGTATGTAGATGAATTGGTTAAAGATAGTGGAGATTATTTATTAATGAATAATCAAAAACGTATTCCAATTTCAAAATCTAAACATGATCAATTTTTAGAGGTCATTAAAGAAACGTTTATGTAATTTTTATTTAGAAAGAAATTAGAGCTATTCAGAAAAAAGCAAATTGAAAACCTTTTTTGATACTGTTATTTTGTGGTTGATAATTAATTTTAATCTTAACTACAATGAAAAAAACATTACTCTTATTTTCCTTTTTTATATTAAGTTTTTCTAACGCACAAACCATAGTTTATGTAGATTTAGATGCCTCAGGAACTAATGATGGCTCCAGTTGGGCAAATGCATATACATCTTTACACGATGCCTTAAACAATACTAATATTGCAGGTGCAGAAATTTGGATTGCAGAAGGAACTTACACAACTGTAGATGCTTCAACTCCGTTTTTAAATAAATATGGTGTTAATATTTACGGTGGTTTTGTGGGTACAGAAGCCACAAAAGCCGATAGAAGTACTGATCCTTGGTTACATCCTGTCTATTTATCTGGAGATATTAACGGAGATGATTTAGACGAATTACCTCGTGTAAATTCATTGTTTAAAAGCGATAATGCAAGCCGTATTTTACAAATTGAACCCATAACAGTTAGTGGTTCAACTTTAGTTCATGTAAATGAAAGAATAACAATAAATCGTATCAATTTTGTAAATGCTCATGGAGGTAGTGCATTATACAGTCACCCAAGTACAGTAAACTATACTCAAAAAGAAATTACACTTTTAAATTGTCGTTTTTCTAGAAACTATGCTGCCACTAGGCCTGCTTTTGATGTTTGGTCTTATGAGGTTGGAGGTTCTTCATCAAATCCTCTAAAAACGTTTTCTTTATTAAACAGTATTGTTGATGAAAATGTATCGCAAGTAGGGTTCGCTTTTGAATATCGAGGACTTCGAGATTATGATGCCATTTTTATTGCTAACAATTTATTTATTGCAAACAAGGTTATAGATGCTGGTAGATCTGGTAGTGTAGCAAGATTTATTTCTAACGGAGCACAAGGTGTAAGTGTACATTTTTTAAATAACACACTTTCTTTAAATCAAGAAGGTACAGGTGCAGCAGTTGCTGTGGCTAGTTGTATTCGTTTAGAAAAAACATCTGGTAGTGTTGGTGGTGCTTGGTACAACAACATATATTATAACAATTCAGGAACTACAGAATATATAGGGTCTACAACCATAGGATCTGCAGGTATTTCTGTTGGTAATACAAATGCAAGAGATTTTACACCAGTTTATGATGTACCAAACTCTGTTTATTTGCCATCAAACCCTTTTGTAGACATTTCTGCAGGAAATTTTGAACCTATAGCTGCATACAGACAAAATGGAACCATGGGCGGTTCAGCTTATAATTTATCTGATTTTCCAACTACTGATTGTTTTCAAAATAGTAGAACCTATTCTAGTGGAACAAGCATTGGCTTAGGGGCTATACAACATGCAAATACAGCCATGTTTCATGGTCCTGCAGATATTGCAAGTCTATCGCTACCAACACTAGTAGCAGCAATATTTGTAGATGCTGCAGCACCCGTAAATCAAGAGGGTACATCTTGGGCAGATGCTTACAGTTCTATATACGATGCTTTAAACGATCCTAGTTTAGCGCCTGGAGGTAAAGTATATGTAAAAGCAGGAACCTATTACCCAACAAAAGGAGGGTATACTATTAGTGATAATAATGTGCAAATTATTGGTGGTTTTGATGGTACTGAAACCGATGAAAATGATAGAGATATGTCATTAATATATTCAACAAATGCTACCATTATTTCTGGTGATGTAAACAAAGATGATATTGCTGGCGATTTTGCTGCTAATAAAGTCGATAATTTAGAGCAATTGATGGCTGTTAATACAAACAGCGTAACCCTTGATGGATTTATTTTAGAAAGTGCTCATAAACCTAGTGGTAGTAACCCTGTTATTTATTTTCCAACAACGTATAATACTTCTTATTTTACGTTAAAGAATAGTATTATTAGAAACAATTATTCTGGTAACGGAATGTTGATGGATTATAGATATTTTACAGATGATATTCAATTTATCAACGTAGCTATAAAAGGGAATTTACTGAATAAGGGTGTGGCTTTATTTCAAAGTTCAGCTAGTAATACACCTATTAATTTTAAATTCGTAAATTTTGAATTTACTGATAATCAATACAATTCAGATTTTGGAGCCATTTGGTTTAGAGAAACAGGTACATCAAAAATGAGTACAACTATTTTAAATTCAACTTTTGTTAACAATAAAAACGATTTTTCAACATCTACAATTAAACATTTAATCAACATCAGTTCTTCAGGATCGTTAGAAAATGAGGTAGAGGTTTATAATTCAATATTTTACAATAATTTTTACAATACTTCTGTTGTAAGCTATGTTGTTTTTGATAACTCTAAACAAGCAGAAGGAAATTTTGGAGATTTAGATATTGATAATTGTATAGCACCAACAACAACTCCTTTTACAGCAAATATAGATGGAGATGCTTTTAATATAAACACAGCAAATCCTAATTTAGATGCTAATTATAGACCTACATTATCTTCAGTAGCTGTTGTAGATCAGGCAACTAATTCATTTTACAATTCTAGTTTATACGGTTCTTTAGATGCTTCTGGTAATACTAGAATAATAAATTCTACTATAGATTTGGGTGCTTATGAGTTTGATACCACATTAAATATTACAGATATAAATTACGCAAACAGTAGCATAATTGTATATCCAAACCCAGTAAGGGATAATTTGTTTTTAAAATCTTCGGAGTCTATTACAAGTTTAACCATTTACAACATCAATGGGCAAAAAGTAAAACAGATTAATAGTTTTGATAACTTTATAAATGTTTCTGAGTTGCCTAATGGTTGGTATATGATTCAAATTCACTCAAATCAAAAAATCACGAATAAGAAATTTTTAAAGTACTAAAAAAGCCAAATATTTATTAAAATAGGCTGTCTAAAAAGTATAAAATCCCTGTCATTTAGATTGTAATAGAGAAATCTTAATTTATGATCATCATATAGTTAGATTTTTCGACTTCGCTAAAAATGACATATAGATCTACTTTTCAGACAGCCTGTTTATTTTAATAGATTTTGATGTTTTATTTTTATTTATTCTAAATAAACGATTATATTTGCAACATAAAACTACAATATGATTGTTTTTTATACAGCAAAAAAACCTACAATTCAATTAGAAAAAGTACTAAGTTTCGATACTACTTGCTTTACTAACTGTATAAAACCAAAAAGTAAATGTTGCCAGAAATACAAGAAAAAAGGTATTAATTGTAAAAGATGTCCACATATATTATTAGAGGCTGCCTCTTAAATTATGTAGCACAAGTTTATTTACATCATTAATATTCTTACTTTTGCTTTTTACATCATAAGCTATGAAGCGTATTCACTATTTTCTTGTATTACTTTGTTTTGTTTTTGCTACAAATTCTTGTGAAGAGAATGGAATTTTTTTTCCACCATCTGAAAATAATGCTTTTTTTGAAGTGATAATTGATGGTGAACTTTTTACAACAACAGAGGCTAATTTTACTACTGATGGAGATCATATAGCAATCAATGCAATAAAAACAGATTCTGGAGAGGTGTTTACTTTAAGTGTAGAAGGTTTTGCTATTGGGAGTTTTAGTCTTGAAGGTATAAATAATACAGCATCTTATATTCAAAATGATCCTGTTTCAGCTGGGGTTTGGACCACTTTTGGAGAAACTTCAAGTAGAGGTAATATTACATTTACAGATATTAATTTTGTAAATAATACAGTTTCAGGAACGTTTAGTTTTATTGGAAAAAATGATGTATTGGAGAGTTCTAAGGCTTTTTCAAACGGAAGTTTTAGCAATATACCTATAAGTACACAACCAGTTTTTGAAGACAGTTTTGCAGCAAAGGTAGATGGTGTAGTTTATCAAGAAATAAGTTTATTTGCCAGTTCAATTACTATTGGAACTAAAAATTTAATCAATATTAATGCCAATAAAACTTTAACAGAAACCATTACTTTTAATTTTAATGAGACCATTACACCAGGTGAATATGATTTTGGTAGTTTTAGCAACCAAACCTATCCTACAGGATCATATACAGATGATTTAGGTAATACTTATGAAGCGGTTGGCAAAATAACGATTACAAGTCATGATACTTCCGCAAAAATAATATCGGGTACTTTTAATTTTAATGCCACACCTGTTGCAAGTACAACTGTAGCACACGCTATTACAGAAGGATCTTTTCGTGTTTCTTACTAATAAAATTTCTTACTAATATAAAATTAGCATAAAAAAAGGGCATCAATTTATTTGATGCCCTTCAATCTTTAATTAGCTGTTAAAACGTTCAGTATTATTAAAAACTACTCTTCCTTTTGCATAAAGGATCTGCACCTATAGTGCCTTTTAAACTATCTAAATATGCTTTTGATGTTACTTTTTCATAAAGTGCTTTTACGTTACGTAAACGATTTTCAATGTTCATTTCATTAACCAAAGTTGCGTTGTTTGGGTTTTCTATAAAACGCGTTAAATATGCTATTTGACGTTTGTAAAAAGCAATATCTTTTTCTTGTTTTAACGCTAAACGTTGTTGATACCAATCGCTATTTAAAACATAATCTCTGTTAAAATATTCACGTAATTCTGGGTCGCTTATATCTTTACCTTCATAATTTCCATAAGCCATAATGTGTAATAAAATTTGTAGTGGTGGTATTGCATCTGCTATACTACCATCTTCAAAATAGTTTACGGCTACTTTTTGCTGGGCTTCTACAATGTTGTTAATTCCGTCTACAAAATCTTCTAAACTTTGTAATTCTGGTTTTAACATACGTTCGCTAAACACTGCTGTAGGCTCATCAAAAATTCTATTTAAACAATATAAATCAAACTTTTTTGTAATTCTATACCCTAATCTACTTGCTAACACTTTTTGCCCTTCGTATTCAAAATCTTCTAATTTTTCTAAAGAACCGTTTTTAATTAGATTCTTTGGATCTCTATCTTGAGGAGTCATTCTTGCCCAAATTTCAGGAATCAATAAACTCACATCATGATCTATTTTGTTTTCTGAACCAATATGGCCAGCTGCTGTGCTAAATCCATTAGAAGCTGTTAAAATATGAGATAATAACGCGTTATTTAAATCAGAAGTAGGTGTTAACATGTTAAAAGGGGCTTTTGTTAATGCACCTTCAGAGCCAGCACCAGTTGTTGATGGCGATTTACCTGTTAAACTACAGATAAAGTCCATAAATAATTCTGGAGTTTCTTGGTAGTGAATTGGGTTATACACTGCCAAAGGTCTAATTCCGTTAGCTTTATCTGCAGGATTATTTCTTCTACCAGGTAAAACAGCATTAACCACATGAATAACAGGGTCTTCTTGTTTTATTTTTCTCGTTAAACGAACTCCAATATCTGAAATGTATGAAGCTTCATTTTCTTTATCAAATTTATTAGGTTCTAAATAACGTGGGTTTTTAGTGGGTAAACCATCTTCAATAATTCTTGGGTGAGAAGGCAATACAAATTGAATATCTTCATCATCACTCTTAATAATTTCTAAGATAAAATCTTTAACAGGTTCTGTGTATTTATCAAAATTAATGGTGTCTTCATAAATAGCTATAGCATCTTGTTTAGTTAACTTTTCGTAGTTAGTTAAAAATCTTCCATCAGAAATAATATCTAATTCAGCGCCTTTATCATACCCTCTTACAATTGCTTCATCTGGTCTTTGAAACAAATGTGCTTCACAGTTTGTAACTACTTTTACACTAGGGTTGTCAAATTCTGGGTTTAAATCTTTAAACTGATTTCTAGGTAAAGTTATTGATGCAGAAATGTCATCTTCTGTCTGAATTTTTTCACTTGCCGAAAAATCCGAACGTAATTTATTCAACATCCAATTGCCTTGTTGATTGAATCCTATACGAACGTAACTACCAACAACAGCAGTGTTGTTGTATAGTAATGATGTACCTTTTGCGCCATTAATAATTTCAACAGACATCATGTCTTTCCAATTTAAATTGGCACCATGAGCCTGTCTAAACATACGTTTTACCAATAAAACTAAAGAACGAACGTGTACAGGAATATTGCTAATAAACTCGTTAAACTCATCAGAATTTTCTTCAGATGGTGTTAATAATTTAACCACAGAGCCTAAGGTTCTTTTTTCACTTAAAAAAGATCTAGATAATGGTCTGTCAATGGTTTTATCTTTCCATCTTGTTGAGTAATTGAACTCTATAATTTCATCTGCTTTCTTAAAATCTTCTTCTATATTATGAATGTTGAAGTTGCTATAAGTAATTGCATTTTGCATTGATTTAGAAATCTCAGATTTACCACCACCAGAAACAGTGCAAGGTTTATGACAGAAAACACCTTCTGGATAGGTTTCTACAATGCGCCATAATTTATTTTGAGGATGTTTTTCTAAACGCAATTTATTTCCTGAAGGATGAATGTAGGTTTTAAAAGGAGACAATCTTAATTCTTGTTGTGTGCCTTTATACTCCCAACTAATATTATTTTTATTGATATCAAAATAAGCTGTTTCAGGAATGTAAACTATATTAGGGTAGTTTTTATCGATTGCATAATTTTCTGGTTTTACATCAATACGATCTGCCAATAAAGTTTTTACATTTTCAAATGTATGATCTAAACCATAATACCTAAAATAATCTTTTCCGTTTACAGTATCGCCCATAACTCGTCTTGCATAGGCAATTGCACCACCAGCATGTTCTTCTTCTACTAACCCATATAAGTTAGCAGAATAGCTAATTTGAGTTTTAATTTCTTTTTTAGAATATCCATAGTAGTTATCAGCAATTAAGGTAATAACCACTCCTCGTTCATCTCTACAGGTAATTTTAAATGCCCCACCATTATTGTATAATTCGTTTTCATCTGTCCAGCACATTCCGTCTTTTTTCTGACGTTCTGTAGCATTATCAAAATGTGGTAAGCCTACCTCTTTTTTCTTTAGTTTTAATAATTGTGGTGCTAAAACTATACAACCTGTATGGCCTGTCCAATGTTCTGTATCTAGAGCAGCGTCATTTTGTGCAATGGTTGGATCGCCAGCATTACCAAAAATACTTTCAACAAAATCTAAATTACTTACCAAATTACCAGGTGCAAAAAAGCGAACTTCTAATGATTTTTCAGGAATAATGCCTTTTACCTCTGGGCAAACTGTTGGTCTTAACAGCATAGAAACCATCACTTTTGCATTATCTTTTTGGTTTGCAGTAAATGGTAGCACTTTTAAATCGTCAGCAGGATTAAATGCAGCATTTAAAAAGTGAGCAAAAACTACTTTTGGCACTTCAAACTTATCTAATGGTACAGGTAAACTTCCTTCAACAATATGAAACGTGCCTTTTGTAGTTCTTTTATCGTGTAAAGGATTGTTTAAAATACCTTGTTTTAATCTGCTAGATGTAACTAAATCACTTTTAAAAGAATTACCATTTGGTGGTAAACTTACTTCCCTTGCTTGCCCTGCTTTTGATAAAATTAGAGTATTGTTGGGTATTGTTATGTTTTTATCTATTTTTATTTCTTTTAAATAATCATCTATAAAACTTTGTATTCTGCTATCTACAGGAGAGAGATGACTGGATAATAATCTCGATTTTTCTTGTAAACTTTTTATGAGTCCGCTTGTTAATTTCTCGAATTTTGGATCTAAGAATTTACCTGTAGGATCTTTAAAGGTAGGTTGACCTAATGAAGCTAATTGTAGGTTAATAAACTGAATAATGTCTTTTCTAGATTCTTGCATCGTGTTTAGTTTCATGTTATCACATAATTAATATCACAAAATTAGGTTACAGGCTTTGTAAAAAACCTGTCAAATGTCATATAAACCATAATTATTAACGAATACGTTTTAGGAGATATTTATCTAAAAATGATAAAATTACAATCCAAGTTTTTGGGTGGATAAAGGTAGCAGTAGCTTTACAAATTCTGTATAAGCTTCTTTAGAAGGATGTAAGCCATCACTTGCAACATACTCTGGATTTTCTAAACCAGCTTGTGTAATATCTGTAATATTTATAAAAGTGATATTATTAGTTAGGCAAAAATTTTTGATGTGCGTATTATATTTTTGAATTTCGCTTGAAATACTTGTGTTACCATTTCCAAAAGGTGTAAACGCATAATCAGGAATGGATAAAACAATAAGTTTTGATGTATTGGAATTTACAGATGCTATTGCTTTTTGAATAAGTTGAGGGAATTCTGTTTCAAAAGTTGAAAAAGGCAACTTTTGATATTGATTATTCACTCCAATTAATAGAGTAACCAAATCAAAATTGGTTGATAATTCTTCGTTATCAATTGCGTTTATAAGGTTTCTGGTAGTCCATCCAGTTCTGGCAATTACTTTTAAGTTAAACTCAACCTCATTATGTCTTTGTTGTAAAGAATCTCTAAGTTGTTCTGGAAAACCACAAGTTGAACATACACTTTGACCAATTGTATAGCTATCTCCTAAAGACAGCATATTGATTTTTTCATTAATAATTTCTTCAAAAACTTCATCTTCAATAATTTCGGTTGCAGAGTTATTTCTGCAAGAAAAAGATACAAAAACAAGGTAAAAGTAAAAGCTATATGTTATAAATCTATTTAAATGCATTTAAACCAGTAATGTCTAGTCCAGTAATTAATAAATGAATATCGTGTGTTCCTTCATAGGTTACTACGCTTTCTAAATTCATCATATGTCGCATTATAGAGTATTCACCAGAAATCCCCATTCCACCTAACATTTGTCTTGCTTCTCTAGCTATTTTCAAGGCCATTTCTACATTGTTACGTTTAGCCATAGATATTTGTGCAGAAGTGGCTTTATCTTCATTTTTTAAAGTACCTAACCTCCAAGCTAATAATTGTGCTTTGGTAATTTCTGTAATCATTTCTGCTAATTTTTTTTGCTGTAATTGAAACTGACCAATGGGTTTACCAAACTGTTTACGTTCTTTAGAATATCTTAAAGCAGTATCATAACAGTCCATAGCAGCACCAATAGCACCCCAAGCAATTCCATAACGTGCAGAATCTAAACAACCTAAAGGCGCACCTAAGCCAGATTTATTGGGTAATAAATTTTCTTTAGGTACTTTTACATTATCAAAAATTAACTCTCCTGTAGATGAAGCTCTTAAAGACCATTTATTGTGAGTTTCTGGTGTAGAAAAACCTTCCATACCACGTTCTACAATTAAACCATGAATTCTACCTTCTTCGTTTTTAGCCCAAACTACAGAAATATCGCAAAAAGGGGCATTAGAAATCCACATTTTTGCGCCATTAAGTAAAAAATGATCACCTTTATCTTTAAAATTAGATTCCATTCCACCAGGGTTAGAGCCATGATTAGGTTCTGTTAAGCCAAAAGAACCCATCCATTCTCCAGAAGCTAATTTTGGTAAATATTTTTTACGTTGCGTTTCATTACCATATTTATAAATAGGATACATTACTAAAGATGATTGCACAGAAGCAGTAGAGCGTATACCAGAATCGCCACGTTCTATTTCTTGCATAATCAATCCGTATGAAATTTGATCTAAACCAGATCCACCATATTCTTCTGGAATATAAGGCCCAAAAGCACCAATTTCTGCCAAACCTTTTATAATTTGAGTTGGAAATGCTGCTTTTTGAGCATACTCTTCAATAATAGGAGATACATTTCGTTTAACCCAATCTCTAGCAGCTTCTCGAATCAATTTATGCTCTTCTGTAAGTAAATCATCTAAATTGTAATAATCTGGTGCTTGAAATACATCTGGCTTCATTTCTTTTTTAGTTTGATATTATAGAATACAAATTGTTTATTTTTAAACAATTTAAAAAGAATTGTTAAAAATATTTTTTAATTAATGATATAAAAATACGGATTTTTTGAAGTTCTTTTGCGGAAAGGTTTAAAAAGTTAACCTTTTCAACTAAGTTTGTAACAATGAAGTTTACTTTAGGAAAACAAGAACGATTAAAAAGCAAAAAGCTAATTGACCAACTTTATAAAAAAGGAAAATCAATTAAAGTTTTTCCTTTTAGGATGGTGTATTTACAAACCGAACATACTTCAAGTTATCCTGCGCAAGTTGGGGTATCTGTAGCAAAAAGAAACTTTAAAAAAGCACCAGACAGAAATCGATTAAAAAGATTGATGCGTGAAACGTATCGCCTTCAAAAAGCAACCGTTTATGAAAATGTAAGCGAACCTTATATTTTTATGATTTCGTATATTGGTAAAGAAGAAAAAACTTATCAAGAACTTCATGCAAAAATGAATAGCTTATTGCACTTATTTATTGAAAAAGTAAATTATACCAAAAATGAAACACTTTAAAATCAAAAAAAATACAATTATAGTTTTATTAGTAGCAACGATTTTTATGTCGTTTTCATTCAAATCTAATTTTTTTGAAGTTGCCAAACAAATTGAAATTTACAATTCTTTATTTAAAGAATTAAATATGTATTATGTAGATGAAATTAATCCAGCAGACATAACAGATAAAGCCATTAAAAATACATTAAAAGACTTAGACCCCTATACTAATTTTTACAATGCACAAGATGTAGAAGATGCTAGAATAAGAAGAGAAGGGGAATATGCAGGCATAGGAGTTGCTGTGTATTATACTCAAAAAGGAATTCAAATTAAAGAAGTATATCAAGGCTTTTCTGGAGATAAAGCAGGGCTTAAAGCAGGAGATATGATTATTTCTGTAGATGGCCAATCACTTAAAAATATGGAGAGAGATCAGCTTTCTATGTTTTTAAAAGGTACACCCAACACTTCTATAGCTGTTGAAATTGAACGACAAGATGAAATTATAAAAAAAGAGTTAAAAAGAGAAAAAGTAGTGGTGAATCCTGTACCTTTTTTTGATATGATTGATGAAGAAACAGGCTACATTACATTAACACGCTTTAATAATAAAGCATCAGCAGAGGTTAAAAAGGCATTTAGAGAATTGAAGAAAAAAGGAATGAAAAAGTTGGTTTTTGATTTGAGATCAAATCCTGGAGGTTCATTAATGGAGTCTATCAATATTTCTAACTTTTTTCTCCCAAAAGGTAAAACAGTAGTTACTACTAAAGCTAAAATTAAAAAGTGGAGCAACACTTATAGAACCTCAAATGATCCTTTAGATTTAGAAATTCCGATTGTAGTTTTAGTAAATGGTAGTTCTGCCTCTGCTTCAGAAATTGTAAGTGGTTCTTTACAAGATTATGATAGGGCTGTAATTATGGGGCAACGTTCTTTTGGTAAAGGTTTGGTTCAGCGTCAAAAAGAACTTACCTATGGTACACAGTTAAAATTAACCATATCAAAATATTATACCCCAAGTGGACGATGTATTCAAGAGTTAGACTATACCAATAGAGATAACAAAACAGGCAAGGTTCCTAAATTTTCTGATTCAGGAATTAACGAGTTTAAAACAGCAAATGGTAGAGTGGTTTATGATGGTGGAGGAGTGCTGCCAGATGTTGTGATTCAACAATCTAAAAAAACTGAAGCAACAAAAAGTCTCTTAAATTCTAAAGCTATTTTTAATTTTGCGACAGCTTATTTTTATAAAAATCCAGAAAAAATTGATGTAGAAAATTATCAACTTAAAGATGCTGATTTTAAAGAATTTACTAATTTTTTAAAAACAGATACCACATTTGTTACTGAGCAAGAAAGTTTATTCAAAAAAGCGTATGTAGCTTCAAAAAACAAAAATATTACCAAAGAATATCAAAAAATACAATCAAAATTATTAGCAGATAAAGTAAACGAAATTTCTAAAAATCAAGATATCATTATTGGTTTACTGCAGGATGAAATTTTAAAAAAATATTACTATAATAGAGCGGTTTATCAACATCATTTAAAGAATGATAAAACAATCGCTAAAGCCCTACAATTAATGAAAAACCTTGATGAATATAATCATATATTATCAGGGAAATAATTCTATATTTGCATTCTAAAAATAAAATGCTAAACACCAAAAACATAGAGAGAACGAGAGCTCAAGAATCTACAAATGCAATAGAAAAACTTTATATTTCTATGCGCCACTTGTTTAGTAGAGGCTTTTACAAACCAATGGGAGTTTCAGGTGAAACTCTACGTAAATCGTTATTGCTTTTAAGACCAGAAATTTATGGCTCTATAGCAGAAGAAAAAATAGAATTAAAGGGTTTAACGTATGTTATCGAAAGACTTCCAGAAGGCATAGAACAATGTCAATTTATCAATTTAACTGCAGACGAAGGTTATAAAAATTCTCATTTTAAACCAATTATCCCTCCAAAAAGGAGAAGAAATTGTTACAGGATTGATAAAGATCAAATGAATATCGAAATTACCAGAGGTAGATCTGAAATTTATGATATTCTTACACATCTTACTTTTTTGTTTATAGAATCACATAAAATTCAAGAGCGCGTTTCTTTAAATGAAGGTGAAGATTTTGTAAGAGAATGGCTTCATTTAGAAGAGGTTGTTTTGCATCAAAAAATAATTTCAGAAAAAGAAAAAGAAGTTTTACTAGTGCACTTAGGTAGTATTCTTGGTAGAACTTTTGATGAAGTTTCAGACATTTACGAAACCTTTTCTACAGAACAAAAGCCACATAAATTTTTCGATTTAATTTATTGGTTAGGTAAATTGGGAATTAAAGAAGTTTTTGAGGGAGAAAAAAGAACAATAACTTTTAGTTCATTGTTAATTGAAGAAATTGGTCACCATATTTATGGAGAAATTTGGGCAAATGATATTAAACATATTTTAAAAGAATATGATTTGTTAAAAAGACCATTACACATTATTAGTGCAAATATGCATAGTGTAATGAACTCTATATATGCTAGTAGTGCCTTACCAGAAGAAGCTAAAGTTTATCAAGATTTTGAACTGTTTCAATTATTAAGTAATGCCGATAGCAAACCTTTGCAGAAAAAGGTTAAAGATTATGCATCAAAAAATGGCCTGATTTATATAAAAGATACTTCAGGAACCAACATTAATGTTCAAATTATTGATACAGATAAAATAAAGTTCGATAATTCTACGTTTCAAAGAGTGCACTCTTTGCAAGAAAATCCGGTAATAATTGTTATGGATTACGCTTTTGGAGAGCAGGCGTATGAAACTATGGATGAACTTTTAAAACCTTATGAAGCTAATAACCAGAAAATTCATTTAGATGTTAAATCAGTTTCTATTATGGGTAAAGCTGGAATTTTAGAAGGTGGTAAAGGAGATATAATGATTCCTTCTGCTCATATTTTTGAAGGCACAGCAGATAATTATCCGTTTAAAAACGAATTAAAAAAACAAGATTTAGAAAATTTTGGTGTTAAAGTATTTGATGGCTCAATGATTTCTGTTTTAGGAACCTCATTACAAAATAAAGATCTTTTAAAGTTTTTTCATGATTCTACATGGAATGTAATTGGCTTAGAAATGGAAGGTGCTCATTACCAAAAAGCCATACAATCAGCATCAAAAATTAGAGGAAATATTTCTAAAGATGTAAAAGTAAGGTATGCATATTATGCTTCAGATAATCCTTTAGAAACTGGAGCAACTTTAGCTTCTGGAGGTTTAGGGATGACAGGTGTAGTGCCTACTTATGCAATTACGCAAAAAATATTAGAACAAATTTTTTAAATCAAATAAAGATACATTTTAAAACCAAACTTTAAAAAAATGTCAACAAACCAACAGCATAAAAATAACGAAGAAGAAGTAGATTTAGGTTCTTTATTTGTAATTATAGGTAAAGGTTTTACAAAATTCTTTAATTTTATAGGTACTATTTTTAAGGGGATATTTCACGTATTCATATCAATTTTAATATTCTTTAAAGATAATTTTATAAAAATCGGAATTGCAGGCTTAATTGGTGTAATAGCCGGTGTATTTTTAGAAGTAAAAAGTGAAAAAAAATATGGTTCTGAATTATTGGTAGAACCGAACTTTAAGAGCGCTTTACAACTTTATAATAATGTTAATTTTTATAATGATTTAGTAAAACAGCAAGACACTGTAACTTTAAGTAAAGTTTTTAAATTAAATATGGAAGACGCTTCTTCCTTAAAGAAATTTACAATTGAACCCTTGGTAGTAGATACAGATAAAATTAATGCCTATAATGATTTAATTTTATCAGTAGATACATTAACTATTAAAAGTTATGAGTACCAAGATTTTAAAAATTCTTTTACAGATTACGATTATAAAGTACATAAAATATCTGTAGTTGCTACTAAAAATGATGTTTTTAATAAGTTAGATGATGTAATTATTTCTTCAGTTGTTAACAATAAATATTTTAACAGAATAAAAGAATTACAAAACGAAGACTTGAATAGAACAGATTCTTTATATCGACTTAATTTAGCGCAAATAGATTCTTTAAGAAGGGTTTATATGGAGGTAATGCTCGAGGAAGCAAAAAAACAAACTACGGGTACAAATATCGATTTAGGAGGACAAAAGAAAACTTCTAAAGAATTAGAATTATTTGATACAAATAGAAAAATAAATGCCGATTTAAGAAATATAGCAGAGGAGAAATCTAAGAAATATGAAGTTATAAATGTTATTTCTAACTTTCAGCCAGTCGGTTATGAAATAAAAGGAATTACTAAAAACAACGCGTTCAGATTAGGGGTATTAGCAATTGGTTTTATGATAGTAATTTTGCTTTTACTTAAAGTAAATAAGTACTTAGAAAATTATAAAAAATAACTAATGCATACAGTTTTAATAACTGGAGGAGCAGGTTTTATTGGCTCTAATTTTATTCCATTTATTTTAGAAAAACAGAAAGATTTAAGAGTAGTTAACTTAGATTTATTAACCTATGCAGGAAATTTAGAAAACTTAAAAGAAGTTGAAGGCAACTCTAACTATACTTTTATAAAAGGTGATATTTGTGATAGAAAATTGGTAGAAAGTTTGTTTAAGCAATACAACTTTACAAGTGTTATTCATTTTGCAGCAGAATCTCATGTTGATAATTCTATAACTAATCCAGATAGTTTTATTAAAACAAATGTTTTTGGAACATTTAATTTGTTAGATGTAGCTAAAAACCATTGGATGGATGCAACCAACAATTATAAAAATGATTTTATTAACGCTAGATTTCATCATATTTCAACAGATGAAGTTTACGGTTCTTTAGGAGAAACCGGTTTTTTTACAGAAAAAACGCATTATGCTCCAAATAGTCCATATAGTGCCTCAAAAGCATCATCAGATTTTTTAGTTCGTAGTTATTTTCATACTTATGGGTTAAATGTGGTTACTACAAATTGTTCTAACAATTACGGACCTAAACAACATGACGAAAAATTGATACCAACCATAATTATAAAAGCACTTTCAGGAGAAAATATTCCTATTTATGGTGATGGTAAAAATGTTAGAGATTGGTTATATGTTATAGATCATTGTAAAGGAATAGAACTTGTTTTTAGAAATGGAAAAGCAGGAGAAACCTATAATATTGGCGGTAATAATGAGCATAATAATTTGTACATTGCCAATAAAATTTGTGGTTATTTAGATGAAATTTTTCCTAAAAATAAATCTTATAAAAATCAACTAACTTTTGTTAAAGATCGTTTAGGACACGATTTTAGATATGCAATTGACGCAACTAAAATAGAAAAAGAATTAGGTTGGCAAGCTGATGAAAATTTTGACGAAGGTATAAAGAAAACAATAAACTGGTACATTAAAAAGTATAATTAATGAAAGGGATAATTTTAGCAGGTGGTTCAGGCACAAGATTGCATCCTCTTACTTTAGCAGTAAGCAAGCAATTAATGCCTATTTATGATAAACCTATGATATATTATCCTTTATCAACATTAATTTCTGCGGGTATCAACCAAATATTAATTATTTCAACTCCTAATGACCTGCATTTATTTAAAAATTTATTAGGTGATGGAACTAAGTTTGGCTGTGAATTTTATTATGAAGCTCAAGAAAATCCGAATGGTTTGGCAGAAGCGTTTTTAATAGGAAAAGATTTTATTGGTAAAGATAAGGTTGCTTTAATTTTGGGTGATAATATTTTTTATGGTACAGGATTGTCTAAATCTTTAAAAGAAAACACTAATCCAGAAGGCGGAATTGTGTATGCTTATCATGTAAATGATCCAGAAAGGTATGGAGTTATTGAGTTTGATGAGCATCAGAAAGCGATTTCAATAGAAGAAAAACCTTTAAAACCAAAATCGAATTTTGTTGTACCAGGTATTTATTTTTATGATAACTCAGTGATTCAAAAAGCCGAAAACTTAGAGCCAAGTACAAGAGGAGAATTAGAGATTACAGATATCAATAAATCCTATTTAAACGAAGGTAAATTAGCCGTAAAAATTTTAGATAAAGGTACAGCTTGGTTAGATACTGGTACTTTTAAATCTTTAATGCAAGCCAGTACATTTGTTGAGGTAATTGAAGAAAGACAAGGTTTAAAAATAGGATCTATAGAAGAGGCAGCATATAGCAGCGGATTTATAACAAAAAAGCAACTACAAGAATTGGCCAAACCGTTCTTAAAAAGTGGTTATGGTAGAAATTTGATGGAAATTTAATGAAAGTTATAGAAACAAAATTAAAGGGTTGTTATATTATTGAACCTGAAATTTTCCGGGATTCTAGAGGTGTGTTTTTTGAGAGTTTCAATAAAAAGAAATTTAAAGAAAAAACAGGTTTAGAAATAGACTTTGTACAAGATAATATATCTATTTCTAATAAAGGAGTAATAAGAGGTTTACACATACAAAAAGGTGAATGTGCTCAAGCCAAATTAATTAAAGTTATAAAGGGTAAAGTTTTAGATGTTGTTGTAGATGTTAGAAAAGAATCTAAAACTTTTGGTCAATCGTTCAGTTGTATTTTATCCGAAGTAAATAAGAAACAATTGTTTGTGCCTAGAGGTTTTTTACACGGTTTTTCTGTTTTAGAAGATAATACAATGGTTTCCTATAAATGTGATAATTATTATAATAAAGAAGCAGAAGATGGTGTTGTTTATAATGATGCAGATTTGGGTATTGATTGGAGGTTGAAAGATGAAGAGGTTGTTATCTCTGAAAAGGATGAAAAATTAATAAAATTTGAAGACTTTAAAATATAAAATATGTTATCCACTTATTGGAAAAGACGAAAGGATAATAAAATTTTTAGCAATTATATCTATCTTTTACTTATACAAGGAGCAAA
Source organism: Polaribacter sp. R77954 (assembly GCF_044595335.1). Classification (GTDB taxonomy): domain Bacteria; phylum Bacteroidota; class Bacteroidia; order Flavobacteriales; family Flavobacteriaceae; genus Polaribacter. The sequence goes on from NZ_CP138992.1 coordinate 2,803,018, forward strand.
TTTTATACTTCCTTTAATTGCATTGCCTTATCTGGTAATTACTTTAGAGTCTGAAAAATATGGTTTGGTAATGGTAGCTCAATCATTAGCAGTCTTTTTTACAATAATAGTTGATTTTGGTTTCAACATAAGTGCAACAAGAGAAGTTTCATTATTAAAAGAAAAAAAGAAGAAATTAAGCCAATTTTTCTGGGATGTTTATTCAACTAAACTCATTTTAACTGTATTTTCTTTTCTGTTATTAATTTGCTTAATTTCTTTTATTGATAAATTTAAGGCAGAACCACTTGTTTATATATATAGTTTTGGCATTGTAGTAGGTCAAGCTATTTTTCCTACGTGGTTTTTTCAAGGAATAGAAAAAATGAAAATGATTACTTTTATTAATGTTGCTGCTAAAACTTTCTTTACGATTTCTATATTTTTCGTTGTTTTAAAGCCCGATGATTTTCAGTTTGTTCCTATTTTAAACGGTTTAGGTTACATTATTTCTGGTTTAATCGGTTTTATGTTTAGTTTAAAATATGTAGATTTTGCATTTCCTAAATTTAATAATATAAAGAAAATTACAAAGGAAAGTTTTAATTTATGTGTGTCTAATTTTGCGGTTAATTTGTATAGCTCTAGCAATACATTAATTTTAGGTTTTTTTGCAGGTGATGCCATTGCAGGTATTTATGCTAGTATGGAAAAATTAGTCATTGCCACAAAAAGCATATATGTACCATTGTATCAATCAATTTTCCCTCATTTATCTACTCTTTCTTTCAAGAAAATTAAAAAATTTACTAGAAAAATTACAATTCCAATTATGATATCTGGTGTAATTTTATCGTCAGTAATTATTATAGGATCAGAATCAATTTTAAAATTAATTTATAAGGATGATTTAATTTCAAGTTATTATAGAATATTTCAAATTCTTGGTTTAATAGCATTTTTATCAGCTTTAAATATGTTGTATATAACCTTATTTTTTCCAGCAATAAAAGCTTATAATATTAGAATGAAAATTTTGGTTGTTGCCGGAGTTTTTCATTTCTTATTAGTTCTACTTTTAGGTAATTTTTATGATATTTATGGAGTAGCCATTTCTGCAGTAGTTACAGAATTTCTAATTTTATTAGCAGGGTATTATCGTTATAATAAAACAGCTTTATGAAAAAATTAATTATGATTCATACTGTTACACCAGATTATAGAGCTGTTTTCTTTAAGAACATCTATGATTCGTTACAAGATAGGTTTGAGGTTTATTCTGGAGATTTTTATTTTGAACCTACAGTAATTAGCGATGAAAAAATTAAAAGAGAACGAATTAAAAATGTTTTTCTGTTTAAAAGAAAATTATTGTTTCAAAAAGGTATTTGGCATTTAATTTTTAGAAACGACATTGTTATTTTAGAGTTAAATCCCAGAATTATTTCTAACTGGATTTTTCTTTTTGTAAGATGTTTTTTAAACAAAGAAACTTATACATGGGGACATGCATGGGGAAGAAAAGGGATTAATAATAAAACTGATTTTCTGAGGAATTTTATGAGGAGTTTGAGTAATGGTGTAATAGTATACACTAACAGACAAAAAAGTGAGCTTCAGCAGAAAATGCCACAAAAAAAAGTGTTTTCTGCTCCAAATTCTTTATTTTCTAGTTCTAAAATGATATTATCTAAAGATAATAATGTCAGAAAAAACATTATTTCCGTTGGTAGATTAATTCCTAGAAAAAAAATAGTTTTTTTAGTAGAATCTTTTATTGGGGGAATAGAGAAGTTGCCAGCAGATACCAATTTAATAATTATTGGAGATGGAGATGAAAAAGAGAAAATTCAAAAAATTATAAATAAGCATAATATAGCTCATAGGGTAAAATTATTAGGTCATATTAGTGATTATAAACAATTAAAAGAACTTTATTCTAAAGCTTATTTTAGTGTATCTTCTGGTTATGTTGGTCTTTCTGTAACACAAAGTTTTGGTTTTGGAGTTCCAATGCTAATCTCTAAAGACGAAAATCATTCTCCAGAGATAGAAGCAGTAGTACCTGGTAAAAATGCAGTTTTTTTTAAGACCGATTGTAGTGAAGATTTTATAAGTGAAATAATACAAGTTTTTGAAGAAAGTAATTATTGGAATAAAGAAAGAGAAAATATTGTAGAGTTTTGTAAAAAAAATTACTCATCAGAAGCAATGGCAAAAGTATTTATTGATTTAGTATAAAATGAAATTAAAAGGTTTTTTTTTAATAATATATATAGCATTATCATTGATAATGTTTATTACATTTAAAGCTTCTTTTTTAATATTAAGTTCTTTCTTTTTTAGTGCATTTATTTTATTTTTAATTACAATTTATCATTTGTATTATGAGAAAGGTTATTCTCCTTTTTTATCTGCCTACATAGTTTTTACCTTTTTGTTTTTTTTAGCAGCCCCAATTTCTCAAATTAATTCTTTTGAAGGACTTGAAAACCCAAAATTTGTTAATTTTTTTCCTTATAAAGAGTCTTTAATTGTATATGCAAATATGCTAGTTAGTCTGTTTAATGTTGTTTTTATTATAACATATATTTATATGAAAAAAACAATCAAAAATTATATTCCAAAACCTATTGATTTAAATAAACAAAAGTATTTGCCATTTACTATTTTAATTGTTTTGGTATTATGTTTTATTGTTTTTATAACAAGTTACAATTTTGTTCAAATAGAATTTTCTAGACCAGGTTGGGTGAAATCACCAAGTTCCATAGGTGTTCTTTTAATGTGGAAAAAAGTGTTCTTTATGCTACCTTTTGCAGGATTAATTCTATGTTTTCAGTATTTTAAAAAAGAAAAAAAGAAAAAAAATAATTTAATAAATATCTTTCTTTTTTCTTTTCTTTTTTTCATAATTCTTTTGTGGTTTAAAAACCCTTTTACGGAAAAAAGAAATGCACTTGGGCCAATATATTTGTCTTTAATTTTTTTAATATATCCTAAACTCTTTAATTCAAATCTAAAAACTATTTCTTTTCTATTTTTTATAATGATAATTGTTTTTCCTTTATCTGCAATTATTACACATAGTGATGCTTCGTTTCTAGAAATATATAATAATCCCTTTATTTTAATAGAACAAATGAAAGGTGGTGGTGTTTCAGAAGCTTTTAATACTTTAAACTATGATGCTTTTGCTAATATAGTTGCAACCATAGATTATGTGCACAAATTTGGTTTTTCTTATGGTTATCAATTGTTAGGGGGGGTACTTTTTTTTATACCAAGATCTATTTGGTATAGTAAGCCATACTCTACAGGTCAAGTTGTTGGAGAGCACCTAATTAGTGATTTTGGATTTAATTTTTCTAATTTATCAAACCCATTAGTGTCAGAAAGTTATATAAATTTTGGTTTTTTAGGAATCATAATTTATCCAATTATATTGGCATATATCTTTATTAAAATGATAAAATGGTTAAAAAGTTATAATTATTTAAAAAAAATAATGGCTTTTTATTTTTCAATGCATCTACTATTTTTACTTAGAGGTGATTTTACAAATGGATACTCTTATTATATTGGTCCGTTAGTGTCTGTTGTTGTATTTGTTGGAATCATAGAAATATTCACAAAACATTATTTAATTCATGCAAAAAGAAATTTTAGAAAAAAATAATGTTTTACTAACTGCAGTAAAAATCTCAATTGGTTTTATGTTCGGAATTATGTTATTTTCTAGCATAACCAAATCAATAATTATAGCCTTATTTGGTCTAACAATATTATTACTAGTTTATAAAACAGGTTTTACAATTAATAGAAGATTGTTTTTTGTAAACACCTTAGTTTATCTAATTATTCTATTAACTATTTTTTATAGCTCTAATTTGCCAGAAGCATCTTTAAAACTTCAAACAACATTTTCTCTATTTCTTTTTCCAATGTTGCTATCCTTATTAAAAGTTAATCAAGTTAGAGAAATACAAAAGAATATTAAGATTTATTTGATGATATTTATTGTAGGTACATTTTTATATAATGTTGGGCCTTTTTTATGGTATTATTTTACACACTACAGTTTCGGAGATATAATAAAACACTATCCTATAATTATTATTCAAGACATTGGAAAGTATGGCATACACCCTATATATATGTCTATGCATTGTGTTATTTCTATTCTATTTAGTATTTTTATTTTTAAAGAAATAAAAACTAAATTAAATAAAGGATTACTGTTAATAATCAATTTAGTTTTAATTTGTTTTTTGATAATATATTCTAAAAAAGGGCCAATAATTGGGCTAGCATCAGTTTTATTCATATGGTCTTTTTTTAAAGCAAAAAATGTAAAAAAGTATTATTTTTTGGCAATTTTTACAATTGGAATTCTTTTAATATCTATACCAAAAACAAGAAATAAATTTTTAGAATTAGTTAAAATTGAAGAAGCAAAATCAGTTGATTCTAATTCTACTAATATCAGGTTTAGCATATATAAAACTGCGTTTGGTTTGATAAAAAAATCTCCATTTTTTGGTTATGGAATAGGCGATTTTAATGATCAATTAAGAAAAGAATATAAAAACAACACTCAATTTTTATTAAGCAAAGAATATAATTCTCACAATCAATATTTAAGTTTTTTATTAATAGGAGGTATACCTTTGTTACTTTCTTTTTTTTATTTCTTATATTACAATATTAACTTGTCAGTCAATAATAAAAACTATTTATTAATTATTATTATTAGCTTTTATAGTATTGTAATGTTGTCTGAAAATATTTTAGAAAGAGAAAATGGGGTCATTTTCTTTTCTTTTTTAATTAATTTTTTTTCGTTAAAAAATTTTAAAAAAAATGAATAATAAAAAATCAATACTATTAATAGGGCCTTTTCCAAAACCAGTTACTGGACTCTCACTTGCAAATGAAATCTTGTACAAAGGTTTAAAAAATTATAATAAGGTAGATTGTATTAACATGTCTTATCATAGATTTGAAGAGGTTTTAGGTAAGTTTAATTTTGATAAAATGCTATTTTTCATCAAATTAAACCTTAAAGCATTCAAAATATATAATTATGATTCTATTTATATTACAATAGGTCAGAGTTTTTTTGGGGTATTAAAATATGCAATTTTTTTTCTCGTGGCTCGCATTTTTAATAAGAAAATAACAGTTCATCTTCATGGAAATCAATTGCGAAAGATGTATGAGAAACAGTCTTTTTTTAAAAAGAAATTAGTGAAAGGTATTCTTCAACTTTCTAATTATGGTATTGTGCTTTCTAGTTCTTTAAAGCCAAACTTAGAGTTTTTTTTAAATGAAGATAATATTTTTATTGTTGAAAATTTTGTTGAAAATAATTTGTTTTTATCTCCATTAGAAAATAAGTCAAAAGATTATTCTGTTTTAAAGATAGCTTATATCAGTAATTTAATGACAGAGAAAGGAGTATTTTATTTACTAGATTCTTTGGTTTCTTTAAATAAAAAAGGGCTTTTATTTGAAGCAAAGTTTGCTGGTAATATTGATAAGTCTATTGAAACTAAAGTAATGAGTTATTTTAAAGAAAATAACAATATAGAATATTTAGGAGTTGTTAGAGGTAACAAAAAAAAGGAATTATTAATTTGGTCTAATACATTTGTTTTTCCTTCTTATTTAATAGAAGGGTTGCCCATATCTATACTAGAGGCAATAATTACAAAAAATGAAGTTATTGCAACAAAACATCCTGCGTTAATAGATTTTTTTAAAGAAGATGGGCTTTGTTTTATCAAAGAAAAATCTACAGATGAAATTGCTTATTTTTTAAATGAAATGAGCTCTAATTTTAATCAAAAAAGAATTGAAAAAAATTATAACTTGATAAAGGATTGTACAGAAGAAAAATTTGTTTCTAAAATTGAAAAAATATTGAACTTATAAATAATGCAACAATTAGATAAATATAGAGTACCAAAAAACTTTAGAGGTAGAAATGTTTTTGTTGTTCAACTGTGGTGGATTGTACAAAGTGTTTTGTTTAAAAACTCTCCTCAATTCATGTATGGTTTCCGTAATTTCTTATTACGCTTTTTTGGTGCTAAAATTGGCAAGAATACCATTATAAGGCCTTCTGTAAAAGTTACATATCCTTGGAAGGTTTCTATAGGCGAATACTGTCAAATTGGAGATGATGTAGTTTTATATTCATTAGGTGAAATAGAAATAGGAAATCATACAGTTATATCGCAAAAGAGTTATATTTGCGCAGGATCTCACGACTACAATAAGTCAACTTTTAATATTTTTGCAAAAAAAATAACCATTAAAGATCAATGCTGGTTAGCAACAGACGTTTTTGTTGCACCAGGAGTAACAATAGAATCCGGAACTGTTGTTGGTTCAAGAAGTAGTGTGTATCAAAATTTACCGGCAAATAAAATATGTATAGGCACTCCAGCTAAGGTAATAAGAGAAAGAAAAGTTGAAGAGTAAGAAAAATATATTAATAATTTCACCCTTTTTTTATCCAGAGCCAATTTCTACAGGTAAATTTAATACAGATTTTGCAGTTGGTTTAAAAGATTTGGGACATAATGTAAAAATACTATGTTATCATCCATTATATCCAACTTGGAAAATAAAAAAAACTACAAGTAAAATTAATAATATAGAAATTATTAGAGGAGGAAAATTTTTATGGTTTTCTAAAAAACCTTTTCTAAGAAGATTTATTTTAGAGTTAAGTTATGCTTTTTTTATTTTAAGAAAAATTAAGAGTAGCCAAAAAAACATAGATATTATTATTCCAGTTTTCCCACCAAGTTTAGCTTTTTTCTCAATAATTCCTTTCTTAAGAAAAAATATCCAGAAAGTTGGTATGGTGCATGATTTACAAGAGTTTTATTCTGAAGAAAAGAAAGGGTTTATTTTTAAAATTTTACAAACCATAATCCATAGAACAGAAAAGAAATGCTACAATAGTTGTAATAAATTAATATTTCTTTCCAATGAAATGAGAAATGAATCAGAAAACATCTATGGGTTAAAAAATACAAAACTCGAAGTTCAATATCCTTTTATTACAGTAAAACATCATTTCACAAATGATTTAGAACACATTTTTGATAACACCAAAAGACACATTGTGTATTCTGGTGCTTTAGGTGAAAAACAAAACCCTGAAAAGCTCTATGATTTCTTTTCTAAAGCCACTTTAAGTATCGAAAACTCTATTTTTCATTTTTTCTCTAAAGGGGAGGAGTTTAATAAATTAAAGCTGAAAAACAATAATCCAAACATCTTTTTTCATGATTTAGTTAAAAAAGAAAATTTAGAAGAATTATATCTAAAAAGTGACGTTCAAATAATTCCTCAAAAAAAGGGTACATCAAAAGGTTCATTACCATCAAAACTACCAAATTTATTAGCTTCAGATTGTAAGGTTTTTCTTATTACTGACCAAAATAGCGAACTAGAAAAATTATTTAAAGAATATAGTTTAAGTTTTGTGGCTACCACTTGGAATAATGAAACCTTAATAAAAAACCTAAAAAACCTATTAAATAAAAAGATTGATTTTGAACATCAAAAAAAAGTAGCAAGAAATATTTTTACAATAGATAAAATGATAGAAAAAATATTACATTAAAACAATATATTTGCTCCTTTATTAAATTTTAAAGCTTGAAGAAAAGATATTCTTATTTAATTAAACCTTTGCAAATATGTATTGATATTTTTGCTATAAATATTGTTTTATATTTCAATTGTGCTGATCATTATCTTAAATTAACTTTCCATTTATATCTCAGCTTTTTTTGGTTAATAACATCTTATTCTTTTGGGTATTATAAAGTTTATAGGTACACAAGAGTACTAAGCTTATTTGCAATGCTAACTAAACAAATACTAGTATTTGCTCTTGGTTACTTTGCGTTTTTTGGAATATTTAATGAAATTGAAGTTTTTAAAAATCAATTTTTTATTTTGATGTTAATTCTTTCATTTACATCTATAAATAAATTTCTTTGGTTTTTTCTATTAAAAAAATACAGAGCTTTAGGTAATAATTTAAGATATACTGTAGTGGTAGGATATGATCAATCTGCCAAAAATATTATAAAGTTATTTAAAAGCAAAGCTAACTTAGGGTACAAATATTTAGGCTTTTTTTCTAACAAAGATTATAAAAATTCAGAATTTTTAGGCAATTTTAGTACGGTTTATGATTATGTGAATCAAAATGAAGTAGATGAAATATACGTATCATTAACTGGCCACTCTAAAGAACAAATTAAAAATATAAATAAGTTTGCAACAGAAAAAAATATCATTCTTAAATTAATACCAGATACAATAGAGTTGTATAGTAAAAACCAAAGTATAGAGTATTATGATGATGCACTTATGGTGCTAAATGTAAGAAAACTACCCTTTGACTTTGTAGAAAGTTTATACAAAAAAAGAGTTTTTGATATTGTTTTTTCATTATTTGTTTGTGTATTTGTTTTATCTTGGATGCTGCCTATTTTGTGGGTTATAGTAAAATTAGAATCTAAAGGGCCATTAATTTTTAAACAAAATCGAGAAGGCCTTAATGGTGATAATTTTATTTGTTATAAAATTAGAAGTATGAGAATGAATGAAGAATCTTATAACAACATACATACCACTAAAAACGATTTAAGAATAACTAAAGTCGGGGCTTTTTTAAGAAAAACAAGCATAGACGAATTACCTCAGTTTTTTAATGTTTTGTTTGGCAACATGAGTGTAGTAGGGCCAAGACCACATATAGAAAGTTTATCTATAGAATATCAAAAAGAAGTACATGATTATTTAAAAAGGCATATAGTTAAGCCAGGTATAACAGGATTGGCGCAAGTTAGTGGTTATAGAGGAGAGGTAAAGAAAAAGTCTGATATAAAAAATCGGGTTAGATTAGATATCTTTTATATAGAAAATTGGTCTTTTTTCTTAGATATAAAGATTATTATTAAAACAGTTTTAAATGTTTTTAAGGGAGAGGAAAAAGCGTATTGATAAATGGTAGAAAAACTAGAAATTACAGCATGCATAGTTTTATATAATGAAAATTTAGAAGAGCTTACCAAAACAATTAACTCTTTTTTAAGTGTTCCATTACAAAAGAAACTTTTTTTAGTTGATAATACAGCTGAAATGCGTTTTCAAAATATTTTCAATAATGAAGAAATAGAATATATCGCTATTGGTAAAAATATTGGCTTTGGTCCTGGGCATAACGTTGTTATAGATAAAATTAAAGAAACTTCTAACTTTCATTTAATTTTAAATCCAGATGTAAGTTTCTCTAAAACTGTAATTCCAAATTTAATTCAAGAATTAAAAAACGATGTAACATTAGCAATGATTGCACCTAAAGTCCTTTTTCCAACAGGTGAACATCAATACTCATGCAGAAGATACCCTCGTTTTTTTGAATTGATTGGTAGAAGATTTAATTTTTTAAGACCTTTTTTTACATCTAAAATTTCAAGGGGAAAGTATAAAGACAAAGACCTTTCAAACCCTTTTTATGCTGAGTATTTGGCAGGTTGTTTCCACCTTTATAAAACTGATGATTTTATTAAGCTTAAAGGCTTCGACGAACGCTATTTTTTATATATGGAAGATGTAGATATTTGCAAAAAAGTTGATGCCATAGGAAAGAACAAAATGTATTACCCCAAAGAAGAGATTGTTCACGTTTTAAAAAGAGGGTCATTAAAAAATCTGACACTTTTTTTTAGACATTCAACATCCGCAATTAAATATTTTTTAAAATGGGGTTTTTAAGCGTCATATCATTAGACACTAACTAAGCATAAAATTCAAGTTTATTTTAAAATTTAGTATATTTATATTATATTTAGAGGTAAATTTGTAACGAAAATATTTTAGGTTAATTTTTGAGAAAAAGTGATAATGATATTTTAGAATAGTCAAAACACTATGTAATCAAAAGAAGTAAAGTAATTGAAACAAAAAAGCTCTCTTTTTAAAAAACCCCTGCTAATTTTATTAGATGTATTAATAATATGTAGTGTATTATATGGTATTTCAGATAAAGATTATTTACGCACTTCTTTTATATCATTTATTATAATTTTTTGGATCTTTTCATCCTATTATACCAAATTTTACGATGTTCGTAAACATCATACCATTGGTAAATTATTTGTATTAATTTTTTCCCAATTCTTTATTTTTTTACTTGGTTTTTTAAGTTATTTCAGTTTTTTTAAAGAAGGAGAAGTTGTAGGCAATCAAATTAGAATTTTTACACTAATAGTTTGCTCTATAACGTTTTTTAAAATTTTAGGGTTTTATATTTTAAAAACAAAAAGCACTTATAAGAATGAGCTTAAAAACATCATTCTTTTTGGGGAAATCAATTCTGCAGAAAAATTAGAAAGTTTATTCCATTCTAAAAATGAATTAGGATATCGATTTATAGGTTTCTTTTCAAAAAACAAATACAAATCACAATATTATTTAGGCAAAACAAAAGACGGTTTAAAATATGTTGATGAGAATAAAATTGATGAAATCTATTGTAATCCGTCAACAGTTTCTAAAAAACAACTTAATAAAATTAGAAAATTTGTAGAAGAAAATGATTTAGAACTTACCTTTTTGCCAGAAAGTAGAGCAATTTATAGTAAAGATTATATTTTAGAATATTTTGGTGCTATACCAGTTTTAAAACCAAAGCCACTTCCTTTCGAAAAAAGAGAAACTCATATTCAAAAAAGAATTTTAGACATCGTTTTTTCTCTAGTGGTATGCATTACCATCTTGTCCTGGTTAATACCCATACTTTGGATTATTATTAAAATAGATTCTAAAGGGCCATTGTTTTTTAAGCAAAAGAGAGATGGTATAGATGGCAAGCAATTTTACTGTTATAAATTAAGATCTATGACTGTAAATAAAGACGCAGATAAAGTATCTGCCTCTAAAAATGATAAAAGAATTACCAGAGTAGGTGCTTTTTTAAGAAAATCTAGTCTAGATGAATTACCACAATTTTTTAATGTTTTATTTGGTGATATGAGCATTGTAGGGCCAAGACCTCACATGAATGCGCATACCCAAAAATATGTGGCAGAAGTTGAGAATTATTTAAAAAGACATACTGTAAAACCTGGCATAACAGGCTTAGCTCAAATTAGTGGCTATAGGGGAGAAGTGATTGAAAATTCTGACATTAAAAACCGAGTTAGGCTAGACATTTTTTATATCGAAAACTGGTCTTTTATCTTAGATATTAAAATCATTGTACGTACATTTCTTAATGTATTTGTTAAAGAGGAAAAAGCGTATTAATACTGCGCAAATTACCCAACAAAAAATGCTGAATACTTAAGCCTTTACTACAGTAATTTTTCTAAACATTTTAAATATATTTGCAACCTTAATTCTATAAAAAATGAACATACTTATTTTAGGTTCTGGTGGTAGAGAACATGCATTTACTCTAAAATTATCTGAAAGCACAAAAATTAATCAACTTTTTGTAGCTCCAGGAAATGCAGGTACAGCTAAAATAGCAACCAATATCAATATAAATCCTACCGATTTTAAATCGGTAAAAGAGGTTGTTTTAGAACAAAAAATAGATATGGTTGTAGTAGGCCCAGAAGCACCATTGGTTGCAGGTGTTCACGATTTCTTTTTAGCAGATCAACAATTAAAAAACATCCCAGTAATTGGTCCTAAAAAAGATGGAGCTTTATTAGAAGGCAGTAAAGATTTTTCCAAGCAATTTATGTGTAAACATGGCATACCAACTGCCAAATATCAATCGTTTACCAATAACAATTTAGAAGACGGTTTTGCTTTCTTAGAAACCTTATCAGCTCCTTACGTTTTAAAAGCAGACGGTTTAGCAGCTGGTAAAGGTGTTTTAATACTAAATTCTTTAGACGAAGCTAAAGCTGAATTAAAAGAGATGGTATCAAATAAAAAATTCGGAGAAGCATCAACAACAGTGGTTATCGAAGAATTTTTAAAAGGAATTGAGCTTTCTGTATTTGTGTTAACTGACGGAAAGAACTATAAAATTTTACCATCTGCAAAAGATTATAAACGAATTGGTGAGGGCGATACAGGTTTAAATACAGGTGGAATGGGGGCGATTTCTCCAGTACCTTTTGCAGATAAATCGTTTTTAAATAAAGTAGAAGAATTGGTGGTAAAACCAACAATTACTGGTTTGCAAAAAGACGGAATTGACTACAGAGGTTTTATTTTTATTGGTTTAATGAATGATAATGGAAATCCTTCTGTAGTGGAATACAATGTAAGAATGGGAGATCCAGAAACAGAGGTGGTGCTGCCAAGAATAGAATCTGATTTATACGATTTGTTTGATGGTGTAGCCAACCAAAATTTAAACGAAAAATCATTTTCGGTAACCAACAAAACCGCTACAACTGTAATGTTGGTTTCTGGTGGATATCCTGAAGCTTACAAAAAGGCTAAAGAAATTACAGGGATCGAAAAAGTGCAAGAGTCCACTGTTTTTCATGCGGGTACTACGCTTAAAGACAATCAGGTTGTAACCAATGGAGGTCGTGTTATGGCAATTACTTCATTTGGTAATACTATTAAAGAAGCTTTAGAAATAAGTTATACTAGCATTGATAAAATTCATTTCGATAAGATGAATTTTAGAAAAGACATTGGCTTCGATTTGGTGTAATTTTAGAATTTATCTTGCTTTTTTAAGTGTAAAAGAAAACTCTGAACCTTCGCCATAAGTACTTTTTAAAAAAATATTTTCGTTGTGTGCTTCTACAATGTGTTTTACGATAGATAGTCCTAAACCAGAACCTCCTTGTTCTCTAGATCTACTTTGGTCTACCCTATAAAAACGTTCAAATAAACGAGGTACATGTTCTTTTTTAATACCTTCTCCATCATCAGCAACTTTAATAATAAATTTTTTGTCAGAATACTCTTCTGCACCAACAAAGGTTGTTCCATTTGGTTTTCCATACTTTATGGAGTTGACAACCAAATTAATTAACACTTGCTCAATTTTTTCGATATCTCCTTTTACAAAAACCGGAAATTCATAAATTTTATCAAAAGATAAGGTAATGTTTCTTTTTTTAGCTTTCATTTCAAACAAATCAAACACATTTTGAATGAGTTCTAAAATGTTAAAATTTTCAACATTTAGCTTTGTGCCTTCATTTTCTAGCTTGGCAATCATGTCTAAATCTTTAATTACAGCTACCAATCGTTCAACACCTTTATTGGCTCTATCCAAATACTTCATGCGTATTTGTTTATCATTAATGGCGCCTTCCATTAATGTTAAAATATAACCTTGCACTGTAAAAAGTGGAGTTTTAAGTTCGTGCGCAACATTTCCTAAAAAATCACGACGAAAAGAATCTCTTTCAGTTAAACTTTCTATTTCTAAGCGTTTTCCTTCAACAAAATCTTGCATACTTTTAGATATTTCTTCAATATCTGTGGTTGCAGATTCTTTATTCAAATCATCTATATCTAGTATAGATACGTCTTTGTATAATTTTTTTAATCTTCTGTAGATAAAGTGTTCAGCCCTATATTGAATGATAAAAAATGAAATAAGGAACAGAATAATCGTAGAGATTATAATTGTGCCTAAACCAAGATGCTCACTTACTACAAAGTAAGTTATTGCAGATATAGCAACAGAAAGTAATGTTAAATATATCGCAGACCACAATGCGTAAGAATATGTTTTTTTTATTTTCAAATAAATAGGCAATTTTAAGGATGAAAAATTTATTTGTCTTCTAATAAAACAAACTTGTAACCAACACCTTTAACGGTTTTAAAATGATTGTCTCCAATTTTTTCTCTTAATTTTCTAATATGTACATCTATAGTTCGCCCACCAACAACTACTTCATTTCCCCAAACTGTATCTAAAATAACCTCTCTTTTAAACACTTTACCAGGTTTAGAAGTTAAGAGAGAAAAAAGTTCAAATTCTTTTCTAGGCAATGCAATTTTTTTACCAGCTTTGTAAACCACATACTCATCCTTGTCAATAACAATATCACCTAATTTAAGTGATTCTTCAGTCTCAGACTTTGTTTTTAGTCTTCTTAATAAAGATTTTATTTTACTAACTAAAACTTTTGGTTTTATTGGTTTTGTAATGTAATCATCTGCGCCAGCTTCAAAACCAGCAACTTGAGAGTAATCTTCTCCACGAGCTGTTAAAAATGCAATAATTACACTTTCTAGCGATTTAATTTTACGAATTTTTTCGCAAGCTTCAATTCCATCCATTTCTGGCATCATAATATCTAATAATATGAGGTGAGGAATATGCTTTTTTGCAACCTTAATTGCTTCTAATCCATTTTCTGCAGTAAAAATTTGGTAGCCTTCATTCTTTAAATTATACCCAATAATTTCTAAAATATCAGGTTCATCATCAACTAACAAAATTTTAATATCGTTTTTATTCATAATTTCTTAATGATTGATATCAAAAATAATGATTATTATAATATAATAACGAGTTCTTAACAATCATTTAATATTACAACAGAATTCTTAATGTTAAGAACTTAACTATAAGATAATACTATTAAATACCAGCCACTTAATAATTATTTTATAAATTTAGGCTTTAATTTAAATCAATTCAAACATGAAAAAAAATTATTTTTTTACTTTATTATTTGCCTTTAGTTTTAGCTTGTTGTCTTTTGGACAGATAGTTATTAATGAGGTTGATGCGGATACAGATGGAACAGATGTTGCAGAGTTTATAGAACTTAAGTGGACACCGAATACACCTTTAGATGGATATGTAGTTGTTTTATTTAACGGAAGCGATGACAAAAGTTATTTCGCTTTTGATTTGGATGGAAAAACTACTGATGCTAATGGATTCTTTATTTTAGCTAATAGTCCTTTAGTTACAGATAATGATATTGATATAGGAGCTAGTAACATTTTACAAAATGGTGCAGATGCTGTTGCTATTTATCAAGCAAACGAAACTGATTTTCCAAATGATACCGAAATTACACTAACAGGGTTAATAGATGTGGTTATTTACGACACAAATGATGGTGATGATACTGGTTTATTAACTGGTTTTGGTAAAACAGAGCAGTATAATGAAGGAGAAAATGGTTCACAAAGTACGCAGTCTATCCAAAGATTAGAAGATGGTAGTTATACAACATCAGACGTTACATTTAGAGCAGAAAATGTAGCTACAGATCCTTGTGTTCTTAATTTGTTTAACTATAATACAACTTGTGATGCTGTAACATCTGGTGTGGATAACTATACAGCTACGATAGATTTTTCTGGAGGTAATACAGGTATTACATATACGCTTAATTCTGATGTAGGAACAATTTCAGGTGATTCACCAACTGATTTAGAAACAGGTACTATAACTATCTCTGGAGTGCCAGAAGGTACAGATATAAATTTTACCCTAGTTGGTGGTACTGGAAGTAGTTGTGATTTTTCTGAGTCCATCACTTCTCCAAATTGTGTAGGTCTTCCTATAGAAGAAACATTTGACTATACTGGTTCTGAAGCACTTTCTGCTCAATCTAGTTGGTTATCTTTAAATTCTGGTGATGATATAGTCGTTGCTGATGGTAGTTTAAGCTATGAAGGATTAAAATCTTCAGTAGGTAACTCAATAACTTTTGATGGGAGTGGAGCAGAAAGCTATACTACTTTTGCTGATATTACGTCTGGTATTGTATATGCTTCCTTCCTCTTAAAAGTTTCTGATATTTCTTCTATGACAGATTTAACTGATGGTGGTTATTTTGCTTCTTTGGCTGGTGGTACAAGTAGTTACGATGTTAGACTTTGGGTAAGACCAAACCCAGACGCAAGTGGTAGTACTTTTGATATAGGTTTCGGTCCTGAATCATCAAGTCCACCATTTACAAGTACTACTTATTCTGTAAATGACGTACTATTTGTTGTAATGGCATTTAATATGGATAATGGTTTAGTTAGTACTTGGATTAACCCAGACACTTCATCTTTTGAAGGTACAATTCCAACAGCTACTTTATCTTCTACAGACACTACACCACCAAGTAGTATAAATCTATTTATTTTAAGACAAGATTCAAGTGGTGAAACACCTTCTATGCAAATAGATGAATTACGTATTTCAGATTCTTGGGCAGATGTTACTCCAAAAGATACAACTGCATCTATTGATAGAAACCAAATCGAAGGTTTTGCAACGTATCCAAACCCAGTTACCAACAATCAATTTACCATTACAAGTAATAGTATAGAAATAAAAGAAATTTCAATATTTAATGTAATTGGTAAAAGAGTATTATCAACAAGTGTTGTAGGTACAAAATCAACTATTGATGTTTCATCAATCGCATCAGGTTTATATATTTTAAAAGTAACTGAAGGCAACAAAACAGCTACTTCAAAATTAGTGATTGAATAAAAAGTTAATTTTTATAAATATTTAAAAGCTCTGATTTTTTTTCAGAGCTTTTTCTTTTTCAGTATATTTATAACGAAAAAGAACAAAATGCTATGAACCTTAACTACAAATTAAACAATACGCTGTTTTTAGATATAGAAACAGTGCCTCAAGAAAAAAATTGGGAAAACCTATCAGAAGAAATTAAAGTGCTTTTTGAAAAGAAAACCCAATACCAACGAAAAGAAGAATTTACAGCAAAACAGTTTTACAACAAAGCAGGCATTTGGGCAGAATTTGGTAAAATAATATGTATTTCTGTAGGTTATTTTGTTGATGTAGAAAATGAAAAACAACTAAGAATCACCTCTTTTTATGGTGATGATGAACATAAAATCCTTACCGATTTTAAAGTTTTATTAGACAAACACTTTGCTAAAAAAACAAATATTTTATGTGCTCATAATGGTAAGGAATTCGATTTTCCGTTTATTGCGAGACGAATGATTGTACATCAAATAGAATTGCCTAAAAAACTGAATTTATTTGGTAAAAAACCATGGGAAGTTCCGCATTTAGATACTTTAGAGTTATGGAAATTTGGCGATTATAAACATTATACATCACTTAAATTATTAACGTCTATTTTAGGAGTACCATCACCAAAAGATGATATTGATGGTAGTGAAGTTGCCAAAGTATATTACCAAGAAAAAGATATCGAAAGAATTGTAAACTACTGTGAAAAAGACACTATTGCTGTTGCTCAAATTTTATTAAGATTCAATAACGAACCATTAATATCCGAAGAAAATATTATTAGAGTTTAATCGAAAAGAATTTCTCTAGGCTCTGCCTCGAGGTTTCCGTTAAAATTGTCATCTCGAACTTTTGTATAAATCTCAAAAAATCTCAACTTTTATATATTTTAAATAACATAAATGGATTCCCATTTTCATGGGAATGACAAGGACTTTGTCATTTCGACCTTGTAGAGAAATCTCAAAAAACTATCCTTCTAATTTCATAGAAAGTTCAAACCAACGTTCTTCTTTTGTGTCGATTTCTTTTATGATTTTTTCAAGCTCCTCAGATTTTTTTGCAATATCATCAGGAGCAATTTCTACATTCAAAAATTGTTTTTCTATACGTTCTTTTTGATTTTGAAGTCGTTCAATTTCTACTTCTAAAGCACCATATTCTCTTTTTTCAGTAAAACTAAGTGTACTTTTAGTTTTTGTAGGTGCTTCCTTTTTTTCAATAACTTTTTCTTGTGGAATTTCTTTGGGTATTGAGCTGTCATAAGCTCTAAAATCTGAATAGTTTCCAGGAAAATTTTCTACAATACCATCACCTCTAAACACAAATAAAGCATCTACAATCTTATCCATAAAATATCGATCGTGAGATACTACCAATAAGTTACCAGGATAATCTAACAAAAAGTTTTCGAGTACATTTAAGGTAACAACATCAAGGTCGTTTGTAGGTTCATCTAAAATTAAAAAATTGGGGTTTTGTATTAAAACCGCACACAAATACAAACGTTTTTGTTCGCCTCCAGAGAGTTTTTCTACAAAATCATATTGCTTTTTTTTATCAAATAAAAAACGCTCTAACAGTTGAGAAGCTGATATTTTACGACCTTTTGTAAGTGGAATGTATTCTCCGAATTCTTTAATAACTTCAATTACTTTTTGCCCCTCTTTAATGTTAATTCCTGCTTGCGTATAATAACCAAACTTAATAGTTTCACCAATTATTACTTTACCAGCATCAACAGGGTTTTGTTGTGTTATAATGTTTAAAAAAGACGATTTTCCTGTTCCGTTTTTACCAATAATCCCTATGCGTTCTCCACGTTTAAACACATAATCAAAACCATCTAGTATTTTTTTATCATCATAAGATTTATATAGTTTATGTAGCTCTAATACTTTGCTTCCTAAACGCTCCATATTAATTTCTAGCTGAACTGTATGGTCTTTTCTACGTTGATGCGCTTTTTCTTTAATTGCGTAAAAATCGTCTGTTCTAGATTTCGATTTTGTAGTTCTAGCTTTTGGTTGTTTTCGCATCCATTCTAGCTCTTTTTTAAACAAACTTTTTGCTTTGCTTAAATTAGTAGCTTCAAGAGCCAAACGTTCTTCTTTATTTTGCAAATAATACGAATAATTACCTTTGTATTTATAGATTTTACCTTGATCTAATTCTAAAATTTCATCACAAACTCGCTCTAAAAAATAACGATCATGCGTTACCATAAAAAGGGTAATTTTTTCTTTCGAAAAAAAAGACTCCAGCCATTCAATCATTTCTAAATCTAAATGATTGGTAGGTTCATCAAGAATTAATAAATCGGGTTTGCTAATTAAAACAATAGCAAGAGAAAGTCGTTTTTTTTGACCTCCAGAAAGCGATGCAATTTGTTGTGTTAAATCGTCTAACTTTAATTTTGATAAAATTTGTCTGTATTGTGTTTCAAAATCCCAAGCATTGTACTGATCCATTAAATCAAAAGCAGCTTGATAAGCTTCTGCTTCTTCAGGATTTTGTAAAGCTTTTTCATATTGATTTACAATAGAAAGTATTTTGTTGTCTGTGGCAAAAATGGTTTCTTCAATGGTTAAGTTAGGGTCTAAATCGTCTTTTTGGGCTAAATACGCAATACTAATGTCTTTTCTACTAACTATTTGGCCAGTGTCAGTGCTGTCTAAGCCAGCAATAATGTTCAAGATAGAGGTTTTCCCTGTACCATTTTTTGCAACAAAGGCTATTTTTTGATCTTTATTGATGCCAAAAGAAATGTTTTCGAACAAAACACGTTCTCCATAAGATTTTGATATATTTTCTACAGAAAGGTAATTCACAAAATGATATTTAATTTTAGCAAAGAAACAAAAAACCCAAGAGTTAACTTGGGTTTTTGCATCATTTATAAATAAACAACATATTGGGGGACAACATATTTTATTTAAATTCTATGGTGTAAAGATATGTCAAAAAAAAACGCTTGTCAATCCCCATTTATAGTGAAATTTTTCTCTCCCCATAAATGGGGAGTAGCCTCCCCATTTATGGGGAGAGAAACGCGTTTTTTTAAGGTTTTTTCTGCTTTTTTCAATAAAAAACAGTTTTGGAATCTATGAATTAATGTTATCTTGCCCATAAATCTTCAAAAAAACATAAATGAAAATTATAGTCCCTATGGCTGGTATTGGTTCTCGATTAAGACCACATACATTAACAGTGCCTAAACCCTTAACAGTAATTGCAGGTAAACCTATTGTACAACGTTTGGTAGAAGATATAGCTTCTGTAATAGATGAAAAAATAGACGAAATAGCCTTTGTTATTGGTACAACTGCAAAGGGTTTTCCAACAGATACAGAAGAAAAATTATTAAAAATTGCAGAAGAATTAGGCGCAAAAGGTACTGTTTACGTACAAGATGTTGCTTTAGGTACAGCACATGCAATTTATTGTGCTAAAGAATCTTTAAGTGGCCCATGTGTTGTTGCTTATGCAGATACTTTGTTTAAAGCCGATTTTAAATTAGATGTAAACGCTGATGGTGCAATTTGGGTAAGCCAAGTAGAAAATCCTAGTGCGTTTGGAGTAATAAAATTAGAAGAGGGTGTAATTACCGATTTTATAGAAAAACCGAAAAATTTTGTATCTGATTTAGCAATAATCGGAATTTATTATTTTAAAAGTGGCGAAAAATTATTAGATGAAATTCAACACTTAATAGATAATGATTTAAAAGAAAATGGCGAATATCAATTAACAAATGTTTTAGAATCATTAAAACAACAAGGTGCTAAATTTGTGCCTGGAACTGTGAATGCTTGGATGGATTGTGGTAAAAAAGATCCCACAGTAGATACCAACAAACAAACCTTATCTTTTGAACATGAAGCAGGTAATAATTTGGTGTCTGATGATGTAGTTTTGCAAAATTCAGAAATTATTCAGCCTTGTTATATAGGTAAAAATGTGGTTTTAAGAGATGCAAAAGTTGGCCCATATGTTTCTATTGGTGCTGGTAGCTTAATAAATAACGCAACTATTGTAAACTCTTTAATACAAAGCAATGTAGAAATTTCTAATGCAAATTTAGACAATGCAATGATTGGAAATCATGCAAAATACAATGGAAAGTTTACCTCTGTAAGTATTGGAGATTATACTGAGTTGACCTAAATGAAAGTGAGAAAAAAAAATATTGAGTTAAGCATAAAAAGAACAAAACACATTACAATTGTTCTTTTTATGCTGTGCTATGTTCTTTTTTCTCACTATTCTTTTTCACAAGATAGTATTCCTGAAAAAGAAGACTTAACAGAAGCAGCAGAACTAAAATTTCAACAATTCTTTTTTAAAGCCTTATCTCAAAAATCAATTGGGAATCATCAAAAAGCACTAGAAAATTTAGAAAATTGTAATCAAATAATTGCGAATGATGTTGCTGTTTTTTTTGAATTTTCTAAAAACTACTTAGCACTAAATAATACGTTACTAGCAAAAGAATACCTACAAAGAGCGTTAATAAAAGAGGCTAGTAATGTTTGGATGTTAAAACACTTGGTAAAAATTCATCAAGAAGAAAGAAACTATAAAAAGGCGATAGAAGTGCAACAAAAAGTTGTGGCTCTCAACCCAAAAGAAAGAGCTTATTTGGTGCGATTGTATTTGTATAATAGGCAATATGATGAAGCAATTTCTTTGATGAATGTTTTAGAAGAGGAAAATGCCCTATCTGCTAACTTAAAAAAATTGCGCAACAATTTAAATAGTAGAAAAAAAATAAGATCGGGTAATAATACACCAAATGATATTGCATCATTAATCCATCAATTTAAAACAGATAAATCGTATAAAATTTTACAAGAAATTTTAAATCAATCAAAAAATAATCCAACTCAATTAATAAAGTTTAGTGAACAAGGTATAAACCTTTTTCCTGCACAACCTTTTGTGTATTTAATAAAAGCAAGGGCATTAAATATCCAAAAAAATCATAAAAATGCATTAACAACGTTACAGAATGGTATTGATTTTGTAATAGATGACAAAATGGAAGTGGATTTTTATGAAGAAATGGCAAAAGCCTATAAAGGTTTAGGCAATGAAAAAGAGGAATATAAATATCAGCAAAAAGCTAAAAAATTAAAAAGCTAAAATGAAATCTTTAAAATACATTCTCTTTTTTATAGTGATTTTCACTTCTTGTAAAACAACCAAAAATATGATGGATGCCAATGCAATAGCAAAAAATATTTCTGCAAGAAAAGTGGCTAAAAAACACATTGCTGCTAATTTTGATAAAAAAACAGTGGATGCTAAACTCAAAGTAAATTTTGATAATGGAAAAACCAAACAAGGTTTAACCGTGAATTTAAAAATAAAAAAAGACGAGGTAATTTGGTTAAAAGGATCAAAATTCTTGACGGTTTTTAAAGCTGAAATTACACCAACTTCTGTACGCTATTATTCAAGTGTTTTTAAAAATTCTTTTGAAGGTGATTTTTCTATGATTGAAAAACTATTAGGTGTAGAAATTAACTTTGAACAGTTGCAAAACTTGTTTCTAGGGCAATCTTTATTAAATGTAAAAGAAATTGATCAAAAAGTAGAAATAGCGAATAATCGATATATTTTATCACCAGAAAAACAAGCTGCTTTGTTTGATATTTTCTTTACCATTAATCCTGCTCATTTTAAGTTAGATGAACAAAATATTGTGAATACCGAAAAAAATTTACGCTTAGATGTAAATTATCCTTCGTATAATTTAGTTCAAAATTCGGTATTTCCATCTGCTGTAAACATTGTGGCAAAGAACCCAAAATCTACAACTATTATAGATTTAGTTTATAAATCAGTGATTTTTGATACAGACGTTTTTATGTCTTTTAATATACCTAATTCATTAAAAAAACTTAGTTTTTAATGCAATTGTTTAAGCTATATCTTTTTTTTGGATTTTTTCTGTTGATGAATTTATCTGTGCTTGGCCAATCTAAAAAGCAGTTAGAAAATCAGCGTAAAAAATACAAATCTGAAATTGCTCAATTAAATAGATTATTATCAACAGCTGTAAAGAAAGAAAAAAATGCGTTGGAAGATTTAAAAGATCTCAACCAAAAAATTGCGGTTAGAAATAAACTCATCAATACCATAGATTTAGAGGCAAAATTGCTATCGAACGCAATTTCAAAAAACGAGAAAAAACGGAATACACTCAATAAAAATTTAGAAATTTTAAAAGCAGATTATGCCCAAATGATTTACAAATCATACAAAAGTAAGTCGCAGCAAAGTAGGGCAATGTTTTTATTGTCTTCACAAAATTTTTATCAAGCATATAAGCGTTTAGAGTATATGAAACAATATACCAAGTTCAGAAAAAAACAAGGAGAAGAAATTGTTATTCAAAAAAATATTGTTGAAAAATTAAACGATTCTTTACTATATCAAAAAAAAGTAAAAGATACCTTGATTTTGGTAGAGAAAAATCAAAAAAAGAAAATAGAATCTGACAAACAAAAGCAAGAATCTTTAATTGCAACTATTAAAAAGAAAGAAGGCAAATATAAACGAGAAATAAAAAAGAAAGTACAAGAGGATAAAAAAATTGCAGCAAGAATCGATAAAATTATTAAGGAAGAAATTGCAAAAGCCAATAGACTAGCTAGAGCTAAAAACAAAAGTAAAAAACCAGTTTCTAAAAATAATAATGCGTTTATTTTAAGTCCAGAAGCCAAAGTATTAGCAGCAAAATTCGAGCAAAATAAAGGTAAATTACCTTGGCCATTAAATGAAGGGTTAATTATTAGAAAATTTGGAGTGCAACCTCACCCTATTTTTCCAGGAATAACCATTAATAGTACTGGTATACATTTTGTAGCGCCAAATGGTAGTGAAGCCAAAGCTATTTTTGATGGAGAAGTGTTGAATGTTTTAATAGGTAGTGGAGGTACAAAAAATGTATTAATAAGACATGGAAATTATATTAGTTCTTATAATAATTTGCAAAATTCTTATGTAAAAAAAGGTGATAAAATTACAACAGGACAAAATATTGGTAAGATTTTTACAGATAAAGTATCTAAAAAAACAAAATTAGTATTTGTATTGTTTAAAAATAATAAACGCCTTAATCCAGCTTCATGGATAATAAGAAGATAGTTTTTTATGAATTTGTAATGATGTTTAAAACATAAAACAGACATAAATACTTTCGGTATAAGCTTAAAAAACCTAATGTTAGAATGGACGATGTTATTTTGTTCTATAACTGATATTTTTTTGAAGTATAATAGCGTTAGGTATGGTAATCATTAAATCTTCAGGTGTTTTTAAAGTGATAAAAAACGCACCAATATCAATAATTTCGCCTGTAGTATTATTGTCTTTTTCTAAGATTGTTATGGTGTCACCAATTTTTACAGGATAATTGATAAATAAAATTAAACCTGCTGTAATGTTAGATAATAAAGACCATTGCGCAAAAAAAGCAATGCCTAAAATGGTTAAAAAAGAGGAGATGTACACAATAAGTTGCTTTTCATCAACTCCCCAAATAAAGGCGATTAAAACAAGTACAGTACAGTAAATTAAGAAGGTTATAATTTTATAAATAACAACCATTCTAGATTTTTGAAAGTCGAAATTCACACGAATTTTACGCAACGATTTAGAAGTAAGAAAACGAATTAAAGTTCCTAAAACAATAACAATAATCGATCCTATAATTTTATAACTACTTAAAAATTCGTACATACTATTTTCTTTATTTAAAGAGTGCTTTCAGTTCTGTAGCTTTTTCAGGGTGCATTTTTCCAGCCAAAATTAAACTTAATTGTTTTCTTCTTAAAGCACCTTCAAAACGTTCTTTTTCTAAATCAGTTTCAGGAATTATTTGCGGAATTTGAACAGGTTTTCCAGTTTCATCCACAGCCACAAAGGTGTAAATTCCCTCGTTTACTTTTGTTTTTTGTCCAGATTGTCTGTCTTCAATCCAAACATCAACATAAATTTCCATAGAAGATTTAAAAGCTCTTGAAACTTTGGCCTCTAAAGTAACCACACTACCAACAGGTACAGATTTGTTAAAAGCCACATGATTTACAGAAGCAGTTACCACAATTCTTGCAGAATGTCTTCTTGCAGCAATACTACAAGCTCTATCCATTCTAGCTAGCAACTCGCCTCCAAAAAGGTTGTCTAAATAGTTGGTGTCTCCAGGTAAAACTAAATCTGTAAGTACAGTTAAAGATTCTTTAGGTGTTTTTGCTTCCATCTTGTAAATTTGTACAAAGATAAGGATAGCCTAGTAAAAAAGATTATTTTTTTGTTAATAACCAGGCGTCTTTAGAAACCGTTTTTTGGATTCTATAGAGGTTGTTTATGGCGTCATTTCTGTCTGCAAAACTATTAAAAGCCACTTCTGTTAATCCCCATTTATTAACTCCTAAAATGCTAGCATTATAACCTTTCTTTTTTAGTTGTTGTACTTTCTTCTCTGCATTTTCTACAAATTGAAAAGCACCAGCTACTACATGATAAGGTTTTATTGCTTTTTTTGCAACATTCAACTCAATAGTAGGTAAAGGATTAGAGATAACAAACGTAGCTGCTTGTATTTTTTTCTCTAATGCCTTTTCTTGATTGGCTAAAGCTTCTTTTTGCTCGTTTTGTTGATAAACGTTGTTGCCAGCATAAACTGTTGCTAATAAAATGGCAGCAGTAGCAGCATATTTTATAAAAGTAGGTATTCTTTTCTTATCTTCTTTTTCAACAGCAGCTATTAAAGGTTTTACAATTTCTTTAGGTCTTTGTATTATAGAAGATGTAACAGCAGAGAGTCCAAAAGATTCTGATAAATAATTTACCTCTGTAGTGGGTTCAAAAATAATTTGCCCAGCTTCATTTAAGGTTAAAACCCCAATATTACCTATTTCTAAAGGTTTAGATTGTATTTCATTTTGCCACTTTATAACAGATAAACTAATGGCTGTAGAAGCTTTTTCAAAAGAAATTTGCTCAGTAGATGCAATGTAATTGGCTAATAAACCATCACTAACTTTTAAATGACTATTGAATGTAATTTGTTTTGTAGGAGGATAAAAAATATGAGTATCCTCATTTAAACTAGCACCTTTTCTGTTGGTTACAAAACCACCAAAATCAGGTACAATCACACAATCGTATCTGTACAATAAATCGTTAATGTAGTTGGCTAAAATCATACCAACAAAATTATAATATTTAGGTACAAAAAGAAGCTTTTAAGCTTAATTTTATTAACAAAATTTTGATATATTGGTTTTCAAATTGTTACCTTTTGAAAGAAGAAAAATTACTCGCTATTTTGCGATTACAAAAAAGCAAAGCCATTGGAGATATTTTGGCGAAGAAACTCATTGTAAATGTGGGAGATGTGGCACAAGTTTTTAAAGAAAAAGCTGTTGTTTTAGAAAAAATAAACGGTATTGGTGCACATGCTGTAAAACATTTATTTGATCAAAAAAATCTTAAAGCAGCCGAAAAAGAACTCGATTATATCATCAAAAATAAAATAGACTACACTTATTTTTTAGATGATGATTATCCTAAAAATCTTCAAAATTGTATTGATAGCCCTATTTTAATATTTAAAGATGGAAACATCAATTTGAAGCAGCAAAAAATTATTTCAATTGTTGGTACAAGAAATATGAGTTCTTATGGCAGAGATTTTACCAATAATTTAATAGAAACTTTAGCAGAATACAACCCCATAATTGTAAGCGGTTTTGCTTATGGTGTAGATATTTGCGCACATAAAGCAGCACTAAAATACAACTTGCAAAATATTGCTGTTTTAGCACATGGTTTTGAAATGATTTACCCAAAAGTGCATAAAAAATATATTAATGCATTAAATGAAAATGGTGGTTTTTTAACCGAGTTTTGGAGCGAAGAGCAACCTTTAAGAGAAAATTTTTTAAAGCGTAATCGTATTGTTGCTGGTATTTCTCAAGCTACAATAGTTGTAGAATCTGCAGAAAAAGGAGGCTCTTTAGTAACTGCAGATATTGCAAATTCGTATCATAGAGATGTATTTGCAGTACCAGGCAGAACTACAGATATTTACAGTAAAGGGTGCAATAACTTAATTAAAAACAACAAAGCGCACTTATTAAATACACCAAATGATGTTGTAAAATTATTAAATTGGGATCTTAAAGAGAAAACTAAACCACCCATTCAAAAACAGTTGTTTGTTGAATTAAATCAAAATGAACAGAAAGTTTATGATTATCTGCAAAATAATGGCAAGCAATTGCTAGATGTTATTGCTTTAGATTGCGCTATTCCACTATTTCAATTGTCATCAATTTTATTACAAATGGAATTAAAAGGTGTTGTAAAACCTTTACCTGGAAAGATGTTTGAAACTATATAAATATCGCTATTTTTGTAAGATAGACCCAAATGTTATGACCGAAAATCAAAAATTAATATCAAAAAAAAAACCAACATTTCCTGTTAACAAACTGTTGGCTGCATTTTTAAAAAAACATAATAGAAGCAGTAAAATTAGTATTTTATATAACGATTTGCTTCGGTTTCAAGGTTCTGTATCTGTTTTTGATAAAAACGATGAAGATACACTTTGGGTAAGAGTTTATTACTCTGAATGGGACAGACAAGAAATAGACCGTAGTTTAAAAAAAATATATACTATTCTGCATTCAGATGGTAATGAAAGTACCATTCCGTTTTTAAATGTAGATGCTATAGACTACTGTACTTTTGGCAATTCTAAACCTTTTCGTATTAAAGTTAGAAACATTTTAAATGACAACTTTACCTATTTTTATATCAAACAAGCAGACGCTTCTCGTGTTTATGGTTTAGAATTAGAGCATATTTTATCACCTTACACCATCAATTACTTGGTGTATAAAGACACACTTATAGAAGAGCATATATCAGGTATTCCTGGTGATGATTTTATTAGAGATGTTTTACCAAAGTGTACAAAGTCTCAAAAATCGCAAATAGCCAAAGAGTTTGTAAAATTTAAAGAACGCTGTTTTATTAGGTTGTTAGGAGACATGCGCTCTTACAATTATGTAATCACTCCAATACACGATTTTGACCAAATTGTATATAAAATTAGAGCCATAGATTTTGATCAGCAATCTTTTGAAGGAAACTTAAAAGTGTACAATTTACAGTTTTTAAAAGAAAATTTTAAAATGGTAGAAATGGTGAGTAAGCGATTGCAAAACAGTTCTATAGAGCAATATAAAATCGAAGAACGTTCGTTTATCGCCAAAAGAATGATTAGTTCTCCAGACAGAATTCAGCATATAGTACGTTGTATGAAACACGATGAAATTTCGTTTCCACGTCATATAGAGCGTTTAAAAAAAGATTTAATAGGTTACGTGGGTGATGTTGAGTTTAAAAAGTGCCAAAATATGGGCGAAATCTTAGAAACGATCTTAATTTTTGTAAAACGTAATTATTTAGATATTAGTAATAAAGAGTTGTTTTAGAAGCTGTTTCCAGCTTTCCGCACTCGCTTTTTTTTTAGGCGAATTTATTTTAGCATCTTGCTATTTAAAGAAAGTAATTTCATTGTTTAGAACAAATACTGAGCCTCGCTTTGCAAAAAAAAAGAGCTCAAACAAATGCTTCAATCTGGGCTAGGCTAGTTTGCTAGCGCTTGTATTTCTTTTGCAAGCATGTGTTTTTAAATGAGTAGAGCAACTTAATATTATTCTACGACAAAAGATATTGGTAGTGTATATTTTGTTTTTACAGCTTTACCAGCCTGTGTTGCAGGGATGAGTTGAGGTAATTTTTGAAGCATTTTAAAAACTTCATTTTTAAGTTTAGGGTGAGGCGCTTTTACTTTTATATCAGTCATATTACCATATTTATCAATGATAAATTGTGTAAAAACCCTGTATTTTCCTTCTGCTAGGTCTAAATTTTCGGTTAGTTTTGTATCAAAATTTTCTTGAATAAAATGTTGAATTCTCTCGTTAAAATCTTTGTTTGCTTTCTCCTGAGTTAAGTTTTTGGCCTCTTTAAACTTAGGGGGTTGTTCAACAATATATCCCATAATTATATCATCAAAATCTTCTTCTATTTCATCAGTAAAATTAATATCACCTTCTATAGCCAATTCTCCAGTAGTTTCAATCACTTCAAGAATATCTTCTGTGCTTTTTGAATTGTTTGTGCTATCTTTTGTAAAATCTGTTTCACAAATTGTAATTCCTGTTGTAGTAAGAGTTGTAAGCTTAATATTATTATTATTATTTGTTGCTATTGTATCTTTTTTTGAACGAGTTTTTAAAGAATCAATCTCGTCTTCAACAGAATCAATGAAACCAGCATCTTTGTTCACAGTTTTTAAAGAATCTAGAATAACGATATTTTTAATTTTTTGTTTTTTTCCATCAGAATATTGACAACTAAAAAGCGTGGTGCCCATCACAAAAAATAAAGCCAATACAAACAATTTTTGAAACGATAATGGTTGCTGAAAAGTAATTTGAGGAATTTCAATTACAATACTATCTAGTTGTTGTTTGTAAAAATGACCACAAACTTTATTGTTTTTGTTTAGGGTTAAAAAGTTTTCAATTTCTTCAGTAGACTTTTTGGTAAAATCTACCACAGTTTTAGAACAAGAACTACAAAATCTACCTTTTTCTTTAGGTGTCATTTTTTTCCAGTTTTCGTGACAAGGTTTAGGAATAGAAATCTTAAATTTTGAGTTCATCTTTAAAGTGTTTTTTTACATAAAAACAAATAAGATGCCAAAGTTAAAATTCTGTTAATTTAGATTAGAAGTTAGGTAAAAATCGTTTTTAAATAAAAAAAATCCTTTCAAGTTTATTAAAACCTGAAAGGACTATAAAATATCAATTTTAAGTATGTTTTTACTGCATCAAATATGCCTTCAAATCTTCATAAGAAGACGCTTTAATGGCAACCTTTTTATTATTGATGACTTTTTGAATCTGCTCAGGAATTTCAACTTTTACAGGTAACGTTTCTTCAACAACATCTAAAAATTTAACAGGATGTGCAGTTTCTAAAAACACACCAAACTCATTTTCTTTTAATCCGTGTTTTTTTAACCCTAAATAACCTACTGCTCCATGAGGATCTGCCACATAGCCAGAATTTTTATAGATGCTTTTCATGGTTTCACGAGTTTCATCATCAGTAAAACTATAGGATGAAAAGGCACTTTTTAAAGTGTCTAAATCGTTGTTAAACAATTCTCTAATTCTAATAAAGTTACTTGGATTCCCTACATCCATAGCATTAGAAATGGTTGCTTTTGAGGGTTTTGGTTGGTAAATACCATCTACTAAAAAATTAGGCACTGTATCATTTATATTGGTAGAAGCTACAAAATGTTTGATTGGTAAGCCTAATTTTTGAGCCATTATTCCTGCACAAATATTACCAAAATTACCACTTGGTACAGAAAATACGAGGTTTTTATGTTGTTTGTGTAATGCTTTGTAAGCAAAGAAAAAGTAAAACATTTGTGGCAGCCAACGTGCAACATTTATAGAGTTTGCAGAAGTTAATGTTCTTTGAATTTCTTTATCTAAAAAAGCAGTTTTTACCATATCTTGGCAATCGTCAAAAACACCATCTACTTCTAAAGCTG
Source organism: Polaribacter sp. R77954 (assembly GCF_044595335.1). GTDB lineage: Bacteria > Bacteroidota > Bacteroidia > Flavobacteriales > Flavobacteriaceae > Polaribacter. The sequence continues at coordinate 2,833,164 of NZ_CP138992.1, forward strand.
TAATATTTTGTCCTAAGGTAGTTAGTTGTTTTTCTTGAATATCGCTTACTTTTCCTGAAGGATATAAAATAACCACATTTACACCTTTTGCGCCTAAAAATCCGTTGGCAACAGCACCTCCAGTATCACCAGAAGTAGCTACTAAAACCGTAACTTCATCATCATTATCTTTGTTAAAATACTCCAAGCATTTTGCCATAAATTTAGCGCCAACATCTTTAAAAGCCATGGTTGGTCCGTGAAATAATTCTAAGGAAGCAATATTATCATCTACTTTTACCACAGGAAAATCAAAAGAAACCGTTTCTGCGATAATTTCTTTTAGTTTTTCAGTCGGAATTTCATCGCCTACAAATTGTTTTATCGCTTCAAACGCAATTTCATGATTAGAATACTCAGAAATATTGTTGATAAAATCTTTTGGTAAAGGGGTGATGTTTTCTGGAAAATAAATTCCTCTATCTTTTGCAAGTCCTTCAACAACTGCATTTTTAAAAGTTGTTTTAGGTGATTTATGATGTAAACTGTAGTAGTTCATTATTCTTGGTTTTTGGTTGTTAGTTTTTGGTTTTTGGTTTAGGGCTGAACTACCAACTAAAAACCACTAACCAACAACTATTCTAAAATTTTTATTCCTTCGTGATTGATTTTTGAAATAAATAATTCAAAATCGATACCTTTATTTCTATAGCTTTTTTCAACAGCATTATACACGTTTTTGGCAATTTCATCACCTTTACAAAGTGCAAAAATTGTTGGGCCAGAACCTGAAATTCCAGCACCTAAAGCACCTGCTTTTTTAGCAGCTTCTTTTACATCATCAAAAAACGGAATTAAATTTTTACGATGAGGTTCCACAATAATATCTACTAAAGAATTACTGATTAACTTGTAATCATTAGTGTGTAAACCACTGATTAATCCGCCTACATTTGCCCATTGGGTAACTGCGTCTTTTAACGGAATATTTTTTGGTAAAACGTCTCTAGCATCCTTTGTTTTTACCTCAATTTGTGGATGTATAGCTACCACTCTTAATTCATTAGGAACTGGTAATTTTATAATATCTAAAGGTTCGTAACTTTTAATCAATACAAAACCACCATAAATGGCAGCAGCCACATTATCTGCAATGGGTGATCCACAAGCCACTTCTTCACCAAACATGGCAAATTTTGTTAATTCGATATTGTTATAAATGTTACCTAATAATTTATTTGCCCCAAAAGCAGCACCAGCAGCACTTGCAGCAGAACTTCCTAAACCACTTCCTGGAGAAAACCCTTTATGAATGGTAAGGTTAATACCAAAATCTGCATTGGCTTCTTGTAACATTTTTTGTACTACAGCACTTGCTGCATTTTTATCAACATCATAAGTTAAATCTGCTCCTGTAATGTTTGTAATTTCAACCCTTTGATGAGGTGTTTTTACAAAAGTCATTTCATCACCAATATTATCTACAGCAAATCCCAGTGAATCAAATCCGCAAGAAACATTAGCTACAGTAGCTGGTGAAAATATTTTTAAATAATCCATTTATTTTTGGTTTTGGTTTTAGTTGTTGGTCTGCGGTTAATAGCATTATTAAAAACCACAAACTAACAACCAATAACTATTGATTCGCAATTCGTATTACATCTGCAAAAATACCAGAAGCAGTAACATCTGCACCTGCACCAGCACCTTTTATGATGAGTGGATTTTCTGGATATCTTTCTGTAAAAAATAATACAATATTATCACTTCCTTCTAAATTATAAAAAGGATGATTGGCAGCAATGTGTTGCAAACCAACATTTGCTGCACCATTTACAAATTCAGCAACATACTTTAAACGACATTCTTTGCTGTTGGCATTTTTATAAATATCTTGAAAATGATTTTCGTTTTTGGTTAATGATGCATAAAAATCATCATTATTTTTGGTATCTAACGATTCTTTTGGTAAAAAAGCATTGTTTTTAATGTCGTCTAATTCTAATTGATATCCACTTTCTCTGGCTAGAATTAAAATTTTACGAGCAACATCAACTCCACTTAAATCAATTTTTGGATCTGGTTCTGTAAAACCTTCTGCTTGCGCTTGGGCAACAACATCATGAAAGGTTGTGTTTTCATCAAAATTATTGAAAACAAAGTTTAAACTACCCGATAAAACAGCTTGAATTTTATGAATTTGATCGCCAGAATTTACTAGGTTTTTAAGTGTATCAATAATAGGTAAACCTGCACCCACATTGGTTTCAAACAAGAAAGAAGCATTGTATTTTCTTGAAACTTCTTTTAATTTTTTATAATTATCAAAACTAGAAGCACATGCAATTTTATTACACGTAACTACAGAAATGCTATCTCTTAAATACCTTTCGTATACTTCAGAAACTTGTTGATTTGCAGTATTATCAATAAAAACACTGTTTCTTTGGTTGCATTCTTTTACTTTTTTGTGGAAATGATCTAAACTTGTAGGCGCTCCATTGGCTAACAATTCTTTCCATTTTTTTAGGTTGATACCAGAATTGTCAAAAACCATTTTTCTAGAATTCGAAATTCCGATAACTCTAATATTTAATTTTAAATTCTCTTTTAAGAATTTCTTTTGTTGATCAATTTGTGCTAAAAAACGCTCGCCAACATTACCAACACCGGTTACAAATAAGTTGAGTTGTTTTGTTTTTTCTTCAAAAAACTGTTCGTGTAAAGTGTTTAAAGCTTTTTTGGCATCACTTTTATTAATAACAGCAGAGATATTTTTTTCTGATGAACCTTGTGCAATTGCTCTAACATTTACGTTGTTTTTACCTAACGCACTAAACATTTGTCCGCTTAAACCTTGGTAGTTTTTCATGCTTTCGCCTACCACAGCAATAATGGCCAAATCATTTTCTACACTAATTGGTTTAATTTTTTTACTCGCAATTTCTATACTAAAAGTAGCGTCTAAAAGAGTTTTTGCTTTTTGGGCATCATTTTCATAAACGCCCACACAAATGGAATGCTCAGAAGACGCTTGTGTAATAAAAACTACATTAATTTTTGCAACAGAAAGTGTTTCGAATAATCGTTTAGAAAAACCAGGAATTCCAATCATTCCACCACCTTCTAAAGTAATTAAACTAATATCTTCAATATGAGAAATTCCTTTTACTTCGTGTTCATTTTCTGGGTTATTAGAAATTAATGTACCAAGATTTTCAGGATCAAACGTATTTTTAATTCTAATAGGAATATTTTTACGTAAAGAAGGCTGAATTGTAGGTGGGTATAATACTTTTGCGCCAAAATGAGACAATTCCATAGCTTCTTCATAACTAATTTCTGAGATAGGAAAAGCCTGTTTTACCACTCTTGGGTTTGCAGTGTACATGCCAGAAACGTCGGTCCAAATTTGTAGTTCATCTGCATTTAAAGCAGCTGCATAAATAGATGCTGTAAAATCAGATCCTCCTCTTCCTAAAGTGGTGGTTTCTCCATTTGCATTCGATGAAATAAAGCCGCCTAAAAGCGTAATTTGATGCGTATTGTTATCAAAAAAAGTAGAAATATTTTTGTTAGTAATATCAAAATTTACCTGTGCATTCAAATATTCGTCATTCGTAACAATTAAATCTCTACTTTCTTTATGAATGGCATCTAACGTTTCTTTTGCGGCATTTGCAATAATGTAAGAAGACAAGCGCTCACCAAAACTAGACACCTTGGCCAAAGTTTTGTCTGATAATTCTTGTAATAAATAAACACCTTCGTATATAGATTGTAATCTATTAAAAAGTAATGTAATTTCTTGTTTAACTTCTTTTTTGTTTTTGATAATTAAATCTTCAATAACTTGAAAATGTAATTCGTTTATGCTGTTTAAAATTTCTTTTGCAGCTGTAATATCTTCTAAAGCTCCATTAGCACCTGCTAATAATTGGTCTGTAGTTTTGCCAAATGCAGAAACCACCACTGCAACTTTATTTTTTTCTGATGCGTTAGCAACAATGCTTAAAACTTGTTTTATTTTTTCTGAATTTGCTACTGATGAGCCTCCGAACTTTAATACTTTCATCTTTAAAATGATAAATAGTTTGTAATTTTTTTATGATGATGCTTCGTTTGTACGAAACAATAGTTGACCTTGATGATATGAATATAGTAGCACCCCTAAAGGGTAATAGTTGTAGTTGTTGTACGAATAATAGTGTTCATAGAAATACAAACTACAAGGGTAGTTTTAGTAGAATTTGTATGTATTTTAGATAAATTCACCTCACAAAAATAGAAGTATTATTTATTTTGATGGGTTTAGATGCTGATTATTTTGAGAAAATATTGAATTTATATGAAATTCTTAAAAATAATTTAAAATAATTAAAATAATTTATTATTTAATAATATTCCTTGATTTTTCTTTAATAATTAAAGCAATTGGCTTGTTTTGTATTTTACTTTCTAACCAAGATAAGATATCTAGGTATAAAAAAGCTCTTTTTTCATAAGGATGATCTTCAAACTGTTTTAGCTTAGCATGAATTTTTTTGAACTCATTTTTAATTTCATGCGGAAAAACATCACTTAAATCACGAATGGAAGTCAAGAATATTTTTTGGACTTCTTGTAAATTCTCCATTTTTAGTAAAAATTTGTAAGTGTCTAAAAACTGTCTTTCTAAATCGTAATCTAATCCGCATTCATAATGTGCAATCAAATTTAAAATTCTAGCAAAACATTGTAAGTCTTCTGCAGAGCTAAGATTTTTAGAGCGTATAATTTTTTGTAAATAGGCAATACATAACTTATTTTCACCCATTCCAAAATACAAACAGGCAATCTTGTAATAGAGCATTACAATGTAGTGGTTATCTAACCTGTTTTTATAATCTTCTATTTTCTGATTGATGATTGCTACCAAATATTCACCTTCAGAAAAAGTAGCTTCTAAAAAGTGTAAATGCAGTTTATTTGCATACAAATATTCGAAAATTAAGAGTTCTGTATTGGCATTAGAAGGAATTATTTTCTGTTCTATTTCGTTTTCAAAAGCAATTAATTCCTTTTTAAAAGTAGACGTTTTTTTTACAAAAAAAGAGGCTTCTAACAAGTAATTAATTCCCTTTAAGTAAAAAACAGGATGCTGAATCACGTGTTTTTTATCTTCTTTAAATAAATCTACCCATTTTCTGGCGTATTTATAACTCTGTAAAAAATCTTGAGTTAAAAAACTGTACCATAAATGCGATTTGTAGAGCCATAATTTTTCTCTAAAACCTAAATTTTCAAAATTGTATTTGGGTAATCTTTTATGAAAATATAGATTAATAAACTCTAACTCTTCGTTGTTTTTTACATACCCATTTTGTAGTAAATGGCTGTAGAGTTGTAAAGATAAATTAGAGAGCTTACTGGCTATTACATTTTGCTGACTTAATGTTTTGGCTTGTATAGAAAGTTGATCTGCTCTATTGCTTAAACTTCTAGTAATGTATTGTGTTTCAATTACTTTTTCTAGTTCTACAATTTCATAGGCAATGTTTTTTTCTTCATTTTCTAAAGCTAAGTTTTTAGCTTTGTCTAATAATTTTAAGCTTTGTTTGTATAAACCTTTTTGATATAAAACTGTGGCAAAATCTAATTGTTCACGTACTTGAATTCTAATATTTTTATGAGCAGGATTCAGGCGTAAACTAATCAAAATTTGTTTGTATAAATGCGCTTTTAAATTAGATAATTGTTGTTTAGATACAATACCACTATTAATAATTGTTTTTTCATCGTAAGCTTTTAACTTTTCTAAAAATTTGAAAAGAGAAAAAAATTTAGCATCAATATTACCACCTAGTCTACCTACATAAAGGTTAAATTGGCGCTTTTCAGACTTTGTTAAAGACTTAATTAGCACAAAAAGAGCGTCGTTTTGATTATTGACTGATGTAGTATTTTTACTCATAAGTTTTTGATAATAAAATACTTAAGATTTCTTGTGGTGTATTAGAAATCGTACGAAGATGTAAAAATAACCTTTTTTTTGTTCCTTAATTACATACATTTGATTAAATATAAAGATAATCTTTACAAATTATGCAAGATAATAAAGTTCAAATTTTTGATACTACCCTAAGAGATGGAGAGCAAGTGCCTGGATGTAAGTTAGATACCAAACAAAAATTAGTAATTGCTGAAAGATTAGATTTACTAGGTGTAAATGTTATTGAGGCTGGTTTTCCTGTTTCTAGTCCTGGAGATTTTAATTCGGTTACAGAAATTGCCAAAATCGTAAAAAATGCAACCGTTTGTGGATTAACAAGAGCCGTTGAAAATGATATAAAAGTAGCTGCAGAAGCACTAACTTATGCCAAACATCCAAGAATTCATACAGGTATTGGTACAAGTGATTCTCACATACAATTTAAATTTAAATCTTCAAGAGAAAAAGTAATTGAAAGAGCTGTAAAAGCAGTTTCTTACGCAAAATCTTTTGTAGAAGATGTAGAGTTTTATGCTGAAGATGCAGGTAGAACAGATAATGCTTATTTAGCAAGAGTTTGTGAAGAGGTAATAAAGGCAGGAGCCACTGTTTTAAATATTCCAGATACTACAGGTTATTGTTTGCCAGAAGAATATGGTGCAAAAATGAAGTATTTAAGAGAAAATGTAAAAGGTATAGAAAATGTAATTTTATCGTGTCATTGTCATAACGATTTAGGTATGGCAACAGCAAATTCAATTTCAGGTGTTATCAATGGCGCACGTCAAATAGAATGTACCATTAACGGAATTGGAGAAAGAGCAGGAAACACAGCTTTAGAAGAGGTGGTTATGGTGTTAAAACAACACCCTTACTTAAATTTAGAAACAAGTATCAACACAAAATTATTGTACGATACAAGTATATTGGTAAGAGAAAGTATGGGAATGCCTGTACAACCCAATAAAGCCATTGTGGGTGCTAATGCTTTTGCACACAGCTCAGGAATTCATCAAGATGGCGTTATAAAAAATAGAGAAACTTACGAAATTATGGATCCTGAAGATGTAGGTGTTACAGAAAGTGCTATTGTTTTAACAGCAAGAAGTGGTAGAGCTGCATTGGCCTATAGAGCTAAAAAAATTGGTTACGAATTAACCAAACTACAATTAGACTCAGCATATATTTCCTTTTTAGCAGCTGCAGATAGGCAAAAAGAAATAAAAGATGATGATATTCATGCCATTATGAAAGAGGTTAACAAAACTTCTAAAATCGCAATGGTATAAAAGCTATATTTAGTTATGAAACACACAATTGCAGTAATATCTGGAGACGGAATTGGGCCTGAAGTAACAGCGCAAGCTAAAAAAGCATTAGATGCTGTTGCAGAAGCTTACGATCATATTTTTTTATATAAAGAAGCCAAAATAGGCGCATGTGCTATTGATGCAACTGGAGATCCTTTACCAAAAGAAACTTTAGAAATTTGTAAAAATGCAGATGCTATTTTATTTGGGGCTGTAGGTGATATTAAATACGATAACGACCCAAGTGCTAAAGTAAGGCCAGAGCAAGGTTTATTGCGTTTAAGAAAAGAATTAGACTTGTATTGTAATGTAAAGCCTGTAAAAGCTTATGATAATTTAATCTACAATTCGCCCTTAAAAAGAGAAGTGGTTAAAGGCACAGATTTTATGATCTTTAGAGAATTAAGTGGTGGAATTTATTTTGGCAATAAAGAATTAAGTAAAGACGAAAAACATGCATTTGATACCTGCACGTATTCTGTAGAAGAAATTTCAAGAACTGCACATTTAGCATTTAAAGCCGCACAAAATAGAAACAAAAAAGTAACTTTAGTAGATAAAGCAAATGTTATGGAAACTTCGCGCTTATGGCGAAAAACAGTAGCCAAAATAGCAGAAGAATATCAAGACGTTACCTTAGAATATTTGTTTATTGATAATGCTACAATGCAGTTAATTTTAAATCCAAAACAATTTGATGTCATCCTTACAGAAAATCTATTTGGTGATATTATTTCAGATGAAGCCAGTGTAATTTCTGGTTCAATTGGCTTGTTAGCCTCTTCATCCATAGGCGATAAAAACGCACTTTTCGAGCCAATTCATGGTACATATTACGAAGCAAAAGGTAAAAATATTGCAAATCCACTTGCATCAATTTTATCAGCTGCAATGTTGTTATATCATTTAGGATTAAATGAAGAAGCGGATGCCATTGAAAGAGCAGTAGATAAGTCTATCGCTTTAGGCATCACCACAAAAGATATCAAACGTAAATCACAAAAATCAACAACCACCTCAAAAGTGGGAGATTTTATTGCAGATTATATTACAAATCAAGACGATAGTAATATGAATTTTCAAAATATTCATATGGGGCAAAGTACAATTATTTAGAAGCTATTTCCAGCTTTCAGCACTCGCTTTTTTTTATGGTGAATGTATTTTAGCATCTTTTCTTTAAAAAAAGTAATTGAATTACCATTAAAGCATTTAATTTAAGTGTAGCATAAAAAAAGAGCTCAAACAAATGCTTCAATCTGGGCTCATATCTTTGTTATATTCAAAGATATCTAAATTTTCTATCTTTAGAATTAGAAATTGATAAACAAGACCAAGTAGCAAAATTGTATCTGGGCGAAATACATCTGTTGATGATATTGTGGACTTTAGGCTAATCTACTTGGTTTTAATTACATTTAAGTTTCAATAGTACTTAAGCACTAGTTTTACAAATTAGATGCTGCATAAAAAATGAGCGAAGACCCTTGTAATTTTTTTGTTTATCCTAAAATATTAAAAGATGAATTTAAAGTATTCAGTAGGTTTAGATGTTTCGAGTAAAAAGATTGATGCTTGCATAAGCGTTATCGATCAAAGACAAAGAGTAATTGTAAAATCTAGCAAAAAGATTTTAAACACAAAAAAGGGATTTGAGGATTTAATAGTTTGGATTTTAAAACATCAAAAAGATTCAATTCCAGTAGTAATATGTATGGAAGCTACAGGTATTTATCACGAAAACTGTGCTTATTTTTTGCACGAAAAAGGATTTACAGTTTCTATTATTTTGCCAAATAAGGCAAAAAAATATTTAGACTGTTTGGGTTTAAAATCTAAAAACGATTCTATTGATGCCAAAGGATTATCACAAATGGGGGCTGAACAATGTTTACAAGCTTGGGAACCTATGGGTGTTTTTTTCTATGAATTGCGTTTGTTAACAAGACAGCGTCAAAATCTCACGGAATTAAAAACAATTATTAAAAATCAATTAGATGCTTTAAGTCACGCAATGCATCAGCTAGCTTCTGTCACAGCACAATTAAAAGAAAATATTAGTTTGTTTGAATCACAAATTAAAGAATTAGATAAAGCGATTTTAGGACATATAGCGTCTAATAAAGAAGTTTTAGAAAAAGTTGAAAATATTTGCACTATCAAAGGTTTAGGTATTTTAACAACTTCGGTAATTCTTGCAGAAACGAATGGATTTACACTCTTCAATAATTACAAACAAGTAGTCTCTTATGCAGGTTTTGATGTGGTTGAAGCACAATCTGGAACTAGAGTTGGAAAGACAAAAATATCGAAAAGAGGAAATTCCAGAATCCGACGAGCCTTGTATATGCCTTCTTTAGTTGTTATTCAATGTGAAGTACAACAATTTAAAGATTTATATGATAGAACTTATAAAAAGCACGGAATTAAGATGAAAAGCTATGTTGCTGTTCAGAAAAAGCTATTAACAATGATTTATTATTTATGGAACAAAAACGAAGCTTATGATCCAAACTATAAGGTGAAATTCCAAGAAGAGGAGCAGGAGCTTTACTCTCTGTTTGCCTTTGAAAAAGGCATAAAAAGTAGCCCCAATAAAATTGAGGCTACACAAGGTAAACTTCCAGTGAATGATCACAGTGTGTTTCCTCTCTGTTAAAACAAAAATAATGAAAAATTAATAGAATAAAATTAGGAATTAAAGATAGTACCTAAACTAGTTTGCCAACTTTTAGAATACCAAACAAATGAAGTTCAACACCAAAACCATTCACGGAGGTCAGCAACTAGAAGAAACTACAGGTGCAGTAATGCCTCCTGTTTTTTTTACATCAACTTTTGCACAATCTAGTCCAGGAGTGCATAAAGGATATGCTTATGCAAGAGGCACAAACCCAACAAGAACTGCTTTAGAAAGTAGTTTTGCAGCCATAGAAAATGGTACTAATGGTTTTGCTTTTTCATCTGGAATGGCTGCAATAGATTGTGTATTAAGATTATTAAAACCTGGTGATGAGGTAATTGCTGGAGACGATTTGTATGGTGGAACCTATAGAATGTTTACACAATTATTTGAACAATATGGTTTAAAGTTTACCTACGTAGATATGGATGTTGTTGAAAATGTTACAACAGCAATCACAGAAAAAACAAAACTCGTTTGGTTAGAAACACCAACAAATCCGTTAATGAAAATTGCAGATATTAAGGCAATATCATCTACAGTAAAACAAATACATTCTACTATTTTAATTGCGGTAGACAATACTTTTGCAACACCCTATTTACAACAACCTTTAAATTTGGGTGCAGATATTGTAATGCATTCTGCTACAAAATATTTAGGTGGTCATAGCGATTTAGTTATGGGTGCTTTAATGGTAAAAGACCAAAATTTGGCTAAAGAAATCCATTTTATTCAGTTTGCAGCGGGTGCAATTGCAGGACCTATGGATTCTTTTTTAGCGTTAAGAGGTATAAAAACCTTGCATTTAAGAATGCAAAGGCATTGTGAAAACGGAATGGCAGTAGCCAAATTTTTAGAAAATCACAGCAAAGTAGGTGAGGTGTTTTATCCAGGTTTAGAAAATCATCCAAATTATAAAATTGCTAAAAAGCAGATGAAAGATTTTGGAGGAATGGTTTCCTTTAAACTAAAATCAGCTACAAAAGCAGCAACTTTTCGATTTTTAGAGAATACAAAATTATTTACTTTGGCAGAATCTTTAGGTGGTGTAGAGAGTTTAGTGAATCATCCAGTAACCATGTCTCACGCATCAATTCCAGTACAAGAACGACTAAAAATTGGTATTACAGATTCCTTAATTCGCTTAAGTGTTGGGATTGAAGATATTGATGATTTATTAGCAGATTTAGAACAAGCTTTAAATGCCTAATTTATGCACTAGGTTTATACTTTGTTTTTGATAAAATATACTTTTTTTTCATCGAAAAATAGATAATTGCACCAAAAACAGGAAGTAAAAAAACAATTAAAAACCAGTTTCTATTGTTAATATCGCTTTTAAACTTAGTTCGTGTAATATCATAAATCGCCTTAAACCAAAGTATTAAGCTTAAAAAAATTAAGGCAAAAATTAGTGTTATTTTCATTGGGTTTTATTAGTCTATCACAAAATCTTCTTCTAAAAAATAGTTAGCTCTTAAGGCAATGTTATTAATAACTTGGTGATAGATAATTCTTTCTGCTAAACGTTTTTTAAGATAGCTTCCTGTATCCCATTTGTTGTTGTTGTTTTGGTCTATAATGGCTCTAATTGTATATTTTTTGGGCTCTAATAAATCGAAAACAACTTTTGCAGAGCTACTAATAACTTGGCGTTCAATAAGTTCGTCTTGTTGACTGCCAGATAATATTTCAACAATAATATTTTTGTTGTTTACATTATTAACATTAATTGAAATCCTACCATAATCATCAATCTCTTTGGTGCTAAAATTATAAGAAAGCGTGTCGTTTCTTATTCCAAAGACATCATTAAACGCCTCTGGTAAGGCTTTAAAACGATATTTTTCTTTGGGTTTTTTAGCAAAAATAAAGCCTATTTTATTTTCTTTTGTAGAGGCTAAAACATTATAGTTTACAGCAACTGTATCTTTATCAAAAAGACTAATTTTAGTAGTATCTATCTTTACAATAGGATTATTGCTTGTGATAAAAAAGGTGTCTCTAAAATGCAAAGTACCTCCTACAGATGCGCTTAATTGTAAAGAATCTATCTTTTTCTTTCGTAATTTTACAGTGACTGTGTCTAAAAATTCGTGGTTAGAGATTGTAAAATTTAAAGAGTCTACATCTATTGGTGTAAACCAGTAATTTAACGTGTCTTTATCTCTCATAAATTTAGAAACACTTTTAAACGAATCTGGTACTTTAGATAATAAATTTACTTTTAAATCTTTAGCATTGCCAGTAAAACCAAACTCAATTTTACCTTTGGTTATTTCTTTACCTCTTTTAAATTCGTAAGGTAAATTTTCTTTAAATAAAACAATGGGTTTTGTAATAATACTATCTTTTGGAAGTTGAATAGTATCTGTAATAAATCCTATTTTATCAGTTTCAGGGTTAAAGATGTAATCATTAATAGTTTCCTTTAAGGCTATCATTAAGTACTTTCCTTTTCTTAAGTTTGTAAATTCAAAATTGGTAGTATCTAACGTATTTGTTATATAATTAGGTTTCTTTTTGTAGACAATAGAATCTGTAAAAGTGGTATCAATTCTGTATAATAAAACATTTACATTTTTTGGTGTTTCTACTAGTTTTGAATCTTTAATACTTCCAATAGTTGTTAAAGAATCTATATAATCTCCAGTAGAGAAAACGTATTTAAAATTTTCTAATTTATTTGCTTCATTATTGTCTTCAACAGCATTTCCAAAATTTAAAATATACGTAGTGTTTTGAAGTAAAGTATCTAAAATTTTTATTTTTATTTCTTTACTTGCTGTTCCTTGAGGAGAAATTATTGGCGGATTTTTCATTGGTGGAGAAACCACAAATTGCTTATTGATGTCTTTTAGCTTTACAAACTCATCAAATTCTAATTTTATTTCTTTCTTTTTAAAATTAATGCTTTCGTAAGGTGGTTTTGCAGTTACAAAAAGAGGAGCGTCTTCATCTTTTGGGCCACCATCTGGTCTGCCTGTTCTTGCACAGCTTGATATGAAAATTACAATTAAACTAAAAAAAAAGAATCTATATAAAAGTTTCACGAACTAAATATTTTTACACAAATTAACGATTAATTTTTGAATATAAAATCATAAAATTTATTCGGTATATGCCATGGTTAAGATACTTATTTTGCAATTTTCTGACTTTAAAAATTCTTTAGCACAAGCCTCTAGTGTAGCACCAGTTGTTATGACATCATCAATAAGTAGAATGTGTTGATTGTTAAATTTACTAGGATCTTTTAATAAAAACTTGGTATCATTATTACTAAAACGCTCAAAACGTGCCTTAAATGTTTGTGTTTTAGTTGATGAAATACGAATCAGTTCGTTTTCTATAAACTTAGTTTTTAAAAAGTAACTCAATCTTTTACCAAATTCTGTAACTTGATTATAGCCTCTTTCTTTTAATTTTTTTGGGTGTAATGGTACAGGAATTATAACATCTACACTATCTAATTCTTTGTTTTCTTGTAAAAGTTGTCCTAACCAATTCCCAAAAAAAAGCCCAATTTCTTGATTACCTTGGTATTTTAAATCGTGAATCATTTGCTGGGTAGTACCTTTTTTTCGATAAAATAACAAGGCATACCCTTTTTCTACAAGTACCCTTCCAAAAAAAGTTTGTGTTACTTTATTATTTGTATAATCTTGAAAATTAGTGAGTGGTAAGTCGTGCCTGCAAATTGTACAGATTACGGTTTCGTTTTCTACCAAGTGTTCCTCACAAACTACACATAATTTTGGATAAAAAAGGTAGAATAAATCTTTTAAAAGTTTCATCTTTACACAACATTTTTTAGAAATATATAAAAATTAAGAGAAACTGTTTGGTTAGTAGAATAAAATTTTTTCAAGAAGCAATAAAAAACATTAAAACGTTAGGTACTCTTACCCCAAGTTCTCGTTTTTTATCAAAAAAAATGATACGCAAAATAAATTTTGCTAAAGCAGATGTTGTTGTAGAACTTGGCCCAGGAAATGGGGCAATTACAAAATATATTTTAGAAAGATTATCGCCAAATGCAATTTTAATTTGTTTTGAAATTAATGATAATTTTTATGATCAATTAGAGGCAATACAACACCCACAATTGGTTGTTGTAAAGGCATCTGCAGAAAAAATTAAAGAAGAGTTAATAAAATTGAATATAAGCAAAGCTAACTATATCATTTCTAGCTTGCCATTAACAATAATACCTGATGAGATATCAAATGAAATTCTTAAAAAAACTTATCAAGTTCTCGAACATCAGGGTACTTTTGTTCAATATCAATATAGTTTAACCTATTATAAAAAGTTAAAAAAAGTTTTTCAAGAGTCTATTTCGTTAGAGTTTCAGGTTCTAAATATTCCCCCAGCATTTATTTATCGATGTAAAAAAGTCGAGTAATTTTTTTGTTGAAAAATTTCTGTAAACGTGTATATTTGCCCTAATTATGGCAAAACAAGAAGATCAATTTAAAAAAGTTTTATCGCACGCAAAAGAGTATGGTTATGTATTTCAGTCTTCTGAAATTTATGATGGATTAAGTGCGGTGTACGACTATGCTCAAAATGGAGTAGAGCTAAAGAAAAATATTAGAGAGTATTGGTGGAAAGCAATGGTGCAAATGCACGAAAACATTGTGGGTATTGATGCTGCAATTTTAATGCACCCAACCACTTGGAAAGCTTCTGGGCACGTAGATGCTTTTAACGATCCTTTAATTGACAATAAAGATTCTAAGAAACGTTATAGAGCAGATGTTTTAGTAGAAGAATTTAGAGAGAAAATAAATCTAAAAATTCAAAAGGATATTGCTAAAGCTCAAAAACGTTTTGGTGATGCTTTTAATGAGGATGAGTTTAGAGCAACGAACCAAAATGTAGTTCGTCGTCAAAAACAAATTGATGAAATTTCTGCAGAATTAACACGCGTTCAAGAAGAAAGTGATTTAGTAGGTTTTAAACAATTGATTGTAGATTTAGGTATTGGATGCCCAGCTTCTGGCTCAAAAAATTGGACAGAAGTTAAGCAATTCAACTTAATGTTCGGAACAAAAATAGGAGCATCAGCAGAAAATTCTACGCAAGTTTATTTACGTCCAGAAACTGCTCAAGGTATTTTTGTAAACTTTTTAAACGTGCAAAAAACTGGGCGAATGAAAATTCCTTTCGGAATTGCACAAACTGGTAAAGCCTTTAGAAACGAAATTGTGGCAAGACAATTTATTTTTAGAATGCGAGAGTTTGAACAAATGGAAATGCAGTTTTTTGTAAAACCAGGCACACAAAAAGAATGGTACGAAAACTGGAAAGAAACCCGTTTAAAATGGCATTTATCTTTGGGTATGGGTAAAGAAAATTATCGTTTTCACGACCATGATAAATTAGCACATTATGCAGATGCAGCTGCAGATATTGAGTTTAATTTTCCTTTCGGATTTAAAGAACTAGAAGGAATTCACTCTAGAACTGATTTCGATTTAAAAGCACACGAAGCATATTCTGGTAAAAAATTACAATATTTTGATCATACAGAAAATAAAAGTTATGTGCCATATGTAGTAGAAACTTCTATTGGTTTAGACAGAATGTTTTTAGCGGTTTTCTCTAAATCTTTAGTGGATGAAGAACTAGAAAACGGTACAACAAGAACAGTTTTAAAGTTGCCAGCAGTTTTAGCACCATACAAAGCAGCCATTTTACCTTTAGTTAAAAAAGACGGTTTGCCAGAAGTTGCTAAAAAAATTATGGAAGATTTAAAATGGGATTTTAATGTTTTTTATGATGAAAAAGATGCAGTTGGTAAACGTTATAGAAGACAAGATGCTGCAGGTACTCCATTTTGTATTACAGTAGATCACGATTCGTTAGAAGACGATTCTGTTACTATTAGACATAGAGATACTATGGAGCAAAAAAGAGTTGCAATTACTGAACTAAGAAATATTATAAAAGCTGAGGTTGATGTGAAAACTTGGTTGCAGAAGATGTAGGTTATTCTATATCTTTTTTAATGATTTGTTTCCATAATTGGTATCCTTTGCCATTTAAATGCAGTCCATCTAACGAATATGCATCATTTAACTCATTGTTTTTAGATAAAAATGATGAGTAAAGGTCTATATAGTTTTTGTTGTATTTATTCGCAATTTTAATTAATCCAATATTGATGTTTTTAATATCAGTATTGCGAAGTGTTTTTCTTTTTGCAGGTAAAACACTTTGAATATAAATGATGGTTTCAGGTAAATTTGTATGTATTTTTTTGATTAAAATAGTATACTTTTCAAGTATTTGATTTACATTTTTGCCTTTACCTAAATCATTAATGCCAATCATTAAAAATATCTTTTTAGGTTTTCTCTCAATAACTTCATCAACTCTATACAAAAGACCATCAAGGGTATCACCACTAATTCCTCGGTTTATGATGTTATTTTTACCAAAAAGTTCACTCCAATTACAAAATTCAGTGATACTATCACCTAAAAAAATAATACTTCCTTCTACAATTGACATACTATTAAATACACTCATTTTAGTTTGGTAAAGATGAGAGTTTAAGGGTTCTTTTATCGTATTAAATATTTTGGTTTTTAAATAATTAAATCCATCTCTTTTAATAAAAAAAAAGTATCCAAATAATAGTAAAAAAATAACGTTTAAAAATAATGAGTAAGACAACAATTTTTTCATTTTTTTAAAACCTCCAACCAACATTAAATCCAATTCTTGGTACAATTACAGGCGATTCTGATCCAAATAAATTACGTCCTAAACCACCATAAAAATCAATTACTAAACCGCCTTTAGCAACATATTTTGTACCAACAGCAATACCTAAAGCACCATCTGTATATTTTTCATAAGTAATACCACTACCTCCTAAATTGGGTATTTCATTTTTACCAGAATTAATTCCGAAGAAACCTTCACCAAAAAAGTTCCAATTGTATTCAGAGGTAAAATAATGACGATAATATGGTGTGATCATCATATTTTCATTGTATCTAAAGTTAATATCTTGTTTTGCTAAATTAAAAAGTGCAGATACTCCAAAAGAAGATTCATTGTTAATGTAATTTTCATAAGAGAATTCTAGACCTCTTATAACTAGAGCATCAGCAATATCTAATTTGATTTCTTTTTGAGAAAATACAAATGAACTTGTAAGAAGTATAAAAAATAAGACTATTTTTTTCATAACGAATTTTAATTTAAGGTATGAAATTACTAAATTTATTTTTAGAATCTATACCCCACTGCAATAGCAATTCTTGGATAGGCACCATAATCTGAATCTCTATCTAAATTTCTACCAACACCTAAAAGTAATTCTGTACTAAAACCTTTTTTAGAAACAAATTTTCCACCAACAGAAACTCCAAGTGCAAAACCAGTTTCAAATCCGTTAGTTTGATAATTAAAAAAGTTACTGTAGTTATATTCTCTTGCCGAAAATAAAACTCCAAAACCTTCAACAAAAAAACCGCGTGCAAATTTACCAGAAAAATAACGTCGGTAAAAAGGAGTTATTGCGTAGCTTAAACCGCTTTCATTAGTATCAGTATTATAGGTTGCAGCTAATCCGTAAGAAGATTCTTCATCTATAAGTCTTTCATAAGAAACGTCTAGCCAAGGTCCAGCAACAAGAGTTAAAACATTAATTTTAATTTCAGTTTTTTTATCCACATCTTGTGGATATTCGGTTTTTTCCTTTTGTTGAGCTATCGAAAAAGAACTTAATAAAATTAAAATAATAAAAGTGATTTTTTTCATAATGGTTGATTAAAAATTAAGTTAGGGTTAAATCAAAAAGTATACCATTTTTTACGGTCTACTTTAGATACAATATTACCTTTAATAGACGAGTAAAACCCTAAAAGGTTGCGTTAATTTTTAAGGTGGTCTTGGATTTAAAAATCACTTAACATAAAAACACCTGAGGTAAGAATTTTTTTGTTTTCTAACGTTTCAAAATTAAGAACTTCGATATGTTTTTCGTTTTCTACACCAAGTTTTAACAAAGTTTTTTCTAAAACAAAATGGTCACTTTCTTCTTTAATTAAAGTTAATATAAAAGCATTTGTATCGCTTTTTAAAACCGCACTTTTTGCAATAGAAATCGCTTTTTTAGAAGATATAATAATGTCTGCTTCCACAAACATTCCTGTAATAAAACGCACGCGCTCATCTTTTAAATGTCCGTGCACTTTTATGGTTCTATCGTTGTTTATAGAGGTACCCACTAAATGAATTTCAGCTTCGTAGTTTTTGTTG
Organism: Polaribacter sp. R77954; assembly: GCF_044595335.1. GTDB lineage: Bacteria > Bacteroidota > Bacteroidia > Flavobacteriales > Flavobacteriaceae > Polaribacter. The sequence goes on from NZ_CP138992.1 coordinate 2,851,393, forward strand.
GAGGATTCTGGGACTTTAAAAATGATGTCTTGATCTTTTTTAATGTGTAAAATATCCTTCTCAAAAACATTCAATTCTAAATGAATGTGGTCTGTATTTATAATTTCTAACAGTTCACTTGCAGATGAAACAAAAGAGCCATTACTTACATTTACTTCAGTAACATAGCCACTTATAGGGGCATATAAATTAATAGTTGATGTAATTTTGCCTTCCGCTACTTTTTGGGGGTTGATGTTTAACATTGTAAGTTTTTGATGCAAACCATTGTACAGTGCCAAACTACTTTTGTACGTACTTTCTGCTTTTAAATATTTTTTTTCTGATGTTATTTTTTCATCAAACAAGGTTTTTTGCCTCTTATATTCGTTTTTTAAATACGCTAACTGTGCTGAAATTTCAGAGAATTGTTGTTGAATTTCTACAATTTCAGTGCTAGTTAAGCTAGCTATAAATTGCCCTTTTTTTACTTTATCGCCTATCAATAAAGGAATTTCTTTAACATAACCTCCAATAAAAGTACTTATGCTTGCTCGGTTTTCTGGAGGAACATCAATAAAACCATTTGCTTTTACTACAGAATTAAAAGGTTGTGCTGTAAGTTGGCCAAACTGCATTTGCTGACTCTCAAATTGTTGTTTTGTTATTTTGATTTGATTAGAGTTTTGGTCAATTTCAGTAATTGTTTCAGTTGTTTTTTCTGTATTTCCGCAAGCTAAAAATAGCATGGCAACTAAAAATAGATATAGATTTTTCATGTTTAAAAAATTGTTAGCATAAGGTGATTAATTTCGATAACTGTTTGATTGTAATCGTTTAAATTGTTGAGGTAAGATAGCTCAATAGCTGTGGCAGTTTCTATACTTTGTATATATTGAAAAAAGTCGATTTCACCTTCTTTAAACGTTCTGTTGGCTGTTTTTATAATTTCATTTTTTAGCTGTTTACCTTCGTTTTCATAATAATTTATTGCACTTTCATTTTGCTTTAATATTGCCAAAAGTGAATTGTAATGCGCTTGTAATTTTGTCTGATAATCTTCTTGTTGCTCAGTAATCACTGCTTTTGCTATTTTTGATGCCTTAATTTTTGATGCATTTCCAGAAAACAAAAACGGAATTTTTAAACCGAATTGATAACCTCTTAAGCTCGTGTTCAATTGAGTATTGCTACCTTGAAAATATTCGAGACTAATGTCTGGCAACAAGTTTTGTTTTTCTTTTTTGTATAAGATATTTTGATACAACTTGGCATCATTAAAATACTGCATTCCTAAATTATCTTTGGTAGAGGTATTTTGTAATGGCAACTTTTTTAGAGGTTCATTAACAGTGGCTATTACATCAATTTGTACTACACTTTTTAGTTTTTCTTTTGATAAAATTACTTCTTGTATAGCCTGTTTATAAACAGTTTCTAATTGCTTTTGTTTGGATTTTGCAGTGATCATTTCTAAATAGTTGGTTTCACCCAATTCAAATTTACGTTTCGATTTTTTTGCAAAATCTTTATACAAACTATCTAAATATTTATAAGTTTCTGTTTTGTTTTTTGCATAACTTAGGTGATAATAATGGGCATATACTGCCTTTTGCACTTGCTGATTTTGAATATTAGCATTGGTTTTTTCTAAAGCAGATTTTACCTTATTTAGTTTTTTATCTGTAAAATATACGGTTGGAAATTTAAAATCTTGGGCAATGCCAAAAACTTTTAAGGGCAAATCGTTCAATGCTAAATTATTTTCATCATAACTATAATATATAGCAGTTTTATCAAAACTAAATGCGCTACCAATTAAAGCATTACTTTCATCAACTTTTAAATTTGCAGCTTTTAAACTTGCATTATTTTTAAACGCTAAAGCCAAAGTTTCATCAATAGTTAATTTAGATTGCGCATTGGTATGCAGTATAGAAAAGAATCCAATAAGGGTTAAAATTAAGGTTTTGTTCATTTTAATTTCTTTTTTTTCTTCAAACCAAGCATATAAAACAGGCAATACTACCAGCGTTAAAATGGTAGCCGTAATTAAACCACCAATAACTACTGTTGCCAAAGGTCGTTGTACTTCTGCGCCTGCATTCGTAGAAATTGCCATAGGTAAAAAGCCTAAAGCTGCTGCTGCTGCTGTTAATAAAACAGGTCTTAAACGTTCTGAAGTGCCACGTTTTATACGCTCATTAATGTTTATAATTCCTTCTTCTTTTAATTCTTTAAAATGTTCTATGAGTACAATTCCGTTAAGCACAGCAATTCCGAAAAGTGCAATAAAACCAACACCTGCAGAAATGCTAAAAGGCAAATCTCTTAACCATAAAAACAAAATGCCACCAACTGCAGATAAGGGTATTGCAGAATACACCATTACTGCATCTTTTATAGCGCCAAAAGCAAAATATAATAAAATGAAGATTAATACTAACGCAATAGGAACAGCAATGGTTAAACGCGCTTTAGCACTTTGTAAGTTTTCAAACTGACCTCCATATGTAATTGTATAGCCTACAGGTAGCTTTAGGTTTGTGTCAATTATTGTTTTGACATTGTCTACAACCGACTGCAAATCTCTATTTCTAACATTTACGCCAACAACAATTCTACGTTTGGTATCATCTCTAGAAATTTTTGCAGGCCCAGTTGTATACTTAATTTCGGCCAATTCACTTAACGGAATTTTGTTTCCATTAGGTACATCAACAAATAAATTTTGTAGACTTGATAAATTTTTACGATTTTTTTCATCCAAACGAATCACCAAATCAAAGCGTTTTTCACCTTCAAAAACGTTGCCTACAGTTCCGCCTGCAAACCCCATAGAAATTAATTGATTGATATCAGCAATATTTAAACCATAACGTGCAATTTTACTTCTGTTGTAAGTAACACTCATTTGTGGTAATCCTTCTACTTTTTCAATAGTAATATCTGAAGCTCCTGGTACATCTTTAATCAATTCTTTTACTTCATCAGCTTTATTTGCTAAAATCGATAAATTTTCACCAAAAATTTTAATGGCTACATCTGCCCTTACGCCTGTAATTAGCTCGTTAAAACGCATTTCTATAGGTTGCGTAAACTCGACTTCCATCCCAGGTATAATTGATAAAGCTTCTTTAAATTGATCTGCCAATTCGTCTTTGCTTTCTGCAGATACCCATTCGTTTTTTGGTTTTAGTTTGATGATTACATCACTTTCTTCCATAGACATGGGGTCTGTAGGTACTTCTGCAGCACCAATTCTACTCACAACTTGGTCTACTTCTGGGAATTTTTCTAGTAGGATTTGTTCAATTTGAGTGGTAATTTCTATGGTTTTTCCTAAAGAAGTTCCTGTTTTTAAAACAGGCTGAATTACAAAATCGCCTTCATCTAAAGTAGGTACAAATTCGCCACCCATGGTACTAAATAACCAAATGCTGGCCGTTAAAAGAAAGGCAGCAAAGCCAACCACTATTTTTTTATGAAATAATGCCCAGTGAATTATTGGTGCATAAAAAGAGTTTAACATTTTTATTAAACGAACAGCAATATTTTTTTGAGATTCCTTTTTAGGTTTTAAAAATAAGGAGGAAACTACAGGTACATAGGTTAAACAAAACAGCATAGCGCCTACTAAAGCAAAGCTAAAAGTCAATGCCATAGGTTTAAACATTTTGCCTTCTACACCATCTAAAGACAATATTGGAATAAAAACAATTAAAATGATAAGTTGCCCAAAAATGGCAGAATTCATCATTTTTGAAGCACTTTTTAAGGTAATTGCATCAATTTCTTCTTGTTTTACTACTGATGAAAGTGATGAGAGCTTGTCACTTTCTTTAATAATTCTAAAAGCAATAAACTCTACAATAATTACAGCACCGTCAATTATAATTCCGAAATCAATAGCGCCTAAACTCATTAAATTGGCATCAACCCCAAAAACATTCATCAAAGAAATGGCAAAAAGTAAAGACAACGGAATTACAGAAGCAACCACTAAACCAGAACGTAAATTGCCTAATAATAAGACTACTACAAAAATTACAATTAATGAACCCAAAATTAGGTTTTCAGCAACAGTAAAGGTTGTTTTTCCTATGAGTTCACTTCGTTCTAAAAATCCGTTGATATATACACCTTCTGGCAAAGCATTTTGAATGGCAGCCACTCGTTCTTTTACAGCATCAATAATTTCTTTAGAATTCCCGTTTTTTAGCATCATAATTTGTCCAAGAACTTTTTCTCCTTGTCCATTTCCTGTAATTGCGCCAAAACGCGTTGCACTACCAAACCCTATTTTGGCTACGTCTTTTACGTAAATCGGATTGCCTTCATTTTTTACCACAATATTGCCAATATCATCTAGGGTTTTTATCAAACCTTCACCTCTAATAAAAAACGTTTCGTTGGTTTTTTCGATATAACCACCACCAGCAACACTATTGTTTTTTTCTAATGCGTCATAAATTTCTGAGACAGAAATATGCATCGCATTTAATTTATTTGGATTGATGGCAACTTCATATTGTTTTAAAAATCCACCCCAAGTGTTTACTTCAACCACTCCTGGAATTCCAGATAATTGTCGTTTTACAATCCAATCTTGAATGGTTCTTAATTCGGTTGGCGAATATTGATTTTCGTAACCTGGTTTTACATCTAAAATGTACTGATAAATTTCGCCCAAACCTGTAGTGATTGGTCCCATTTCTGGAGTGCCAAAACCTTGTGGAATTTTCTCAGAGGCAGATTTAATTTTTTCGGCAATCAATTGTCTGGGTAGGTAGGTACCCATATCATCACTAAAAACAATGGTAACTACAGACAAACCAAATTTAGAAACCGATCTAATTTCTACTACACCTGGCAAATTTGCCATTTCTAATTCTACAGGATAGGTTATAAATTGTTCTACATCTTGTGTAGAAAGATTGCGAGATGTTGTAATGACTTGTACTTGATTATTGGTGATGTCTGGCACAGCACCAATAGGAATTTGGGTTAACGAATAGATACCAAAACCAACTACAGCAGCAGTACACAAAAAGATAATGAGCTTATTTTTTAAGCTGAATTTTATAATGTTTTCTAACATAATTCATAATAAAACAAAAATTAATAAACACCTATTTATAGTAAACAGGATTAAAATTGATTATGGAATTATGACAATTGAGGAGGTTGAAAAACAGAAGGTTTTTCAAATAAAGAATGCGATTCTTTATAGTAATAATTTTGTTGAATTTGAATTACAATATTCGGTTTTAAGGCAAATAATGAGGTGTTTAATGCAAAAACAGTTGGTAATTGATTGTAATTTTGGGCATTTTGTTTAAAAGGTAAATCTTTATGTTCTTTGTGTTTGGTTGCTTTAAATTCATTTGAACCATAATGTTCTGATAGAAACTCAAAAAAAGTATCCCCATATTTTTCTTGATGAAATTTGGCATGTTCTAACAACACTGTTAACTTTGAAAAAGAATCTAAATTAACATTTAGACTCTGCAGTAGAATCAAATGAGCCAACAATATGGATGTTAATTTTGCCATTACTGCAAAGTAAAGATTTTTTTTAACAAATAAGTGTTATAAATGTTACCAAGAGCAAACTTTAACAAATTAAAAATTAGCTCTTAATTGCACACTACCAGTATGTATTGCTCTCGAATTTTCACTTTTTCTACCTAAATAACTTACATTTAAATTTAAAAACGAATTTAACTTTCTATTGAAAATGCAATTCCATGTGTAATTTGTGCCTGCTTGTAAACCTTCTAACATTTGATAAGAAACTGGTGTATTTGTATCTCCTGTAAAATCATTTAAAAATACATTTACATTAGCAGATATTTGATTTTTTGTTTTTCCAATAAAAAAGTATTCAACTCCAAATTTTTGCTGCTTTAAAATTTCATAATCTTGCAATTGATTTTCTTTATTTTTATAGTGATAAAAAGTAGAAAATCGATGATTCTTATTGTACAAAAAACTAATTTTTGGTTGAATTTCAGAAGCATTAATTTCAAAATTTCTATTGATTAAGTTTTCGGTTTCTAAACTATTTTTAGAGGTTTTTCCCATAACATTAAACAACCAGAAATCTGCAAATTTGTGCGCATAATCTAATTGATGGATGTTAATGTTATTTTCTTGGTTACCAATAAAATACTGTTGTTTTATTTGCGAGTTTCCATAGGTAAACGTTATACTATGTTTTTGTAAATCTTTGTTGTAGTACAAACTATTTCTAACGTTTAAATTCAAACTGATTAAGGCATTATCATTAATGTTAAAAGGATTGAGTTGAAATGAATTTTCACTTCTCTCTTGTTCGTTATCTACAGATAAAAAACTTTGATTGTAAAAATGCGACAAGAATTTTTTAAAGCCTTTTTGCTGCGACCAAATTTTTGGGTTTATTGTGATGGATTGATTCCATTTTGCACGTTGCGTAGCAATAAAGGTTAAGTTGGGTTTGGGCAAACGTAAATAATTGGCTTGATCTTGAAAAAGTGCAATTTCGAATTCGTTAAAATCTTTGATACCATCTTCATTATAATCGATCCACGTATAAAAACCCAATCCAGGTTCCGTTTGCACATAAACAAAATCTTGGCGTGCCACATTTCCTGAAGAAGTCTCATAAACGGTATTAAGATTTATGAAATTATTGAATAGTTTTTGATTGAAAATTATGCGAGAATTCAACGCTTTTTCATCTGCAGTAAAATTATTTTGAGTGATTCTATAATTGGCAAATACACTTAAATTAGTGGTTGTATTTTGAATGAGTTTGCTATTGATGTAAATGGTTTTACGATTATTGATTTCCTGAAATTGGTTTGATTTAATACTGTCGTTATTTCTATAATTTATACCAAACTTAGCAAAGATTTTAGTAGAATCACCAATACCAAAATAGCCTTCATAATCCTTAAAACGATGACTGGTGTTGATAAATTGATCTGTAATTGCGTTTTTTCTAGAGTTTGTTTCAAAGTTGATTTGCGCTCCAAACCACGACTTTTTTAAATAATGTTCTGCTTTTATTTTGGCTCTAAAAAAGAAATTATCTTCAATGTTTGAGGTGTTGGCTAAATAGCTACCATCAATAAAAAAGGTAGTTTTATGAGTGTTTATTTTAGATTTTAGTTCGTGTTTTGTTCCGCGAAAACTATTATCATACCTTAAATTATTAAAACGATATAACACAAAATCTTCTTTATTATTGGTTAAGTTTACTTCAGATTGAAAGAAATTTTTTGTGGCATTATTGGTTAAAATATTCCAATCTCTATTAAACTCAACAGGTTCATAACCTTGTTCTGAAAAGAAGTTTTGTTGTGCATATTCATGACTTACTTTTGTAGATAATTTCCAGTCTTTATCTATATAAGTTTGTTGCCAATTTACTTTTGCAGCCAAAGCAACATTTTTATTATTATCAATAGTAGAAAATAAGTTTTGATCTCTATTGCTCATAGCAAGCTCTGCATCTAAAACTGTTTTTTTACCAGTATTTAATGCCGATTTTACAATAAATAATTGTGATTTTGTGGGCGCAATTAAGCGTATCACAGGACTATAATCACCTTGATTTTGCCCAACATAAGCAAAGATATTACCAATAGCTATGGTATCATCTAAAACATAATCACCTTGATTTGTACCAACATTTGTAAAGGTGACTGTGTATAATTGGTCATCTTTATTAGTAGAATACTCAAAATAATCTTCATTTACATTGTTGACTTTTTTATACAAAATTTTGTTTTCGTCAAAAGCATCTAAAAAGGCACTTTCAGAAAACATAGCATCTTGGTTGTTGCCTGCATTTACCAAAATTTCTTGCTGTTCTGTAGATAAACTTTGTTGTAAAGGTTGATTTTTTGCATCATTTTCGGAATAAAAATAACCAGCAATATTAAATTTTTCACCTTTATATTCGGCTTTATCATAAGTAATAAAACGTGTATAATTTCGTTCTGCGTACTGAAAATCTATCCAAATTCGCATATCATTTGTAATAGGGAAAGTGGTATTAAAGGTAATTTCACCCAAATTGTAATTGATGGTATAATCTTCGTTTTCTCCTCTTTTTATTTGATTGCCATTTACATAAACTTGTTCTGCACCCTCTATCATTAGAATTACAGCTTCGTTATTTGCTCCATAAATTTTGTAAGGCCCTTGGTTTCCTTCAATTGCTGTAAATGTATAGGTGTTAAATTTACCACGAACAACAGCACCAGAAGCAGCCACTTTTAAATTATCGTTTACATTAGCTTCTACTTCTAAACCAGAAACTTGTTTTGCAAACGGAAAGAAAATGGTTTCGTTGTTTTTAAGTGATAAATCTCCTGCTTTTACCCGCCAATTATCAGTATACATTTCTATAAAAATACGATCAAAATCGGTTAGGTTTTGAGAAATTCCATTATCTTGAATAGGAATATTGGTGTCAAAAATATTAGCTCTTAGGGTTACGTTTTTAGAAAGCTTACCAGAAATTTCTAGATCTAAAGAAGAGTTGGTTACTGCATTTTGATTGTTACCAGAAGTTAGTCCTCTAACTAAGAAACCATTGGTTTTTAACCCCTCAAAAAGTTGAATATCAGCGGCTTTTTTATTGGTGGTTAAGCTGTATAAGGTGCCACCTGTAGTGTTGTTTTGTAGAATGAGTTTATCATCAAAAGGACTATAAGTTTTGGTGATAAAATCTGGAAACCTAAAATACTCAACAGTAATTTTTTTATGTTTTTTTGAGTTGATAATCAATAAGGCTTTGCTAAAATCTACTTGATATTCAGCTGAAGCAATTTCAATATTTCGAATATCTAAAACTTTAAATTTTTGTGAATTAATAGCTACAGAATCAAGCTGAATAGTATCTTGTTGAACTTTAATGATCTTCTTTCTAAAATCTGTAGATATTGTTTGCGATTGGATTGAGAATCCAATACATAAAAGTAAAAAAAGAAGATATTTTCTAAGCATACAAAACAATATGTACTTAACGTAAAAATATGTTTTTTATGTATTAAGAGGGGCTAAATTAAAAAAGAGATTGTTGTTTTACAGGGTTTTCGTGCGCTAATAACCATTTTTTACGCCAAATACCACCTGCATAACCTGTTAATGAACCATCAGAACCAATAACTCTATGACAAGGAATAATAATCCAAAGTGGGTTTTTACCATTTGCAGTAGCAACTGCTCTTATTGCTTTTGTGTCTCCTAAAGTTTTACTTTGCTCTAAATAACTTTTTGTTTTTCCGTAAGGAATTTTCAGTAACGATTTCCATACTTTTATTTGAAATGGTGTACCTTTTGGGTTTACAGTTAACCCAAAACTAGCTCTTTTTCCTTTAAAATATTCTTCTAATTGTATTACGCAATCTTGCAAACAAAAAGGAACAGTTTGGTTTAATAATTCTGCAGCAACAACATCATCATCTAAAACAGACACAGATTGAATTCCGTTTTTATCACCCGTAATTTTTGCAATGCCTATAGGTGTTTTATAGTATGTGATTTGAGTCTCTTGCATTATACTCCAAAAATGTCTTTAGAGTTCTGAGTGGTAATTTTAGCGATTTCATCGAAAGAAATTCCATAAATATCAACTAATTTATCAATTACATTGGTGATATAAGAACTTTCGTTTCTTTTTCCTCTGTATGGAGTTGGCGCTAAATAAGGGGCATCAGTCTCTAAAACAATATGTGTTAAATCTATTTCTTTTAAAAATTTATCAATTTTACCATTTTTAAACGTAGCAACACCACCAATTCCTAATTTCATATTGTAAGAAATGGCTTTCTTTGCTTGTTCTAAAGTACCCGTAAAACAGTGGAAAATTCCAAATAAATCATCACCTTTCTCAGTTTCTAAAACTTCAAATATTTCATCGAAAGCTTCTCTACAATGAATTACAATAGGTAATTTTTTCTCCTTTGCCCATTGTATTTGCGTTTTAAATGCTTCTTGTTGTTGTGTTAAAAAAGACTTGTCCCAATACAAATCAATGCCAATTTCTCCAATAGCATAGAAGTTTTTTTTATCAATCCACTCTTTAACGTGAGCCAATTCATCTTTATAATTTTCTTTTACAGAAGTTGGATGCAACCCCATCATCAAAAAAATATCATTAGGAAATTCTTTTTCTAAAGACATCATACGTTCTGTGTAGGTTGAATCTATGGCAGGAATAAAAAAACGGGAAACACCAGCTTCTTTTGCACGTTGCATCATTTCTTGTCTGTCATCATCAAACTGACTTGAATATAAATGGGTATGGGTATCTGTAATCATTAGTTTTGTTGAGAAATTTCAACAAAACTAATGATTTAAACTTCTTTAATAAAACAGATAAAAACTAAAATATCATTTTTTTAGTTAGTTTACCCCCATTGATTTCTTCAATTTGAAGAATGTATACTCCTGAGGAGATTTTAGGTAGTTTTACGGTTTGATTGATTTGGTTAATTTTTAGGCTTCTGAGGATCTGTTTGCCAGTGATATCGTAGATAGTTAGGGCTCCGTTTTGAATGCCCTGTACTTTTATTGTAGACTGATCAACTTTGTAAGCTTGAAAAGATTTTACAAAGGCTGTCTCTACATTTAAAGCACCATTTTGTACATGAACATAAAATCTGCCTAAACCATTCGATTGTAAATTATGGTTAAATGTGTAGGAATCTTCAGGAGATAATTCTCTAAAGATATTTAGTAATCTGTCCTCTAAATATACCTTGTATCCATTGTCTATGCTAGATTCATGTAGTTTTAAGGTTAGTTCTTTTTCTTCGTTTAGCAAAATTCCAAGAGGAATGATTACAGTATCATCTTTTAATTCAGGTAAAAATTGCACTGCAAATTTGGTGTTTTCATAGTTTTCTAACAGTTGTGTATAGAGTGAAAAATTAGTTGCTACTCCAGAAAAAACGGCTGCATCATAGCTAATATCTAAATCATTACGCATGCCTTTTTTAAAAGCAATAGTAGATCTCGAAATTTTTTCACCATTTTTTAACTCTAATACCATTTTTTGAGTAGGGCTGCTTTTAAAAAATAGATTTTCTGCTCTATGTGTTTGCATACTTTTATCAATATCTATAGTTCCTCCACCAGCTTTCGATTTGATGAAAAATGCTTGTCCAGGAGCTAAGTATTTGGCTTCATCACCATTTCCTATGGTTTCATATGATGATAACGTAGGATTCCAAACATAAACATTTGCTGCAATAGGGTCTAATTGACCAACATTAGTGGTTAAAAAGTTTGTTGCATTGGCATTAGCATTGGCATATAAAAATGCTGCATATGGATTCCCAACTAAATTCCAGCCATTTCCGTTTACAGTAATAGGATAGTTTTCAAGAACACTAGCATTTAATATTCCTGTAAATTCTAGAGTTGTATTGGCAGAAGTATTTATAGCATAACCTTTTCCACTTGGAAAGTTTCCAGAACCAACAGCGTCAGCTTGATAATACTCCCATGTTTGATTGATATTATTATACCAACTTAGTCCTCTATTGTTTCCTTGACCATTGGTTAACGGTTCATTTGCTGCAAAATTATCGATATCAACATTTGAAATGGGGCTGGTGATAAGGTGCCAAGCATTTCCGTTTCCTGAAATATATCTATTGTATGTTGTGTTAGATGGATTTGGATTGGTTTGATTACCATTTACAATTAGACTTCCATTTGAATCAATAGCTGAGTTTACAGTGATTTGTGCTCTTTGGTCTATATTTCCTTGAACTGTTAAACTAGCATTGGTTTCTATAGTTAAATTTTCGAATGATGTTAAATTATTAATGGTGTGGTTTTGACCATTTGCAATATTTGGTGCGTTGGCAACATTTTCTAAAATTACATCATTTGTAGATTGAGGAACTGTATTTGAAAACCAGTTTAAAGGGTCGTTCCAATCATTACTTTCATTACCTGTCCAAACAATGTCTTCCGATAATACATTATTGATGTTGTTTGAAGCAAATACAGCCCCAGATGTTAAATACGTTACACCAGCAACTTCTCTATCATAGTAAGGAGCTCCCAACATAAAATAATTACCAGAAATAGAAGTAGCATAGTTTGCATTTTCACTATTAAATGTACCTGTTCCAATATGGCTATATGATTGTGCTTCAGAAGCTACAACAGTTTCTTTTAACTCGTAGCTATTATCTATAGCTCTTTTATATAAATATGATTTACCCACTTCAGAAACATTGGCACCATTATTTCTGACAGTTTCATAAGGATCTGAAATCAACAAGAAATCACTATCCATAGAGATTGCCTTTCCAAATTCATTACTATTGGCCATTCTTACAATTTGATTTTCAGACCAAGTATCATTTACATCACTTTTCTTATAAATATAGGTGTACCCATTATACCTTTTACCATCGTCAAAAACCTCGTTATTTGCACCAATAGCAATATAATTACCAGATATATCAATATCGGAATACATAGTGTAATTTCCTGTTTTTAACTTTTGTATTTCTGTCCAAGTATTTAAACCATTGTCTTTTTTAAAGATAAAAACAGAACCATAAGCTGCATTATTAAGGTTGTTTTCGTCAGTTCTATCATTACTATAAACAATTAAAAAGTTACCATCAATGGCAACAGTTGTTCCGAAATAATCACTCCTTCCTCTTATGCTTGGTACAATTTTTTGAACTTGAGACCACATATTATCTACTCCTTTTTTAAAGATATAAGCAGAGCCAGCTGCTGAAATAGTATTTAAACCATTTTGGTCTTGGTCTTCAAAAATAGCCCCAGCAATAAGAAAATCGTCACTAACATCTATTGAATGGCCAAAATAATCACCATGTGAAGCATCAGAAGCTCTAAGTCGTTGGTGTCCTATAAAATTATCTGCACCATTATTTTTATAGATGAATACAGATCCTGCAGGGATTTCAAATCGTTCTTCATTTAAACGATCGGTTGGAGAACTTATAAAAATGTAATCTCCTTGAATTTTTACTGAACTTCCAAAATATTCATCAATAGCTTGACCAACATATGCTGTTAATTTCTGTAGGTAATTCCAATTACCATTGGCATCTCTTTTGTATACGTGTGCACTACCTGTTATTTGGTTTTCGCCAGGAGAACCAATTACAGCATAATTACCATCTATAGATACAGTATATCCAAAGGCATTTCCAGTTGCCACATTAGGTTGTGTTAAAATCTGCTCTCCCCAATTCTGCGCAAAAAAGCCAGCAGAAAATAATAGTGCGTAAATAAGTAGTATTTTTTTCATAATCATTAATTTTTAATATTAAAATCCAGTTCCTGGGGCAGCAGGACTGGCAGCTTGCGCTTGTTTAGGTTGTAAAATTAGGTAAGTGCTTAGGGCTGTTAAAGCCATGTATTTACCATGTTTTTCGATTTTTTTAAGTGCTTCTTTTCTAGTGATTTTTTTATTTTCCATGTTTTAAGTTTTGGGTAAAGTTAATAGCATTGCACATTTTTAAAATCTGCCAATATATTTTTTGATGAATCTTTTGTATTTTTATTAACTTTGATTGTATATCTGGCAAATTGATTTTTATTTTTCAGATATATACTCATTGTTGTTGAATA